>DATJRP010000053.1:0-75864 GCA_035504555.1 Rhizomicrobium sp. | reverse complement strand
CTGCAATTCGCGCTGGCGCTCCTGCTGCTCAAGATTCCCGCCGCCCGCAGCGTGCTCTTCTCGCTCAACGGCGCCGTCGATGCGCTGACCGCGGCGACGCGGACCGGCACGGCCTTCGTCTTCGGCTATATCGGCGGCGCGTCGGCCCCTTTCACGGTTTCCGATCCCAAAGGCATGACGAGCTTCGCGTTTCAGGTTCTGCCGCTCGTGATCGTCATTTCGGCGCTGGCGGCGCTGCTCTGGCACTGGCGCATCCTGCCCGTCATCGTGCGCGGCTTCGCCTGGGTGCTGGGACGCGTGCTCGGCATCGGCGGCGCGGTGGGGCTGGGCTCGGCGGCGACGGTCTTCTTCGGCATGGTGGAAGCGCCGCTTCTGATCAAGCCCTATCTGTCGCGTCTGTCGCGCTCGGAATTGTTCACCCTCTGCACGGTGGGACTGGCGACCATCGCCGGCACGGTGTTCGTGCTCTACGCCACGATCCTCAGTCCTGTCATTCCGGGCGCGCTGGGACACATTCTCGTCGCCTCGTTCATGTCGCTGCCGGGCGCCATCCTAATCGCGCGCATCATGATCCCGGGACGCGAAGAGACGGAAACGGAAGCCGCGCCCACCTTCGCCTATCGCTCGAGCATGGATGCGATCACGCAAGGGACCGAAGACGGGCTCAAGCTGTGGCTCGGCATCGTCTCGATGCTGATCGTCATCGTGGCGCTGGTGGCGCTCGCCAACATCATCCTTGCGCATGCCCCGGCCGTGTGGGGCGCGCCGCTCACCATCGAGCGCGTCTTCGGCTGGCTCTTCGCGCCGGTCGTCTGGCTCTACGGCATCCCGTGGAGCGAGGCGAAGACGGCGGGCGCGCTGATGGGCGAGAAGACGGTGCTCAATGAATTCGTGGCTTACCTGAAGCTTGCTGCACTGCCGAAAGATGCGCTCGATCCGCGTGCACGACTTATTATGCTTTACGCCATGTGCGGCTTCGCCAATCCGGGCTCGGTCGGCATCATGATCGCGGGCATGGGGGGCATGATCCCCGAACGCAGGGACGAACTCGTGCCGCTCGCCATGCGCGCGCTTGTCTCGGGCACGATGGCAAGCGGGCTCACGGGCGCTATCATCGGCTTCCTGCCGATCGGCTGATTCGAGGCGGAAAATGGAACAAGGAGATACGAACGCCGCGGGCGACGCGCCGTTTGCGCTCAAGCCGCTGCCGATCCTGATCGCCCTGCTGCTCTTCGTCGGCATCTCGGTTGTGTCGGCCGTGACGATCTATATCGCCGAGCATTTCATGCGGCTGATCGAACGGCCGGAGATGCCGTGGATCTTCGACGGCTATGTCGAGCTCGCGCAGCTCGCTTTCGCCTATCTCGCCATTCGCTGGCTTCGCCGCACTCACCCCGGCGATTACGGCCTCAGGCTGCCGGACGGAGATTCCTACGTCCCCGTCGCGATCCTGTGGGCGGTGTTCTTCGGCGTCCTGATGACGCTTGTCGATTACTGGCCGCAGCTCATCGCCCACAAGCCACCGGAGCAGCCTTATCCGCTGACGTCGTTCAACATCACCGGCTGGCTTTCCTTTCAAGGCGTCATCGCGGGCCCGTCGGACGAGGTTTTGCTGCGCGGTCTCATCATGACCTATCTGATGATGGCGATGCCGGGACGCATCACCGTGCGCGGCTATGCGATGAGCGGTGCCGGCGTGGTCGTGGCTGCGCTCTATGCGCTGGCGCATCTCGGGAATTTCTTCCTGCTGCCGTTCGGAATCGCGTTCGGTCAGGTCGTCTATATGTTCGCGCAGGGCATTCTCTTCGCCTATTGGTACGAGAAATCGAGAAGCCTCGTGGCACCGATCATCGGTCACAGCCTCGCCGGCATGATCCAGCAGGGCCTGATCTTCGCGATGGTGGCGGCGTGGAGTTCACCGCACGCGTTTTAGGATCACCGGCAGGATGAGCGTCCACGCCGGCGACGTGGCGGCCACTTCGTCGAAATGGCTCGCGCCCGGCAGCACGAGGAGGTCCGCTTTGTCGCCGGCGCGGCGCGCGACCGTGGCGTAATCGGCGGCGACGGACGGCGGCGCGACGGTGTCCTGCGCGCCGTTGATGAGAACGGCAGGAATGCCGTTGGGAACGAGCGATGCAGCGCTCGTATCGCGCAGCGGATCGGGGCGGCCGGCGCCCGGCTGTCCCGTCAGCTGTGCCACCTGCACATCGCACACATCGGGAATCCGCTCTCCTTGCGCGCGCAGATCGGCCAGACCGCCGAGGCTGATGACGGCGTTCAGATGCATCGGCTGCGGATCGTAGATGGGGCTCGATTTCGGCACGCGCGCACGGCCGGCGAGCCATTGCACGAGATGTCCGCCCGCGGAATGACCCATGGCGACGATGCGGTTCGTGTCGAGGCGATAGCGTCCGGCATCGGCGACGAGCGTGTCGTAGGCGCGATTGATGTCCCGATACATGCCGGGATAGCCGCCGCCCGCTTCGTCGACGCGCCGATATTCGACGTTCCAGACCGCCACGCCGCGCCCCTGCAAATCGCCCGCCATGTTGTGCATCTGCCGGATGCCGCCGAGCGACGCCTGCCAGCAGCCGCCATGCACGAGGAAGACGACCGGAAACGGTCCGGCGCCTTTCGGCAGAAACAGTTCGGCATATTGCGACGGCGCCGCGCCGTATGTAATGCGGTCGGTCGGCGCCGGCCCATCGAGCGCCATATAGTCGGCGAGAGTCATGGGTGCGGCGGAAGCACCTTGCGAAGATGACGGCAGAGCGATGACGACGACACAGCAAAGCTGCCGCCGGAAACTCCCGCCTCCCCGCAAGGGGGAGGTGGAACGCGATCTGAAAAATCCCCGCAGCACTATGCGCTCAATGCCTTCGCCAGGAACGGCAGGCTTTTGTCCATGCGATAGTCGACGCTCGAGTGATCGTCGGAGAACTCCTCATAGACGTGCGCCACGCCCAGGCGGTCGAGGGCGCGGTGCATGCGGCGCGCGCCGTAGACGAGGTCGTATTGATCGACGTCGCCGCAATCGATCCAGAGTCCCTTGAAGCCCCTGAGATCGCGCGCGCGGCTTTCGACCAGAGTCAACGGATCCCACGCCTGGAAATTCTTCCAGCGTTCGGGGATCAGCTCGCAGGTGTAGGCATCGACGGGCAGGCGCAGGCCGTAGGGTTGAGACGGATCGGGATCGTACGTCGCACACATGGCGAGCGTCATGAGATCGTGGACTTCGCTGTCCTTGGTTTTCGGCGCCGCATAGAACGCATCGATCCATTTGCCGATGGAGCCGCTCTGTTTCGACAGGGCGCGCAGGAGCCGCGGGAATTCGCCCAGATAACACAGCTCGAATCCCATGTCGCCGGAATGGCACGCGGCCGCGCTCCAGAATTGGGGGTAGAGCAGCGCATGCGCGATGGCGCCATAGCCGCCCGAGCTTTTTCCGAACACGCCGCGCCGCCCGCGTCCGCCGCAGGCAAACTCGCGTTCCACTAGCGGCACAACCTCCGTCAGGATCACATCGGCCCACGGGCCCATGACGGTGCTGTTGATGTACTGATTGCCGCCGAGCTTGGTGAAGCAGTCGGGAAACGCCACGAAGCAGGGCGGCATGGCGCCGGTGTTGATGAGGCGGTCCAGCCGCTCCGGCACGTTCTCGGAAAAATTCTTCCAGTTGGTGTGCGCGGGTCCGCCGGCGGTGAAGCCGACGAGGTCGACCAGCAGCGGCAGGTCTTTCGGGCGCGGCTCGGCCGGCACGTAGACGTCCACGTCGCGGGTGGACGGATCGCCCAGGAAGTTGTTCTTGAGCAGCTGGCTGTCGAGCGTCAGCCGGTGCACATGGCCTGCAGGCGCCACACCGCGTCTGCGCATGTCAGACCGCCCGCGTCGCTTTGACGAGCCAGACCTTCGTCTCTTCGTCGACCAGCGGCGACAGCGCCTCGCGCACGCGCAGGTGGTAGGCGTTCAGCCAGTCGCGTTCTTCGGCGGTGAGGAGCTTCGGCTCCACGAGATCGACGTCGATGGGCGCCAGCGTGATCGTTTCGAAGCGCATCATCTTGCGTTCGCCGCCGGGCACGTCTTCCGGCTCCGTCACCACGACGAGGTTCTCTATGCGGATGCCGTATTCGTTGGCTTTGTAGAAGCCGGGCTCGTTGGAAATGATCATGCCCGGCTTGATCGGTTGCTGGATGAACTTCTTCGAGATGTTCTGCGGGCCTTCGTGCACGGAGAGATACGAGCCCACGCCGTGGCCCGTGCCGTGATCGTAATCGAGGCCGGCGTCCCACAGCGCGCGGCGCGCGAAGGCGTCGATCTGCATGCCGGTCGTGCCGTCCGGGAAACGCAAGGTCGCGAGCGAGATATGACCTTTAAGCACGCGCGTGAAACGGTCGCGCATTTCGGCCGTGGGCGTGCCCACGATCGTGGTGCGCGTGACGTCCGTCGTGCCGTCGGGATATTGCCCGCCGGAATCGATCAGGAAGATTTCGTTCCTGTTGATGCGCCGGTCGCTCGAGCGCGAGACGCGATAATGCGGGAGCGCGGCATGCGGCGCCGCACCCGAGATCGAATCGAAGCTCAGGTCGCGCAAAGAGCCCGTGGCGCGGCGGTAGCCTTCGAGCGTCTGCGCGGCTTCGATTTCCGTCAGCTGCCCGTTGGGGGCTTCGCGCGCGAACCAGGCGAGGAATTTCGTCAGCGCCGCGCCGTCGCGGATATGCGCCTTGCGTGCGCCTTCGATCTCGACGGGATTCTTGCACGCCTTGGGCAATTGGCAGGGATCGCCGCTGCGCTTCACCTTGGCGCCGGCTTTCACGAGCCGATCGAAGATCGCGGCTGCGCCCGTCGTGGGGTCGGCGAGCACGGTCTTGCCTTTCAGCGCATCGAGCGCGCCCGTGAACTCGGACGGCTCGCGCAGACGCACGGCATTGCCGAAATGCTTCTCGAGCTCGGGCGAGCTCTTGCGCTTGTCCATGAAGAGATCGGTCGAGCCGTCCGCGTTCAGGATGGCGAAGGACAGCGCAAACGGCGTGTGGGGCACGTCGCCGCCGCGCATGTTGAGCAGCCAGCTGATGGAATCCGGCATGGTGATGACACCCGCATCCGCGCCCAGCTTCTTGATCTCTTCGGCGATGCGCGTGCGCTTGGACTCCGCTGCTTCGCCCGCCAGCGCGATGCCGTGCGGCAGGGCCTGCGCCAGCGGCGGCGCGGGCTGGTCCTTCCACACCGCGTCGATGGGATTGGTCTCGCAGGCAACGAGCGTGGCGCCCGCGCGGTCGGCGGAGACTTTCAGCATGTCGATCGCGCCGGCCGTATGCAGCCAGGGGTCGTAGCCGAGCCTGGCGCCTTTCGGCACATTCGTTTCGATCCAGGCTCCGAGACCTTCGCCGATCAGGTCGCGCGGGTCGAACAGCTTGGTGTCCGTCTGCTGGCGCACCTGCAGCGTGTAGCGGCCGTCGACGAAGACCGCGGCCTTGTCGGCCAGCACGATCGCCGCGCCTGCGGAACCGGTAAACGACGTCAGCCAGGCGAGCCGCTCGGCGCGCTTGGGCACATATTCGCCCTGATGCTCGTCGGCGCGCGGCACGAGGAAGCCGTCGAGGCCTCGGGATTTCAGTTCGGTGCGGAGGGCGGCCAGCCGAGGCGCGACGGTCGCTGCGTCGGATGGGTCGTCATAGCTTTGGAAGGTTTTATCCATGGCCGGACGTTAGCGCCCGGACACGGGCCTCTCAAGCAGGAGCGCCGACCACGGGCCTGCGCGGCGGATATTGCGCAAAACGAGGCCGTGAGGGCGATAAAAACTCGTCACCAGGTTCTCCTGCCAGCGCAAGACCCCCGAGAGAACGAGGGCGCCTCCGCGCGCCACGCCGGCGGAGATTTGCGGCGCCAGGAACGTCAGCGGTCCCGCGAGGATGTTGGCAAGGATCAGATCGTAGGGCGCGTGGGCCGCGAGTTCCGGATTGACCATACCGTCCGCCGTGATGGTGCGCACGAGCGGCGCCACTTCGTTTGCGACGGCGTTCTCGCGCGCCACTTCGACGGCCACCGGATCGATGTCGCTGGCGATGACGCGCCGCTTCCACAATTTCGCGGCGCCGATCGCAAGCAGCCCCGTACCGCAGCCGATATCGGCGACGTTCCGGTAACGCCGGCTCTTGGCGAGGTCGCTCAAGACGGAAAGACAGAGCGCCGTCGTCTCGTGATGGCCCGTGCCGAAGGCGAGGCCCGCTTCGATGCGCATCGGGATGACGCCATGCGGCACGCGGCCCTTGTCGTGCGCGCCATAGACGAAAAAACGCCCGGCGCGCACCGGCGGCAGGCCTTCCTGGGAAAGCTTGATCCAGTCCTGATCGGGCAGCAGCGCCACATGCACATCACGGCCCGCGAGTTTCGACAGCAACGCGCCATCGGGCATCTCGCTGTAGAGCGCCTCGATGGTCGCCGTCTTCTCGAACGGCTCTTCCAGCGAGAGCACGGCCTGCGGCGACGACGCGAGCTCGAACGCGGCCGCGATATCCGCAGCTTCATCCTTGGCGACGACGACGGAGGCTTTCCAGAGAGGCGGGAGGGGCATGGGTCGATTGAGTTACAACTTCAAAATTACATTGTCATGGCCCGCGAATGCGGGCCACCCAGGTGACTACAGGTCCCATCCATAAAGCTCAACAAGATCCTGCCATTCGACATTGCGCTGCTGAATCAGGTTTATCTTCCATTCGTGCTTGTATTTCTTCAGCCGTTTCTCGCGATCGATTGCAGCGCGAACATCATCGAAGACCTCGTAATAGACGAGCGTCTTAATCCCATACTTCTTGGTGAAGCCCGGAATCACACCATTCCCGTGTTGCCAAACCCGCTTATGAATATTGCTGGTAACGCCAATATAAAGTGTTCCATTCCGTTTGCTGGCAAGGATGTAGACGTAATAGGTCTTCGACATCGGCGAAGCGTCACCTGGGTGGCCCGCAGTCGCGGGCCATGACACTCTATTTTTGAGATTTCGCCGGATTTCGTCGGTGGCGTGTCAATCTTTGTCGTCTCTTTGCATGCGCCGGCTGCCTGGAAATCGTCCCAACCAAAACCACTGTCATGGCCCGCGATCCTCCTACGCTGCTCCGCAGCTTCGGAGGACTTGCAACGCCAATCCTCCGGAGCCTTGGCGAAGGAAGAATGCGGGCCACCCAGGTGTCTGCACGAGTTCGATAGAGATTCCCCCACCCTGTCATGGCCCGCAAATGCGGGCCACCCAGGTGACTAAAATCTCAAAGCAAAACGTTCAGATAACCGAGAATCGCGCCGCACGACCGCGAAGCCCTGTCGCTAATGCTTGCCGGCTTTCGACGCGATGAGGTCTGTCACCGCCAGCATCACGCCGGAGATGATGATCGTCACCTGAATGGCGAGGAGCCAGCCGATGGTCGTGACGTCGAGCTTTCCCGGCCTCAGGAACATCTCGAGCAGATAGATCGATGCGATGGCGGTGATGGAGCCGATGAGCTTCAGCTTCATGCCGGAAAAGTCGATCGCCGTGACCCAGCTCGGCCAGTCGGGGTGATCGACATCCGCCATGCGCGAAACGAAATTCTCGTAGCCCGCGAGAATGACGATGACGAGGAGATTGGCGACCAGCGACATGTCGATCAGCTCCAGGACCCACAGCGTCGTGCTCGAGACGGCCTCGGTGAGCGCAACGGGAAGGTGCACGATCAGCTCGTGCAGGAAGACGACGATAAGATCCGCGAGGGCGATGACGAGGCCGATATAGAACGGCAGCATCAGCCATCGGCTGGCGAAGAGACCCTGCTCCAAGATGCGCTTGAGTACCATGAGCATGGCGATCGTTCCCCGCGGGTCGAATCAGCGACTCACTCAAACCGGCAATAGAGTAGAGGATCACGCCCGGGTCACGAAATTGTCGATCACGCGCTTGGAACCCGCCTTGTCGAAATCGACGAGGAGCTTGTTGCCTTCGACCGCGACGATGCGGCCATAGCCGAATTTCTGGTGGAAGACGCGTTCGCCTTTCGCATAGGAGGCGGCGCTGGGATCGTTGGTCTGCACCACATAGGCCTGCGCTTCGATGAGCGGCGGGCGCGTGCGCTGTTGCGACTGCGCGCGATTTGCTTGCGCGCGCCGCCAGCCCGGGCTGTCATAGGTCGAGGCGAAGCCGCCTTGCGCCTGGTTGTCGCGAAAGCCGACATAGCCGCCGTAGAAGCCTTCGTCGACGACGTTGTCGACATGCTCTTCCGGAAGCTCGGTGATGAAACGCGACGGCAGCGCGCTCTGCCATGAGCCGTGCACGCGCCGGTTGGCGGCGAAGGAAATACGGATGCGTTTCTTGGCGCGCGTGAGACCGACATAAGCCAGGCGGCGCTCTTCCTCGAGACCCGCGAGGCCGTTCTCGTCCATCGTGCGTTGCGACGGGAAGAGGCCTTCTTCCCAGCCGGGCAGGAACACCGTGTCGAATTCGAGACCTTTGGCGGCGTGGAGCGTCATCAGGCTCACACGGTCTTCGGTTTCGTTCTGCTCCAGCTCCATCACCAGCGACACATGCTCGAGGAACGCCGCCAGCGACTCGAACTGCTCCATGGAGCGCACGAGTTCTTTGAGGTTGTCGAGGCGGCCCGGCGCTTCGGCGGATTTGTCGTTCTTGAGCGCCTCGGTGTAGCCGGACTCGTCCAGCACCATTTCGGCCAGTTCGGTGTGCGGCAGGTGGCGCGCGGATTCGCTCCAGCGTGCGAAGCTCATCGCGAGTTCGCCCAGCGCCTTGCGCGCTTTCGGCGGAACTTCGTCCGTGTCGGAGATTTCGCGTGCCGCCGCGAGCAGCGGAACGGCGCGGGCACGGGCGAACTGATGCAGCGCCTGCACGCTCGCATCGCCGATGCCGCGCTTGGGTTTGTTGACGATGCGTTCGAAGGCTAAGTCGTCGTCGCCCTGCGCGATCAGCCGGAAATACGCCATGGCGTCGCGGATTTCGGCGCGCTCGTAGAACCGCGGTCCACCGATCACGCGATAGGGGATGCCAAGCGACAGGAAGCGGTCTTCGAACTCGCGCATCTGGAAGCTCGCGCGCACCAGAACCGCCATCTCGTTGAAGGTATGACCCTGCGCATGAAGCTGTTCTGCGCCGCCGGCGACGGCGCGGGCTTCTTCTTCCGCATCCCACACGCCCTGCACCTTGATCTTCTCGCCCGCGTCGCCTTCGGTCCACAGCGTCTTGCCGAGACGGCCCTTGTTGGCGGCGATGAGGCCGGAGGCGGCGGAGAGGATCGCGGGCGTCGAGCGGTAATTGCGTTCCAGGCGGATCACTTTCGCGCCGGGGAAATCGCGCTCGAAACGCAGGATGTTTTCGATCTCGGCGCCGCGCCAGCCATAGATCGACTGATCGTCGTCGCCTACGACGCAGACATTGCCAGCCTGTCCCGCCAGCAGTTTCAGCCAGAGATACTGGACGACGTTGGTGTCCTGATATTCGTCTACCAGCATGTAGCGGAAGCGGTCGCGATACTCGGCGAGGATTTCCGGTTCGCGTTTCAGGATGCCGAGCGTCTCGACGAGCAGATCGCCGAAATCGGCGGCGTTCAGCGACTTCAGCCGCTGCTGGTATTCGCTGTAGAGCTGGCGGCCCTTGCCGAAGGCATAGGCATGCGCTTCGCCGTCCGGCACTTCGCTGGGTGCCAGGCCGCGGTTCTTCCAGCCGTCGATGAAGGTCGCCAGCGTGCGCGCCGGCCAGCGCTTCTCGTCGATGTTGTGCGCGTCGATCACCTGCTTCATCAGGCGCAGCTGATCGTCGGCGTCGAGGATGGTGAAATTCGATTTTAGGCCGGCGAGCTCGGCGTGACGGCGCAGCATACGCGCGCCGATGGAGTGGAACGTGCCCAGCCACTGCATGCCTTCGACCACGCCGCCGATGAGCGCGCCGATGCGCTCCTTCATCTCGCGTGCCGCCTTGTTGGTGAAGGTCACGGCCAGAAGCTGCCCCGGCCACGCGCGCCGCGTGGCGAGGATGTGGGCGAGGCGGGTCGTCAGCACGCGCGTCTTGCCGGTCCCGGCGCCGGCCAGCACCAGCACGGGTCCGTCCACCGCCATCACGGCCTCGCGCTGCTCCTTGTTGAGGCCGGACAGATAGCCCGGCTCGTGCGCCACGATGCGGTCGTGCGCCTCTTCGCCGAACGCGGCGTCCAAGGGATCGGAATAGGAGCGTGAGGTCATGATTCCGGGTAGCTTATAGGCTTGGGGGTTGCCTGACAGCGGGAAAATCGATGCGGAAAACGGCGGCACTTCTCGGCTCGGCGCTCTTTTTCCTGGTCGCGCCGTTCACCATCGGCTTCGTCGTGCCGTGGTGGATCGCAGGCTGGGAGATAGGAACTTCGACCCCGGAAGGCAATCTTTTCCGCGTTACCGGTGTCATGCTCGTCATCCTGGGGTTGGTGCCGCTGGTCGAATCCTTCGGCCGCTTTGCGCTGGTCGGTCTCGGCACGCCCGCGCCGGTGGCGCCGACAAAGCATCTCGTGGTGACGGGTTTCTACCGCTACGTGCGCAATCCCATGTATGTGGGCGTGCTCGCGATCATCCTCGGCAACGCGCTGATCCTCGAAGACGGCGCGGTCTTCGCTTACGCCGCTTTGATCGCGCTGGCATTCGCGGCGTTCGTCATGGCTTACGAGGAGCCGGCTTTGCGCCGGCAATTCGGCGCGGAGTACGAGGCGTTCTACAGGAACGTGCCGCGCTGGATTCCGCGTCTCACGCCCTGGAGACCGGCCGAGCGAGGATAAGTCGTCGCGGGCTCTCCGCGCGGCCGGTCAATAAAGCCCGCCTCCCGGCGCGTAAACGTCGATTTCCTGAACGCTGTCACCCGGCCGGTCGGCCATCGAGGAACCCGGCGGTACGAAGTTGAATACAAGAGCACCGCCATGATAGCGCACGTTCACAACGGCGCCCTGGAAGAAAGGGTTGGCATTGACGGAGTCCGGCGGACCCAAGGCGGCCTCGATGTCTCGCAGCGACGAACCAAGCTTCAAACCCTCGGCTGTTTGATAGGAATCGGCGTCGCCGCCGGCCGCCAGGACGAGGCCGACAACCTTATGCGTTTTGTTGTCCACATAGATTCTCAAGCCTCCCTGATAATAGATCGTCCAAGCAGGGCCGCCGCTGGTTTGATCCGGGACGAAAAGCTTGAACAGATCCTTGTCCGATATGCCGAGCGCGACGACGCCCATCCGCTGATCCGGCACGATCAGATGATCGCTCTCAACGGTGGAGGATTCCAAAGATCGGGCACCCGCACAACACGCGAAAAGGGCCGTGAGGACGAGTCCTGCGAAAACACCTGTTTTAGTTGTCACGGTCATTCGCCTGCGCTCCCTTCGAGTCGGGGGTCATGGGCAGTTCGTCGTTTGACGTGTCGTGGTGGGCGACAGGGTCGGCAAGCGCCGTGCGATGCGCTGCTGTGAGGATCGCGTAGCCAAAAGCATCCGCCGCACCCACGCATGTCCCGTGGGATTTCTTAGCGGCTGCGTCGGTATCCTTGGACAAGGTCCCCCGATTCGAATGCGCTCTGCGGCGCGCTCGTCAGCAGCGTAGTCCCATCCGCCATACAAAGCGAATCCGCCGACAATTCAGCGCGACGCAAGCCAGGAAAGAATAGCTTGGCGATCGCCGTCGAGATCGGGCGCGGGTTCGCGTGTCGCCGGATCGTCGTAAGTCGAAAGCTTCACGGGATTGCCCTGCATGCGGATGGGTCCGAGATCGGGATCGTCCGCCGTCACGATCATGTTGCGCGCGGCGACCTGCGGATCGGCCATGACGTCGGCGACATTGTTGAGCGGCGCATGCGGCACGCCGGCGTCTTCCAGACGCGCCAGCCAGTCTTCCGATGTGTGTGCGACGAGCGCGGATTCCAGTTCCGCCTGCAACGCGAGTGCGTTTTCCACGCGGTCGTGATTGGACAGGAAACGCTTATCCTTCGCGAGCTCCGGCCGGCCGATGACGTCGGCGACGCGCTTGAACAATCCGTCCGTTCCGGCTGCGATCACGATATGGCCGTCTTTCGTGGCAAAGACGGCGAACGGCGCGATGGAGGGATGGCGCGCGCCGAGCGGGCCGGGTACCTGTCCCGTCGCCACGTAACGCGCGATGGCGTTTTCGAGGAACGCCACCTGGCAATCGAGCATGGAGATGTCGACCTTCATGCCTTTGCCGGTCGTCTTCCGATCATAGAGCGCGGTGACGATGCCGAGCGCGGCATAAAGCGCAGCGGTCAGATCGCCGATGGAGGTGCCGACGCGCGTCGGCGGATTTCCGGGATGGCCCGTGAGGCTCATGATCCCGCCCATGGCCTGCACGACCATGTCGTAGGCGGGGCGCGTGGCGTACGGGCCCGTATGTCCGAACCCGGAGACGGCGGCGTAGATGAGTTTTGGAAAACGCTCCTTCAATGTCTCGTAGCCGTAGCCCAGTTTCTCCATCGTGCCGCCGCGATAGTTCTCGAGCACGACGTCGGCGCGGGCGAGCAATTGTTCAAAGATGGCGCGGTCGCCTTCCGCTTTCAGGTCGAGCGCGATGGACTCTTTGCCGCGGTTGATCGACATGAAATAGCCGGACTTGGTCTTGCCGGACGGCGTCTTCAGGAACGGGCCGACGGCGCGGGAATCGTCGCCATGCCGCGGCGGCTCGACCTTGATCACGCGCGCGCCCATTTCGGCGAGGAGCAGCGCCGCATACGGCCCCGCCAGCACGCGCGTCATGTCGATGACGACGATGCCCTTCAGCGGACCTTCAATCATCCTGGTCTTCGATTTTGTGCGCGCCCACTTTGCCGGCGTCTTTTTCGCGGCGCGCCTTGGCGAGATCCCGGACGGCTTTTGGCGTGCCGTGCGTCACCCGATTGGCCGCGGCTTTCTCGTCGGCCGCGGCACGCGCCTTGGCTTTCTTCGCACGCCTGAAATTGACGATCTCAGCCATTGTCCTTTGCTTGCGCTCGCTTCAGTGCCGGTCGCGCGTCGAGGCGCGCGATGTAGTCATCATAGCATTTCCGGTCGGAGAGCAAGTTGCTTTTGAAGAAGCGGACGGCGCCGCCGACCAGGACGTCGGCCGCCGTAAAGCTGTCGCCGACGATGTAGGGATGGGCTTCCAGCGTTTTGGTGAGGAACGTCTCCATGTCCTCCATGGTGCCGAAGCCGGTGTTGTTGTCGGAGTCCCAGCCCTGGAAGCGCGCGGTGGCGATGGGCGACATCCCGGCGGAATAGTAGACGACCCAGGTGACGTAGGCGGCGCGGCGTGGATCGTCGAGCCTGGGCGCCAGATTGCCGAGCGAAAATTTGTCGGCGAGATAGAGCACGATCGCCGCGGATTCGAATACCGGCCTTCCGTCATCGTCGATCGCCGGGACCTTCTTGTGCGGATGAATGGCGCGGTAGGATTCCGGCGCCGGCGCACCCTGACCATTGCCGTAGACGATCGGCGTCAGCGCGATCTTGTAGGGCACGCCTAACTCTTCCAGCAGCCAGAGAATGCTCGATGAGCGCGAGCGCGGTGCGTGGTAGAGGGTAATCATCAGGCCGCGTCCTTCTGTTGGGCGCGCGCATAGGCGGGCCGCTCGAGGCAGCGCTTCACGTAATCGGTGATGACATCCGATTTCGGCAGCAGCGGGCTCTGGCCGAACATGCCGAAGGTCGTCGCATAAAGCACGTCCGCGCCGGAGAACCTGTCACCGAGAAGATAGGGCCCCTGGCTCAGCGTTTTCACGACGAAGCCCATCGCCTCTTCGACTTCCACCCAGCCCGCAGTGGGTCGCGGCACGGTGACGTTCATGAATTTCGACATGAAGGCCGGTTCGAGCACGCCGCCGTAATAGGCGAGCATGGAGAGATAGGTGCCGCGCTTCTTCTCGCCGACCTGCGGGCCGAGGCTGTTCTTCGGGAATTTGTCGGTCAGGTAAAGAACGATCGCGGGCGACTCGAAGACGATCTCGCCGTCGTCGGAGATCGCGGGCACCTTGCCGTGCGGATGCGGATTGGCGGGATCGGGTTCGCCGCCCTGTGCCGTGCGCGTCACGACGTGCTTGATCTGATACGGCGCGCCCAGTTCCTCCAGCAGGAAGATGAACCGCGACGAACGCGTTTTCGAACGGTGATAGAGCGTGATCATCCTGCGCCTCCGCATATGGGGTGCGTGCAAGCGTATGCCGGTTGGTGCGGAGAGGCTAGGGCGGTCACCCCTCGCCCGCGTCTGTGCAGGTTGGCACTGCGCGTTCTGCATCCCTCTCCCTCAAGGCGAGAGGGGAATTAGGCGCGTTGCATTTGCAACAGGTGGCAGCAGCCGTCGAGGGTTGCTAGATAGATTTGCAGTTGGCTGCTACATCCCAAATCGCAAAGCCTGTGAATATCAGAGCGAAGGTCCATCCCGGCAGCTGAAACAGCCAAAAATATGTCCTCGGACTTCGGTCGCGATCTATCCACTCGAATCCGAAACGACCGCCGCCCACACTGGCTCGAATTGTAAGAGCGCCCCAAGCGACTATCGCCAACGCGCCAAAGCCGGTCGCATCATGGCAAGCGGCAGAACCAATCATAGTGATCCCACCTAAAAATCCCCGGCGCCGGAAATGCCGACGCTACCGGTTCCGGTCTGCCGCGGGACGATCTGGCCGCCTTGCTTATAGACCGCGCCGCCTTTCATCACGAACTGCACGTGCTCGAGCCTCGTGATGTCCGACAGCGGATCGCCGTTGACGGCGACGATGTCGGCAAAGCGGCCGGGCCGTACGCTGCCGATGTCCTGCGCATCGCCGATGAGATCGGCGGCGGAGCCCGTGGCGGCGATGATCGCGTCCATCGGCTTCATGCCGGCGCCCACCATGAGTGCGAATTCGCGCGCATTCTGGCCATGCGGCACGAGACCCTGATCGGTGCCGAACGCGATCTTCACGCCGGCGAGATAAGCGTCATGCAGGTTCTGCCGGATACGCGGGCCGACCTCGAGCGCCTTCGCGGCCGACGACGGATTGAGCAGCTCGGGATGCGTCTTGGCGATATCGACGACGGATTGCGCGATCAACATCGTCGGCACGAGATAGGTGCCGTGCTCTTTCATGAGCTTGTAGGTTTCTTCGTCGGCATAGGAGCCGTGCTCGATGGAATCGATGCCGAGGCGCACCGCCGCGTCGATCGCCTTCTTGCCGTGTGCGTGCGCCGCAACCTTGAGGCCCAGCGAATGCGCGGTCTGGATCACGGCTGCGATCTCGTCGTCCGTCATCAATTGCCTGCTGGGGTCATCGCCGATGGAAAGCACGCCGCCGGACGGCATGATCTTGATGAGATCGACGCCTTCCTGCCGGAGCTTGCGCACGATATGACGCGCCTGTTCCGGGCTGTCGACGATGTTGTCGGTCCAGCCGGGATGCGAGAGCTCCGGATCGAGTCCGTTCGCCTGGTCGCTGTGTCCGCCCGTCGGTCCAAGCGGCGATCCGGCCACCCACATACGCGGACCTTCGACGATGCCCGCCTGAATGGCGCGCTTGAGCGCAATGACGACGCCGGTGTTCGCGCCCACGTCGCGCACGCTGGTGAAGCCCGAGAGCAACGTATTGCGCGCATAGGCGGTCGAGCGGACGGCGGAGTCGAATTCGGTCCGCGTCACGTGCTCGGCGATCGGATTGCCGCCGTCATTCTGACCGGTGATGTGCACGTGGCAATCGATGAGGCCAGGCAGCACCGTCTCTTTCGAAAGATCGATCACCTCTGCGCCTGGCGGCGAAACAAAGCCGTTCTCGACACCCGTGATGCGGTCGTCATGGATGAGGATCGAGACGTTGGCGCGCGGCGCCTTGTCGACGCCGTCGATCAGCCGGCCTGCGTGGATGACGATGTCGTGCGCGAAGGCGGAGCCCGCGGACAACAGGAAGACGAGCGCGGTCGAGCGCAGCAGCGAATGTTTCATGGACTTGCCCCCAGGATATAGGGGCGGGAGTTTAGGGGCAGCCCCGGTCGCTGCAAGAGGGAGAGGCGGCGTTCAGGAATTGCCGGGCTTTTCCGCGAACAGGGAGCGGCTGGGCGCGAGCCACAAAAACATGTAGCCGAGGGTCCGGACGTTCAGGCCCGACTGCCGCAAGATCCGGGCATAGCGGGACGTGTGCAGGATATCGAAAAGTGCCAGGCGGCCGCCCGGCTTCAGCACGCGGACCAGTTCGCGCACCGCCTGATCGCGCCCGTCGCGCGACGGAATATTGTGGATCACGGTCATCGTGATGACGGCGTCGAACGACGCGTCGGGGAACGGCAGCTTCGTGATGTCTCCGGTCTGGATTTCGATGCGATCGGCCACGCCTTCGGCCGTGGCATTGGCGCGTGCCGCCTCGGGATTGTTGTTCGAAAGATCTTTCGCGGCCCACAGATCGATGCCGACGGCGCGGCCGGTGGTGAGTTTTTTCGCGCAACCGATCAGCGCCAGGCCGCGGCCGCAACCGGCGTCGAGCACGCGCTCCGATCCCGAAAGCGCAAGCGCCGCAACCAGGCGGTCGCGGACCCGCTTCTTGCCGACGAGGCTCGACCACAGCATGGCGGCCGCGGTGAACAAAAGGGCTGCGGCGGTACAGGCCGCGCTGTTGCGCAACGATGCGGGAAGAACATTCGGCCAGGCAAAGCCGATCGCCGCGGTCGCCGCTGCCGCCAATCCGATCATGGCGAGCGTGCGAACGACGCCGGGAGCATCGATGCCGTAGTTTGCGCGCTTGTTCATATGGCCCCTCATCAATCGGCGTCGATCGTGCTGATGCAGAGAACTGGATTCAAGATGCGGGCAAAATATAATCGATCGCTCACATTCGGCGTTACTCGCTTTCCGGCGGCGTGCGACGGCGCGGCGACAATTCGTGGAAATGCCTGACTGCCGATGCGCCTGCTGGCGCAACCGCTCGCATTTCTACGGAAGGAAAACAGCGCGCGAATACGCACAAGAGCCGTCGGCGGGAGCTACCCGACTATCATCACGCAGCCGCTGTCAGCGCCGTCGCTGGCGCGAATATGGATATCCAGAAAGTCATAATCGGGATCGCCGTCATGCTGCGGCTCGCGCCGAATATCGGACATGGATATTCCCGCCGCGACTTTACCCCGATCTTACTATAGCAAGTGCATGCAGCCTGAGCGCGCTCGCCAGCGGCCGCTCCCCACGCGCGGCGTCGATGGACGCGACGAGTCCTGCCAGGCTTTGCTGCGACTTGGCGGCGTCCGCATCGAGCACGGCCCAGAATTCGGGCTCGAGGGCAATGCTGGTGCGGTGACCGGCGATCGAAAAGGAGCGCTTCTTGAGACCGCTCAACCTGCGCCGCCGGGATGGATCATGTCTTCCGGCCGCACGAGCTTGTCGAATTCTTCCGCCGTGACGAAGCCGAGCTTGACGGCTTCCTCTTTCAGCGTGGTGCCGTTCTTGTGCGCGGTCTTGGCGACCTTCGCCGCATTGTCGTAGCCGATCTTGGGCGCCAGCGCAGTCACGAGCATCAGCGAACGCTCCATCAGCGCCTTGATGTGCGCGCGATTGGCTTCGATGCCGACCACGCAATTGTCGGTGAAGCTCACCGCGGCATCGCCGATCAAACGGACCGATTGCAACAGATCGTAGATGACGACGGGCTTGAAAACGTTGAGCTCGAAATTGCCCTGGCTGCCGGCGAAGGTGATGGTCGTGTGATTGCCGATCACCTGCGCGCACACCATCGTCAGCGCTTCGCACTGCGTGGGATTGACCTTGCCCGGCATGATCGACGAGCCCGGTTCGTTTTCCGGCAGGCTCAATTCGCCGAGACCTGAACGCGGACCGGAACCGAGCAGGCGAATGTCCTGCGCGATCTTGTAGAGTGACACCGCGACCGTGTTGAGCGCGCCGGACATTTCCACCGCCGCATCATGCGCCGCCAGCGATTCGAATTTGTTGGGCGCCGTGACGAACGGAAGCCCCGTGATCTTCGCGGCTTCTTCCGCGAAACGCTGCGCGAATTGCGGCGGACTGTTGAGGCCGGTGCCGACGGCGGTGCCGCCTTGCGCCAGCTGGCACAGACGCGGCAAAGCCGCCTCCACGCGCGCGATGCCGTAAGCGACCTGCGTGGCATAGCCGGAGAATTCCTGGCCGAGCGTGATCGGCGTCGCATCCTGCAGATGCGTGCGGCCGATCTTGATGATGTCGGCGAAGGCTTTTTCCTTCGCGACGAGTGCTGTGTGCAGATGCTTGAGCCCAGGAAGCAGCCGCTTGTGGATCTCGCTCACCGCCGCAATCGACATCGCCGTCGGGAAACTGTCGTTGGACGATTGGCTGCGGTTGACGTGATCGTTCGGATGCACGGGCTTCTTCGAACCCATTTCGCCGCCCAGCATCTGGATGGCGCGGTTCGAGATCACCTCGTTCGCGTTCATGTTCGACTGCGTGCCCGAGCCCGTCTGCCACACGACCAGCGGGAAATGCTCGTCGAGCTTGCCGTCGATGACTTCCTGCGCCGCCGCTTCGATGGCGTCGCCGAGCTTCTTGTCGAGTTGGCCGAGCGCCACGTTGGCGATCGCGGCCGCGCGCTTGACCACGCCCAGCGCGTGGATGACGGGGGCTGGCATCCGCTCGCCGCCGATCTTGAAATTCTGGAGCGAGCGCTGCGTCTGCGCGCCCCAATAGCGGTCGGCCGGAACTTCGATGGGACCGAAGGTGTCGGTCTCGATGCGGGTCTTCGTCATGGGAGGGGCCTTCGGACTATTTCTTGCGGAAGGAGTCGAGGCTTACCACTTCTCCGGGCGGAACGGGTTGCTTTTCAGCGGCGGCCTCGGTCGCCGCGGGGACGGCGGGTTGTTCGGGTTCGGCATGCGGCATGACGGCCGGCTTATGCTCGCCGCCCTCTTCATCCACTTCACGGAATTGCAGGCCGAACTGCACGCCAGGATCGACAAAGGCAGTGAGCGCCGCGAACGGGATGGTGAGCGTCGCCGGCACTTTGCGGAACGACAGCGTCACTTCGAACTGATCGTCTTTCACCTTCAGGCCCCAGAACTGGTGCTGAAGGATGATCATCATCTCGTCGGGATATTGCTCGAGCAGGAAGTCGGGAATCTCGACGCCGGGAAAATGCGTTTTAAACGTCAGGCGA
Organism: Rhizomicrobium sp.; assembly: GCA_035504555.1. Classification (GTDB taxonomy): domain Bacteria; phylum Pseudomonadota; class Alphaproteobacteria; order Micropepsales; family Micropepsaceae; genus Rhizomicrobium. The sequence goes on along the minus strand of DATJRP010000053.1, from coordinate 56,744 downwards.
AAATGATGCGCGCCGATCAGCCCCTGTTTCTCCGCGCGACGGAGCGCGTCGCGCACGACGCCGCGCAATGCGGCATCGGTGAGAGCCTTATAGCCGATATAGTCCTTCGCCATGGCGTTCCAGAAACCCGAAGGTCGAGAGACTAAGCGCCGGACGCGGCGAGTCAATCGCGTAGTCGCGCTGTCTCCTCCGCTATTCGAGCGTCGCCAGCGCCTGCGGGTCGTAGGGTGCGACGGGACGGCCGTCGCGAATCCGTTTCGGCCAATCCGCGTTGGTGATCAGCGCCCGGCCCACCGCCACGAGATCGAAATCGCCGCGGTCGAGCATGTCGAGCAGGCGATCGATTCCCGCCGCTTCTGTGCCTTTTTGGGCGAAGGTGCTGATAAAATCCTCCGTCAGGCTCACCGAGCCGACAGTGATGGTCGGCCGTCCGGAAATCTTCTTCGTCCAGCCGGCGAGATTGAGATCGGAGCCGGTGTCGGGGAATTCCGGTTCCCAGAATCGCCGCGTCGAACAATGAAAAATGTCGACGCCCGCGTGCGCAAGCGGCGTAAGGAAGCGTTCGAGCTCCTGTGGATCGTGGGCGAGCTTGACCGCAAAGTCCTGTTGCTTCCATTGCGAGAAGCGCAGGACGATCGGGAAGTCGGGACCCACCGTGCGGCGAACCGCCTCGATGATCTCAACCGCGAAGCGGTCGCGCCGCTCCAGCGAGCCGCCATAGGCGTCGCCACGCTGATTGGTGCCGTCCCAGAAAAACTGGTCGATGATGTAGCCGTGCGCGCCGTGGATTTCGACGCCGTCGAAGCCGAGCGCTTTGGCGTAGCCCGCGCTCTTCGCAAAACCTTCAACCACCGCATCGATGTCGCCCTGCGTCATCGGCTCGGCGACTTTATGACCCGGACGCGAGAGACCGGACGGGCTCATGCTGGGCCGATCCGGATAGGGACCGGCGCCCGCGTGGCGGATGACGCCCTGATGCCAGAGCTGGGGCATGATGTGCCCGCCGGCAGCCTTAACGTTCTTAAGCACGTTGGCCCATCCCTTGAGCGACGCCTCGCCGAAGAACGCCGGCACGTTCACGTCGTTCGACGCCGAGAAATGTTCGGGCGATGTGCCTTCGGTGATGATGAGGCCGACGCCGCCTTCGGCCCTTCGGCGGTAATAACGGGCGACGTTTTCGCCCGGGATCTGTCCCGGCGATTTCGAGCGCGTCATCGGCGCCATGACGATGCGGTTGGGCAAGGAGAGCGATTTCAGCCGGAACGGGCTGAACAGCGTGTCGGGGGAGGCCATGGTGTTTCCTGAAGTGGAATTGCTATCCTTTCGACGGGAGCATGATCCCGCAGCCGAAGACAAGCTGCGCCGCGGGACTCGACGGCGCGGACGGCGTGCAATCGGGGCGAATCGTTGGACAGCATCTATGCAGGGCTGAACGAATCCGAGCGCGAGAGTGCGTTCGAAGCCTTCGTGCGACGCAATCTCAAGCGCAACTATGCCGGCCACTTCATGCACGGCATGCTCGGCATGACCGGCTTCCGCCTTGTCAACACGCCGACCTTCGTGCCGGCCTATCTGCACATGCTGTCCGGTTCCGACTTCGTCATGGGGCTGGGCATCGCGCTCCAGCAATTGGGCGGCACCGTTTCGCCGATCGTGGGCGCGGCCCATATCGAGCATCGCAAGCATGTTCTGCGCGTGTCGCTGGTGCTCGGCGCGCTGATGCGGGTGCAGATTCTGGGGCTGGCGCTGTCGGGCTGGTTCCTGCACGGGCGCGAGCTGATCGTGACCGTCATGATCTTTCTGTTCCTGCTCGGGCTTTTTTCCGGCCCGCAGGGCGTCGCGTTCCAGTTCCTGCTGGCCAAGATGATCCCCATCCGCCTGCGCGGGCGGCTTCAGGGCTGGCGCAACATGACGGGCGGGCTGATCGCGGCGCTCTTATCCTATTTCGCCGGCAGATATCTCGTCGGCACGAATTTCCTGGGCAACGGCTACGGCTCGACATTTCTCGTGGCCGTCGTGCTGACGACCTGCGGGCTCACGGTATTCGCGCTGCTCGTGCGGGAGCCGGAGCCGCCGACGCTGCGGCCCAAGACGCCCGTCATGAAGCGCATCCGCGGCTTTCCGCAGATGCTGAAAAGCAATCCCGCCTTTCTCTATTTCATGATTGCGCGCACCTTCGCGATCGCAAGCCGGATCGCGGCGCCGTTCTACATCATCTATGCGAGCCGCAGTGTTTCGCTGTCCGGCTCCACGATCGGCATCCTGTCCTTCGCCTATCTGATCGCCGACACCGTCGCCAACATCGTCTGGGGGCACATGGCCGACCGCCTGGGCTTCCGCTCGACGTTCATCGCAGCACTCGTCTTCTGGATCGGCGCCACGCTGCTGCTCATGGGCGCGCACACCATGCCGCTCATCTTTCTTGCGTTCTTCGGGCTCGGCGCCGGCAATTCCGGCTACCAGATGAGTGCGCAGAATATCGTCTTCGAATTCGGCCACCGCGACGACATGGCAATGCGGCTGGCGCTCTCGAACACGGCGGAGAGCGTGATGACGACGCTGGGGCCTTTTGCCGGAGGCCTGATTGCGGGCGCTTTCGGCTATCACGCCGTCTTCTGGATCACGATCGTCTGCGAAGCGATCGCGCTGACGCTGCTGCTCACGCTGGTCGAGGAACCGCGCAAACGCCGTCTCGTCCTCGAAGCCGAAAAGGCGGACGCTCTGCGCTATGCGACGACAACGAGCCTTGCGGATCGTGAGATGGAAGAGGGTGGGGGAATAGAAGTTTGAACGGGGGAAAGTGGGGGGCTTCTGTTGCCCGGCGCCCCCCGAGCCGCGCTTACCTATTAGGCAGCGAGGGCCATTTCATTATCGTTGGCACCTGTACGAGTAGCCCGATAACGGCGGATACCATACCGAGCGAAAGGACAGCCTTTACACGTCCGTCGATCCTATTTCGCCCCCGCCGCAAAAGTCGGAAAGGGCGCGCCGCGCTGCCGAACTCCGACTTCTCTGGTGGAGGCGCCGGGTACCGCCCCCGGGTCCGGTCCGCTTATTACGCAGCCGTTTATCGCCATAGTCGGGTTGCCCCGACGGCCTCTATATAGGCGCGGCGGGTTAATTTTAGAAGGCGGCACCGGAGAGGCCTGAACATGCGCTCGCCGGGTGACGTGGAGGTGCGGGGACTGGCGACCCGGACCCTTGAGAGGCTCACCTCCACGCCATGACAGGGCGTTGCGTCCAAAGGTTCCACCAGCCCCCATGTCGTCCTGCCGGTTGTGAGCATCCGGCAAATTCTTCGTGCCTTGATCTTCGAAAGGTCCCAGATTGTCTGCCGGATTCGGTCTTGCGTGGTTTGAAGACGAAGTGCGCCAATATCTCGACCTGATGGAAAAAGTGCTGAAAACCGGCGTGGAGAAGCGCGACCGGACGGGCACCGGCACGCTCTCGATCTTCGGCCATCAGATGCGGTTCGATCTGGCGGAGGGCTTTCCGCTGGTCACCACCAAGAAGCTGTTCACCAAGGCGATCGTCTACGAGCTTCTCTGGTTCCTGCGCGGCGATACCAATGTGCGCTGGCTGCAGGAGCACGGCGTCACCATCTGGGACGAATGGGCGGATGCCAGCGGCGAGTTGGGGCCGGTCTATGGCCATCAATGGCGCTCCTGGCCGCGCGACCATTCTGGCACGATCGACCAGATCGCGAACCTCATTGCCGACATCAAGACCAAGCCGGATTCGCGGAGGCTCATCGTCACCGCCTGGAATCCCGCGGACGTGCCGAAGATGGCGCTCCCGCCGTGCCATTGCCTGTTCCAGTTCTATGTCGCGAACGGCAAGCTTTCCTGCCAGCTCTATCAGCGCTCGGCGGATATCTTCTTAGGGGTGCCGTTCAACATCGCCTCTTACGCGCTGCTCACGATGATGGTGGCGCAGGTGACGGGCTACGAGGCGGGCGAGTTCATCCATACGTTCGGCGATGCGCATCTTTATCTCAACCATCTCGATCAGGCTCACGAGCAGCTTGCGCGCAAGCCCTATCCGCTGCCGACCATGCGCCTCAATCCGGCCGTGAAGGACATCTTCGAATTTCACTACGAAGATTTCAAACTCGAGAATTACAAGGCGCATGCGCACATCAAGGCCGAGGTGGCGGTGTGAACGGTGTTGAAATCCGCGCCGTCAAGGCCGGCGATGAAACGCTCGTGCTCGAACTGCTGCGCGAGCTCGCCGTCTATGAGAAGATCGAGCACAAATTCCATCTGACGCCCCAGCTCATCGCGCGCGATTTCATCGGCGAGAATCCGCTTTGCGGCTGTGATCTTCTGTTCGCGGACGGCAGGCCCGCGGGCGTCATGACGTGGTATCGCACCTATGCGAGCTTCGCCGCCGCGCGCGGCATTTTCCTCGAAGACATCTTCGTGCGGCCGGCCTTTCGCGGCAAAGGACTGGGCAAGGCGTTCTTCGTCCATCTGGCCGCGCGCGCGAAGAAGGAAGGCGCCACGCATATCCAGTGGCATGTGCTCGATTGGAATGCGCCGTCCATCGCGTTCTACGAAGGCCTCGGCGCCACGCATGACAAGGAATGGCTACGATACAATTTGAACGGCGACGCAATCGCGCGCCTGGCAGGCGCATGAGCATCGTTGTCCTGGTCGTCGCGATTGCCGACAACGGCGTGATCGGCGACCACGGCAGGATTCCCTGGCGTATTGCCGACGACATGAAGCACTTCAAGGACGTCACCATGGGCAAACCGTGCGTGATGGGCCGCAAGACGTGGAACAGCCTCCCGCGCAAGCCGCTGCCGGGGCGGACCAACATCGTGCTCACGCGCGATTCCGCGTTCGCCGCCGCGGACGCCGCCATCGTCTACACGATGGACGAAGCGCTGGCTTTCGCCGCCGCCGAACAGCCCCGCGAGATCGCCGTCATCGGCGGCGAGGGCATCTACAAGGCGGCGCTGCCGCGCGCCTCGCGCATCTATCTGACCGAAGTCCATCGCGATTTTCCCGGCGATGCGCATTTCGTCTTCGACCGTGCAGGCTGGCGCGAGACCAGCCGCGAAGACCGCACGACGCCGGACGGGCTCGCCTACAGCTTCGTGACGCTGGAACGGGTTTGACGGACCGCTCACCCACATTTGTACAAATTAAAACACCTTGCGCTGCATCCCTCTCCCTCAAGGGGAGAGGGGACTTCCAGCCTCCCTCGAATTGCTGCGGATGCAGCGCGCCAGTTTTCTCCTCTCCCCTGGAGGGAGAGGGATGCAGATCGAGGTCTCTACGTCTGCGCAAGCGCGGGTGAGGGGTCCCCCAAAAGCAGAAACGCCCGAGTCGACATTCGTAAAATCCTCCCTAATCTCGCGCCCGAACGAAATCATAAACGAGGGAACCCCATGGAATTTCGCGAAGTCGCCACCGGTCTCAAATTTCCCGAAGGGCCCGTGGCCATGGACGACGGCTCGGTCATCCTGGTCGAGATCGCCGCCGGCAGGATCACGCGCGTGAAGAAGGACGGCAAGACGCAGACGGTCGCCAAGCCCGGCGGCGGCCCGAACGGTCTCGCCATCGGTCCGGACGGTGCGCTCTACGTCTGCAACAACGGCGGCAACTTCACCTATGTGAAGCGGCAAGGCCTTACCATTCCCGGACACGCGCCGGAGAACCACACGGGCGGCCAGATCGAGCGCGTGAACATCTCGACCGGCAAAGTCGAAACGCTCTACAGCGAATGCGACGGCAAGCGCCTCATGGCGCCGAACGATCTGGTGTTCGACACGGCCGGCGGCTTCTGGTTCACCGATCACGGCACCACCACGCATGAGGGCCGCACGCACGGCGCGCTCTATTATGCCAAGGCCGACGGCTCGAAGATCACGCAGGTCTTGCGCGAGCTCATCACGCCGAACGGCGTCGGCCTCTCGCCGGACGGCAAGACGGTCTATTACGCGGAGACGTTCACGGGCCGACTGTGGTCGCTGCCGCTGTCGAAGCCGGGCAGGGCCGCGCGGGTCGAAGGCTTTACGCCCGGCGTGTTCGTCGGCGCATATCCCGGCATTGCCTATTTCGACTCGCTCGGCGTCGAGGCGGACGGCGCGGTCTCGATCGCAACCATTCTCGCCGGCGGCATCACGACGTTCTGGCCGGGCACCGGGAAGGTGAAGCATGTGGCCATCGCCGATCCGCTCGTCACCAACATCTGCTGGGGCGGCAAGACCATGAAAACGGCGTACATCACCGCATCCGGCACGGGCAGACTACTGGCGGCGAACTGGCCGCGCGCCGGTTTGCGTCTGAATTATAACGCCTAACAACTTGTCATGACCCGCCTGCGCCCCGGCCCGCGCGCAGCGCGGCCAGAGCGTAAACTTCGCGCGAGCGGGCCAACCATTTTATAGAGTCGTTTTTGTTTGGATGGATGGCTGGCTCAAGGCCCGCCATGACAAGCGCGGCGCTATCCGCTAGCGTTAACCAATCCATCAGGGGAGGATTTCATGCGTGCACTTCTTTTTGGCGTTGCGGCGCTCGCACTTTCGGCCGGCATCGCGTTCGCGGACGACGTCATGGCTTCGCGGTACGGCAACACGACCATCACGACGGATGCGAACGGCGTGCAATCGAAGCTCTACTACGCGGCCGACGGTACGTTCACGGGCAAGCAGGGCAATCAGACCTTCAACGGCACATGGAAGGTCGACGGCGGCAATATCTGCCTGACATTTGCACAGACCGTCCCCGGCGCGGCCAGTCCGACCTGCCTGCCTGTTGCAGCGCACAATGTCGGCGACACGTGGAAGGCGGGCGACCGCACCGTATCGCTCGTGCAAGGCATCCAGTAGACTTGAATCGGGGCGCACGCGCCGTGCGCCGCGATACTGATGTCGAAGGGAACAATCATGGTGCGCTCGGTATTTTTGGGAATTGTGTGCAGCGTGTGCTTTGCCGTGTCGGCAAGGGCGGCGGACGACGTCATGGCCGGCTTCTACGGCAATACGACGGTCGCCACGGGCGGCAAGGCCGAGACGCATAGCCTCTACAATCCCGATCACAGCTTTGTCATGAAAGTGCCGATGTACGGGATGGAGTTCAAAGGTACGTGGACCGTCAACGGCTCGCAGCTCTGCCGGACATTCGATTCGCCGCCGCCGGGCGTGACCAACCCGCTCTGCACGCCGATCGAAGCGCACAAGGTGGGCGATACCTGGACCGTCGGGACGGGCAGCGGTCAGCGCACTGTCACGCTGGTGCAGGGCGTGCAATAACTTCGAAACCCCGATAAGCTTCAATCAAAGGCGGACAAAAGATTCGCGCGACCGCTCTCCGAACGGGGAACAAACGCGCCGGACGTGCTTTCATTGTGTGGGGGGCTGAACATCTGAGGGGAAACCCGATGCGTTCGATTCCACTTTCAGTCGCAGTCGTGTCGTTTCTTGCCATTTCGGTGTCCGCCATTGCGGACCCGACATCGACCAATCTGGCGTCGGCCGCTCCGGCATCGACGAGTCCTGCATCGGCGAATCCGGCACCGGTCAATCCGGCGTCCACCGGGGTCGATCCGATGGCCGGCTACTACGGCAACACGGCCATCTCCACCGGCGGCATGGCCGAGGTGCATATTCAGTATAACGCCGACCACACTTTCGTGATGAACGTTCCGGCCTTCGCGCTCCGCTTCAAAGGAACCTGGGCGCTCAACGGCTCGAACCTCTGTTTCACCTATGACGTGACGCCGCCCGGCGTCACCAATCCGGACTGCGGCCCGATCGTGCCGCACAAGGTGGGGGATACGTGGACGGAAAACGCCGATGACGGCCAGCGCAAGCTGACGCTGGTCGCGGGCATTCAATAAGACCTGTTGCCGCTACGGCAGGAGATCGAATTCGATCGCGACGCGCTGGCCCGCGCCTTCGAAGCGCCGTTCGCCGCGCGGCTGCCAGGACGGGTGCAGAAGGATCATGCCGGTGGCGGGCCTGATCGTCTCCGTCTGCCCGGCCGAAACGCCGCCCGGAATGCGGAAGCCGTATTGCGGCGCGATCATGGCTGGCAGTGCTCCGCGCGGATCGGCGAGCTCGAGCTCGCCGCCGAGCGCTTCGTCGTCCGATTTGCCGTAGCCGTCGTCGACGAAATAGATGCCCGACCACATGGCGCCGGGGCGCGCCAGGATCTGCGCGAAATCGTTCTTCTGGCGCACGATCGCCGCAGCCTCGATCTTCCATTCGAGATTGACGCGCGCGCCGCTCCGGAGCGCCGTGACGCCGTCGGCCAATTCTCTCAGTACACGGAATAAAGTCTGGACGGGCTGCCCGCCCCATTCGCCGAAGTCCGGCGCCGAGCGCCAGCCCTGGCCGCGCTGCTCGGCCGTGTTTCCGTTCGCGCCCATCTTGTCGAGGATGAGCGGGCGCAATTCCGCGTTCACTTCCTGCGCCACGGGCAGGAAATGGACGCAGACCGGCGTCGGGAACATGCTTCGGATTTGCGGTTTCTGGGTCGCCATATCTTATTCCATCACGATTCGGGGCACCGGTGGTGTGGCCCCCTGGATTTTGCCTGCGACGGTTCGCGCGAGTGTCATAAACGCTTCGGCTTCACGGCTTTCCGGCGCTTCCACCACGATCGGCGTGCCGGCGTCGGACGTCTCGCGGATCCTCGGAACCAGCGGAATTTCGCCGAGGAACGGCACGTTCAGTGTCCGCGCCGTCTCACGCGCGCCGCCATGGCCGAAAATGTGGCTCTCGTGCCCGCATTCCGGGCACACGAACACGCTCATGTTCTCGACAATGCCCAGGATGGGAATTTGCGTCTTCTGGAACATGGCGATGCCCTTGCGTGCGTCAATAAGGGCGATGTCCTGCGGCGTGGAGACGATGACTGCGCCTTTCAGCGGAACGCGCTGCGCCATCGTCAGCTGTGCATCGCCGGTGCCGGGCGGCATGTCGACCACGAGCACGTCGAGCGGCGCCCAGGTGACGTCGCCCAGCATCTGCGTAAGTGCGCTCATCACCATCGGCCCGCGCCAGATCATCGGCTCGTCTTCCTTGACGAGGAATCCGATGGACATGGTCTTGAGCCCGAACTTTTCGATGGGATCGAGCTTCTGGCCGTCGCGCGAGCGCGGCTTTTCCTTGATGTCGAGCAGACGCGGCACGGAGGGGCCGTAAATGTCGGCGTCGAGCAATCCCGTTTTGAGACCGAGCTTGGAGAGCGCGAGCGCCAGGTTGACGGCAACCGTCGATTTGCCGACGCCGCCTTTGCCGCTTGCAACCGCAATGATCGCGGCGACGCCCGGAATACCGGCGGCGCCTTGTGCTGCGTGTCCATGCGGTGCGTGCCCATGTTGTGCATGGCCGGGTTGCGCCGGCGCCTGCGGCCGCTGTTCGCGATGCGCCGTCAGGACGGCGGTGACCGACAGCACGCCCGGAAGCTCGGCCACGATTTTTTCCGCGGCCTTGCGCAACGGCTCGGCGTCGTGGCCGCGCGCCGCCGGCACTTCGATCGCGAAGCCCACATGGCCGTCGCGCAACGCCAGCCCCTCGACCATATTCGTCTCGACGATGTTCTTGCCCGTCGCCGGATCGATGACACGGCAAAGGGCCGTCAGAACCGTTTCGCGCGAGACCGCCATCGTTCCATCCTTTGATCCCAGCCGGACCGCTTAGCCCGACCAAGAGGTTAGGCTCGGCTTCGTTGCGCCTGGGGGAAGTTGCACATATAACCGCACCGCCTCCGGAAACCAATCGGAACCGGATGCGGCATTGCATCGGGCAGGACATCGGGAATTTGCATGCCTCGGAATGACGGCGGTACGGGCGGAGACGGGCAGGGTCCGCATGGGCCCTGGAGCCGCGGGCCGTCCGGCGGTGGCGCGCCCGATCTCGAAGAGCTGCTGCGGCGCGGGCAGGAGCGGCTGCGCCAACTTCTTGTTCCCGGCATCAAATTTACCCGGGCGCACGCCATCGGCATCGCACTCGTTGCCGTCGCCTGCTGGCTGTTGAGCGGCGTCTATTTCGTGGCAAGCCACGAGCAGGGTTTCGTGATGCGTTTCGGCAAGGTCGTCGCGCATTCGAACCAGGGCATGAATTATCGCCTGCCGTGGCCCATCGAAACGGACAAGGTCGTCGAGGTGATGGGCGGCAACCAACTCAGCATCGGCACGCAGGCCGGCTCCGCCGACGCGAGCGACATCACGCAGCAGCGCATCGATTACCCGGCCGAAAGCCTGATGCTCACCGGCGACGGGGATATCGTCGACGTCAATTTCACCGTGATGTGGTCCGTCAAGGACGCGAGCGCCTATCTCTTCAATGTCGACGGCACCGACAAGACCATCAAGGCCGTCGCCGAAAGCGCGATGCGCGAAGTGATCGGCCAGAGCGCATTCGACGCGATCAATCCCAACCGCGAGGCGATCGAGCGGCGCGTGCGCGGGATGATCCAGAAGACGCTGGACGATTACGGCGCCGGCATCGCGGTCACCAGCGTCCAGCTCGGCACCGCCTCGGCCCCGGAACAGGTCGGCCGCGCCGACCGCGACGTACAGGCCGCGCAGACGGCGCAGATGGAAAAGCGCGGCGATGCCGAAACCTATGCCAACAAGGTCATTCCCGAAGCGCGCGGCGACGCGGCGCGGCTCATCCAGGAGGCCGAAGCCTATCGTCAGCAGGCGATCGCGGAAGCGGGCGGCGAAGCCAAGCAATTTCTTGCGGTCTACGAGCAGTACAAGAAGGCGCCCGACGTGACGCGCCGGCGGATGTACCTCGAGACGATGTCCAAAGTGCTTGCGCCGATGAACAAGGTGATCCTCGACGGCGCGGCGGGGCGCAATGTCGTGCCGTATCTGCCGCTGCCCGAGCTGCAGAGAAACAAATCCGAGACCCTGACGATGACGCCGCCGCTGGCGGGTGCCAACCCGTCCCGGGCCAGTTCGGGGGCGCGGCCATGAACCGGCTCACGCTTTGGCTGGCCGGCGCGACCGCGGCGATCGTCCTCACCGTCCTCTACATGTCGTTCTACACAATCTATCCGACCGAGCAGGCGATCCTCCTGCAATGGGGCGGGCCGCGCGCTGTCGAAACCGAACCCGGCCTGCACGTGAAGATTCCCTGGGTGCAGACCGTCGCCTTCATCGACAATCGGCTGTTGAACGTCGACGTGCAGGCGGAAGAGATCGAGACGCAGGACAAGAAGGACCTTTCCATCGACGCCTTCGCGCGCTGGCGCATCGTCGATCCGATCCGCTTCAACGAGATCGCCAAGACCAAGGACATCGCTGTGCAGCGCCTGACGGCGATCCTCGATGCGAAGCTCCGTCGCGTCCTGGGCTCCGCCAGCCTCCTCGACGTGGTTTCGACGAAGCAGGATCAGCTGATGCGCGCCGTCCGCGAAGCCATGAATGCGGAGACGAAGGATTTTGGCATTGTGGTCGTCGATGTGCGCATCCGTCATGCGAACCTGCCGCAGGAGAGCACGGATGCGGTGTTCGCGCGCATGCAGCAGGAGCGCAAACGCGAGGCGGCGCTGATCGAGGCCGAAGGCACGGAAGTGGCCGACGGCATCCGCGCCCGCGCCGATCGCGAAGTGACGGTGATCAAGGCCGAGGCGACCCGCGAAGCCGATATCCTCAAAGGCGAGGGTGATGCGGAGAAGACGCGCATCCTCGGCGAAGCCTTCGGCCAGGATCCCGATTTCTTCGCCTTCTACCGCTCGCTCGAGGCCTACCGGGACGCGCTGCAGAGCAGCGACACGACGGTGGTCCTTTCGCCCGACAGCGAATTCCTCCGCTATTTCTTTGCCGGTCCGGGCGGAGCCGCGCACGCGCCGCCGCACAAGCGCTGAAGCACTACCAGCGCAGCACGCGGCGTGCGATCAGGGAACCGGCCAGTCCCACCAGCGCCATGCCGAGCGTGAAGAACACAAGCAGGAACGGCGCCGAGGTCTCGTCGCAGCGGAAGGCGTAGATCCAGGCGCCGAGCGCGCCGGAGGCGAAGCCTGCAACCGCACCCGCGAGCACGGTCCGCGTCGGCGCCAGCGTGCGTAGGCTCCAGAACGTGCCGACGAAGATCGGCGCCGACAGCGCCACGATCAGCCACGGGCAGATGCGCGCGGAATGTCCCATCAGCATGGGCATGCGCTTGGCGGGCGGCGTGTGCATCATCTGCATGCCGGAGAGGAACGTCAGCGCGAGGATGACGATTGCGAGACCCAGCAATGGCCATCCCGCTTTCGACGACGGCCGCGCCAGCCTTTCCGTCGCCCAGAAGGCGAACAGCGCCAAAGACAGCGTATAGAAAAACTTCATCCAATAGGCGGAGGTGTCGACGGCGCTCGACAGATCCGGCCGGAAGCCGAGCCATGCGCACAGTACGATAAACGACACCAGCGCGCCGGCGCCGACGCCTTGCGCGAGCCTGAGCAGTACCGCGTGCCGTGGCACAGGCGAAAGCGTCTCAGACAGATTTTCGATCAGCTCATCCGTCTTCACGGGCGTCCTTTCCGCGAAGTTTGTCGCTGATCGTCTTAAGTCCGCGATGGATGCCGACGCGCACGGCGATTTCCGAACGTCCCGTCTGCGCCGCCGCTTCCTGCATCGTGAGGCCTTCGATCTTCACCTGCCGGATCAGCGCGCGCGTCGGCTCCGGCAACGCTGCCAGCAAAGTCTCGAGATCGCGGCGCGCCAGCGCGGCTTCGCTGTCGTCTTCCGCGAAGAGATCGCCGGCGTCGTCCAGCGACACGGCGGCACGCACGCGCTTGCGGCGCAGATGATCGAGCAGCTTGTAGCGCGCGACGGCGTAGAACCAGGGCGTGAAGGGCTGCTGCGCGTCATAGGTCGCGCGGCGTGTGTGTATGGCGATCAACGCGTCCTGCACCAGATCCTCCGCGTCGTCCCGGCCGACACGACGCGAATAATATCTCCGCAGAACGTCGCCGAGTGCCGTCAAGAGCACGCGATAAGCCGCCTTGTCGCCGGCCAGTCCGGCGACCATTAAACCTTTAAGCTCCGCTTCGGCGGCCAGCACGCGGGGCCTCTTGGAGAATTCGCGCGAAAACGTTCGAATGTTACGGCTTCGGCGAAAGATTCATGAAATGCGACTCCGACTGTAACTGATCGCCCATGAAGTTCGAACTGGTGAATGGGGAAGGCGAGACCGTCTCCCAGATCGAAACACGGACCATTTGCGGTCCCATTCAGGAGAGCACCATGAACATCCGCATTCTTCCCTTGACTTTGGCGTTCAGCGCCTTCGCGTTCGCAGCCCTCGCCCAGACCGGCGGTTCCATGTCCGGACCCACGACGGGTGGCGGCATGATGGCGAGTCACGGCACCAATTCGGGCTGCACGCAGGGCCACATGGCCGGCGGCGCCATGGCGGGCGGCAACCACATGGCTGGCGGATCGATGGCCGGCGGCAGCGACCACATGGCGGGCGGCGACCATATGTCGGGCGGCTCCATGGCCGGCGACAACCATATGGCGGCCAACAACACGGGTTGCCAGCCGAACCAGAAGCCCAAGCAATAACCGCGTAAGGCGTAGGGAAATCCGCCGCATCGGCGCCGGATTCTCCTACGCGCCTGCGGGATCCGATCAGCCGGCGAGCGCCAGGAGCTTGCGGCGTTCGCTTTTGTCGCTGACGAGGCGTGCGCGCACGCGCAACAGATCGCGCCGCGCCACCATCACGGGCACTGCGGCAAACGGAAAGAGCGGACCGGCGCCGATGAGCCATGGACGCCACAAGGCGGCGACGAGGGCGGCTATGCCGGCCGGAATGAAGCTCCGCGGCTTCCTTTCGAAGAGCAGCAATTCGACGGCGAGCAGCACGGCGGGGTCACCCGGACGCGCATCCGCGCGCCGGGTGATGACGGATATTTTGAGGAGAGAGGATATTGCTTTAGCCTCCCGAGGTCGGTGCCGGGGTACCATGGCCTCGCTCAAACAAGCTTTCGATCGCCTGCACAAATTCGCCAGCCGCTATCCCGAAGTGACGGTCGATCGTCCGTGGGGCGAATACGCCGTCAAGGTGAAGGGCAAGACCTTCGTCTTCATGGGCGTCGACAAGGAACGGCTCGGCCTCTCGCTCAAGCTGCCCCGCTCGCGCGAATTCGCGCTCGAGATGCATGCCTTCGCGAAACCGACGGCTTATGGCCTCGGCAAGTCCGGCTGGATCACGGCGGAGTTTGGCGCCAAAGACAAACCGCCGCTCGACATCCTCGAAGCCTGGATCGACGAAAGCTTCCGCGCCGTCGCGCCGAAGAAATTGGTGGCGGCGATGGAGGCCAGAGAAAGCGGCGCTACTTCTTCTGCACCGGCTCTAGCGTCACGTCGACGTGCGGCAAAGCCGCGTCGAGCTTCGCGACCGCGGACGTCGTGATGTCGAGTGCGTCGTCGCTCGCGACGACGGCTGCGCTGTCGACAATGGTGTTCGCGTGATCGTCGGCGACGACCTTCAGAACGGCGGGGCCGGCTGCGGCTTCGATCTTTTTCTGCGCCGTCGTGACGGCGACTTTGAACGTATCCTGACGATCTCGAGCTTCCGCGCGCAGGACCTTCTGCGCATCCGAATAGTCCTGGAGTGCTTTTGCTCTTTTGTCCGGCGAGAGCGAAGCAAGGTGCGCCTTGAGGCGGTTTCGCAAGCCTCCCAAGGTCGATTCCTCGCCGCGAAGATAATCCATATTGCGAGCTGCGAGGGCGCGCGCTTGCAGTTGAAGGCTTCTGCCGGCGGCAGAGTCTCGTACCAGCGCCGTGCGATTGAGAATAGCGACGTGCGCCATCGGCAGGTCCGGGCCGCCCACGACCAGCGGCAGTGTCCCCGAGCTTTGATAGGTCTCGAACGTCGACTGCGCGAGCTTGGTGATGTCGAAATCCGGCGCGCCCAGGACGACGGCCTTTTTGTTCACGACGAGCGTTGCACCGCGTCCGGCCGCGAGATGCTCGAGCGTCTCGTAGAATTTGCGCTCGGACAATTCGGACGACCCCATCTCGGCAAACAGCATGCGCACCGGCGACGCCTTGGCCGGTGCGGTCGACGCGGGAGCACCGGATGGCGGCGACCATTCCGGAATGGCGGCATGCAGGGCCGCTTCGGCTTCCGCCGTGACATCGAGACCGGACCAGTGCGTCGGCGCGAGGTTGGAATCGAGAATGAGATTCGCGCCGTGGCGCGCCATCAGCTCGCGAAAGATGGGTTTCTCGATTGCTTCGAAACGCGCGCCGTCGCGCTCCGCATCGACCGGCCGCAATGCGTTGCGGTCGACGAGCAGCAGATGCGCTTCGGGAATCTCCGCCGTCTGCGCCATGACGCTTCCGGCCAGACACAGTGCAAGAACCGCGGCGCCCCAAACACGCATGAATCATTTCCCCGTCACGTCATCGTAGCAAAGAAAAAGGCCACCGGCGCGATACGCCGATGGCCTCTGTCCGATGATCAGGCGCGTTTACGCGGCCTGATAGCCCATCACGGCTTTGACTTCGAGGAATTCGTCGAAGCCGAATTCGCCCCATTCGCGGCCGTTGCCGGACTGTTTGTAGCCGCCGAAGGGCGCCTTGAAGTCGGCGCCGGCGCCGTTCAGATGCACATTGCCGGTGCGCAGCTGCGCCGCGACCTTGCGCGCGTGCTCGATATTGCCCGACTGCACGTAACCCGACAGACCATAGACCGTATCGTTGGCCATTTTGATCGCGTCGGCTTCCGTGTCGTAAGGCAGGATCGACAGCACCGGCCCGAAGATCTCTTCGCGCGCGATGGTCATGTCGTTCGTGACATTGGCGAAGATGGTCGGGCGCACATAATAGCCACGGTTCAAGCCTTCCGGACGTCCAACGCCGCCGGTGACGAGGGTCGCGCCTTCGTCGATGCCTTTCTGGATGAGGGCCTGGATCTTGTTGAACTGCACTTCGCTCACCACCGGGCCGATGGTCGTGCCTTCCGCGAACGGATCGCCGACCTTTACCTTCTCGGCCGCAGCCTTGGCGATGCCGATGGCCTGATCCTGCTTGGCGCGCGGCACGAACATGCGCGTGGGCGCGTTGCAGGACTGCCCCGAATTGGTCATGACACCCTGCACGCCCTGCGCCACGGCTTTGTTGAGATCGGCGTCGTCGAGGACGATGTTCGCCGATTTGCCGCCCAGTTCCTGCGCCACGCGCTTGACCGTATCCGCCGCAGCCTTCGCCACCGCGATGCCGGCGCGCGTCGAGCCCGTGAACGACATCATGTCGATGCCCGGATGCGACGACAACGCTTCGCCGACGGTCGGACCGTCGCCGTTGACGAGATTGAACACGCCCGGCGGCACGCCCGCTTCGTCGAGGATCTGCGCAAAGAGAAGCGCGCTCATCGGCGCCACTTCCGACGGCTTCAAGACCATCGTGCACCCGGCCGCAAGCGCAGGGGCCACCTTGCAGGTGATCTGGTTGATGGGCCAGTTCCACGGCGTGATGAGGCCGCAGACGCCGACGGGCTCATAGACGATCGCCGTCGAGCCGTTGACCTTCTCGAACTGGAATTCCTTCAGAAGCCGGATGGCCTCGCCGAAATGCGCCATGCCGGTTGCGGCTTGGGCTGCTTTCGAAAGCCAGATGGGCGCGCCCATTTCCTTCGTGATGGTTTCGACCATCTCCGCATAGTGCTTCTGGTAGACCTCGACGATCTTGCTCAGCAGCGCGAGGCGTTCTTCCTTGGACGTCCGCGAATAGGTCTCGAAGGCGCGGCGGGCGGCGGCGACCGCCTTGTCCACGTCGGCCTTGGAGCCGAGGCTGATGCGCGCATAGGCTTCTTCGTTGGCGGGGTTGATGACATCGAGCGTCTTGGGTGTCGCGGGAGAAACCCATTTTCCGTCGATGTAGAAATCCAGCTTGTTTTCCATGGTCGTCTCCCTTGAATGGATTATCGGGCGGGGATCAAACCACATCGGGCAGGAGGCCGGAAGGGCGTCATGGTTCCCCGAATGACATTCCGGTAACGTCGGCGTCGAGCGGCGCAACTGGAGCGTAACCGGGATGATCAGAGCCCTTATCGTCGCAGCCTTTACGGCAATATCTGCCGTAGCGCCGGCGCGCGCCGGGGACGCCCCGCATGCGACGCGGATCATCTTCCTCGGCACCTATGGCGGTCCGAAGGCCGAGAAATTCCGCTCGGAACCCGCGACGCTGATCGTCGTGGACGGCGCGCCCTATCTGATCGACGTGGGCGCGGGCACCGATCGCCAGATCGCCTGGGCCGGGTTCAAGCACAGCGACATCAAGGCCGTCTTCATCACCCACCATCACATCGATCACGACGCCGGCCTCGTTCCCTTCATCTCGCTCACATGGTTCGAGAAGGCCTGGCATCATCTGCCTGCGACGCAAACGGACATCTACGGCCCGCCCGCCACGACCTTTCTGGTGCACACGGCGCTCGACTATCTGAGCGTCTCGGAGCGGATCTTCCGCGCCGGCGTGCCCGCGCTTCCGCCGTCGGCCGGGATGTTTGACGCCCATGACATCGATAAAGACGGTCCGTTCTACACAGAGGGAGGCCTGCGCGTGACCGCGGCCGAGAATTCGCATTTCCATTTTCCGTCGCACGGTCCCACGGGCGCACCCGACAAATCATACGCCTATCGCTTCGACACGCCGTCCGGATCGGTCGTCTTCACCGGCGATACCGGCGCGAGCGATGCCGTGGCGAAGCTGGCCGAAGGCGCCGACGTGCTCGTCAGCGAAGTCTGTCTATGCCAGGCGAAAACGGCCGACGTCGGGATCACAACGCCGCCCGCGGGGCTCGACGAACAGCAGGTGTTTCACATGGTGCATGAGCATCTGACGCCGGAAGAAGTCGGCGCGATCGCCGCGCGCGCCCATGTCAAGACGGTACTGCTCACCCATTTCGTGCCCGGCGACGACAGCGAGACGGACGCTTCGAAATACACGGCCGGCGTGAAGAAGAACTTTTCCGGCACGGTCATCGCCGCGAAGGATCTGTTCGAGTTCGATCTGCCCTAGGCGGCGTGTCGATCTGCCCATTTTGACATTTGCCGTGACGAGCTTTTGATATCCATCATGACGCTTCCCTCCGCGACCAATCCACAAAAGACCTCCTTCCTCCAAAGCGATGCACACACCCTCGCGCATCTCATCCTGGCGCAGCTGCTCATTTGGACGCTGGTGCCGTGGTTCTTCGCCGTCAGCCTGCCGCTCGATGTGGTGAGCGACGGGTTGGGTTGGGGTCATGAATGGCAGTGGGGCTATTTCAAACATCCGCCGTTGCCGTCGTGGACGGTGGAAGCCTTTTTCGATGTGCTGGGCGACATCGGGCCGTTTCTGCTGAGTCAGATCGCGATCGCCATCACCTATGCATTCGTCTTCCTGATCGGGCGCGAAATGATGCCGTCGCGGCAGGCGCTGATCGCGACCTTGTTGCTCGTCGGCGTCTATTACTTCTCGATCCCGACGCCCGAATGGAATCACAACGTGGCGCAGATGCCGGTGTGGGCCTGGGCGACCTACAGCTACCTGCGTGCGATCCGGACGGGCGGCTTGCGCTGGTGGGCGATGCTGGGGCTTGCCTGCGGTATGGCGGTGCTCACGAAATACGCCTCCGCCGTTCTCTTCCTCGCCATGCTCGCGCATCTGCTCAGCACGCGGAAGACGGCAGCCGCGTTCGCGACGTTCGGGCCCTACCTCGCGCTTGCGGTTCTCCTCGCCGTCATCGCGCCGCATCTGACGTGGCTGGTCCAAAATCATTTCCCGACCTTCAGCTATGCCGCGGCGCGCGCCGGGCACGGCGAGAGCGCGCTTCATCGCATCATCGCACCGTTCCATTTCCTGCTGTCGCAATTGGCCACGCTGCTGCCGGCGCTGATCGTCGCCGCGGCCATCGGACTTCTGCGCCGCGTGAAGCTGCCGTCGCTGGACGACGAGAATTTCCGTTTTCTGGTTTTTCTGGGGCTGGGTCCCGCGCTGATCACGGCGCTGCTGTCGCTGCTGTCGGGTTTCGGCATCCGCGACATGTGGGGCGCGCCGATGTGGAATCTGACCGGGCTTCTGATCGTCTATGCAATGCAGCCGCGCTGGGCTGCGACGTCCGAACGTCAGCTTTATATCTGGGTCGCGGCGCTCTTCGTCATCATGCCGCTGGCTTACGTGCTCTCGACGGCGTGGGTTCCCGAATGGCGCGGCAAGCCTTCGCGCACGCAGTGGCCGGACCGCGCCATGGCGCAGGAATTCGCGGCCGGCTGGTCCGCAACAACCCATCGCCCGCTCGACATCGTCGCCGGTGACGGCTGGACGGCCGGCCTCATTGCCATGCGGCTCGAGCCCCGCGCCTCGGTCTATATCGACGGCGACCCCCGCCATGCGCCCTGGATCACGCCGCAGAGGCTTGCCCGTGAAGGCGCGCTCGTCGTCTGGCAGACTCATGCAAACGATTCGCCGCCGGCAACATTGAATTTACCGGGCATGAGGATCATGGGCGTGAAGAGCTTCCCCTGGCCGCGCGAGCCCCGCGCCAAACCGTTGAGGATCGGCTGGGGAATCGTCCCGCCCTCGGAACCCGCACAATGAATCGAGCGAACGCCGGCCTGATTTCGATCGTTGTGGCGTTCTACAACGAAGAGAAAGCGATCGCGTCGTTCTTCGCCGAGATGGATCGCGTGGCGGCGACGCTCGACGTGCCCGTCGAATATGTCTGCGTCAACGACGGCAGCCGCGACCGCACGCTCGCACTATTGCAGGCCGAGCTCGGCCACCACCGGCGCATGCGCATCGTCAACTTCGCGCGCAATTTCGGCAAGGAAGCGGCGATGACCGCCGGCATCGAGCAGGCAAAAGGCGACGCCGTCATCGTCATCGACGCGGATTTGCAGGATCCCCCGTCGCTGATCGCGGACTTCATCGTCCAGTGGCGCGAAGGGTTCGACGTCGTCTACGGCGTGCGCGCCTCGCGGCAGACGGACTCGCTTTTCAAGCGCGCCACGGCAGGCGCCTTCTATCGTGTGTTCAACGCCATCGCGAGCGTGCCCATTCCGCATGACGCCGGCGATTTCCGGCTGATGGATCGCCGCGTGGTGAACGCGCTGCTGTCGCTGCCCGAGCGCAACCGCTTCATGAAGGGCCTGTTCGCCTGGGTCGGCTTCAAACAGACGGGCGTCGAATTCGTGCGCGAGGCGCGCGTGGCGGGCGAGACGCACTGGAATTTCCTGCGCCTGTGGAATTTCGCCGTCGACGGACTGACGAGCTTTTCCATCGTGCCCTTGCGCATGGCGAGCTGGGTTGGCGCGGTGATCTCGATGCTGGGCTTCGCCTATGCGCTCTACCTCGTCATCCGCACGCTGATCTACGGCATCGACGTCCCGGGCTATGCTTCGATCGTCGTCATCATGCTGTTCCTGGGCGGCGTGCAGCTTCTCTGCATCGGCCTCATCGGCGAATATCTCGGCCGCCTCTACATCGAAGCGAAAGATCGCCCGCTCTACATCGTGGCGGACGTCTTCGAGAACGAGCCCTAGGATTTTTTAGCGCAGCGGACGCGGAGGTTGCGCAGCGGGCGCGGGGGGCAGGCGCGTCCGTGCCGGATACATCGCGCGCGTGGCGCAAGGAAATGTTCACGCGGAGACGGTGAGGCAATAAGAGATCGCGTACCTCACTGTCTCACCGTCTCCTGTGAAATTTCTTTTTTGCACGCATTCGCGCGCGGAAGATACTTGGAAAACGTGTGCGGATTTCGGGGACGCGCTCGTTATCCCTGCGCCCACTGCGCAACCCCCGCGTGCTCTGCGCTAAAATTCGCTAACCCAAACTCCGCCCGATCCACACCACGCGGCCCATGATGGCGATCTCCTCCGGCGGGATGTTGTCGTAAGTGGGATAGGCGGGATTGTCGGACTTCACCGTCAGCAGCTTCGACACGGGATGCATCGAGATGCGTTTCACCTGCAGCATATCGTCGATGCGGATGACATAGAGCCCTTCGCGGCGCGGATTGGTCTGCGCGCGGTCGACGAGCGCATGGTCGCCGTCGTGCAGTGTCTCCCACATGGAATCGCCCGAGATGCCGAGCACCATCAGCCCGCCGAGATCGCCTGCGATCTTCCGGAGCCATTGCTCGCGGAACATCAGATGCTCGGTCGCAGGCACGTCGATCGCGAGCGCGCCGGCGCCGGCGGAGGCGCGCAGATCGTAGACCGGCACGGGATAATGTTCGTCGGCCGCGCCGGTTTCGCCCGCGATCTCCGCGACGGTGACGTCGAGCACCTTCGCGAGCTTGCGCAGCAGCGGCAGCGTCAGGCGCTGGTCCTCGCGCTCGTAGCGGCCGATCGATACCGACGTCGTGTTGAGCTTCTCGGCGAGGTCCTGTTGCGACAGGCCGCGCTCCAGGCGCAGGCGGGCGAGCTGGTTCATGGAGGCACTCAACTCTAACCATCCCGAAATAAAAACAACCAATTTGGTTGACAATGGACCATAAAGGTTCTAAATCGATAAGAACATAACAGGAACATAGACATGCGAGGCGGTTATACCGGACTTGACTAATATGTGGAACTTTCGCTACCTACCCGGTTTATGGAAAGAAAATTGCGCATCCGGCTGCGGATCGCGTTCTTGGGCTGGTCGCTCAGGTTCGCGGCGGACATTCGGTCGGTCACTGATTCGGCTGATGGCGCTGACCGCGATCTGCGGCTTCGGGGCGGCGGCTAGCGCGTCAGGTGCGGAAGTTGTGGGCGCTACCGCCCCATCGCCGCCAATGCCCCCGCGAATAGCGCCAGCAGAATTGCACTTCGTGGTCCAGCCCGAACACATCCTCGTAGTCGACGTGCCCAAAGAAATAGACAAAAAGGCTACCCGCTTGAAGCGCAGTAGCGATCCCGTCGTCCATACTTTTGTCCGGGTCTCTCGTCCATATGGAATTTTCGAAAAGCATTTCACCTGCGCTCAACACCTCGCGTTCGAGTGTCGTGCGCTCAAGTTCGGCCCAGTCGTCAGCAACAAGATCGGTTGCAGTTCTGCGAACTGCAACGCGAACCTCACGAATGATCGCGGGCGTCCTTCCATAGTTTATGATGTTCCACCGCGCGGCAGCGGCGTGCCGTTTAGAGGAAAATCCGGGGCGGTTGCGCATCCAAATATCTTCAGACATGGTGCTTTGGGGTTTCAGAGTGATGTTAACACCCTCCCATCCTTCGTGTTCGATAGCTTCAAAGGTGGTTTCTGTGACGTTTGCGGGAGTTTCCCCGACGTTTGCAGCAACGACCCTAAACGTAGCTGTTCCACTCTTGTTGGAATGTGGGGTGATAAATCGAATTCGTATGCGTGGTCTGTGAGTGGTGGTGAATTCATCTCTGGCGACTTCGATGGCCTTACGAGTCAAACGCGCCTGCTCATTGCTAGTGAGCCACAGCGTCAGGGTGAAACCTGCAACGGCCAAGGTTGCGAGCGCGGTAAGAAGGTCCGCGTTGTCATCGAGAGTCACCCCCTCACAGACAAAGAAGTAAGCGACCTTCTGACCGAAATCAGGCTGCTTGGCATCGCTGCCGTTTTGGGCGCGCTCTATTTGGCATGTTTGATAAGACGCAGAATAAGTCGATGACCAAACAACAAAAAACAAAACCACTAAAGGGATGCCGATCCAAAACGAACGGTGCAATATCTGGGGCACCTTCAGCATCCGCGAATTGCCTCAGCGAAGATGTTCGGATTGCTCCGATTGTTGTAGCGGAACTGGAATTCCGCGACGTACAGCGGGAGATATTTGCGGCTGACCTTATGGTAGCTGCCCATCACGCCGCGCTTGATGAGGCTCCAGAAGCCTTCAATCGTGTTGGTATGCAACGCGCCGACGACATACTTCTTTTTGCTGTGATCGACAGCGCCATGACGGTAGTTGTCACGCAGGTTACGGTATCCGACTGCATCGTCTGTGCTGAGAAGCGAAACGTCCGTCGAAACGACTTCGCTGATGAAGTTGGTCATCGTCGCGGTGTTCACTTTGTCCAGCACGCGAGCGACAACATTGCCCTTGCGCTCGACGGCGCCGATCACGGCGAATTTGAGCGGATCGCCTTGTCCGCCGGGCTTGTGGGACTTCTTGTCGGCGTGCCGGTTCTTGTCATTGCCGCCGATATAGGTCTCGTCCACTTCGACGTAACCGATCAGCTTGCGGAATTCTTCGTTCGCAAGACCGGCGCGCACGCGGTGGCACATGTACCAAGCGGTCTTGTAAGAGCCGAAGCCCATCATGCGGTGGATTTGCAAAGCGCTGATGCCCTTCTTGCTGGTGAGCATAAGGTGGATGACGCGGAACCAGTCACGCAGCGGCTTGTTTGTGTTCTCGAAGATCGTACCGGCGATGACGCTGAAGCGGTAGTTCGTCGCCGTGGGCGAGCACTTATTGCAGAGCCAATTGAATTCCATGGTCCCGTGCGGCTTGCACTCGGGATTGCCGCAGCGCGGGCAGCGGACGCCTTCGCGCCAGCGGTGATGGGTCAGATAGACCATGCAGTGACGCTCATCCGGGAAGGCCTGTTCCCATTCCTTGAACGTCATCTGGTGAATGGTTTTCAGAGGCTTTTTCAAGGACTTAGCCATGACCCGCTCCGGTTCACCGGTCGATTGCGACCGTGGAGCTTATGTACCTGTTTCCGTTCAATTAGTCAAGTAAGGGATAATCGCCACATGCGACCGGATCACTTTTCACCCCAAGGAACCCGCCCATGACCTCCGCCCAAAGCGTCTTTGTCGTCCTCGCCATGCTCCTGGGCGTGGCAGGCTTCTCGCTGTCCGTCTCCCATACGGCGATTCCCCCACTGCCCCGCTTCCGGGCCGCGCGAAAGCAGATCGCCTGGCTTGCCACGCTCAGCATCGCCGCCGGCGTCGCGCTTCTCTCGTGGAGCCTGCGCACATGATGGGCCTGACCAGACGCCAGCGCGCCTGCCTCGAAGCCGTCCGCGCGTTCCATGCGCGCACCGGCACGATGCCGAGCTGCGAGGATCTCCGGATCGAACTGGGGCTCGCGTCACGCAGCGCCGCCTCGCGTCTGCTCGACCGACTCGAACACAGGGGCGCCATCAAGCGCATCCATGGCTGCGCGCGCGCCATCGTCATCAAGCGCAACCGCTGCCCGAAATGCGGTCATGAGTTGAAAGGGCCGCGATGAGCAGGAAGCGCAGGAAGAAAGGCGAAGCATCAACCGCCGCGCCGGCGGAAGAGCGCTACAAGCCGAAAGCGGGGCCGGGCTCCGTCTTCGTCGAGGAATTCGTCTCTGCCAAAACCGGCCGCGAGAAACGCGCGCGCAACATCGGCGAACATCCCCTCACGCTGGCGCATGCGCGCGGCAAGATCAGCGACGATCAATTCGCGGCGGGCGAAGAAGTGCGGCGCTTGTACGAATTGCGCGGCTTTTCGGGCAAGGACTCGACGACGCTCGTGTCCGGCGGCGCGCCAGGCCCGAGGGATCCCTTCACGCAATCGCAGATCGACGCGATCCGGCGTCTCGATCACATCCGCGCGCGATTGAAGGAGCGCGACTGGATCATCGTGGAGAAATTCTGCGGCGAAGGCTGGAGCATGCCCGACGCCGTGCGCGCCGCAACGATCTGCCATCCCTCCAGCGTCGTCATGCGCGTGCAGGAGGCACTGGAGGAATTGGTCGCAGCCCGGAAGGGACGGCGGGTGCATCCGTTTCAGAGCATCTAGTCGGGGACAGCTTGCTGGGACCGCCGGCGTCCCGCAGCGAAGTCTTGCAAGATGCCGCCAAGGTGGCGGCGGTCCCAGCAGACTAAAGCCCCAGATCGCTCGCCATGTTGGCGCGGCGGGAGGTGAATTCGCGATCGAGCTCGGTGACGGTGCCGCTCGCGGCTTTCTCGAACAGGCCCGGCACGAAGGCGTGGATCAGGCAGGCGAGGCTGGTCGCGGCCATGCGGCCGCTGATGGCGAAGGCGCCGCCCATATGGCCCAGATAGGTCGTGCCGATCGAGCGCGGATGGGCGAGGAACCAGCGGTCGAGAAAGCCTGTCGAATCCTGGTCCATCGAGCCCATGTCTCCTGCGAGTCGCCCCTTCTTACACTAGAAAGTTTGTGAAATCGATAAGGGCGGTTCGTCGCAGACGGAGGCCGCGGCTAGGTCGGGGTGTCGCTGAACGGGCAAGCCGCGACCTGGAAATCGTCCTCATAAAGGACGTAGCCGAGACGCTTCGCCTTGATCATCTCGACGCGCAGGCCGTAGCGCTCGAGTATCTCTGCATATTCCCGCATCTTGGCGATGTGCTCCTTTGCAGTGGGCTTGAACCAGCTCAGTGCCTGCGCCTTGCTGTTGGGGCGCGGCGAGAGCGACAGGCGGGAGGGCCTTTCCAGATTGCGGTTGAACCAGACAGATATCTGTTCGAGATGATCGGCGTCGACCTGACTCAGCGCGCCCGACTCTCTCAATCGCTTTGCGGCCTGAAAAAGTCCCTGGCGCCGGCCTGAGTCGTTATCGAGTCTTCCGATCACGAAGCGCACGAACATCGTGCCGGCCGCCTGTTCAATCCCCCAGCGCCACGCCGTCACGGCGCGGATCGGCGCCGCCGATGTAGCCGTCTTTCGTTTTCTCGATGATATGCAGGCCGCTGTAGATCGGGAACACGCGCACGGTATGGCCCATCGCTTCGAGCTTCGGCACCAGCGCTTCGAGCGGCGTGCCTTTCTCGACGATGGTGGACCCGTTCATGTTGAAGATGTGCGGCAAGGCCGCCGTCTGCTGTGGCGTGAGTCCGCCGTCGATCAGCGCGATGAGCGCGCCTGCGACATCGGGAATGATCACGGGACCGCCGGGCGAGCCCGCGGCGATGAGGAATTTGCCGTCCGGTCCGAACACGATCGACGGCGCCATGGCGCTCATCGGACGCTTGCCCGGCGCGGGCGCATTGGCGACGGGCCTTCCGTCGCGCATCGGCTCGAGCGAGAAATCGGTCAACTGATTGTTGAGCAGGAAGCCGCTCGCCATCACCATCGAACCGAAACCGGATTCGATGGTCGTCGTCATGGCCACCACTTCGCCCTTGTCGTCGACCACGGAGAGATGGCTCGTGCCGTGACGCTGCGGCGTGCGCTGCGGCGCATAGAGGCAATTGCCGCGATCGGGCGGCGTGCCGGCGGGCGCCGTGCCCATATCCTTGTCCGGATTGATCAACGCCGAACGCTGCGCCAGATATTGCTTGTTCAGCAATCCTTCGACGGGTACGCACACGAAGGCGGGATCGCCCAGATATTCGTTGCGGTCGGCGAAGGCGAGGCGGTTCGCCTGCGTGAAGAGCTGCGCATAGGAAAGCGTGCCCGGCTGCAGATCGCTCGAGGGAAACCGTTCGAGCATGGCCAGAATCTGCAGCACCGCGACGCCGCCGGACGAGGGCGGGCCCATGGAGCAGACCTTGTCGCCGCGATAGGTGCCGCACACCGGCGGACGTTCGAGCGGGCGATAGGCCTTCAGATCGGCGAGCGTCATGCCGCCCTGATTGACCGGCGCATGCTCGACGGCATCGACGATCGACCGCGCGATGGCGCCGGAATAGAACGCGCGCGCGCCATGTTTGGCGATCGCTTCCAGCGTCGCCGCGTAAGCGGGCGACTTGAAGATCTCGCCCTCGCGATAGGGCGTGCCGTCGGCATTATAGAAGGTGCGCTTGATGTCGGGCATCTGCGCCGCGGCCGTATCGGTGGCGATCGTGTGGGCGAGCTTGGGGCCGACGGGAAAGCCGTCGCGCGCCAGCTTGATCGCGGGCTCGAACAGCTTCGCCCAGGGGAGCCGCCCGTATTTCTTGTGCGCCATCTCGAGCATGGCGACGACGCCGGGCACGCCGACGGAAAGCCCGCCGGGGATCACCTGGCTTTTCGGCCGCACCTGCCCTTTGGCATCGAGGAACATGTCGGGCGAGGCGGATGCCGGCGCCGTCTCGCGGCCGTCGAAGGTCGTGACCTTGTTCGTTGCGGGATCGTAGAGCACGAGGAACGCGCCGCCGCCGAGGCCGGAGGATTCCGGTTCGACCAGACCCAGCACCATCTGCGTGGCGATGGCGGCATCGACCGCCGTACCGCCGGCGCGCAGCATGTCGAGGCCCGCCTGCGCCGCATACGGATTGGCGGCGGCCACCATGTGATGTTTGGCGACGGTGTCGGCCGTTGCCTGCGACACGAAAGCGAGCGCGGCAAACGCGGCCGCAAAGAATTTTCCGAATTTCACCTGTCAAATCCCCTTATCGATCCGTGTGCGAACAAGCAGCGCGCGGAAATCAAATACCAACTCGGCAATTCCTGCAAATGCGTCTTTTCGGTTTAACGCGGCGAGAAGGATATTTTTAACGCGGGGATCGCAACGGGTGCGCTGTGTACGCGGGGGGAAGCTCGTCCGTACTCGAAATTTCGGGCGCGAAGCGCGCAGTGAATTATTCACAGGAGACGGTGAGGCAATGAGAGGTCGAGTGTCTCACCGCCTCACTGTCTCCTGTGAAATTTCTTTTTGCCCGCTACGCGCGCGATATTTCAGGCATGGCGAACTTCCTCTGCGGCCACCGCGGAACCACTGCGACCACTGCATTGAAACCTTTTTCTCACTTCGCGGGCGGCCGGCCGTCTTTGCCCGGCTCGCCGTCACGGATCTCTTCGTCGCGCAGCTGGCGATAGACGCTGCGCATGGTGACATAGGGATCGACAGAGCCGCGCTCGAGCTCCTGCCTGAGCACGATGTTGCGTGCGTGGACTTCGAAGGGGCTCAGGGTTCTGAGGCCCGCGGTGAGCGCCAGCCGGTCGAGCACCGAAGCGCCGGGCGGCACATAGAACAGCGGATCGAGAAAAAGATCGACGCCGTCGCCGCCGAGATCGCGCGGCGGATCGGGCCCGATGATCGGCAGCACCAGGAACGGCCCTTCGGGCACGCCGTAGCGGCCGAGCGTCTGTCCGAAATCGGACGCGTGGAACGGAATGCCGGCGGGTGTGGCCACGTCGATGAGCCCGCCGATGCCGACCGTCGTGTTCATCGTGAAGCGCGCGAGCGTCTCGCCCGCATTCGAAATCCGGCCCTGCAGGACGTCGTTCACGAACGTCACAGACGAATCGAGATTGATGAGGAAATTGTGCAGGCCGTGATGGATCGGTGCGGGCGTGTGATAGACGTAGACGCCGGCAACCGGAAGTACGACATATTTGTCGAAGCGCTCGTCGAAGCGATAAACGGCGCGGTTCATCGGCTCGAAGGGATCGTTTTCGGCGATCGCTTCGGGGGAGGCCGACGTGCACGCGCTCAACGCCATCGCGCACACAGCCAGCATCGCCGCGCTCGCCCGCCGCATGGCTGTCCGCCCCCAAAATCGGCTTGTGCCGGCCCGCTCCCCCATGCGGCCACGATGGCATATCCCGGGGCGGCCGCGCCATTGCCCCAAGGGTCATGATCGTTAGGATCGGACGGCAACCAGCGCCCTTTGCCGGACATGACCAATTCGCGGGTCGTCACGCTGACAATGAACCCTGCGCTCGATCTATCCACCGCGGTGGACGAGGTGGTGCCGTTCAAGAAACTGCGCTGTGGCGCCATGCGGCGCGATCCCGGCGGCGGCGGCGTCAATGTGGCGCGCGTGATCGGACGGCTGGGCGGCGATGCGCGGGCCGTTTATCCCGTCGGCGGCTGCGTCGGCGAGGCGCTGGCGCAACTGGCCGCGGGCGAGGGCCTGGCAAGCCGGCTGATCGCCATCGCGGGCGAGACGCGCGAGGACTTCACCGTGTTCGAGAAGACGGGCGGCAGGCAGTTCCGTTTCGTGGAGCAGGGGCCGGAGCTTTCGGAAAAGGAATGGCGCGCCTGTCTCGACGCGTTTCTGGATGAAGCGAAAGGCGCGGCCTTCGCCGTCGTCAGCGGAAGTCTGCCGCCGGGCGTGCCGCAGCAATTCTTCACGCTGGTGGCGCGCGGCGTGAAGGCGCTGGGCGTGCCGCTCGCACTCGACACGACGGGCGCAGGATTGAAAGCGGCGCTGGCCGAAGGCGTGGCGCTCGTCAAACCCAATCAGAACGAATTCGCCGAGTTGGTGGGATTGAAGCCGTCCGGCATCGAAGCGCTGGCTGCGGCCGCGCGCGATCTTGCCAGGCGCGCAGATGTCGGCGCGATCGCGCTGACGCTGGCCGAGCATGGCGCCATCCTGGCCACGCATGACGAAGCGTTGCGCGCCGAAGCGCCGAAGGTCGAGGCGGTGAGCACGGTGGGCGCCGGCGACAGTTTCCTGGGCGCGATGATCTGGAGCCTCATCGAAGGCCGCGCGCGGCGCCAAGCGTTCTGCACCGGCGTGGCGGCGGGCTCGGCCGCGCTTCTCTCACCCGGCACCGACCTCGCCCATCCGGACGCGATCCGCAGGCTTGCGGAGCAGGTGCGGGTTTCAGAGATCAAGTAACCCGGGGACACAGAAGCTGCGGAAAGATTCTTAGCGCAATGGTCGCAGGGTAGCGCAGAGGGCGCAGTGCCGGCAGGCGGGTTCGCCAAGACAGAACTCGATTTTCGAATATCTGCTGCGCGCGAAGGCGCGCAAAAAGGAACTTCACAAGAGACGGAGCGATGAGATGCGCTGTCCCGCACTGTCTCATCGTCTCCTGTGAATATCCTCCGCGCAACCACTGCGGCCCCTGCGCTAAGAATGCCGCCGCAATCGCGGCGTCGAAAATTTCAATTCGCCGCGGTGGTGCGTTCGGCCCAGCGCACGGCTTCGCGCAGGAGCTCCGATGCGTTGGCGAGTTCGAGCTTTTCCTTGATGCGCGCGCAATAGGCCTGCACGGTCTTGATCGACACGCCCAGCACCTGTGCCACGCGGCGCGTTTCGAAGCCCTGGCCCAGAAGCTGAAACACTTCCAGCTCACGGTCGCTCAGCTGCTCGATGGGCGAGCGCAGGTTCGGCGTGCGCCCGTCGGCGAACTTCTCCGCCAGTGACGCGTTCATCTGCGGGCTCACATGGATCTTGCCGCTCAAGACCTCGTGGATCGCCGCGATGATGTTCGACGTCGTCTCGCGTTTCATGATGTAGCCGCGGGCGCCAGCCCTGAGCGCGCGTTCGGCATAGAGCCGCTCGTCGTGCATGGAGAGCACGATCACCGCCGTCGACGGCCGCGACACGCGCACGTTCTTCACCACGTCGAGGCCCGATCCGCCAGCGAGCGACAGATCGACGATCGCCACGTCGGGATTGGTTTCGCTGATGCCGTCGAGCGCCTGCTGCACGCTTTCGGCTTCGCCACAGACGGTCAGATCGTCGTGCTGGTCGATGAGATTGGTGAGCCACTCGCGCACGAGCGGATGATCGTCGACGAGGAAGACTTTAGACGAAGGCTTGTTCACGGCCGGTTTCCTGAACTGGAGTGGGGAGCAGGCACGAAACGATGGTGCCGCCTTGCGCGCCGCCGCGCAACTCGAATATGGCGCCGATCATGCGGCTTCTGTGCGCCATGATGCGCAGGCCCATGCCCGAATGGGGTTGCGGCGAAGGAGCGGGCGCGATGCCGGAGCCGTCGTCTTCAACCAAAAGCAGCAGGCCTTCATCCAGCGTATCGAGACGGATGACGATGTTTTTCGCGCCGCTATGCTTAATGGCGTTGCGGACCGCTTCCTGTGCGATGCGGAACATGTGGCCTGCCGTGTCGGGATCGTGGATGAGCACGGGCGAGTCGCATTCGAAGCGGCAGGAGATCTTGTGCAGCTCGCCGGTGTTGGCGGCGAATTCCTGCAGCGCCTGCATGAGGCCTGCCGCGTCCATGTCGACCGGATGCAGGCCTTTCGCCAGTTGATGCGACAGGATGATGCCCTGCTCGATGAGATCGACGATCTTGCGCGCATCTTTGGCTTCGCCCGGATTGCGCGCAGTCAGTTTCTCGCTCAGCACTTGGCCTGCGATGGCCGTCGCCGCCAGATGCTGGCAGAGCCCGTCATGCAGATCCTGCCCGAAGCGGCGCTGCTCGCGCTCGCTTACTTCGAGCAGCTCGCGCTGCAGGCGTTCGCGGTTGGCGATCTCGGCGGTGAGGGCGGCCGCGCGTTGCGCCACGCGCGCCTCCAGCTGCCGCTGCAGCGCGCGCAGGGTCGTCAGCGTAGTCACGACCACGATGTAAGTCGTGAGCTGGATGGCGGCGTTCCAGGCGATGATGTAAGGCGTCGAAAAATCCGCATCGCCCGAGAGCGAGCCGACGAACGTCCACACGATGACGGCCAGGACGGCCAGCGAAAGGCCGATGCCCCAGCCCATGGTCCAGGCCGCCAGCGACACGGGCAGGAGATAGAACGCGGAGACGGAGAGATGCACGCCCGTCAGATAGTCGAACGCGCCGACCAGCAGCATCAGCACGATCGTCAGCGCCGTGATCATGGCGGTCGGGAGCTGTTCGAGTCGCTTCAGCCAGTCGATCATTGTACGGACGATGGGGGCGGCGGCGCGATTATGACACAAAGGCGCGCCCGAAGGCATCAGGCGAAATGGCATCGAAACGGCAATGTTCCGGCGACTTTCCGCGAACGATTTCGCGAAAATGCGAAACGTTCGGCAACACCCGCGATTTTCGATTGACCGGTTTGATCAAACGGCCTATGCATTTCGGCACAACGGAAACATGCGCCCGGCGGTCGTGACGACTTCCCGGGCGTTTTCATTCCCGCTCTCGCCATGCCGAAGAAACCCGCAAGCCGGCGCCCCGCGCCGAAACGTGAGGCCGCGCCCGACGCGGCGCCGGCGGACGGTGAATCGCCGGTCGAATACATGCTGCGCGTGATGCGCGATCCGAAAGCAACGCCGTCGCGCCGCGACACCATGGCGAAGAGCGCCACGCCTTACATTCATCCCAGGCCCGCAGCGAAGAAGAAGCGTGCCGGCGGCGATGCGAATCTGAAGAAGCGTTTGGAGGCCGCACGTGAGACGCTCGCGGGCAAAATTGGAACATCTATGAGCCCAAGGCCGTGGCGCTGCTGCAGACCTATGTGGAGAACGCGCTCTCAGAGCTCGGCTCCGGGGCGTCGATCGAACAGGTGGCTGAAAGCGTCGTGGCGCAGGATGCCGAGCAGAGCGCGGCCTCGTTCCTCGAAGGCGCCGTGTCGGCGGGGCTGAAGGCCATCGTCGCCGCCCTCATCGCGTCGCTGTAGAAAAAAATTGAACCACAGAGGCACAGGGACAGTGAGATAACAAGCATGGCCTGGATAGCGAGCATCGCCGTCGGAAATGGCATGCGCACTTCCTCCTTCGCTGCTCCGCAGCTTCGGAGGACTAGGCTCACTCGCCAGTCAAAGCTTTAGCGAAGGCTGGTCGCGCGCAATCCAATCCGGAATGATGGCCGCCGTACCGCCCCGGACGCGCTCTCTCACTGCCTCTGTGCCTTTGTGGTGAATCTTCCTTTTCGAGGCACACATGTTTTCCTTCCTGCTCAAACTCCTGTTGCCGGCGCTCGCCTTCGGCGGCGGCGTCTACGTCGCGCATCACTGGGACGCCGGCGATATCGAGACGCTTCAGACGAAAATCGCGACCCTCCAGCGCGACGATGCGCGCGCGAAAGCCGACGCCATAGCCGCCGCCGCGGAGCATATGCGCCGCGCGGATGCGATTTCGCTGAACAGCGCCGTCGCGGAAGCGCAAGTCCAGCAGAAGCTCGCCGACGAAAAATCCATCATCGCCCAGGAGGTCCATCGCCATGTCTCGCGCAGCACCGTTGCTCGCCTTTGTATCCCTTATGGCCTTGTCCGCGTGCTCGACGCAGCCAGCCTCGGCGCCGATCCCGACTCGCTTCCCGTCCCCGCCGGCCAATCTGATGACGCCTGCGCGCCCGTTGCAGCCGCTGATCTGGCCGCAAACGTCGCAGCCAACTACGCGACAGCCCGCAGCAACGCCGAGCAGCTGAATGCGCTGCAGGTCTGGGTGCGGGAAGAAGAAACGGCAAGGCGTGAGTAGTGCGTAGCGAAAGCGTCCCCATCTTCCACTCACCACGAGCGCACCCATGGCACTTCTCGATATTTTCCTCGGCGACAGCGCGACGTTGCGCGAAGCCGAACGGCTCCTGCGTGAACAGGAGGACAGAGTGTTCCGCCTCGTGCAGGGCGAGGATACGGATCTCGGCACGCACGTCCGCGCCGATATCCCGCGTTTCGAGGCGCTCAATGCGCGCACGCGTCTGGGGCAGGCGCGGCAGGATCGCAAAGCCGATGCGCATCTGCTTGTCACCGCGCTCGGATTCGTTCTGATCCTTGCTAAGCTCTTCGGCGGCTTCGATTTCGCACTGAAGGCGATGAGTATTTTGTAAAAGCGCGGACCAGCAAAAGTGTGCAGCACTTTTGCGTCCGGGACCGCGTCAAAAGACACGCGGACCAGCAAAAGTGTGCAGCACTTTTGCGTCCGGGACCGCATAAAAAAGAAAAGCGAAGGGCCCGGGAGAACTCGCCCCGGGCCCTTGCGTCGGCGCTGACCCGAGCGCCGAACCACGACGCGGCTTAGCGCGCGTCGCGATGGTGGAGATCGGCGACCCTGTGCGCTGCGATGCGGTGGCGCAGTGCGTGACGGGTGAAGTGATGGTGTACGCTGCGCGGATGCATGGGCATTGCCGAGGCGCTTGCGCCCACCAGCACAAGGCCCGCGCCCATGATCGCGACGAGAATTTCCTGTTTGAGACTCATAACGCAACTCCTCGGTTCCAACCTGACCGGCGTCTCCGGTCTTTCGCGAGGACTATGAGAGGAGCGCGATGAACGCGTTCTGAGGCGCCTATTCATCCGGCATTCATCGCGGCGGCGCCGGTTACGCAATTTCTGGATGCAATGACGCCCGGCGGCCCTTGGCTGCCGGGCTTTTTTCTTTGATCGATGGGGTTTTATTGCAATTGCGGCTTTTTGCCGACGAAGAGCCAGCGCGAGCGGTTGACGTTGCGCACGTTGGAAATCCAGCCATTCACGTAAGGTTGAACGAGATCGCGCGTCACCATGAAGCGCACGGGAATCCAGGCGTAGTCGTTCATGGCGATCTGTTCGGCCGCGCGCAGCATGGCGCCGCGTTTGGCCACGTCCGTCTGCTCCTGCGCCTCGTCGAGCATCGCGTCATAGGCGGGGTTGTGGTAGTGGCCGTAATTGTTTCCGCTGTTCCAGCGCAGGATGTCGAGGAAGTTGCTGGCGTCGTTGAAGTCGGCCACCCACGAGGATCCCGCCAACTCGAAATTGTGCTGCTGCAGGTTGGCGAAGTGGATCTGGATGTCGACCGAAACGATGTCGATGTCGACATAGATCTGCTTCAGCATGTCCTGGATGGCGGCGGCAAAACGCTTGCTGTCGGGATCGGCGATGGTCTCGAAGGTGAGCGAAAGGCGCTTCTGCGGACCGTAGCCCGCCGCGCGCATCAGGGCCTGCGCCTTCGCGATGCGGTCCGCGTAAGGCAGGCTCGCGAAGTCCAGCGCCGGGCTCCAGGGATAGTTGGCGATGCCTTTCGGGATCATGCCGTAGGCGGGCGACTCGCCGAGGCGATAGACCTTATCGACGATGGCCTCGCGGTCGATGGCCAGGCACAGCGCTTCGCGGATGCGGACGTCACCCAGCGGCGGATGGGCGAAATTCGCCTGGATATAGGCGATGCCGAGGAACGGATGCATCTGCAGCGCATCCGCCATATGCGCGCGCAGCCAGTCGATCTGAAGCGCCGGCAGCGGATTCTGCGTGTCGAGCTCGCCGGCCCGCAAGCGCCGCAGAGCCGCCGCGCTGTCCAGCGTCGGATAATAGTTGAGCGTGTCGATGTGGACGTCTTTCGCGTCGTAGAAGCGCGGGTTCTTCACCAGCGTGATGTGATCGCCGGGCGACCATTCCTTGAGCATGAAGGCGCCGTTGGACGCGTAATGCTCCGCCGACGACCAGGCGTTGCCATATTTTTCGACGACATGCCGGGGCAGCGGATAGGTCGTTTCGTGCATCAGGAGCTGCGGCAGATAGGGCGCGGGATGCTCGAGATGGAGGATGAGCGTGGAGTCGTCGGGTGTTTCGACGCCCAGCGCCTTGGGCTTGAGCTTGCCTTCGGTGATGCTTTGCGCGTTCTTGAACAGCCAGAGGTTGTAGGCGTAGTTCGCGGCCGTGCGCGGATTGAGGATGCGCCGCCAGGCGAAGGCGAAATCGTGTGACGTCACCGGCGTGCCGTCGGACCAGACATGCGGGCGAAGGTGGAACGTCCAGGTCTTGCCGTCCGGCGAGGTTTCCCAGCGTGTCGCCGCGCCCGGGATCGGATTGCCGGCGGCGTCTTCTGTCACGAGGCCGACAAGCAGGTCGCCCACGACATTGCCTTCCAGCTGCAGGTCGATGAAGTCCGGATCGAGGCTCTTCGGCTCGCCGATGTTGCCGCGGTTGAGCGTCATGCCTGCATGCTGCGCGGCCGGCGAACACGCCGTCAGAATGGCTGCGAGGAGAAACGCGCAGATACTGCGCCTGCCCATGCCCGATTCCCCCGAATCTGTGAGCATAACGTTCAGACCTCGTCGCGGCTGCGGTCAAGCCTCAAATAGCGCGTGCGGTTGATATCGATGTCGTTGCCGAACCAGCCCCGGACGGCAGGCGAAACGAGATTGCGCGACACGTCGTTGAAAAGCGGCGCGACGACCATGTCGTCAAGCAGACGCTGCTCGGCCATTTCGAGCAGCGTCGCGCGTTCCGCGGGATCGCGTGCCGCATCGGAGCGGGCAAGGAGCGCGTCGTACTGCGGATTGTTATAGCCGCCGTAATTCATCGCGTTGCGGCCGGCCGTCCATTCGAAGAGAAAGTCCTTTGCATCCAGATAGTCGGCGACATAGCCCGCCCAGGCGACGGTGAAGGCGTGCTTGTAGAGAAGATTGTAGTGGTCCTTCTTGTCGGACGGCACGATGTTGACCTCGCAGCCGATTGACTGCCACATGGCCTGCAGCGCGATCGAAACCAGCCGCGCATCGCTCGTGTCGTAGACGTTGAAGTCGAAGGCGAGGGGATTGTGCGGTCCGTAACCCGCCTCGCGCAGGAGGGCACGCGCCTTCGCAACCCGGGCCGCCATCGAAAGGTTGCGAAAGCGGAGCTGTGCGTTGCCGGGATAGCCGGGCATGTGCGGCGGCACGAAGGCATAAGCCGGTCTTTCCCCCGCGTGCATCACGCGGCCCGCAATCACTTCGCGGTCGATCGCCAGCGACAGTGCGGTGCGCACGCGCAGATCGTCGAGCGGTTTGACGGCCATGTTGAAGACGATGTAGCGAATCGACATGAACGGACTCGCATGCAGCACGCTTGGCATGTTGTATTTGAGCCAGTCGATCTCCTCCGACGGCACGCCGTTCTGGATATCGATCTCGCCGGTGCGGAAACGCTTCAGCGCCGCGGAATAATCCGACGTCGGATAATAGAAGACGCGCTCGATCGTGACATTGTCGGCGTCGTAGAAGCGCGGGTTCTTGACCAGCAGGATATGATCGTTGGGTATCCATTCCTTCAGGATATAGGCGCCGTTCGTCACGATGTTCTGCGGCAGGAGCCACTTCTCGCCGTGGCGCTCGACCACATGCTGCGGCACGGCGAACATCGGGAAGTACATGAAGAATTGCCTGGCATAAGGTGCCTGCTCGCCGAATTCGACTTCGAGCGTGCGATCGTCCAGCGCGCGCGCACCGATCGCCTCGGGCGGCAATTTTCCGCTGTTCACGGCCTCCGCGTTCTTGATCGGGTAGAGCAGCACCGCATATTGCGCCGCCGTCTTCGGGCTGAGCACGCGCCGGAAAGAGTAGACGAAATCCTGTGCTGTCACCGGCACGCCGTCCGACCAGACGTGATCGCGCAAGGTGAAGGTGTAGACGAGGCCATTGCCCGAGACGGTGTAGCCGATAGCGGCGCCGGGAACTGGCGTGCCGAGCGCATCCTCGGTGGTAAGCCCAAGAAACATGTCGCCGATGATGTTGTCTTCGGTGATGGTCGAGGCAAAGTGGGGATCGAGCGTGTCGGGCTCGGCGCCGTTGCCGCGGTTGAATGTCTTTGCGTCGAACGAGGACACGATCCGCCGTTCCGCCGAGCCGCGCAGGGCCGAATAGGCGCCGCCGAACGCGACGGCTGCGCCGCCCGCGCCGATCAGGGCGCGACGACTGAGTCGGCTTCTTCTGCTACCGTCCATCGATCAACCCAACGCCCACGAGCGCCGGCCGATATGAGAGCCCTCGTCACGATGCCCCAAACGCCCGACGTTCCCTTCGCGAGGGGCCATTAAGCCACGACGCCCTTAAATGAAGTGTGAAACAGCCGTTTTTGGCGTTAATCCTTCGTGTACCGAGAAAGACATCTAGGCGACAGACCGGCTGCGATCGAGGCGCAAATAGCGCGTGCGGTTGATGTTGATGTCGTTGCCGATCCAGCCTTGTACGGCCGGCGAGATGAGGTTGCGCGACACCTGATTGAAGACCGGTGCGAGCGCCACGTCGTCCAGCATGATCTGTTCGGCCTGGCAGAGAAGGCGGGCGCGGGCGGCGGGATCGCGCGCCGCGTCGGACGCCGCGATGAGTCTATCGTAGCGGGGATTGCTGTAGCCGCCATTGTTCAGATCGCGCGACGAGGTCTGGCAGAGGAAAAGATAGTCCTTCGCGTCGCGATAGTCGGCGACCCAGCCTGCCCAGGCAACGGAGAAGTCGCGTTTGGCGAGGAGGCTGTAGTGGTTCTTCTCGTCCAGCGGAACGACATTCGCCTGCGCGCCGACGGCGCCCCACATCGCCTGCATGGCAACGGCGACCAGCCGCGAGTCGCTTGTGTCGGGCACGTTGTAGTCGAATACGAGCGGATTGTTGGGGCCGAAACCGACTTCGGCGAGCAACACTCGCGCCCTTCCGACGCGCGCTTCCATGGGCATCGAACGGAATGCGATTTGGGCGCTGCCCGGATAGCCCGGCAGGTGCGGCGGCACGAACGCATAGGCCGGCCGCTCGCCTGCCTGCATGACGCGCCCCGCGATCACTTCGCGGTCGATCGCCAGCGACAGCGCCGTGCGCACGCGCAGATCGTCGAACGGTTTGGCGCCGAAATTGAAGAGCACGTATTGAGTCTGGATATAGGGCGTCACCTGCAGCGCACCCGGCATGTTGTATTTCAGCCAGCCGATCTCCTGCGCGGGAACGCCTAGCTGGGTGTCGATCTCGCCGGCGCGAAAGCGCTTCAGAGCCGCCGAATAATCCTGCGTCGGATAGTAATAGACGCGTTCGATCGCCACGTTTTTCACGTCGTAGAAGCGCGGATTCCTGACCAGCACGATATGATCGTTCGAGACCCATTCCTTGAGCGTGTAGGCGCCGTTCGTGACCATGTTCTGCGGGCGCTGCCACCGATCCCCGAAACGTTGCACCACGTGCGGCGGCACGGCGAACGTGGCGTAATGCGTGAACAATTGGGCGACGTAAGGGACTTCGATCGAGAACTCGACCTGCAGCGTCCGGTCGTCCAGCGCGCGAACGCCGAGATCTTCGCCCGAACATCGCCCGGCATTCACGGCCTGCGCGTTCTTGATCGGATAGAGGATCGCAGCATATTGGGCGGCGGTTTTCGGATCGAGCACGCGGCGGTAGGAATAGACGTAGTCATGCGCGGTGACGGGCGTCCCGTCCGACCAGATATGATCGCGCAGCTTGAAGGTGTAGACGAGACCGTCGTCCGAGGCCGCAAAGTCCGTCGCGGCGCCCGGCGCGGGATTGCCGGCGGCATCCTCGGTCATCAGGCCGAGAAACAAGTCGCCCAGGATGTTGTTTTCGTACTGCGTCGAAGCGAGATGGGGATCGAGCGTATCCGGCTCCGCGGCGTTGCCGCGATTGAGCGCGTGCGTATCGTAGTATGCGGCCCTATGTCCTCCGCGGGAGCCGCGAAACGCGAAAGCCGCGCCGCAATAGGCCGCGAAAAGACCTCCGGCTCCAATCAATGTGCGTCGGCTCAGCCTGGTCGCGTGAACCGGGGTCATACACACCACTCCGCAGCCCAAACAACGGACTCGCGGGTCTCGCGCAAGCCGTCACGGTGCCCTATCATCGGTCGGCAGATGGACGACCGCGCCGGACAATTAAGGCACAAAGGGACTAAACGAGAAATGAACCGGATGATCTTCGCGGCCGCCTGCGGCGCTGCGATTGCGTTTCAGATTGGGACGGCAGCAGCTAGCCCGCGCGACGACGTTCTGGACGGGTTGCAAAAATGTGCCGCCGTTACCGACGACAAAGCCCGGCTTGCCTGTTACGACGCTCTTGTCCGCCCGGCGCAGGAAGCGATGGCTCACCCTCCGGAGCCCGGCGAAGCAACCCATCCGCCGACAAAGGAAGAGCAGAAGTCCTGGTTCGGCTTCGATGTCTCCGGCCTTTTCGGTGCCAGACCGGAGCAGCAGACGACGCCGAAGCAGTTCGGCAGCGAAAATCTTCCATCGACGCGGCAGAAGGTGGAGCAGGCCGAACAGGAAGTGGACCGCATCACGGCCGGCGTCACCGAGTATGCCTTCACGCCCTTCGGGAAGTTCATCGTCTTCCTCGACAACGGGCAGGTCTGGCGCCAGATCCAGGGCGACAGCGGCGACAAGCCGATGTTCCACAGGAACGCGAAGGACAACAAGGTCACGATCGAACGCGGCCTGATTGGCAGCTACAATCTCACGCTCAACGACAGCACTCGGTCCTACAAAGTCGAACGCGTGAAGTAGGGTTTCAGGCGAAATCGTGCTCGGCGACGAGATGGCCGGGCGCGACCTCGATGAGCGCGGGCCGGTACTGCTCGGCGTTCGGATCGTCGATGATCTTTGACCGGAGAAATGCGAGCGGCGCGCGCGTGTCGAGCGGCGACG
The DNA here is from genome assembly GCA_035504555.1 of Rhizomicrobium sp. Classification (GTDB taxonomy): domain Bacteria; phylum Pseudomonadota; class Alphaproteobacteria; order Micropepsales; family Micropepsaceae; genus Rhizomicrobium. The sequence continues at coordinate 16,959 of DATJRP010000053.1, read as the reverse complement.
GCAGGTCGATCGGCAGGGGCAGGCGTACCTTTTCGCGTTCCAACCGCGGATCGGGAATGGGAATGGCGTCGATCAGCGCCCGCGTATAGGGATGGCGCGCGTCGTTGTAAATCGTATCGCGGTCGGCCAGTTCGACGATGCGTCCGAGATACAGCACCATCACGCGGTGCGAGACCTGCCGCACCACGGAAAGATCGTGGCTGATGAAAATCAGCGACAATCCGAAGTCGGATTGCAGATTGCGGATCAATTCCACGATCTGCGACTGGATCGAGACGTCCAGCGCGCTCACGGCTTCGTCGCAGATGAGAAGCTTGGGCTTCAGGATCATCGCGCGCGCGATGCCGACACGCTGGTTCTGGCCACCGGAGATTTCGTGCGGATAGCGGTTGATCCAGGCGGGCTCGAGGCCGACGCGCGCCATGATGCTGCGGACTTCCTGCGTCACGTCCTCGCGCAGCATGTCAGGGCGGAGCGACTTGAGCGGTTCGGCGATGGACTGGCCGATCGTCATGCGCGGATCGAGGCTCGCCAGCGGATCCTGGAAGACGATCTGGAACTGTTCCCGGAACGGGCGAACTTCGGCTTCGCTGAGCGCCGCAAGATTGCGGCCGTACCACGCCACCACGCCGTCGGTGGGCGCCGCGAGCCTCAGGATGGCGCGCGCAAGCGTCGATTTTCCGCAGCCCGATTCGCCGACCACGCCGAGCGTTTCGCCCTGACGCAGCGTGAAGCTCACATCGTCGACCGCGCGCAACTGTTTCTTCTTGCCGAAGAGGGATCCGCGCATCGTCACGGGGAAATAGACGCGGAGATTCTCGACCTTGAGCAACTCGCTGGCCGACGGCTCGGTCGCGAGCGGCAGCGGGCGATCAACGCGCGGAATCGAATCAAGAAGCGTGCGCGTGTAGGGGTGCCGGCAGTGATAGAAGACCTCGTCGACGGAGCCCGTCTCGACCACTTCGCCGTCGCGCATCACCGCCACATTGTCGGCGATGCCCGCGATCACGCCCATGTCGTGCGAGACCATAGCGATCGCCGTCTTGAGCTCCTTTTTCAGGTCGCGCATGATGTCGAGAATCTGCGCCTGCACGGTCACGTCCAACGCGGTCGTGGGCTCGTCGGCGACGAGAAGATCGGGGCCGCAGGCCGTCGCCATGGCGATCATCACACGCTGGCGCATGCCGCCGGAAAGCTCGTGCGGGAATTGCGACATGCGCTCGCGGGCTTCCGGGATGCGCACAAGATCCAGGATCTCGAGGCTGCGGCGCAGCGCTTCCGCATAGGGAAGATGCTGATGGACGCGAAGCGACTCGATGATTTGCGCGCCGATCGTCAGATGCGGCGTCAGCGAGGTGAGCGGATCCTGGAAGATCATGGTGATCCGCGAACCGCGGATGCGGTTGATCTGCGATTGCGGCAGGCCCAGCAATTCCTCGCCGCAGAATTTTACGCTGCCGGCGGCGCGGCCGTTGTTGGCGAGCAGGCCGAGTGCGCCCAGGAACAGCTGGCTTTTCCCCGAACCGGATTCGCCGACGACGCCCAGGCACTCGCCTTCGGCGATATCGATATTCGCACGCTTGACCGCATGCACCTCACCGTCCGGAGTCGTGAAGCGCACGTCGAGATTGCGGATCTGCAGGATCGGCCCGCTCATGCTCACCGATCCTTCGGGTCGAGCGCATCGCGCAACCCGTCGCCGATGAAGTTGAAACAGAAGAGCGTGACGCCCATGAAGAGCGCCGGGAAGATGAGAAGCCACGGCGCCGTTTCGATCTGCTTGGAACCGTCGGAGATCAGGACGCCCCACGAGGTCAGAGGGTCCTGAATGCCGAGACCCAGAAACGAGATAAAGCTCTCGGCGAGAATGACCGCCGGAACCGTCAGCGTCACATAGACGATCACCGGGCCCAGCACGTTGGGGATGATGTGGCGCACGATCGTGTCGGAGCGCGTCACGCCGGCGGCGCGGGCAGCTTCGATATATTCCTTGTATTTGATCGACAACGTTTGGCCGCGGACGATACGCGCCATGGTCAACCACTCGACCGCGCCGATGGCGATGAAGAGCAGGAAAAAGTTGCGATGGAACACCACCATCAGGATGATGACCAGGAAGATATAGGGCAACGAATATAGCACGTCGACGAAACGCATCATCAGCTCGTCGAGACGCCCGCCGATGAAGCCCGCGACCGCGCCATAGGCCACGCCCATCACGAGGCTCACAAAGGTCGCGATCAATCCCACCGCCAGCGACACGCGGGCGCCGTAGAGAACGCGCACGAAGAGATCGCGACCCAGATTGTCCGTGCCAAACCAATGCGCGCCGCCTGCGCTGCACGGAACCGTCCGGTCCGGCCACCAATCGGGCGCGCAGGAGATGATCGCGTAGTTCTGGTGGTCGAAGGCATAGGGCGACAGGAGTGGCGCGAACACCGCCATCAGTGCGATCAGGATGAGAATGCCCATGCTCAGGACCGCCGCGCGGTTCTTCAAGAGCCGGCGGCGCGCGTCGATCCAGAGGCTGCGGCCCTTCAGATCGAAGGCCCGTCCCATCAATTCTGCTTCTTCGCGGGGCGGTACGTAGTTCATCGCTGATACCTCACGCGCGGATCGAGGCCCGCGTAGAGAATGTCTGCGAGAAGATTGAAGAGGATGACGAAGGCCGCGTAGCAGATGACCACGCCCAGCACGAGCGTGTAGTCGCGGTTGAGCGCGCCGTCGACGAAATAGCGGCCAATGCCGGGAATGCCGAAGATGTTCTCGACGATGAGCGAGCCGGTCAGGAGGCCGGCAACGGCGGGCCCCAGATAGCTAATCAGCGGCAGCACGGCCGCGCGCAGCGCGTGGCGGAACACGATGACATAGTTCGACAAGCCTTTGGCGCGCGCCGTGCGGATGTAGTTCGAGTGCAGCACTTCCACCATGCTGCCGCGCAGGAGCCGCGCGATGACGGCGACTTGCGGTAGCGCCAGCACCGTCACCGGCAATATCATGTTGGCAATGGCGCCGTTGTTCCAGCCGCCCACCGGAAGCGAAATGTCGTAACCGAAAAGCCTCACGCCGTAGACGCCGAAGATAAGCGTGAGAATGGGCGCGGTGACGAAGGTGGGAATGGTGATGCCGATCATGGCGATCGACATGGTCAGATAGTCGATCACACCGTTCTGGTTGAGGGCCGCCACGGTTCCGAGCGCGATCCCGAGCAGGATCGCCGCGATCATCGCCGAAAGGCCGAGGCGCAGGCTCACCGGAAGGCCGTCGGCGATCAGCTGCGTGACGGTGAAGTCGCGGGTCTTGAAGGACGGACCGAGATCGCCGTGCGCCAGCCGGTCGATGTAGATGAAGTATTGCTCGTAGAGCGGCTTGTCGAGATCATACGCGGCTTCGATGTTGCGCTCGATCTCCGGCGGCAGGTGGCGCTCGTTGTCGAACGGACCGCCGGGGGCGATCCGCATCATGAAGAATGCAGCGGTGATTATGACGAAGAGCGTCGGGATTGCGACGAGCGTCCGTCTGATCACGTAGGAGAGCATCGAAACGCTTACCTTGCTGGCACCAGGCAGACCGCAAGCCGAGAATCGTCCGCGACCGCCGACAGCCCAGTCCCGATCGGCGCTCCAGGCGCTTTTATAGGGCTCGGCTGATGAATGTTCTCTAAATTCCCGGTACGGACCATTCACGCTTGGCCGCGCGCGGGGCGTTTCAGCGGATCGAGGGCAGCTTCAGATTGGCCGAGACTAGTGTTTCGAAGGCGCGTTCCTCGACGAGGGACGAAGCCGCTTCGATGGCTGGCGCGAAGAACCGGTCCTCGGCCATGCGCGGGACGTGCGCGCGGAGTCCGGCATGCGCGGCTTCCAGGGCCTGCGACGTCTTCAGGGGCCGGTGGAACTCGATGCCTTCCGCGGCGGCGAGGAGTTCGATCGCCAGGATATGGCGCGTATTGGCGTTCATCGGACCGAGCCTGCGCGCCGCAAAGGTCGCCATGGAGACGAAATCCTCCTGGTTGGCGGATGTCGGCAGCGAATCCACGGATGCCGGATGGGCGAGCGACTTGTTTTCCGATGCCAGCGCCGCCGCCGTCACATGCGCAATCATGAAGCCCGAATTAACGCCGCCGTGCTCTGTTAAGAAAGGCGGAAGCTCGCTCAGCGAGGAATCTATGAGGAGCGCGATGCGCCGCTCCGACAGCGCGCCCATCTCCGCGATGGCAATGGCGAGAGCGTCCGCGGCGATGGCGACAGGCTCGGCGTGGAAATTGCCGCCCGACAGCACGTCGCCATTCTCGAAGATGAGTGGATTATCGGTCGCGGCGTTGGCTTCGACGGCGAAGACCCCGGCCGCATAGTTCAGCATGTCGAGACAGGGGCCCAGCACCTGCGGCTGGCAGCGGATGGAGTAGGGATCCTGTATGCGCTGGCATCCGACATGCGATTTGCGGATGTCGCTGCCAGCCATCAGGGCGCGCAGCGTGGTGGCTGCCACGATCTGTCCTTTCTGTCCGCGCACGTCGTGGATGCGCGGATCGAACGGGGTGTCGCTGCCCTTGACCGCATCTGTCGACAGTGCGCCGGCGACGAACGCGGCCTCCAGATTGGCTTCGGCGGCGAAGAGACTGATGAGGGCGAGCGCCGTCGATACCTGCGTGCCATTCAAAAGGGCGAGGCCTTCCTTTGCTTCCAGCTCGAGAGGATGGATGCCGGCCTTGGTGAGCGCCGCGCGCGCGCTCATCGCCGTACCCTCGTAGCGGGCATGGCCTTCGCCGATCAGGACCGCCGACATATGCGCAAGCGGCGCCAGATCGCCCGAGGCGCCGACCGACCCTTGAGCCGGGATCTGTGGCAGCACACCTTTATTCAGGAGCGCCAGCAGCGTTTCGACCACGACGGGACGGACGCCCGAATAGCCGCGCGCGAGGCTCGAAATCTTGAGCGCGATGACGAGCCGGACGACATCGTCGCCGAGCGGTTCGCCCACGCCTGCGGCGTGCGACAGAACGAGGTTGCGCTGGAGGTGCTTCAGCTCGGCGGCGGGAATGCGCGTCTGGGCGAGCTTGCCGAAGCCCGTGTTGACGCCGTAGATCGCCCGGCCCGATGCCAGCGCCTGCTCGATCAGGCCGCGCGAGCGGGCGATGTCGGCCCAGGCCGTCTCCGCCAGCCGGACCGCCCTGCCACCTGCCGCGATCTGCCGCCACAGCGAGATCGGCGCAGAACCCGGCTTTATTTCCAGCGCTTTCATCGGTCCGCCCGGCTTTGTCCGCAGGCCGTTGTCGTATGCCGGGTAGGGCTCCGCAAGGGGAACTTCGCCGCCCGTGGCGCGCTTGCTTTTGCCGGGGCCGGCCCATAATTTCCCGCGCCCAGGGCTTTGAGGCCCAGGCTCGTGTGCAGTTGTAGCTCAGCTGGTTAGAGCGCCGGATTGTGGATCCGGAGGTCGGTGGTTCGAACCCACCCAACTGTACCAGTCCCTCGTATTCGAACTCGAATCCTACACGTCGAGCGGCAAAATTCCCTGTTTGGGCCGCATTTCGGGACGGCGGTGCGGAGCGGCCACCATACGGAGCAGCGATAAAATGGGGCACCGCTTTGTTCGTCGCTATCGGCACATTTGAAAACCTACACAATGGCCCCGAACTGAGGGTCCGAGTTTGTGCGCGGCCAGAATAGCCCGGCGAACGGCGTCGGCCTCGATAAGGGGCTCTTGTGGTTCATGCAACTGAGCCTTCGCTTCTCGTCAAGTACCATTCGTATTCGGCAAGGGGATTTGTCAGGCCGGCGCACTCGGTCATATACATTCGGCATTTTGCCTCATCTCCGGCCATGCGCCGCTCAGTGCCCGCAGCAAACAGGATGGCGGTCAGCTGACGCCGCTTCATCAAATCCTGCTCGGCTATATCCTTGGCTTGCGCAAGGTCGGCAAAGCCGGTCGCGTCTTTCATCGCATCCTCGAACGTGAGCTGTCCCAGCAGAAACAGCGCTGCCGGCCCCGGCCAATTCTGAATACGCCGGCGCGATGCCAACTTCTTCAGATACTTCATCGCAAGGTCTATGTCCGAGGAAGGACATCGGGCAGCCTGCTTTGCACTGTTCTGGCGCGATTTGATCGTCGCCTGGAGGTTCTCAACGGGAAATTGAGTGCATACCAGCAATCGAAACTCTGCCCCCCACAGCACTCTGCAAAACCTGTCATTAAGTGCAGCCGCTGATAACAGCTACAGTCAAGAGCGAAAAATGGCCGACAAGGACTGGAGTTTGCGGCAACATTAGACATCCTCCGATACACCAACGGCACCGCTGCGCATCATGCGTTCTATGTCAGATTGTGAAAGCCCCAACTCGTCCAGGATGGCAAGCGTATGTTCGCCGATGCGTGGCGCCATTCGAGGGACTGCCTTTGGTACATCCGCAATTCGGATTGGGCTATCAATAGTGCGAAGACCACTGGAGCCAGCAAACGCTGGCAGGAGACCATTTGCCTCCACTTGGGGGCAGTCAATGTGATCATGCGGCTCAGCAATCGGGCCAAATGTGATGCCAGCCGCATGAAAGCGCAACTGCCATTCCGACCAATCGCAACCCGCGAATATCGTTTCGAGGGCTCGCGTCAAATCTGCTGCATTCGATGCGCGGGCCTCGGGCGTCGCATAACTCGGATCGGACGTCCATTCAAGTTTGCCGACACACTTCGCCAACTGAGGCCACTCTCTCGCTTGATTGACCAGCGAAAGCATGAACCAGCGATTATCTCGGCAGCGATAAACTTCCAATAAAGCGTTGCGCTGGTAGCGCGGTGCCCGCGGCAGAAATTTTGCACCGCAAAGGGCGGCCTGCATATAACAGCCCATAGACCAGAGTCCATTGGCAAGCAGAGAAGTAGAAACAACGCTCCCTCGACCTGTTATCTGGCGTCTGTAGAGGCCCGTGACTATCGCCGCAAACATTGCAACTGCGGTTGGGTGGTCCCCCATCGCGGGAATCGAGCGCGCCGGTTCTGAATCCGCTGTTGGGCGTACTGCGTGCATCAATCCGGACCGCGCCCACCACGCGGTCGAGTCGTAGCCGGTGCGGTCCTTTTCAGGACCAGCTTCACCGTACGGTGTGAGCGATGCATAGATGATCCGCTCATTGAGCGGAAGGATGTCTTCTGCCCGCAGCGCCAGCTTTTTGCGAATCGGCCCCGGAAAATTTGTCAGGAACACATCGGCACGTTTGATAAGCGTTTCGAGCACTTGGCGCGCGGAGTCTTGCTTCAGGTCGAGGGCGAGACTCTCCTTGTTGCGGTTATCAAGTATCCAGAAATAGTCTTCGTTTGCGGCGGGTACCCCTGGAAGATTTATGAGCTGGCGAAAGGAATCGCCGATGCCCGGTGGTTCGATCTTGATAACGCGCGCCCCGAAATCCGCCATGATTGTGGCGGCTGCTGGACCGGCGACGAAGCTAGCGCAGTCGAGCACCAGCAGGTTTTCAAAGAGTGACTGGGTCATGGGATCTCCCGTATTCGATCGCCGGATGGCCGCAGTTTGGATTGTACTCGAACTGGTTGAACGCGACCGCGTTTGCTCCATCTCGCATCCCGTGCATCTTGCGGGCAACAGACACATCTCTATCGACCAAAAGAAGCCTTCGTTGCCGCATCTTTGCAATTATTTCCCCGGCGCGGAGAGTGCCGTGTGCATGCGCCAGTCGACAACCTACATCAGCTGCATTCAGAGACCAGAGTGCGAGGGAAATGTGTATGGTGGTCGTCCAGATTGACGGGAATATTCCTCCGCGGCTAACAACGTCAGTTAGACAAGGACACGGATTGTCATGGTGACCAGCGTAACGCGAGCCTACTATCCGGAGGAACCGGCATGGCGCTGCGATCAGAAAGTGTGATTAGCGCTGCTGCAGCCCCGCGCGATACGCGGGCGTCGGGAGATGATTTGCCGCGATGTGCGCCCCATGATGTCGGAGTCGATGCCGACGCCGTCTTGGCGTATTTGGATGACATGCAGGCGAACGGCCTCGAACTAGACAGCTTCATGCTCGCGCGGCACGGCAGCGTAGCTGCCGAAGGGTGGTGGTGGCCTTACCGCCCTGATCTCGTCCATATGCTGCACTCCGCTACGAAGTCCTTTACTGCCACTGGAATCGGCATCGCCATCGCGGAGGGCCGCCTCAATCCGGATGACCCGGTGTTGAAGTTTTTTCCGGGACGTGTGAGGCAGCCGAGCGCAAACCTCGATGCCATGACTGTGAAAAATCTGCTCACTCAGACTTCGGGCCATGAACGTGGAATATCCGGCTCAGCTTGGCGTCCAATCGCGACAAGCTGGGTCGATGAGTTTTTCAAGGTTCCGGTCACCCATGAGCCAGGAACCCTTTTCACATATTCGAGCGCTACGAGCTTCATGCTCTCCGCAATTGTCAATCAGGTAACCGGCGAGTCGCTTCACGACTACATGAAGCCGCGCTTCTTCGATCCTCTTGGCATCACGACCGCGCGCTGGGATGTCGGACCGGAAAACATCAATCCCGGCGGTAATGGACTCAGCACAACAACGTCGGACTTCCTGAAGCTCGGCCTCGTATATTTGGCCGGAGGCGAGTGGAAGGGGCGGCCAGTTCTTTCACGGGAGTGGACCCAGGCAGCCACGGCCCCGAAATTCCACGGCAACCATGGCTATCACTGGTGGGTCTGGCCAAATCCGCTTTGCTACTCCGCGGATGGCAAGTTTGGGCAGTTCTGTTTCGTGTTTCCTGGTCTCGACGCGGTGCTCGTCACGACGGCGGGCGTGCCGGACAATCTCGAAACGCGCGAGAAAATGCACGCTATTGCGTTCAAGCATATCGTCAAGATGTGCCCTCCCGTATCCGTAGCTGACAGCGAATCCGGCTTGGCTGAACGCGTTCATAACCTTCGGGTCCTCCCGCCGCTGCTTCCGCGAAGCTCCGCGCTCGCCGGGAAAATAAGCGGCCGCACTTTCGTTTGCGCGCCCAACGCGGATGCGGTGAAGTCTATCAAGCTGACGTTCGCTGGCGGGAGTTGCCAATTTGAACTTACGGACGATCGAGGTTCGCACGCCATTGATAATGGTCTCTCAGATTGGATCGAGGGTGAGACCACCATGACCGGACATTACCTACACCACGAATACCAACCGCAATGCATGCCAGTGATTGCCGGCGGCCGTTGGGGCGAACCGAACAGATTCGACATGACTTGGCAGTTCATTGAGACAGCGTTTCGCGACACCGCTTCGATGACATTCGACGGCGATACCGTGCGCTTCGACCGTCGCGTGAATGTCAACAGCGGTGCTTTGCACCGTCCGACGATCGTTGCCACAGCTACCTAGATATCGGGCGCCAAACTGAGACACCGGCACCAGCCTAATCGATCTTTAGTTCGGTTTGTGGCTTCTGCTACCGGAAATGGGAGTGAAGTAGGAGAACGACAATGGCGCTGGAGTTGCAGCCAGTCGGAAACGAATTCGTCGCAGAGGCAGCCGGCGTCTCTCTCGCACACCTCGTCGATCAAGAGATCATCGCGAGAATCGACGAAGCGATGAGTTACTTCGCCGTGCTCGTGTTTCGCGACCAGCCGCTCAATCCGTCTGAACAGATTTCCTTAGCTCGGCAGTTTGGCGAACTGGACCTCGGGCTACGGCGGGCAACGTTAAAAGGAGCCGATAAGGCACGCATCAAATCACGCTTCGAAGAGGAAGCGCTGCTCGACATTTCAAACGTCCGGCCCGATGGCAAAGTGGCCGACCGAGGTGATCGGATGCTGCTTTCTAACATGGCTAACCAGCTGTGGCACAGCGACAGTTCATTCCAACAAGACCCAGTGAGTTATTCGATGCTGTCGGCGGTAGTCGTCCCGCCGTCCGGCGGCGATACCGAGTTCGCTGATATGCGCGCGGCTTATGAAGCGCTCGACGACAATACTAATTGCCGAATCGCGGACCTCAAGGCTGAGCATTTTGCATTCCATTCGAGAGAGCTTCTTGGCTTCGTCCCCAGCGACGCCGAGCGGAACGCAATTCCACCGGCCACATGGCCTGTCGTTCGAAGTCACAGGCACGCGCCACGCCGCTCCCTTTTCATAGGTGCACACGCGCGCAGCATCGATCATATGCCGATACCCGAGGCCCGGGTGCTGTTGATGGATTTGCTGGAGCACGCCACGCAGCCTCAATTTGTCTATCGGCACAAATGGCGAATGGGAGATTTCGTCATGTGGGACAATCGTACGACGCTTCACAGGGGCCGGCATTTCGATTTGACTCAGCGCCGCGAACTTCGCCGCACTACGATCCTCGATCGGGTGGGATCATGAAAGAACGTTGACGGGGCCGTTCTCACTCACAAAGTTGCCGGGGAGCCAACCGAAACGGCACAGCACAGGTCCGCAGCCGCGATGCTCAGCCTCGACCTTGATTTTACCGGTTCAGACCGCTCGGTGCGTCCCGTGGTTGACGACAATGGTCTGGGAGTTGGTGTATTCCGTTAGGCCCTCGATGGCGTTCTCGGTGCCGATTCCCGATTGCTTGTGGCCACCGAAGGCGACGTGGGGCGAGAACGTGTGAATTTCGTTGACCCAGACCGTTGGCCGGGACCACCACTGAGCCTAGTCGTGCAATCGCATGATGGGCGACGATCCAGGGTAGGCCGTTCGGCAGGTGCAGCACCACATGATCGTCGGGCCTCGGCCCACACCGCGTCAGGCCGCCAGCGAACCGAGCAGATATGTCATGAAGCTGATCGAAGCTGACCGTGTCGCCGTCACGCAGGCAAAGCGCCACCGCGGCTCCAAATCGCGCTGCGGCCGCGGGCACAATATCGCTTACCAAGCCGCGTAGGGGACACATGTCAGGTTCGCCCATCAATGGGCTTGGGCAACATCACGGCTTTGAGCACGTCGCCCTTCTCGGATGCGTGCGCAGCCTCCTCGATCTGCGACAAGGGGAAAAACTTGATCAGCTTGTCGAAGGGGAAGCGGCCCTGGCGCCACAGCTCCACCAACTGAGGTATGAAGATGTCGGGTACGCTGTCGCCCTCGATTACCCCTCGCACCGTTCGGCCAAAGAGCACTGCGTTCATGTCGAGGGTGAATTCAGTGCCAAGCGGCGAGACGCCGATCGTCCCGCAGATCCCCGTAAGGCGCAGACTATCGACGGCCTGGCGGACGACCGCGGGCAATCCGGTGCATTCGAGGGCGTATTGGACACCCTCTCCACCCGTCAGGTCCCGGATAGACGCGACGACGTCTTGAGCAGCTCCATTCAGCGTGTGAGTCGCTCCAAGCTCTTCGGCGAGGTGTAGCCGTTGAGTGTTGAGGTCAACCGCCACAATGGTGGTGCAGCCGACCACCCTTGCGGCCATGATCGCCGACAGTCCTACCGAACCGGCGCCGAAGACAGCGATACTCGTGCCCGCGCCCGGCTTCAGTGCATTGATGACTGCGCCGGCCCCCGTCTGGATGCCACAGCCCAACGGCCCCATAATTTCCACGGGCACGTCTTTCGGGATCTTCACGACATTGCGCTCGGTGGCCAGTGCGTACTGTCCAAAGGATGACTGGGCGAAGAAATATCCGCTGACGGTTGCGCCATGCTTGTCGCAGCAGGGATTCGACCCGTCGGGGCGGGCACCGCTGAAGTTGCGCCCATAGAGGTCTGTGCAATAGCCGAGGAGGCCACGCTGACAATTAACGCAGACGCCGCAGCTCGCATAGCTGAGCACAACGTGGTCGCCGATCCCGACCTTGGTTACGGCTGAGCCGATTTGCTCCACGACACCCGCGCCCTCGTGACCTAGCACTGCGGGCAGCGGGGTGGGGAAGTACTGATCTCGGACGACAAGATCGGTGTGGCACATCCCAACTCCGACGATGCGGATGAGCACTTCATTCGGCCGGGGGGCATCGAGGCTGATGGTCTCGATCACAAAGGGGCCTGACTTCTCGCGGACAACAGCGGCTTCAATTGTGGGCATTTAGAACTCCCGATGATGTCATAGGCACTGTCCGCTACGGGAGCAGCGCATTGGCGTCGTATTCCACGGTGAGATCACCTCGCAACATTGGCTAGACGTCAGAGGGCCGTTCGGTTTGACGCTCGATCACGTTCAGCAGGCGCTGGGCCATCTGCTTGTCGTCGATCACGTCCGGGAAGTGTTCTAAGTAGTGACCTTCGCGATCCAGCAAGTAGGAAATGGCCGAGTGCCGGAACTCGATTCCGTCAGATGCTGCGTGGTTTTCGACCCGCGCCACAAAGACACGAAACGCCCGTTGAAGCTCGACGAGATTTTCCTGCGTGCCAGTCAAACCTGTGAAGCGAGGGTAGTTCGTCTCAAGGAACAGCCTCATCGTGGCGGGCGTGTCACGAGCAGGGTCTACGGTGATGTAAAGCGGACGGATGGCGGCTCCGACCGGGCCGAGGCGTTCGAGCGCCGTGGAGATGCGTCCGAGGGCGCGTGGGCAGACGACACGGCAGTGGGTGAAACCGAAAAACACGAGCAGCAGCTCGCCGCGGTAGGTCGACAGTGACACCGACTGACCATCATGGTCCACGAGCTTGACCGAGTCCCAGATAGTCGCGCGGTCGCTGAACATCTCGCTAGCCGCGAACGGAAGTGCGGCTATCGCCGTCGCGAGTCGATCTTTGGGAAAGGCAACGCCTCGCCATTGCCAGTCATCCTCCTTGTTCGGGCATCTTGCGGGCCCGCGGTCACAGCGGAAGTTGGCCTTCCGTCACCGCGGAGGAGCATTTCATTTTAGACTGTTTTTGTCAAAATGAGTTTCGGGTGTTGGGCACCTGCACCGCCAATGGCGGCGAGCTTCAACCCAGGGAAAAATTGGTCAGCCGCTCCAGCGGCATCTCTACAGTTAGGCGCTCTCCGGTCCAACGCACCGATAGGTTGGCGTTTGAGGATGAAACGATCTCTCCAGCGATGGTTGCCGCGACCGTGCCATCGATTCTCAATCGCAGCTCACCGCGATTGCGGAGGTTCGATATCTCAAAGCGAACAGCACCTGTCTTGCCGATCGGAACAGCAACCCATTCGAGACTATTGCGCTGCCGATCATAGGTGGCGGCGGCAAGATCGAATCGGCCGCCGATGTCGACAATAGCCGGCTCTAAAAAATGAGTCTTGTCCCATGCGCCCTCATAAAGTTTGCGTAGCCCGCCCGGTATGTTCAGCCGCGCATAAGGAAGAAGGGCGTTGCCCGTGTGCGGATCGACTCCTGTCAATCGACCCTCTTCGTCGTACATGATGTCGTGGCGTCTGTAGAAAAGACCGCCCTTGTCCCAACTGCGGTGCAGATACTTGTCTGCGAAGGCAAGGAGCCCCTGCAGAGTTCGTTCGTCCCCCATTTCCGCAGCACACACAGCTGCCCAACCGAAATCCAATGACGAAGGAAGACCATTGGCGGCAAAGGCGGAGGACTTAGCTTGATCGACCCACAGTGTGCCGTCGGGACCTGGCAGAACCCAACAATCTCGCTGTTTTGGATAGGCCGCTTCGGTGAGGTCGGGATTCCACGCGTGCATGAGCGCGCCAGCCCAGAAGTCTGACCAGGCGGACGCTTTGCCCACCACCGTCTGTTCCTTTTCGAGGACGAAGACGTTGTAGTGATCTGTCTCGGCGACTATGCCGAATTCCGACCACGCCTGCCGATAGCCATCCGTAACCTCCCGGGCACGATCGCCGCCATAGATCAAGTCATGCAGGCGAAACCCCAAGATCGGCACTTGATTGCATATCTGGAAAATACAGTTGGGCTCGCAGGCCACCCCAAGGTAGCCGTTCTCCACCATCTCCCAGTAGATGTGTTCATTGAGGGAGTTCTCGTCGTAGACGAAATGGCTCGGCCCCTTGCCCCAGAACAGTGGGCGCAGCGTCAGCGTTAGGGCGCCATCCCTCGCATACCGATCGTCGTCAAAAAGATAATGGTAGAGCAGCGCCATGGACTGCAGGTACGCGCTGTACATGATGTTGTCTTTCTTGACGGGGTTCCACTCCGGTGGCAGCTCGCCAAGCGAGGCATTCATGGGTGCATTGCCGGTGCTCACATAATGCCAGTAAGTCCAAACGTCAGGCGACTTGATCTTCTCGATTAGAAGCTCAAGAGGCTTGCGGAAAAGTCCGGGCGCAGCTGGCAGCCGATGTATGTGGGTCAGCGCGGCCGCATAGGCCATGTACGCCAGCTGGAAACGCAGCGCACCGAAATCTTCCTGCATCGTGGTTCGGCCGAGCATCCTCGACCAGTCGTCGGGTAGCTGCTCTGCCAAATTGAAGATATGCCGCAGGCTTCCGCGCTGATCATCCGTCAGTAGGGCGGGTTCGGATTGAAGCGGTCCGGTTGCGCGCTCATTTTGAGCAATCTGCATCACCAAGTCCCTTGCGCGTGCGATGTTCCAAGATGAACTAAAATGGTCTATTTTAAAAGCTTCCGTCTCGACACGGGCTAGGCGAGAGAACGTGTGTTTCAGCGCTCGTCGCCTGATCTGCTCTTGGTGGATTCAGCGCTGGCAATGATCGGATCGGTCGCTCGCTGGATTTGAACTGTGACGTCGCGTCGAACCGAGGTGAAGCACGTATGGGTGGGGCTGCTGTAAAAACACGCGCTGAAATCGGCCAGGAACGGCGCGAGCGCACTCGCAAACGGTTGCTCTCGGCTGCCGCCCAGACGATCGCCCAATTTGGTGAGCGGAAGGCGACTATCGACGACTTCATTCAGGCCGCAGGTGTAGCGAGAGGGACCTTCTACAATTGCTTTGACACCCGCGAAGATCTTTTGGATGCGCTTTGGGAGCAGGTAGGCAAGAATCCTTTTCTGGACATCCGAGCACGCTCGCGACGACTCAAAGATCCTGCGGCGCGCCTTGTTTGTGAGGCACGGATGGTGTTCGAGAGAGCGCGAGCGGATCCAACTTGGGGCTGGCTTGTCTATTCGTTGTCGAGCGACGACGCGACGGTCAACGAAGATTTGAGAACGTATCCCACCTCCGACCTCAAAGCAGGGTTGGCGGCTAATCGGTTTGACTTCGACGATATCGCAAGCGCCCGCGATTTGGTCGTAGGCACTGTGCGCGTCGGGATGCGTGTCCTTCTGACCGAAGAGCGATCGCCGGGCTACGAAGCGAGCCTGTGCAAGCTTTTGTTGAGAGCGCTCGGGGTCAAGAGCGCTGAGGCGAGCCGTATCGTCGCCCTCCCGGTGCCGCAGCTCGATTGAGCCAACAGTCGGCCGTTTGTCGCTCTTGCGCCCATGGACCGTGACTCGGGCCAGGCGTGACTTAGATTTCTTCAAGTGCTCGACCACGCGTTCGCGGTCCGAAGAGGCCAATGCTCAATGCTGCAGTTGCCATGGCGCCGGAGATGAGCACAAACACGGCGTTCGCACCTGCCTTATCAAGGGTGAAAGCGATAATGTAGCCCGAAAAGATCGCTGAGAGGCGGCTAAATGAGTAGACAAATCCGACTCCAAAGGCTCGAACCTGGGTTGGAAACACCTCGCTCTGGTAGGTGTGATAGGAAACCGACATCAGGGAGTTTCCGCTGGCTACCCCCGCCGCCGTCGCAATGAAAACAAGTGCATTTGTGTGAGCCGTCATCCGCGATAGCAGCAGTCCTGACAAAGCCGCCAGCGTCGCTCCGCACACGACGAGCCATTTGCGTTCGAAGCGATCCGCAAAGAAGGCGCTGAACAGGAGTGGCACGGCAGGCGGTATTACCGCGAGGAAAGCGCTGTAACCCAGAGACTTGCTGATAGTGACGCCTTGCGAGACAAGGAGAATGGGGAGCCAATTGCTGAATCCAAAAAAGCCGATTGTCTGGACGAGATGAAAGACCACAAGTGCCAGCGTCCGGCGGCGATAAGGCGGCCGCAGAAGCACTGATATCGATGAGGCTTGAGGTTGCGCCGGTTCTGGCGCTCGGCCTGCGACTGCAGGCGGCAGCGGGCGACCGAGCTCTTCCCTCACGTGCGCCTCTATCCTGGAAACGACCGTCTCGGCCGCAGCTGCCCGCCCTTTGCGACTAAGCCAGCGCGGCGATTCGGGCAAGCCGCGCCTGACCCACCAAACCAGGACAGCTCCGATCACCGGCAAAAACGTCAGCCATCGCCAGCCTGCCACGCCGAAGTGGCTGCCTGGGATAAGCTGCCAAGCGAGCACGGACACAAAGGGCAGAGATAAAAACTGGATAAAGCCGCTCACGGCGAAGGCCCTTCCCCGCAGGGTCTTGGGCATCAGCTCGGCCAGATAACAGTCGATCGCCACCAGTTCGACGCCGACCCCGATGCTGGCAATGAATCGCCACAGCATCAGGGGAACAGCGCTGGTCTGAAAGCCCATGACGACCGTTGCGCCTGCGTACCAAAGAAGGGAGAAAGTGAAGGCCGGGCGGCGCCCCAATCGATCAGCGAAGGTGGAAAATCCGAAAGTGCCGATGTAGAGGCCAGCGAAGGTGAGCGCAACGAAGGTAGCCTGGTCGCTAAGCCCGAATATTCCCGCCGTTCCTTTATGGAAGATCCCCGAGACTTGCAGCCCGAGCCCCAACGGCGCGGAAAGACCGAGGTCATAGATTTCAAAGAAACCGCCAAATGAGACCAGCGCGACGAGCGACCACAGATACCGCGTTGCCGGCAGTCTATCGATCCGCGCGCCTATGTCGGCGCTATCAGCTTTCTGAAGTAGCGAAACGGCTTCCATGGCTCAGGGTATCTGAGCGTCAAGCAGTGGCACGAAAAACTGCCCGGCGTGTGAGTCCGCGTCATGCGCTGAACCCTGCGGTTCGCGACGAGGAAACGAGATCTTGACCACGTTGAGCGTCGGAACTTCGAACACCTTCACGGCATTGTTCGAAACTCCGTAAAGAGCGGCGACCGCTGACCCGCTCAGCGATGGTGCCTTGCGCACGCGCTCGAAGGTTTCGGCGTCGCCGCAGAAAATATCGACGGTTACCCAGA
>DATJRP010000052.1:0-2045 GCA_035504555.1 Rhizomicrobium sp. | reverse complement strand
GCGAGGCCTCCACCGGCATTGGAACGGTGGAGATGGAATCCGGGTTCGACCCCGCCGTCAAAGATGCGTTGCGGAAGCGCGGCTACAAGGTCGTTCCTGGCACGGGCGGCTTTGGCGGCTACCAGGCCATCCTGTGGGACGCCAAGCACCACGTCTATTGGGGCGCGTCCGAAATGCGCAAGGACGGCGAAGCGATCGGCTACTAGTCCGCTTTCGTTCAAGATCAGATGGTTTCTCCGCGTTAGGCAAACACGGTCGCGGTGATGCGATTTGTCCGCGAACCGGACGCGCGTCCGCCCGTTCTCAGCTGTGTCGCATCGTTCCCGACAATCCATCTGGAGGCCCGCATGAGCACCGTCGCCGAGGTCATGGTCGAAACATTTCGCGCCGCGGGCGCAAAACGCTGCTACGGCGTTCCCGGCGATACGCTCAACTATTTCACCGATGCCATTCGCCGCAGCGACATCCGCTGGGTCCATGTGCGCCATGAAGAGGCGGGCGGGTTTGCCGCCGGCGCGGATGCGCTCCTGACCGGCGAGTTGACCCTGTGCGCGGGCTCTTGCGGACCGGGCAGCCTTCATTTCATCAACGGACTTTTCGAGTCCAATCGGAATCGCGCGCCGGTCGTCCTCATCGCCAGTCAGATCGTGCGCGACGAAGTCGGCTTCGATTTCCCGCAAGAGGTCGATTACAAATCGGTCTATACGGCGGGCAGCGTCTTCTGCGAAGAAATCCGCACACCCGCGCAGGCCCGACGCATGACGGCCATGGCAGCGCAAGCGGCACTGTCGCGGCGCGGCGTTGCGGTCTTGATTGTTCCGGTCGATGTCTCGAAAGCCGAAGCGCCGAAGGAGCCGCACTTTGCTATTCATCGCGCAAAACCCGTCGTGCGTCCCAGCGATGTCGAGCTCGATCAGATCGCGAAAGTCCTGAACGACGGAAAGCGCATCGCGATCTACGGCGGCT
Organism: Rhizomicrobium sp.; assembly: GCA_035504555.1. Classification (GTDB taxonomy): domain Bacteria; phylum Pseudomonadota; class Alphaproteobacteria; order Micropepsales; family Micropepsaceae; genus Rhizomicrobium. Next base: position 1,079 of record DATJRP010000052.1, on the reverse strand, counting down.
CCGGTTGCGAACATGCACATGACGAAGTCGTGGCGCTCGCTTCGCGCTTGAAAGCGCCGGTTGCGCGCACGTCACGCGCGAAGGATTTTCTCGGCTACGAAAATCCATTCGACGTGGGCATGACGGGTGTGTTCGGTCTGGAAGCCGGTTATCACGCGCTCACACAGTGCGACACGCTTCTGCTGCTCGGCTGCGACTTTGCGTGGCGGCAATTCTATCCGTCGAGCGCCAAGATCATTCAGGTCGACATCGACGGCGCGCATCTGGGCCGGCGTCATCCTGTCGATCTGGGCGTCGTCGGCGATGTCAAGGCGACCATTGAGGCGCTCCTGCCGCGCCTTACGCAACGCACGGATTCTGCGTTCCTCGATGACGCCGTCGAACGCATGCGCAAGGCGACGAAGAGCGAGGAGAAAAACGCGAGCGCCAAAGCCGGCGAAATCCATCCGCAATATCTGACGGAGCTGATCTCCCGATACGCCGCGCGCGACGCGATCTATTGCGCCGACACCGGCACGCCCATGGTCTGGTGTCTGCGCCACATCGAGTCCACAGGACGCAACCGCACCATCATCAGCCTAACCCACGGCACGATGGCGAACGCCATGCCGCAGGCGCTCGGCGCGCAGGCGGCTTTTCCCAACCGTCAGGTGATTTCGATGTCCGGCGATGGCGGCCTCGCCATGCTGATGGGCGATCTCTTGACCGCGGTGCAGGAGAAGCTGCCGATCAAGATCGTCGTCTATCACAACAACTCGCTGGGCTTCGTCGAGCTGGAGCAGAAAGCCGAAGGTCTGCTCGACGCATATACAAACCTCTCGAATCCGGATTTCGGGCGCGTCGCCGAGGCCGTCGGCTTCTGGGGACGGCACGTCGACAAGGCCGCCGAGCTCGAAGCCGCGGTGAAAGACTGGATATCGACGCCGGGGCCCGCGCTCCTCGACGTCGCCGTCAATCGTTTCGAACTCGTGATGCCGTCGAAGGTCGAACTCGATCAGGTCTTCGGCATGGCGCTTTATTCGGTGAAAGGTGTGCTGGCAGGTCGCGGCGGCGATGTGTTCGAGCTCGTGAAAGGCGCC
>DATJRP010000051.1:0-52675 GCA_035504555.1 Rhizomicrobium sp. | reverse complement strand
AATTTTATTGCTTCTGCTCTGCTTGGCCGGGGAGGCTTCAGTGTTTAATTCCGAAGGCGACGACCTTACCCGCCGCCTATTTATCGCGGCTACGGCGACTGGTTTCTGGGTCGCTGCAGTGGGGCTCGCCGTGAGTGCGACGGGGAGCAACGCGCTGATCGCCATCGGCGTTTTTGCAATCTTAGGGTTCGTCCTATCCGTCTGGGCGTTTTTTTGGAATGCAACCAATCGCCGCTTTCGCTCTCTTCGCGATATATCAGCTATTTATATTCAGCGCGCTATGGCGTTCGCCACACCTTTAATTGTGCTCTTGACTGTTCTTGTCTGTGTGGATGGCGGAGAGCGCCTAGGTTTATTCGGCGAGACGAAAGCCGAGTTGCGCGGCAACGCTAAAGACTGGCGACAAATCGCGCAGCATCTGCACGGGGAAGCTGACTCTCGTCTGAACATCATCCAGGGAAACGATGGGAAAGGCGGGTTGCGCAGGCAGGTCGCGGATTTAAACGCAGACATTCAGCGCTGGAAATGGCTGGCGCAGCATCCGCCAGCCCCGCCAAAACCGAAACTCGTAAAGCCGACGAGCCATTCGAATGATGCTGCCCCAGGCAGTGTGAACGCTTCTGCGACTTTTAAAAATTGTCCCGCGGGCTCCTCTATCAATATTGGTACTTTTATAGCCACTGGAGCAAAAATCGGCGTTGAGGCTCCAGAGGGCTCGTCCATATGCATGGGGAATGCGCAAATCGCGGCCACTGAAAAAGCCATCGATATATTTCCCGCATCGCCAGACACTTATCATTTGAACGATATGATGAAACAGCAATTGCTAACAAAAATCCCTCATGACAAACCGACCCGCGTTGTTTACGTGACCAATGATGATCTGGCGGAGGGATATGCAAATGAGATCGACACGTTCCTTAGATCATCGAAACAGAATATGGCAGCGGTCCCTCAACCAGTCGTAATACAGGGTGGTGTTGCACCCAGCGGCGTTCATGCGGACATACACGCACAACATGATACGGAAGTTTGGATACTCGTTGGGCCAAGCCATCAATAGGGCTGAAATCAGGTAATTGCTTCAGCCAAAATATCTACATTCTCGCGTTGCGTAGAGGCTGCATCGTGCATCGGCGCTGCTACCGCGTGCCGTTCACACGTCAAACCTAAACCCCACCCCATCCTTCTTGATCCGCCCGGCCGTTGGCGCGGCGAGATGCGTGCCGATGACGAGGATGGGTTTGTCGGCCCAATACACCATCGCGTCGCGCCGACGCGCGAATCTGCGATCAAAGATGCGCAAAAGCGCGATCAAACAGGCGACAGATGTTGCCGAACGTTTCCCTTGCGCTTTGATCAAAAAGAACATAACATGAACTACGATAGGCGCGGCGCGATTGAATCGGCTCTCAAAATCTGCGCCAGGGCCAGGGGTTGAGCTTGCGGAAGGCGTTGCGGTAGGCGAGCGAGCGGAAGCAGAGACCGAACTGAGGATCATCCAGGCCGACGGCGAAGGATATCCGCTCGAATGCGGCTCCGCCGGAATGCTCGCTGCAATGGGGAACGTCGGCGACCAGCGTCAGCTTCTGGCTTCCCACATTCAGGATTCCCCATTCCCGCGGAATGATCACCACGCGTGCCACGCGTTCGCGCCGCGTCGCCGGCTTGCCGCAGACACAGCAACCGTCGGGCCATTGCGCCTCGAGCACGCGTGCGCCCTTGTTCTTCGTGAGCGCGAGGTCGGTCAGCTGCACCATCGGCACGGAGATCGACGGGTAGGTGACGGCCCTGAGATCGGACCACGGCGTCGGCGCGCCGAACGCGTGCGTGCCTCCGATGCGATCCTCCGGCATGCGTTGGAGCGCGCCGTCGACGATTTCGAGATAGGTGTCGCAGCCCTTGCACAAGAGCGCAGACGATTTGAGAGCGGTGTCGATCGGGCCGTTGCAAACGGGACAGGCCACCCGGCCGCGCAATGTGTCGAGGACACCCATGGTCTCGCTCCCGTGCGATTTCCGGCGGCGCGCGGCTATTCAACTTGTCGTTACAGCGGGAGTCAATATTCCCGCAACGCCCGCACGTCGCCCGGCGCCGAGACGGTCATTGATCCGTACACAGACGAAATTTTCCCCTGGTATCCCCTGTTCTCTGCCATGCTCTTTCGACCGGAATCGCGTTTGAGCCCGTCGCATAAGGCCCAAAAGGACGTGCGCCGCGCGGCGATTTTTTCGCGCCCTGATATCGGCCCTGATCGCAGGGAATTGCCCGTTGCCGTTTCGTATCGCTCACACCTCGAACCGATACGAAGTCCCATCCTTCCTGATGTGCCCCGCCGTGGGCGCGGCGAAATGGGTGCCGATGACGAGGATGGGTTTGTCGGCCCAGTCTTTGACCATCGCATGGCGCGTGGCGCGCGCGGCGTCCTTGTCGCTGTCGAAGGCGGGCGACCAGTCGGGATGTCCGATTTGGCAGGGGTGATGCATCATGTCGCCGGTGATGACCGCGGTCTCGCCTTGGGATTCGATCACGACGCTGACGTGACCCGGCGTGTGTCCCGTCGTCGGCGTCAGGCGGATCTCCGGCGACACGCGGTGGTTCATCTCCACTTCCTGCGCCAGGCCCGCGTCGAAGATCGGCTGCACGGAATCGGCCAGGATCTCCCGGGTCTCGCCTTCGTCGACGGACTTCCAATGCGCGAATTCCTGGCGGCCGATGAAATAGCGCGCCTTCGGAAATGTCGGCACCCATTTGCCGCCTTCCAGCATCGTGTTCCAGCCGACGTGATCGACATGGAGATGCGTGCAGACGACGGCGTTGACGGCGTCGCGGCCGAAACCGATCTCGTTCATGTGATCGAGGAACTGCGTCTGCAGCGTCTGGCCGCGCAGCATCCCGCGCGTCTTGTCGTTGCCGATGCAGGTGTCGACCACCAGCTTGAGCCCCGGCGCTTCCACCGCCAGCGCGTGAATGGACAGCATCATGGTGCCGTCCGGCTTCACGAAATGCGGATAAAGCCATGTCATCTCGGAGAGCGCCTCGGGCGTCGCTTCCTTGAGGAACGTCGTCTTCGGGCTGTAGGCGATGGGCAATTCCATCTCCACGATCCGCGTGACTTTGACGTCTCCGATTTGCCAGCTCAGCATCGGTCTTCCTCCCAATGTTTCGGCGATGCTAGCGCGATGCTGCGCGAAATGCACAGGACCCGCCGAACGCGGCCGCTTTTTTTCCCGCGGTTCATCCCGTCATCAGGCCTTCGACCTTCATCTCGCCCTCGCGCGTCTGTCCGCCCTGTTCGAGAAAGCGCGTCATCGCCCGGCGCGCGGACGGCTCGCGCATCAGGCACTGGAAGAGATACGCCTCTTCCGCCAGCCCTTCGGCGACCGGCAGCGCGCTCGCGTCGACCGCGCGTTTTGCCAGCCTCACAGCCGGCGCGGGAAACGAGGCGATGCGTTTTGCCAGCATGTCGACATAGGGCCCGATCTCGTGCGCCGCGAACGCGCGGTTGAGATAACCCCAACGCTCGGCGGTCTCCGCATCGATGTCGACGCAGCCCAGGATGGTTTCCAGCGCGCGGCCGCGGCCGACAAGACGCGGCCAACGCTGCGTGCCCGTGCCGCCGGGAAGAATGCCGACGGCCACTTCCATCTGGTTGATGCGCGTCCTGCCTTTCACGCCGAAGCGCATGTCGAACGAGGCGGCTAGCTCCGCGCCGCCGCCGCCCACGCGGCCCTCGATCTGCGCAATCGTCGCCTTGCCCATGGTGCGGAAGCGCTCGCACATGGCGTGGTATTCGTTGTGCGCGCCGCGCTCCGGCGGCCGGTCGACCGGCATGCCCACGAGCGCGTCCACGTCGAAATGGGCGATGAAGAAATCGGGGTCGGCGCTTTTCAGCACGAAAACGAGGCTGTCGTCGTCGGCCTCGAGCTCTTTCGAAATCCGCACGAGCTCGTCGTAAAGCGCGAGCGTGATGAGATTGATCGGCGGATTGTCGATCACGGCCGTCACGACGCGGTCTTTCGCGGTCACATGCAGGAGCTTGTAAGTGTCGTAGGCCATGGCCGTCTCCCTGATGGTCTTTCAGGGATCATGCGCCGACGGTGCGGATTTCCCAACCAATAATGTCATCCCCGCGAACGCGGGGACCCAGAGTCGAGAGACGAGTCATTCGCCGTGCAGACGCGCGGCAGCGGAGTTCGCGGGAATGACACTTGATACTATCCCGTCGCCATTCTCTTCATATAGGCGCGGATGAGCCGGGCGTTGGTGCCGCCGTCGCCCTGGCCCACGCGGCTCTTGGCGCGGATGTCGATGCGCGCGCCCAGCCCCGACGGCTTCACGCGGATGACGATGTCGGAGACAAAGCCGAAGAAGAAGCTCGTATAGGTCGCCTCGATGCGGCCTTCGTCCGGCGCGTCGGCGATGATCGTCCAGCCCATGGCGCGTGCGCCCGCCAGCGCATGATTGAAAAGCTGCTCCGGCGAAATTCCCAGACGTCCGATGGTGTGGATGTCGGCGTAGTATTTTTTTTGCAGCTGCCTGACCGTGTAGCTCTTGCCGTTCATCGTCACGCGCTTGGGCCCGTCATAGTCGGGCGGATTGGTGGCGCCCTGGCGCTGCAGGACGAGCGAGACGAATTCCGGCGGATGCTCGACGTCTGTCGAGATGTCGTGGATGGGCGGCTTGCCGTAGCTGTCGATATAGTCCGTGAGCGGCACGATCAGGACGATGAGCGAGCCCAGGAAACCCGTCAGCCCGTAACGCAGCGCCGTCGCCTTGTTGGCGGCGAGCGCGGTCACGACCCAGGCTGCACCGAGCAACAGTCCGGCGACGCCGACATAGATACAATAAGGAAATATCTCGTAGAGCCCGACGCGCCAGTTCCAATAGCCGAGCCGCGTGCCGAAGGCCGCCGTCAGGCCGATCGCAAGCGCCGCCACGAAGGCCGCGAAGGCCAGCCGGCCGGCGACGCCGAGAAACTTCATTCCATTCTCCTACTCGGCGGCCGTCGGCAGGCGGTGATTGCCGAATTTCTCGCGCAGCGCGAGCTTCTGGATTTTCCCCGTGGCCGTATGCGGAATCTCGTCGACGAACACGACGTCGTCGGGCATCCACCATTTGGCGATCTTGCCCTCGAGATATTTCAGCATTTCGTCCTTGGTCGGATGCGCGCCGGGCTTCGCCACCACGATCAGGAGCGGCCGCTCGTCCCATTTGGGATGGCGCACGCCGATGACGGCGGCTTCGGCGACGGACGCGTGACCGACGGCGATGTTCTCGATCTCGATGGAGGAGATCCATTCGCCGCCGGACTTGATCACGTCCTTGGCGCGGTCGGTGATCGTCATATAGCCGTCCGCGTCGATCGTTGCGACGTCGCCCGTGTCGAACCAGCCGTCCTTGTCGAATGCACCCTGGCCTTCGCCCTTGAAATAGGCCTGGGCGACCGCGGGCCCGCGCACTTTCAGCCGCCCGAACGCCTTGCCGTCATGCGGCAGTTCGCGATCCCCGTCGTCGACGATCTTCATCTCCACGCCGAACGGCGTGTGGCCCTGCTTGGTCTTGACGGCGAGGCGGTCTTCGAACGGGAGGCTCTTCAGCTGCGTCTTGAGCGAACCCAGCGTGCCGAGCGGGCTCATCTCGGTCATGCCCCAGGCATGCGTGACGTCGACGTCGTATTTCTTCTCGAAGATCTCGATCATGGAAGGCGGGCAGGCCGAACCGCCGATCAGCACGCGCTTGAGATGTGGAAGCATTTTGCCGGTCTTCTCCAGATCCTGGAGCAGCATCAGCCAGACGGTCGGCACCGCCGCCGTCATGGTCACCTTTTCCGTGTCGAGCAGCTCGTAGACGGAGGGCCCGTCGAGCTTGGCGCCCGGCATCACGAGCTTGGCGCCGATCATCGGCGCCGTGAACGCGAGCGCCCAGGCATTGGCGTGGAACATGGGAACGACGGGCAGGATCGTGTCGTCATTGCCGACACCCATTGCATCGGTCTGTCCGGCGATCATCGCATGGATCACGTTCGAGCGATGGCTGTAGAGCACGCCCTTGGGATTGCCCGTCGTGCCGGAGGTGTAGCAAAGCCCGCAGGCCGTGTTCTCGTCGAACTCCGCCCAGGCGAAATCGTCGTCGATGCCGGCGATGAATTCCTCATAGGCGACGAGGTTCGGAATCTTTTCCGATGGCAAGTGCGCGCGGTCGGTCATGGCGACGTAGAGTCTGATCGACGGCATCTTCGGCGCGAGCTGCTCCACCAGCTTGGCGAAGGTGATATCGAAGAAGAGCACGCGGTCTTCGGCATGGTTCGCGATGTAGACGAGCTGGTCGGGGAAGAGGCGCGGGTTCAGCGTGTGATAGACGGCGCCGAGTCCCGTGATGCCGTACCAGGCCTCGAGATGGCGGTCGGTGTTCCAGGCCAGCGTGGCCACGCGATCACCGAAACCGACACCGGCCTTCTCCAGCGCCTTGGCGATGCGGCGCGCGCGGGAGTGGATGGCGCGATAGTTCGTGCGCCGGATCGGTCCTTCGACGGAGCGCGTAACGACCTCGCGATCGCCATGGTTGAGCGCGGCGTGATCGAGAATCTTATGGACCAGCAGCGGCCAGTCCTGCATCAGACCCAGCATTGAACCGGTGTCCCCCAATAGCTTTCGCGCATCATAGGAATGCGCCCCGCGAGGGGCAACGCGACTTTAAAACCCGTCATGGCCCGCCACCGCAGCGCGAGCGGGCCAACTGTTGACGCCTCGGGACGCGAAGGGGTTAATCCCGGATCGGCAAAAAGGTCCCCGCCATGCCCCTGTCCAACGCCCAGACACGCGATATCCAGAGCCTCCTTCACCCCTACACGAACCTCGTGAAATTGCGCGAGACGGGGCCGGTCATCTTCGAGCGCGGCAAGGGCGTGCGCGTCTACGATGAGCACGGCAAGGACTACATCGAAGGCATGGCCGGCCTCTGGTGCACGGCGCTGGGCTGGGGCGAGGAAGCCCTCATCGAGGTCGCGGCGGAGCAGATGCGCAAGCTCTCCTACGGCCACATCTTCGCCGGGCGCAGCCACGAGCCCGCCATCGCGCTCGCCGAGAAGCTGAAGGACATTGCGCCGTTCCCTGTCGGCAAGGTCTTCTTCGCCAATTCCGGCTCCGAAGCGAACGACAGCCAGATCAAGCTCTTCTGGTACGCCAACAATGCGCGCGGGCTGACCAAGGCCAAAAAATTCATCAGCCGCACCAAGGCCTATCACGGCGTGACGATGGCGGCGGCAAGCCTCACGGGTCTCGCCGGCAATCACCGGAGCTTCGACCTGCCGCTCGACTTCGTGCGCTTCGCCGACTGCCCGCATTACTACCGCAACGCCATGCCCGGCGAGAGCGAAGCGGAGTTCGTGGCGCGGCTCGCGAAGAACCTGACCGATCTTATCGAGAAGGAAGGCGCCGACACCATTGCCGCCATGATCGCCGAGCCCGTGATGGGCGCGGGCGGCGTCATCATCCCCCCGAAGGGCTATTTCGACGCCATCGTCAAAGTGCTCGGGCGTCACGGCATCCCGCTGGTCGACGACGAAGTGATCACGGGCTTCGGCCGCACGGGCAACTGGTTTGGTGCTGCGACCTACGGCTTCGAGCCCGCGACGATGACCATCGCCAAGGCGCTGTCGTCGGCCTATCTGCCGATCTCCGCCGTGCTCATCTCACCCGAAATCTCCGAAGCGATCGAGGAAGAGTCCGGCCGCATCGGCACGTTCGGCCACGGCTTTACCTACTCCGCGCATCCGGTCGCCGCCGCCGTGGCGCTCAAGACCATCGAGATCTATCAGGAACGCGACATCGTCGGACATGTCCGTCACGTGGCGTCGCGCTTCCTCGCAAGGCTCGCGAAACTCGGCGAACATCCGCTCGTGGGCGAAACGCAGGGTGTGGGTCTCCTCGGCGGCATCGAGATCGTGGCCGACAAGGCGACGAAGACGAGTTTCGATCCCTCGAAAACGGCGGCGCTCACCATTGCGCGTTTCATCGAAGAAGAGGGTCTCATCACGCGGCCGCTGCTCGGCGACCGCATCGCGCTCTGCCCGCCGCTCGTCATCACCGAAGCCGAGATCGACGAATTGTTCGACCGCTTCGAGAAAGGTCTAGCCAAGGGTCTGGATTGGGCGAAGAAGGAAGGTGCCAAGCTCGGCTGATGCTGACGCTTTGTCTCAGCGTCGAGCGAATGATCGAGATTGAGTCTTCCACCGGTTGCGCGCTGCCGGCTTAAATATCTTTCACCTGAAACATCGCGCCGCAGAAAAAAATTCACGTGCGGAACCGATCACGGCTTGGTGATTTACGTCGAATGTGTGGCGCGGCTGAAGGGCGCCGCATTCCGGCTCATCATCAGGAGTTCCCTCATGGCTTTCACGCTTTCGCCTTTGCCTTATGACGAAGACGCGCTGGAGCCGATCGTTTCGGCGCGCACGATCGGATTTCACTATCACAAGCATCACCAGACCTATGTCGACACGCTGAACAAGCTCGCGCAGGGCACGCGCTATGCGAGCATGAAGCTCGAAGAGGTTGTGCGCGCGACGGCCGGCCGCGAAGAGGCTGCGGAGAAGAAGGTCTTCAACAACGCCGCGCAGGTCTGGAATCATGATTTCTACTGGCGGAGCCTCTCGCCGAAAAAGCCGACGCCCGATGGTGCGCTGAAGGCTGCGATCGAGCGCGATTTCGGCGGCGTCGACAAGCTGGTCGAGAAACTCGGCGAAGCCGGCAAGGATCAATTCGGCAGCGGCTGGGCCTGGCTCGTTTCGAAAGGCGGCAAACTGTCCGTCGAAAAGACGCCCAATGCGCAGAGCCCGATGGCGAAGGGCGTGAACTGCCTCCTCACGCTCGACGTGTGGGAGCATGCCTATTACCTCGACTACCAGAACGCGCGCGCGAAATACCTGCAGGAGATCGCCAACCTCCTGAACTGGGAATTCGCGGCCGAAAACCTTAGCCAGGAAGGCCACCCCGTCCGCGCCGCGGCGGAGTAGCCTGCTTGCTGGGACAGCCTCTTGCCGGCCCCGCTCGTGTCGCCTGTGAGAGTGCCGGCAGGATGTCGGCGGTCCCAGCAAGAAACCCCTCGATCTTGACGTTGACGTAAACGTCAACTACACGAGCTTCGCTGACAGCGGAGCCGGGCCTTGAGCCGCCAATACTCCATACGCGAACTCACCAAAGATCTGGGCATCACCGCCCGCACGCTTCGCCATTACGAAGACGAGGGCCTGATCGCACCCACGCGCAACGGACAGCAGCGCGTTTATTCCGCCCGCGATCGCGCCCGCATCACGCTCATTCTCAGAGGCCGGCGCGTCGGCTTCACGCTCGCCGAGATCGGCGAGATCCTCGACCTTTACGATTCCAACGACGGCGGCGCCGCGCAGCTTGCCCACGCGCGCAAGAAATTCGCCTCGCGCATCGCGGCGCTGGAGCAGCAGAAGCGCGACGTCGACGAGTCGCTCGCCGAGCTGCGCCTCGGCCTCACCATGATCGAGAACAAGCTCGCCGACCATGAGCCGCGCGAAAGTCCGCGGCTCACCGGATACGGCGTCATGCCCCTGGAGGATTAGATGACCGCGCTCGCCGTCGAAGAACCCGCTTATATGACCGAGGACCTGCGCATCTTCGCGGACGGCGTCGGCAAGTTCCTCGAGCGCGAGGCCGTTCCCAACGTCGACCGCTACATCGCGCAACACCAAGTCGATCGCGCGTTGTGGAACAAGGCAGGCGAGGCGGGCCTTCTGTGCGCATCTATCCCGGAAGAATATGGCGGCGCGGGCGGCACCTTCGCGCACGAGGCCGTGCTCATCGATGCGCTCGGCAAACGCGGCGTCGACGGCTGGGGCATCGTGCTCCACAACGGCATCGTCGCGCATTACATCCTGAACTACGGTTCGGAAGAGCAGAAGAAGCGCTGGCTGCCGCGGCTTGCGAGCGGCGAACTCGTCAGCGCCATCGCCATGACCGAACCCGGCACCGGTTCCGATTTGCAGGCCGTGAAGAGCACGGCGCGCAAGGACGGCAATCACTACCTCATCAGCGGCTCGAAGACCTTCATCACCAATGGCGGCACCGCGAACTTCATCGTCGTCGTCACGAAGACTGATCCCACCAAGGGCGCCAAAGGCATTTCGCTCGTCTGCATCGAAACCGACGAAGCCGAAGGCTTCCGCCGCGGGCGTCTCCTCGACAAGATCGGGCAGAAGGCGCAGGACACGGCCGAACTCTTCTTCGACGACGTGCGCGTGCCGACGTCCAACCTGATCGGCATGGACGAGGGCATGGGCTTCATCCAGCTCATGCAGCAGCTGCCGCAGGAACGTCTCATCATCGCGCTGCAGGCCATGGCCGTGATCGAGCGCGCACTGGCCGTCACCGGCGACTACGTGAAAGAGCGCAAGGCCTTCGGCAAAGCGGTCATCGATTTCCAGAACACGCAGTTCAAGCTCGCGGAATGCAAGACGGAGGCGACGGTCGCCAAGGTCTTCTGCAACCACTGCATGGACCTGCACCTGGCGGGCAAGCTCGATGCCACGATGGCTTCGATGGCGAAGCTCTATCTGACCGACACGCAGTGCAAGATCGTCGACGAATGCCTGCAGCTCCATGGCGGATACGGCTACATGAACGAATATCCGATCGCCCGCATGTACGCCGACAGCCGCGTGCAAAAGATCTACGGCGGCACCAACGAGATCATGAAGCTTTTGATCGCGCGGAGTTTGTAGAGATGCGCTTCAGCTCTCGATTGTCACGGCCCGCAAATGCGGGCCACCCAGTTGGGGCATGCGCGGCGTTGGAAAATCGGACTTTGATCTGTGCGCGTTCGGCAAGATCGAAAAGACGTCGCCTGGGTGGCGCGCATTCGCGGGCCATTACAGGTTTTGTTGAAGCCAAGAAGTTCTAGTTCCAGGAAGGACCAAAACCATGACCGAATGTTTCGTCTATGACACCGTGCGCACGCCGCGCGGCAAGGGCAAGAAGGACGGCGCACTGCACGAAGTGACGGCGCTGGAACTCGCGACGCAGGCGCTCAAAGCCGTGCGCGACCGCAACGATCTCGACACGTCGCTGGTCGACGACGTCGTCTTGGGCTGCGTCGATCCGGTGGGCGAGCAGGGCTCGGACATTGCACGCATCGCGGTCCTGAACGCCGACTATGCGGAATCCGTCGCCGGCGTGCAGATCAACCGCTTCTGCGCCAGCGGTCTGGAAGCCACCAACATGGCGGCGGGCCAGATCATGGCGGGACAATCCGACATGACCATCGGCGGCGGCGTCGAATCCATGAGCCGCGTCGGCATGGGCGCGTCGGGCGGCGCCTGGCCGGTCGATCCGCAGATCGCCTTCAAATCCTATTTCACGCCGCAGGGCATCGGCGCGGACCTCATCGCGACGCTCGACGGTTTCTCGCGCGACGACGTGGATGCGTACGCGGTCGAAAGCCAGAAGCGCGCCGCCAATGCGTGGAAGAACAGCTACTTCAAGAAATCCGTCGTGCCGGTGAAGGACATCCTCGGGCAGACCATCCTCGATCACGACGAGCATATGCGTCCCGACGCGAGCATGCAGTCGCTCGCTTCGCTCAAGGCGTCGTTCGAGCAACTCGGCGAATTCGCGGGCTTCGATGCGGTGGCGCAGCAGCGTTATCCGCAAGTCGAGAAGCTCAACCACGTCCATCATGCCGGCAATTCGTCGGGCATTGTCGATGGTGCGGCGGCCGTGCTTCTCGGCACCAAGGAAGCGGGCAAATCCGCGGGTCTCAAACCGCGCGCGAAAATCCGCGCCTTCGCGTCCATCGGTTCGGAGCCGGCGATCATGCTGACGGGCCCGAGCTACGTCACCGAGAAAGTGCTGAAGCGCGCCGGCATGACGACAAAGGACATCGATCTCTTCGAGCTCAACGAGGCGTTCGCCTCCGTCGTGCTGCGCTTCATGAAAGTGCTCGACATCCCGCACGACAAGGTCAACGTGAATGGCGGCGCCATCGCCATGGGCCATCCGCTCGGCGCCACCGGCGCCATGATCCTCGGCACCGTGCTCGACGAGCTCGAACGCCGCGATCTGTCGACTGCGCTTGTCACGCTCTGCGTCGGCGCGGGCATGGGCACCGCCACGATCATCGAACGCGTTTAACCAACACAGTGTCATTCCCGCGCAAGCGGGAACCTGGAGAACGAAGTACTGGGTCCCCCCTTTCGCGGGGATGACACGAGGGAGAAGAAGCAATGCAACTCACCAACTTCAAATGGGACCAGGACGCCGACGGCATCGTCACGCTGACCTGGGATGTACCGGGCCGCACGATGAACGTGCTGACCACCTCCGCCATCGCCGAAATCGCGCAAGTGGCCGAGAAGGTCGCGAGCGACGCCTCGATCAAGGGCCTCGTCATCACCAGCGGAAAGTCGAACGGCTTCTGCGCCGGCGCAGCGCTGGACGAGATGGAGAGCAACGCCAGCGGCGCGAGCGCCAAGACGGCGTCACCGCAAGATGCAATTGCGCAGCGCTACAACGGCGTGATGCAGTTCCATCACGCGCTGCGCAAGCTCGAGACCTGCGGCAAGCCGGTGGCGGCCGCGATCAACGGTCTCGCGCTCGGCGGCGGCCTCGAAGTCACGCTTGCCTGCCACTATCGCGTCGTGGCCGACAATCCGAAGCTGCAGCTCGGCCTTCCCGAAGCGAAAGTCGGACTTCTGCCCGGCGGCGGCGGCACGCAGCGTCTGCCGCGTCTTGTCGGCGCCATGCAGGCGGCCCCGCTTCTGCTCCAGGGCCAGAGCCTCGATCCGAAAAAAGCGCTCGGCATGAAGCTCGTGCACGCGGTCGTGCCGGCGGGCGATGTCGTGGCGGCGGCCAAGAAATGGATCAAGGAAACACCCGATCCCGTGCAGCCCTGGGACAAGAAGGACTTCAAGGTTCCCGGCGGCGGACCCTATTCGCCGGGCGGCAGCCAGGTTTTCACAATGGGCAATGCCATGTTGCGCAAGGAGAGCTACGGCAATTATCCCGCGCAGCGCTACATCCTGTCCTGCGTCTATGAAGGCCTGCTGGTGCCGATCGACGCCGGACTTCGCATCGAGGCGCGCTATTTCACGAAGCTTCTGATGGATCCGGCGAGCCGCAACATGGTGCGTTCGCTGTTCCTCTCCATGCAGGAGCTGGGCAAGGGCGCGCGCCGTCCGAAGGACGAGAAGCCGACGGATGTGAAGACGCTGGGCGTGCTCGGCGCGGGCGTGATGGGCGCAGGGATCGCGTATGTGTCGGCGGTCGCTGGCATCGAGGTCGTGCTGCTCGACGCCACCGTCGAGAAAGCGAATGCAGGCCGCGATCATGTCGCCGGCATCATCGACAAGCAGATCGAGAAGGGCCGTTCGACGCCGGAGAAGAAGGCGGAGATCCTGAACCGCATCAAGACGACGACGGAGTTCTCCGATCTCAAGTCGATCGATCTCCTGATTGAAGCGGTGTTCGAAGACCGCGCGGTGAAGGCCGACGTGACAAAGAAGGCGTGCGAGTTCATGCCGAAGACGGCGGTGTTCGGCTCCAACACATCGACGTTGCCGATCACGGGCCTCGCCGAAGCGAGCGATCGCCCGGAAAGCTTCATCGGCGTGCACTTCTTCTCGCCGGTCGACCGCATGGGTCTCGTCGAGATCATCATGGGCAAGAAGACGAACCCGCATGCGCTGGCCGTTGCCATCGACTATGTCCAGAAGATCAAGAAGACGCCGATCGTGGTGAACGATTCACGCGGCTTCTACACCTCGCGCTGCGTCGGCACGTTCCCGGGCGAGGGCATGGCGATGCTGACGGAAGGCATCCACCCCGCGATGATCGAGAACATCGGCCGCATGTGCGGCATGCCGATGGGACCGCTCGAGCTGATGGATTCGATCGGCATCGACACGGGGCTCAAGGTCGCGCGTCAGACGAAGAAAGACCTCGGCATCAACGAGACGACACCGCAGGAAGAGTTCTTCGCGTGGATCGTCGAGAAGGCGAACCGTCCCGGCCGCAAGACCGGCCAGGGCTTCTACGACTACGACGCGAAGGGCAAGCGTCAGCGCCTGTGGCCCGATCTTCTGTCCTACAAGAAGGAATGGAAGACCGACGCGGATGTGCAGGAGCTGAAAGAACGCTTCCTCGCCATCCAGGCGCTGGAAGCCGCGCGCTGCTTCGAAGAGAACGTCATCACCGATCCGCGCGACGCCGATGTGGGCTCGATCCTCGGCTGGGGCTATGCGCCCTTCACCGGCGGCACGATCTCCTACATCGACACGGTGGGCACGGCCGCGTTCGTCAAACGCTGCGACGAATTCGCGGCGAAATACGGCGACCGCTTCAAGCCGAACAAGCTCCTGCGCGACATGGCCGCGAAGAACGAGACGTTCTACAGCCGTTTCGCGCCGCAAAAGGCCGCGGCGTAAGAGCTTTCATATTTCGGAATGCGCAAAGGCCGGGAAGTTCCCGGCCTTTGTCGTTTTTGACGCGATCACGCCGCCGTGCGCAGCCCGCTCCGACAGGAACTTCTCCGTCTTGGGTCTGTTTTCAAGTGGCATTGACCCGGACAGGACGTTTTCATGCTTGGGACTATTCTGATTATCATTCTGGTGCTGGTCCTTCTCGGCGCCTTGCCCACATGGCCGTACAGCAGCGGCTGGGGTTATTACCCCAGCGGCGGGTTGGGACTGATCCTGATTATCGTTTTGATACTGGTATTGCTCGGCCGCTTGTGAGGCCGTTTCGGGAGAGCGCATTTCGTCGGACGCGATTCTGCTCTATTGAGAGCCTTCGTTCGATGAAGTGAGATCTCTCCCCATGATTCAGATTCTGCTTTCGCCCTGGACCGGCCCTTGCGGCGGCGTGCCGCCGTTCGACAAGGCGAAGGTCGACGACTTCAAACCCGCGCTGCTGGCCGGTATCGACGCGAACCGCGCCGAGATCGCGTCGATCGCCAGCAACCCTGCGCCGCCCGATTTCGCGAACACGATTGCGGCGCTGGAGGATTCCGGCCGCGCGCTCCATCGCGTTGGCGTCGTCTACGGCGTCTTCGCGTCCACGCTCAACGACAAGGCGATGCAGGCCGTCGAGATGGAGATGGCGCCGGTCCTTGCCGCTTTCGCCGACGAAGTCATCCAGAACGCGGCGCTCTTTGCGCGCGTGAAGGCGGTTTATGAGGCGCGTGAGACATCCGGCTTGACGCCCGAACAGCAGCGTCTCGTCTTGGTCGTCTATCGCAATTTCGCCCGCCACGGCGCGGCGCTGGACAATGCCGGCAAGACGCGGCTTGCAGTCATCAACCAGCGTCTGGCGACGCTCTACACAGAATTCGGCCAGAATGTGCTCGCAGACGAGGAGGAGCAATTCCTCGTGCTCGACAGCGAAGCCGATCTCGAGGGCCTGTCACCCCAGCAGCGCGACGCGGCGCGGGCTGCGGCTGACGGCAAGACTCTCAAAGGCAAATGGGTGATCCACAACACCCGCTCCGACATGGAGCCGTTCCTCACCTATGCGGCGCGGCGCGATCTGCGCGAGAAAGCGCATCGGCTTTGGACGTCGCGGGGCGATGGCGCGCACGACAACAAGCCGCTGATACGCGAAATCCTTTCGCTCCGCGCCGAAAAGGTCAAGCTGCTCGGCTTTCCCACCTTCGCGCATTGGGTTACCGACGACCAGATGGCGAAGACGCCGGATGCCGCGATGGCGCTGATGGAGAAGGTGTGGAAGCCCGCCGTCGCGCGCGTCCGCGAAGAAGTGGCCGAGATGCAGAAGATCGTCGACGCGGAGAAGGGCGGTTTCAAAATTGCGCCGTGGGACTTTCGCTATTACGCCGAGAAAGTCCGCCAGGCGGAATACGCGATTGATCAGAACGCGATCAAGGCCTATCTCCAGGCCGACAAGATCGTGGACGCGGCCTTCTGGGCGGCGGGTGAGCTTTATGGCTTCGAATTCGTGGAAGTGACGGGCGTGCCGGTCGCGACGGCGGATGTGCGCGTGTTCGAATTGTGGAAGAACGGCGAACCCGCCGGGCTCTTTTATCTCGATCCTTATGCGCGCGCCGGCAAGCTTTCCGGCGCCTGGATGAGCGAATATCGCACGCAGGAGCGCTTCAAGGGCGACGTGACGCCCATCGTCTCCAACAATGCGAATTTCGTCGGCGGCAGCGGCGACGTACTGCTCTCCTGGGACGATGCCGTCACGATCTTCCACGAATTCGGCCACGCGCTGCACGCGCTCAATTCGAACGTGACCTATCCCTCGCTCTCCGGCACCAATGTCGTGCGCGATTTCGTGGAATTTCCGAGCCAGCTGAATGAGCGCTGGCTTTCGACGCCCGAATTGCTCTCGAAGTTCGCGCATCATCACGAGACGGGTGAACCCATGCCCGAGGCGCTGATCGCGAAGATCCGCAATGCGCAGAAATTCAATCAGGGTTTCGCGACGGTCGAATTCCTCGCCTCAGCTATCGTTGACATGAAAGCACACCTTGTGGGCGATGCATCAATCGATGCGGCGCAGTTCGAAAAGGACACGCTGCGCGAAATCGACATGCCGGAGGAGATCGTCATGCGTCACCGCATGCCGCACTTCACGCATATCTTCTCGGGCGAGGGCTATGCGTCGGGCTATTATGATTACATCTGGGCGGACACGCTCGTCGCCGATGCGGCAGAAGCCTTCCGCGAGGCCCCAGGCGGTTTCTATGACGAGGCGCTGGCGAGGAAGCTCCACGACGATATCCTGAGCGTCGGCAACACCGTCGATGCCGCCGAGGCGTTTCACCGCTTCCGCGGCCGCGACGTGCGCGTGGAGGCCTTGATGCGCGATCGCGGTTTTCCCGTCGACGGTTGATCGCTCAGGAGTCCATAAAAGGCTGTTTCCGCGCCCGTCAGCGGACGTTCCCTGAGATGAAGCGCGAAAAAATTGCGCCGGGGCAGTGGAATGTCGAGGGCCACGAGCGCGCCCGACCGAAGTGCCGGTTCGATGGCAAGCCTGGAAAGCGCCGTGGCGCCCGCGCCCGCAATGGCGGCCGTCCGCACCGCTTCGTTCGACGGCAGTTCGAGCGCGATGTCGAGATGCTTCGCGTCGAGGCCCTGTTCGGCGAGCGCGCGCTCGAGAATGGCACGCGTGCCCGAGCCGCGTTCGCGGAAGACCCAGCGCAGATTGTTGATATCCGCAGGCGTGAACGTCCGCTTTTTGCCGTCGAGCAGCGCGGGCGACACCACGATCACGAGTTCGTCCTCGATCAGCGGCGTGACGTGGAGCAGCGGATCCTCGATCGCGTCTTCGACGCAGCCGATATCGGCCGCGTTCTCGCGCACCATCCGCGCCACGACTTCGGTATTGGCGATCTGAAGATGAAGCGTGATGCCGGGATAAGTCTGGCCAAAGCGGTGCATCTGGACGGGCAGCCAGTAGTTCGCGACGGTCTGGCTCGCAGCCAGCGACAGCGAGCCGCGTTTGAGGCCCGCAATATCGGACAGCACGTTCTCCGCGTTGGAGACGCGCGACAGCACGGCGCGCGCCTCGACGAGGAAGTGCCGTCCTGCTTCGGTGAGAACGATGCGCCGCCCGATGCGATCGAAGAGGCGCACGGCGTGGCGGGCCTCGAGCGCTGCGATCGCGGCGCTGACGGCCGATTGCGTGAGATTGAGATCGCGCGCGGCCTGCGTGACGTGCTCGCGCTCGGCGACCGCGACGAAGATGCGCAGCTGCTCGAGCGTCACGGCCCGGGCCTCAGGCGGTGAAGTTCACCAGAACCAGGCTGAAGCTCGCGATGAAGAGAAACGCCGCAAGACCCACGAGCAGCGGCTTGATACCTTTGGCCTTGAGCTTGCGGATATCGGTTTCGAGTCCCATCGCCGCCAGCGCCATCGAAAGAAGGAAGGCGGTGGCGGGCACGATCAGGCTTTTCCAACCGGCGGGAACGGTCACGAGGCTGTTCAATCCGACAAGCGCGATGAAACCCAGCACGAACCACGGCAACGGCACGCTTGCGCTCGCCGCGCTCGCGTCCTTCGCACGGCGGCGCGTCGCCATGTAGCCGAGCGTGAGCACGACCGGCGCCAGCATCATCACGCGCGAAAGCTTGGCTATGGTGCCGAATTCGCCGGCCTGCTTGCCGTCCTGGAACGCCGCCGCCACGACCTGCGCGATCTCGTGGATCGACGCGCCAGCCCACAATCCATAAGCCTTGGGCGTCAGGTGCAGCAGCGCCGGCAGGAGCGGGTAGGCGAACATCGCGATGGAGCCGAAAACCGTCACGCAGGCTACTGCGTAAGCGACGTCCTCGTCCGGCGCGTCCGTCACCGTGTTGGTCGCGATCACCGCTGAAGCGCCGCAGATCGATGTGCCCGCCGCGATCAATTCCACGAGTTTCCAGTCGACGCCCAGAAGCGCGCCGAACCATTTGGTGAAGGTGAATGTGGCGATGAGTGTGGCCACGATGATGGCGATGCCGCCGGCGCCCACTTCGACCACCTGTGCCGCCGTCAATTGCAGGCCCAGCAGGATGATCGCGAAGCGCAGGATGCGGCGCAGCGAAAATTTGATGCCGGCTTTGGCCTGGGCGGGCGTGCCGACGAGATTGTGAAAGCCGATGCCGATCAGGATGGCGAGGATCATCGGGCTGAAGGCGGCCACGCCGGGCAATTGCCGTAAGAAGAACGCCGCGGCCGCGATCGCGCCCGTCAGCGCGAGCCCCGGAACGATTTTGAGAGCGTCGGTCGCCGTGGGGCGGGGGAGTGCGCTTTCCTGGAGACTCATGACTCGGACCCTTTCCAACGGGCCCGAGTCTTTCATGGGTCATATAATCGATCCAATTCATTATATTCGATAGAATAATCGAAAATAACGAACGATCAATTCCTCCCCAGCGCGAAGCGCCGCACACCGTTCCGCGCGAAGCGTGGCCGGAGGATAAACTCCGCGGTGAAGGGGGCGGCCCCTCCGTCACGCGACTTCATCGCGCGCCACCTCCCCCGCAAGCGGGGGAGGAAAGTTCATTTCAGATATTTCTCCAGCTTGTTGAGCGCGCTGTTCCAGCCCTTGTTATGGCCGTCGCAGTTTTCCGGCGTGAGGAGGCCGTCGTGGCGGAGCGTGAGCTCGGTCTTGTTGCCGACGGCACGGAACGTAAGCGTGACGAGCGAGTCGTGTTCGCCCGAATCCCACTTCCATGTCATCGCAAAGCTCCTGGGACGGTCGATGGTCTTGAAGACGCCAGTGACGCCGATCTCGCGGCCGTCGCTCAGGCGCATCAGCACGCGATAACGTCCGCCGACCTTCGGCTCGAACTCCGTCACATCGCTGTTGGTGCCGTCGGGCCCGATCCAGGCCTGCCAGCGTTCGCGCTTCATCCAGGCATCGAAGACGCGCTCGGGCTCGGCATCGATCATCCGCGTGATTTCGAGAACGGGTGTGTCGGTCACCGTGTTCATGGCTTCTTGTCTCCCTTGTTCTGCTTCTCTTGCTTCAGGTGATCGTTGAGCCGGTCGAGCGTTCCGCTCCAGAACCGGCGGTGGAAATCGAGCCATTCGCCGGCATTGACGAGTGCTTCCTGCTTCAGCCGGCAGCGGCGGTGCTGGCCTTCGCGCTCGCGCACGATGAGTTCGGCTTCTTCGAGAACGCGTAAGTGGCGCGAGATGGCGGGCAGCGAAATCCGGAAGGGTTCGGCGAGCTCGCCGACGGTCGCTTCGCCTTCGGCCAGGCGCGTGAGGATGGCCCGGCGGGTCGGATCTGAAAGGGCGGCGAAGGTGGCGTCGAGACTCATAATTTAACAGATATGTTAATTAACAAGTCTGTTAAGAGTCAAGCTGCCTTTTCGACCCCGTGGCGGCGGCGATGCGCATGTGGATGGATTGCGCTTTCCCCGTTGGGGTGGGCAGATCGAGCTTATATTAACGACACAGGCGGATTGGCCGCCGTGCGACATAGTCGGGATCTCATGGCGCTCAGCGAGGACACCCTGTTCGGAGAAAATGCGGATGACGTCCGCGGGTACGGGCGTCACTCGACGGGGATTCTGCCCTCGCACATCCTGAAGCGCGAAATCCGCGCCAAGCGTCTCATCGTTTCGACCGAAGACATCTGCGACGGCCAGGTGCAGCCGGCGAGCCTTGACATCAGGCTGGGCGCCGTGGCGCATCGCGTGCGCGCGAGCTTTCTGCCCGGTCCGCAATCGACGGTGGAAGACAAGCTTGCCCGCGTCTCCATGCACACGATCGACATCGCCGAGGGGGCGGTGCTGGAAGCAGGCTGCGTCTATGTCATCCCGCTTCTCGAGCGTCTCGAACTGCGCGACCGCATTTCGGGCATCGCCAATCCGAAAAGCTCGACCGGCCGCCTCGATGTGTTCACGCGCCTGATCACCGACCGTGCGGAAGCTTTCGACAAGGTGGAGGCGGGCTATCGCGGGCCGCTCTATGCGGAGATCACGCCGCGCACCTTCCCGATCCTCGTGCGCAAGGGCACGCGCCTCAACCAGCTCAGGCTACGGCATGGCTCGCCTTTGTCGTCGGACGCCGAATTGCGCCGTCTTCATGCGGCCAGCCCGCTCGTCGACCATTCGCCCGAGATCGACAACGGCCTGAGCCTCAGCGTCGACCTGCGCGGCCGCGACGGCGACATGCTGGTCGGCTGGCGGGCCAAGCGCCATGCGGCCGTCATCGATATCGACCGCGACCGTTCGCTCGATCCGCTGGACTTCTGGGACCCCGTCCACGCCCGCAACGAAGCCTCGATCGTGCTCGACCCGGAGGAGTTCTATATTCTCGTGTCGCGCGAGGCTGTCGCCATCCCGCCCGACTACGCGGCGGAGATGGTCCCGTTCGACCCGCTGGTGGGCGAATTCCGCGTTCACTATGCCGGCTTCTTCGATCCCGGCTTCGGCTACGAGCCGGGACGCACGCCATCGGCCCGCGCGGTCCTAGAAGTCCGCTCTCGCGAAGTACCCTTCATCCTCGAGCATGGCCAGACCATCGGCCGACTCGTTTTCGAACGCCTTACCGATCCCCCTCCGGAAGTTTACGGACAAGTCATCGGATCGAATTATCAGCGCCAGGGGCTGAAGCTTTCGAAGCATTTTCGCGCCGCCTGATCGTTTTTCGCAGGCCTCTACCGGCGCGACATGTTGCGACGAATCCACACTATTATGAGAAAAACATTAGAATATTCGTGGTCCCATTGCGTGCCGCTTGCTTCCCGGCACACTTCCTATCGCCGCGGGCCTACGGCGAAGGGGGCCAAGCTCGTGGTGACTGGGGTCCGCATTGAAGGGGGCAGTCTGAGGCGGCTACGGTGCTGAACAAGCGCCGGCCGCCTCTCGACTTTCTGGGGGTCTGACTGCGTGTCCGGTGGTATCGAAGCGCCGGACAACCTATCGACATAGCGAGGCCCGCTGCGGCGACTCATGCACGACATCGTTCACTCGAGTATCGAGTTCATTCGACAACACCAGGTCTGGGCGGGACCGATCCTGTTTCTCGTCTCGTTCGGCGAATCCTTCGTCGGCTTCAGCCTGCTGTTTCCCGGCACGACGATCATGGTGCTGGCCGGAACCTTCGTGCGCTGGCCGCTCAACCCGCATGGCCTGCTCGACATCTGGCCGCTCCTCATCGGCTCGATCCTGGGTGCCGTCATGGGCGACACGATTTCGTTCTGGCTTGGCCTCAGGTTCGGCCACCTCATCGACAAGCACTGGTATTTCCAGCGTCATCCCGACCTCCTGCCGCGCGGCTACAAGTTCTTCGAGAAATACGGCGTGGCGAGCGTCTTCATCGGACGATTCTTCGGGCCGGTGCGCGCCGTCATCCCTCTCGTGGCGGGGATCCTGGAAATGCCGTGGCGGCTCTTCTGGTTCGCCAATGTCGGCTCGGCCCTGATCTGGGCGCCGGCACTCCTGCTTTTTGGCTCGGGGCTTTCCGCCATCATCAAACTGTTCGGTGCATTGAAGGGCTGGCATGTGACCGCGAGCGTCGTGGCTATCGTTGCGGTCATGGCGCTGATCTGGGCCGCGCACAAATACGGATTGTTCGATCGCGTCGGACGCTACTTCGGGCGCTAGTCGCCGATCTGTCGCGAATTTCGGTCAGGGTCACGTCATGCGCAATCTCCCCGCTTTTCTCGTCCTCGCTGTGTCTCTTTCATCGGCCACGTCAGCCGGCGCTCAGGCGTTGCTCGCCCATTGGGTGCAGATGGCGCCCGGCGGTGTATCGGAAGCGCGCGTCGTCGTGCAGGGGGACACATGCCCTGCGGCCGTCATCGACGGAGCGAATGTTCCGATGCGGACGCGCGCCGCGCCAAACGGCAATTTCCCCGTGCGCCTGTGTGCAGTAACACTCGCGCCGACGGTGAAGACGGTCTCGATCCTCGGCGCCGAGCTGCATCCGCCGAAGCTCAAGCCCGAACGTATTCTCGTGCTGGGCGACACGGGATGCCGCATCAAGGGCTCGACCGTGCAGGCCTGTAACGATCCCAAGCAATGGCCTTTTCCGCAGGTCGCGGCGCAGGCGGCGAAGCTGAAGCCCGACGTCGTCATCCATGTGGGCGACTATCTCTATCGCGAGTCGGCGTGTCCCGCAGGTGACGCGCGCTGCGCCGGAAGCCCGTCCGGCGACAACTGGGCGACATGGGCGGCCGATTTTTTCACGCCCGGCAAACCGCTTCTCGAAGCCGCGCCGTGGGTGATCGTACGCGGCAATCACGAGGAATGCGCGCGCGCCGGCACGGGCTTTCTCCGGTTGATCGGACCGCTGCGCGTCGTCGAAGGCGCGCCTTGCGTGGAGCATGTCGCGCCCTATGCCGTACAGATCGGCAAGATCAACCTCATCGTGACGGACAATGCGAGCGCCGTCGACGTGCTGCCGTCGAGCGCGTTGGTCGACACGTACAAGCAGGATTTCGCGGCGTTGCCGAAACTCGCAACGGGTGAAACGTGGATCGCCGGACATCATCCCATCTGGGGCGTTGCGGGATTGAAGCTCGGCATGGTTGTCGGCGGCAATGCGACGTTGATGGATGCAGAAGACGGCATCGGCATTCCGCCGAACGTCGATCTCCTCCTCGCCGGCCACATCCATACCTTCGAAGCGATCAACTATGCGGGCGGACTTCCGCCGCAGCTGGTTGTCGGCGAGGGCGGCGATCTTCTCGACAGCGCACCGTCGGACCTGTCGGGCCGTTCGGTCGGCGCAGCGAAGATCACGACCGGACTTTCCTTGCCGGGCTGGGGCTTCACGCTGCTGACGCATACAGGCGATCACTGGACGGCCGATGTGTACGACTCGACCGGCGCGCGTGAACGGACCTGCACCATCGCAGCGCGACGCATTTCCTGTTAGTCGACATCGCGGAAATGCTGATCGTCGCCTGCGCCAAACGCTCCACGAAAGTCCTGGCCGAACGCGGCGCGGGTTAGTCGGCAACCGGCGTGTAGATCACCAGTTTCAGCCCCGGATCGTCGTTGGCCTGGAAGCTCGCGTGCTCGAAGGTGATCACGCCTTTTGTGGGATGGTGCAGCGTTTTGCGGCCGGAGACGGGGCGGCGCACGTCGTGGCGCTCCCACCAGGCGTCGAACTCCGGGCAGCCGTCGCGCAAGCGCCGCAGCAGTGACACGAACGCCGGATCGCCGGCCCAAAGGTCATGTGTGGCGCGGAACTGGGCGACCATCCGCTGCGCCTCGTCGGCCCAGCCTGCTCCGAAGAGGTCGCGGCTGCGCGGATAGGTCAGCATCGCGACGAGTATGTTGCGGTCGTTCTCGCCAAGCTCATCGAAGCCGAGGATGTCGGCGGCCGCTTCGTTCCAGGCCACGAGGTCCCGGCGCCGGCCGGTGACGTAGGCGGGCTGGGCCAGGCTCTCCAGCAGGCGAAGCAGGGCTGGCGGCGCGGTCTCCGGCTGGAACGGCTTGTGGCGGCCGCCGCCTGCCAGTGCGCGCAGATGCTGATGCTCCAGCTCCGTCAGCCTGAGGGCGCGAGCCAGCGCATCGACGGTGCTGACCGACGGCGTCACCGGCCGACCCTGCTCGAGGCGGATGTACCAGTCGACTCCGATGCCGGCGAGCTCGGCCACGTCCTCGCGGCGCAGACCCGGCGTGCGCCGCTGCCGGCGGCGGGGGAGCCCGACGCTTTCGGGAGTCAGGCGGCCGCGCCGGGCACGCAGGAAGTCGCCGAGCTCACGCCGTTTCTGGTCTTCCATGTCGCTGCGCCTCCGGAATAGGTCTCACAATCCCAGGATAATACCAGGCCTGAACAGCGTGCGAAACAGCGCCTACGATCATTGCCGTCAGCTTCCCGCGAGGTCCCCATGAAAGCCGCAGTCCTGAACGCCTTCGGTGCGCCGCTCGCCATCCAGACATTGCCGGACCCGGTGCTCGGCACCGGCGAGGTCATCGTCGACGTCGCCGCCGCCGGCGTCGCCGGCTACACCGCCCGCGTCTTTTCCGGCGCCCGCAACTACCTGCTGGAGTTGCCCATCGTGCCAGGGGCGGGCGGCATCGGCCGCATACGCGCGACAAGCCCCGACGCCACGAAGCTCTCGGTCGGCGACTGGGTCTTCTGCGACCCAACGGTGCGTTCGCGCGACGATGCCGCCAATCCCGACGTAATTTTGCAAGGCTGGACCGCCGGGAGCGCCGCAGGCCTGCCGCTGCAACGCTTCTATCGCCATGGCTCCTTCGCCGAGCGGATGCTGCTTCCGACCGAGAACGTCACGCGGATCGGCGCAATCGATGCGGAGGATGCAGGCCGGTGGTGTGCGCTCTCGAGCCTGCTCGTGCCTTACGGCGGCCTGCTGGCCGGCGATCTGCGCGCGGGCGAGACGCTGGTGGTGAACGGTGCCACCGGCGGCTTCGGCAGCGCCGGCGTGGCCGTGGCACTGGCAATGGGCGCGGGAAAGGTGGTGGCCACCGGCCGCAACGGGCGCGCGCTGGAGGACTTGGTCCGCCGCTTCGGCTCGCGGGTGCGGCCCGGCCCGATGACCGGCGTCGAGGCGGACGATCGCCGCCGCATTGGCGAGCTCGCCGACGGCCCGATCGATTGCGTGCTCGATTTTCTCCCGCGCGAGGCGACCGGCGCGCAGGTACGCGCGGCCGCGCTTGCGGTGCGCCCCGGCGGGCGTGTCGTGCTGATGGGGGGCGTCGGCAGGCAGGGCGGCAGCGACCTTGAGCTGCCTTACTCCTGGCTGATGCGCAACGACATCACTGTGCGCGGCAAGTACATGTACCCGCGCGATGCGGTGGGCCGGATGGTGCGGCTGGTCCGCGCCGGGCTGATCGACCTCACACAGTTCGATCTGACCGAGTTTGCATTGGACGACGCCAACGACGCCGTGGCCTATGCCGCCGCCAACGCCGGCCCGCTCCGGCTCACCGTGCTCCGCCCGGACCGGGGCGGCTAGAACCCGAACATGTGGTCGAGGCTGAAGCTGCCGGCCTGGCCTTCGACGCCGTGATAGCCGAAGAGCCGGCACGTCTCGTCGCGGATGATGACGTAGGGATTGGGCCCGGCCGCCTTCAGCGCCGCGGCGTCGAACATCTCTTCGACATGCCAGAAGTGCGAACCTGATTGCGCGATGCTGATCTCGTTGTGCGCGACTTCCTTGCCCTGCGTATCGCGCAGGGTGAGCGAGGTTTTCGAGCGCGGATGCCAGCTCGCCGACGAGGGATAGACGAGGTGGCAGAACGTGCGGGCAGGGCCCGGCGCTACGCGCAGGAACAGCCGCGTCGTCAAACCCGGTGGCGGTCCGGAATAGGATTGCGGCTCGCCTTTGTAAGTGAGCGCGATGTTGAAGATGTGCGAGCCGAAGCTCGTTTCCGCCTGATGACCGCTTGAGAGATCGCGGTAGCGGAACAGCGCATGCAGCCAGCCGTCCGCCACATCGCCCGCGTCGAAGTCGTAGACGAGCTCGAGATGGCCGAAACCGCGCGGGAAATTGGCGAGCCGCGACACGTCCAGCATGTCCGCATGATCGCGGGCGAGGTTGCCGAAGGCATGCGTCGCCAGAAGCGTGCCGTCCGCGTCATAGACGAGCGCCTTCACCGGCATATGCGTCTGCGCCGTCGACATGGGCGTCGGCAATGCGGTGGTGGCGTAGCGTTCGACCGGAAGGATGGCGGCGGGCAGGATGTGGCCTTTGCCGACGAGGTCGCCGAGCTTCGCAAGCTTCGGATCGCTCTTCAGATCGCTGCGCTCGACGTTGGGGTGCGCGATGCGCGAACGGCCGTTCCTGGCGAGCACCTCATAACGCGGCCGCACGAAGTGCTTGCCGGCGTGGATCTCGACCTGTTCCGGCCAGCGCAGATCCGGCAGCAACTCGCTCACCTTGATGGCGCGCGTGGCATAAGACGCGATGGTCTCGTTGAGCCGCGCGATGGCGCCGTTGCCCATCCTTGCCAAGCCGATCTCGCCCGAAGCGATCGTGATCGGGTGACTGTTCTGGGCCCAGAGGATGACGTCTTCGCCGTCGGCCGGCGCAGGCAGTCCCGCGTAAAGATCGGACGGCCAGGAATTGGCGTCGTGCGTGGCGGACAAAACCGTCGGCGCGTCGCCATAGGTATCGAGCGCGTATTTGACGATGTCGTGACCCGCGACGCCGATGGCATGGACGAAAAGCTGGCCCGTGAATTCCGGCAGCGCGAAGCGCGCGCGCACGGCGCGGCTGTCGAGCACGATCGAGGCCTCCGGTTGACCCGCTTCCTCGATCCAGGTCGCGAGCACCTTGCCGTCCCCGTCGAACAGCCGGCACCACAGCCTCACCTCGCGCGCGCCATAGCGCGTCCAGTAATTCGCCGTGACAAGCCGCGTGTGATGGCCGTCCGCGTCGCGGAAGAAGGCGAAGTTCGTGGCGAAGTTGAGATTGGAAAGATAGCGGGCCTTGTCCGTCAGCATGTCGGCCGGCAGGCGCAGCGGTGCGAAGCTGAGCACCTCCATCGCGCGCGGCACGAGATGACGGATGTGGCCGAGTAGTTTCGCTTCGTCAAAGCTCGCGATCAGAAGCGATTTGCACGGCGAGGTCGAAAGCGCGGTGACGGGCTCGGCCTTGCGGCCGCGGAAGCTGCGCTCGAGATGCTCGACGTTCTGCACGAAAAGCTGGCCGATCTCGATGCCGTCCAGCGGGTAGAACTGATCGAATGCCTCGATGATGCCGTCGGGATCGTAGACGGCGACAGCACCGGCGAGCTTTGCGATCAGCGCGCGCGCAGGCTCGGCGGCCAGCGGGTGGGAGACCGCCTTGTAGATCGAGCTGCCCCCGATGTCGTTGCGAAAGGTCTCAATACGCAGCGGCATGCCGGGCGCTCTTACTCACCAGCCGCTTGAAGAAGGCGCTGAGGCGATGACGGGCCTGCTCGCGGCGCACGACGCTTTCGTCCGTCACCCAATTGACCTGGATGACGCGACGCGGACCGGAGAACGGTTCGAAGCCGTGCCAGGCGTTGGGGCCGTTGAGGAACAGCAGAAGCGTGCCTTCGTCGGCGGGGACTTCCGCCGCCATGTCGTTCAGGTCGGTCGACGACCGCAGGATGCGCAGGCGCCCGATATCGGCGTCGGCGTGGTCGTTCATATAAAGAAGGAGCGTGATCAACTTGGTCTTGCTGTCGGTGTGGATATGGCCGTCGCGCGCTTCGCAGCGTCCGCGCACCGTCGCCATGGTCGGCCGCCCGGCAAGGTCGATGCCGAACTTCTCTTCCACGATGCGGGTCATTTCCGGAGAGGTCAGGCTGTCGATCAGCGCGTCGAAGGCCGGGCCGTAATCGAGGCTCGGCAGGGGGAAACTCCCGGCCTTGGTCACCTCCGGGAAATCCGCCGCAATCCGGGGCTTGGCCGCGGTGCGGATGAAATTTGGCACGATCAGGAACGGAAATGGAACATCGGCCACTGGTGTCGCCTTGAGCCGGTCGAGATCGAGCAATTCTTGCGGGGCTTGCGTCATGCTTTCTTGCGGAACCGCTGTTTCGGGCTCACCTAACAGCCCGTCAGCCCGAAGGATAGGGCTTTTTTCCCTTTGGCTTAAGGGTGCGGATCGAGGCGTGCTGTGCTAGTTTGGACGAACTGGGGCAGGTGCGGGTTTCGCACCGAAGGGGAGGGCGGACCATGCATCACTTTATGATCATGCACGTCGCGATGCTGTTGATCGTGGCGTTTTTCATTTTTTTCGCGGCGCAGAAGGCGGACGGTCTCATCAGCCTGTTCGGCTATGTCCTGGGCGTGTTGCTGCTCCTGGGCGCGGTGTTGCACATCGTGGGGATGTTCGTGCCGGGCTTTATGGGCATGAAGCCGGGCATGCATGACGGCATGATGCGCGGACACTGGATGATGCACCACCAGGACGCCGCCGGCGTTCCGTCGCCAACGGCGGCACCGGCGAAACCGGCGCCTGCAGCCCCGGCACCGGCGCCGAAGAAGCCGTAAACCGGTTTTCACGTCTATCCCAGGCCGTGTTCCGTGACGGGAAATCGTTGCGGGGCAGGGCTTTTGCGCACCCTTTTCGAGAAACCCCTGCCAATTCGACAATTGATGGACCTGGCATGAAGGAAGTGCGCTAAAATAAGGCTCTTCTTGATTCGTCACTTTGAGGAAAACCAATGGCAAAAGCCAAAACCGCAACCAAGGCCGCCGCGACCGGCAAGGCCGAAACCGTCTCGACCCGCAACTTGGCCGTTCAACTGGCCGAGAAGCACGAGATGTCCAACAAGCAGGCCGTGCTGGTCATGGATGATGTGATCGGCCTGATCACGAAGCACCTCAAGAAGGGCGCCCGTATCCGGTTGAACGGTTTGGGCATCCTCGTGGTGCGCAAGCGCGCCGCTCGCATGGGTCGCAATCCCGCCACGGGCGAAGCGATCAAGATCAAGGCGAGCAAGAAGGTCGCGTTTCGCGCCGCCAAAGAGCTCAAGGAAGCGATCTGACGCTTTCCGCGAGGCGGCGCTCAGGTGCCGCAGTGCGAAAAACGAAAGCCCCGGCGGAGCAGAGGCTTTGCCGGGGCTTTTTGCGTTGTGTTGCGCGCGGGGCGTTCGTCTTTTATCAAGAAGGCCTCGCGGGCGTAGTTCAATGGTAGAACGGAAGCTTCCCAAGCTTCATACGAGGGTTCGATTCCCTTCGCCCGCTCCAACCTGCGCTGCGCAGCAGCGGAGGTTGCCCTCCGTAGCCTTGGCGTAGGAGGGCCGGTGCAGCATCAACGAGCTTCGGCTCGGCAAGCCGAGAAGATTGGCTTGCCGTACGTTTATATTCCTGCCGCCGCGCGATCCGCGATGAACAGGATGTCGCCCGCGGGCGACAGCTGCGCCGCCGGCTTGGTGCGGTCGCCCGCCAGCACCTGCTGGAGAATGGCGCGCTTGGGCTCGCCGCTCACGAGAAAGGCGACGTGACGGCTCGCGTCGATGGCCGGATAGGTCAGCGTGATCCGAACTTCCGGTCGTCCATGTCCGACGGCAGCGACCCAGTGGTCACGTTCCAGGAGCACAGGCTCGCCGGGAATGAGCGAAGCGATGTGCCCGTCCTCGCCGAGACCGAGCAGGCAGACATCGAAGAGCGGCCGGTCGCGCAGAAGCGTCGAACTCCCGTAAGCGCGTTTGAGCTCGGCTTCGTAGTCGAGCGCGGACTCATCAGGACTGATACCGACCGTGCGGATCGGGTGGACGTTGGCCGGTGGAATTGGAGCCCTGTCCAGCATGGCTTCGCGCACCATGCGATAATTGCTCTCCGGATGGTCGGGCGGCACGAAGCGCTCGTCGCCCCAATACCAGTGAACCTTCGGCCACGGGAAGCGGTTTATCATTCGTACACTGACCAGTTCCTCGTAGGTCCCGCGGGGCGTCGAACCGCCGGACAGCGCAATGCGGACCGGAGCGGGCGCTTCCGACGCCCAGGCGAGAAGATGGCCCGCGGCATCGCGGGCGAGAGCCGCCGGATCATCGCTCACCAGCAAACCCGGAGACGCCCTGCTCGTGCTCATGGGGTATGTGCTCCCACGCGCAGCGACGCGATGGCCGCGGCATAGTCGTCGTGATCGAAGATGGCCGAACCCGCGACGAAAGCATCGGCGCCGGCCTCGTGCGCCAGTCCGATCGTCTCCGGCGTGACACCGCCATCGACCTGGATCCAGGGCGTCAAGCGGCGCGTCAGACACATTTCGCGCGCGGCGCGTATCTTGGTCAAAACTTCAGGGACGAATTTCTGGCCCCCGAAGCCGGGATCGACCGTCATCAGAAGCACGATGTCGACCATGTGCAGAACATCTTCGATCATCACGACGGGGGTCGCAGGGTTGATCACCACCCCGGCAACTTTGCCGAGCGCGCCGATATGCTCGAGCGTGCGGTGCAGATGGACGGTGGAGGCCTGCTCCGCATGGACGATAAGATGATCGGCGCCGGCCTTGGCGAATTCATCGAGGTAACGCTCCGGCTCCACGATCATCAGGTGAACCGAAAGCGGCTTGGCGGTGGCGCCGCGGATCGCTTTGACGACGACCGGGCCGATCGTGATGTTGGGCACGAAGCGGCCGTCCATCACGTCGACATGTATCCAGTCGCCGCCCGCGACGTCGGCTGCACGCACCTCGTCGGCAAGCCGGCCGAAATCGGCGGACAGGATGGAGGGGGCGATAACGGCCCTCTTCATCAGGCCGGTCCGTTCAGCAGATAGCGCTCGACGGCCTTGGCGAAGCCCTCGTCGTTGTAGCTGTCGGTGACTGCGCTGGCCCGCGCCTTGACCTCGTCGCTGGCGTTGCCCATGGCGACGCTGAAGCCGGAACGCCGGAACATGAGCACGTCGTTCGGCATGTCGCCGATCGTCATGACTTCGGCCTCCGGAACGCCCAGCGTCTTCACGAGTTCGTCGACGACCGCGCCCTTGTTCGCCATCGGGTTTGTGACGTCGAGATAGTAAGGCTGCGAGCGCCTCGCCGAGGCATGGTCGCCGAGGGCCGCGGAGACGTCTGCCTCGCATTTGGCGACCAGCGCATGGTCGTCACTCACACCGACGATCTTGACGGCCTGATCGAGGTCGACATCGCTGAAGCGCGCGACCACAGTCGGCTCGAACTTCACAGTCCAGGCCTCGCGCGCGACATGGGGAGCGTCCTTCTTATGAATCTGCCAGTCCGTTCCGGTATAGAGCCACGCGTCCATCCCCTGGCCCTGAATCATGTCGATCGCCTGCCGCGCGATATCGGGTGCGAGCTTGCGCATCTCGAGCACGGAGAGGTCGGGACAGGCAAAGACGCCGCCGTTGAATCCGGCGAGCGGCGCGGTGAGTGCGAGAGGCTCGATCAGCATCGCCATCCCGCGCGGCGGACGCCCGCTGGTGATCGCGAAGCGAATGCCGCGCGCATGTAGTGCGGCGACGGCGGACTGTGCGCGCTCGGTCAATATTTTGTCTTCCGTGACCAGGGTGCCGTCGACGTCTGCGATCAAAAGAGAGATCTTGGGCATCGGATGCTCCTTGCGCTTAACAGCCTATCGGCAGCCAGGAACGGCCGCCGTCGTTGGCGATAAGCCTGTCGGCCCCGGCCGGACCGGTGCTGCCGGCCTTGTAATTGGGAAAGTCGGGCGGCGGCTCGGAGCCCCACGCGTCCAACAACGGCTGGACGATTCGCCACGCCGACTCGACCATGTCGGCGCGCTGGAAAAGCATCGCATCCCCGACCATGCAGTCGTAGATCAGCGTTTCGTAGCCGACATTTGCTTCCGGAGGAAACCAGTCCTTGTAGGCGAAGTTCATTTCGACCGGAGACAAGGCCACAGTTTGCCCGGGGCGCTTGACCTCGAATCTCAGGGAAATGCCTTCGTTCGGCTGGATCTGCAGAACCAGCCAATTGGGCGTCAGCTGCGAGACATCGGTGCCCCGGAAGACCGACAGCGGCGCTTGGCGAAAACGGATCCCGATCTCCGTGCGGCGATTGCACAGCGACTTGCCGGTGCGAAGATAGAAGGGCACGCCGGCCCAGCGCCACGTGTCGATTTCCAGCTTCAGCGCGACATAGGTCTCGATCGGCGAATTTGCGGCGACGTCGGGTTCGTGGCGATAGTCTTTTACCGGCTTCCCCAGTACTTCACCCGCGCCATATTGTCCGCGGGCGGCGCAATCGGCGGAGACGGGGCGGATCGCGTTCAGCACATCGGCCTTCCGGTTGCGCACCGCATCGCAATCGAAGCCCGTGGGCGGCTCCATTGCCGTCATCGTCAGCAGCTGGAACAGGTGGTTCGGCACCATGTCGCGCAGCGCGCCTGTCTGCTCATAGAAGCGGCCGCGGCGTTCGACGCCGACCGTCTCGGCCGCGGTGATCTGCACATGGTCGATGTGGACGCGATTCCAGATCGGCTCGAAGAGGCCATTGGCGAACCGAAGCGCCATGATGTTCTGGACCGTTTCCTTGCCGAGAAAATGGTCGATGCGATAGATCTGCGTCTCGTCCAGAACCTTGAGCAGCCGTGCGTTCAGCGCTTTTGCGGAGGCGACGTCATGGCCGAACGGTTTCTCGACAATGATGCGCCGCCAACGTTTTCCGTCTGCTTCGTCGGCAAGCCCGGCGCCTGCGATCTGTTCGGCAACCGGCCCGAAGAAACGGTCTGCGACGGCAAGGTAAAACAGCACGTTGCCGGCCGTGGCGTGGTCGCGCTCGATTGAATCCAGCAATTTGCCGAGCTTGGTGAAGGTTGCGGCCTGGCTGAAGTCGCCCTGAAAGTACGTCATTTTGGCAAGCAGAGCCTTCCAGATGTTGGCGTCGATGGACTTGGGCTGGAATTCGCCGTCGCCCCCCAGGAAGCTCTGCATCATCTCGGACAGGCTTTGGCGCCAATCATCGGTCGTGCAATCGTTGTGATCCACACCGATCAGCGCAAAATTTTCCGGGAGCAGCTTGCCCTTCGTCAGGTTGTAAAGTGCCGGAACGACAAGCCGCTTCGTGAGGTCGCCGCCTGCGCCGAAAATGACCATCGCGCAAGGGCCCGCGGGTTTCGCCTGCGCGGCGGGATCGGGAGCGGCTTGATCAGTTGCCATTGCGGTCTCCGTCAGCGGCCATGTTTGGCGACCTGTTCACGGGCGGCGCGTATCACGTGCTCCGGAGTGAATCCGAACTTGGTCAGCACGTCTTTGAGCGGCGCCGAGGCGCCGAAACTGTGCATTCCGATGATGGCGCCGTGGCGTCCGACATAGCGCTCCCAGCCGAGGGTCGAAGCCTGTTCGACAGCGACGCGTGCGCCGATCGCATCGGGCAGCACCGTCTCTCGATAGGCTTCATCCTGCTGCTCGAACATATCCCAGGACGGCATGCTGACGACGCGCACCGGCGTGCCTTCCGCCGCGAGTTGCTCGGCCGCCGCCACGCAGAGCGAGACTTCGCTGCCAGTGCCGATCAGGATGACTTTGGGCGGAGAGCCGCCGAGATCGCCCAGAACATAGGCGCCGCGCGCGACGCCCGAAGCGGGCGCGAAGCGGCTTCGATCCAAGGTTGGAAGCGGTTGGCGGCTCAAAATCATGCAGGACGGCCGATGCTTGAATCCGAGGACGACGCGCCAGGCCTCGGCGGCTTCGTTTGCGTCGCAGGGGCGGATGACGGTCATCCCCGGTATGGCGCGAAGCCCCGCAAGCTGTTCGATGGGTTGATGCGTTGGCCCGTCCTCGCCGAGGCCGATCGAGTCATGCGTGAAGATAAAGAGAGACGGTATTTCCATGAGCGCCGAGAGCCGGATCGGATTGCGCATGTAGTCGGAGAACATCAGGAAGGTCGAACCGAACGGCCTCAGCTTCGCGAGCGCCATGCCGTTGACGATCGCACCCATCGCATGTTCGCGAACGCCGAAATGCAGGTTTCGGCCGCCATGATCCTCCGGCTGGAAATTGCCCGCACCTTCGAAGGTCATCAGGGTCTTGGTCGACGGTGCCAGATCGGCGGCGCCGCCAACGAGCCAGGGCAAATGCGGCGCGATCGCGTTTTCAGCCTTGCCGGCTGCGTCGCGGCTGGCGATGCCTTTGGGATCAACCGGAAACGTCGGGATAGCCTCATCCCAACCCTTCGGCAGATCGCGCTTCTGCATTTGCTCGAACTGCTTGGCGAGATCGGGATACGCGGCCCGGTAACGCGCGAAAAGATCTTTCCATTCGGCATGCTTCGCGGCCCCGCGCGCACCGATGCCTTCCTCGAAATGCTCATAGACGCCGTCCGGCACCAGGAACTGCGCGTCCTCGGGCCAGCCGTAGAATTTCTTGGTCAGCTTCACTTCCTCTACGCCGAGCGGCTCGCCGTGTGCTTCCGGGCTGTCCTGCTTGTGCGGCGAGCCGTAGCCGATATGGCTGTCGACGATGATCAGCGTCGGCCGGCTGAGCTCGCTTTGCGCATGACGGAAGGCATACATCACTTCCTTTTCGTTGTTGGCATCGCGGACATGCAGCACATTCCAGCCGAAGCCGAGGAAGCGGGTTCCGACATCTTCCGTGAAAGTGATATTCGTGCGCCCTTCGATCGAGATCCGGTTGGAATCGTAGATCCAGCACAGCTTGTTGAGACCGAGATGGCCGGCGAGCGAGCCCGCTTCGCTCGAAACCCCTTCCATCATGCAGCCGTCGCCGCAGAGCGAATATGTGCGCCAGTCGACGACGTCGAATCCCGGCCGGTTGAAATGCACGCCGAGCCAGCGCTCCGCGATCGCCATGCCGACGCTATTCGCCAGGCCTTGGCCGAGCGGCCCCGTCGTCGCCTCTACGCCGGAGGTATGATGGTATTCCGGATGGCCGGGGCAGACGCTGTCCAGCTGGCGGAACGCCTCGATGTCATCCAATGTTACGGCGGCCCGACCGAGCGTCTCGTACTCGGCGTTCACTGCCTGTGTCTTCGTCAGGTGAAGCAGCGCGTACAGCAGCATACAGGCGTGGCCGGCGGAAAGAACGAAGCGGTCACGGTTCGGCCATATCGGCGATGCTGGGTCGAAGCTGAGCAGACTCTGCCACAGTTCGTAGGCCACGGGCGCGATGCCCATGGGCGTGCCGGGGTGGCCGGAGTTGGCCTTCTGGACTGCATCGATCGCCAATGTGCGGATCGTATTGATGCAAAGACGGTCAATCTCGCTGCTGCTCATGTGTCCTCCGCTGTCCGCCCCGGCGTTTACCTCTTGTCAGCATTCCGATAGCGCTCGATCAGCGCGTTGGTGGAACCGTCATGCGCGAGCTTGCCGGCCTTGAGCTCCGGCGCTATGCGCTGCGCCAGCACTTTGCCCAGCTCGACCCCCCACTGGTCAAAGCTGTCGATGTTCCAGATGGTTCCCTGCGTGAACACGCTGTGCTCGTAGAGCGCGACCAGCGTGCCCAATGTCCGCGGGTCAAGCCGCTGCGCCAGGATCACATTGGTCGGCCGGTTGCCTTCGAAGACGCGGAACGGCGCTTGCCATTCGGGCACGCCGTCGCTCAGGACATCTTCCCGCGTCTTGCCGAACGCCAGCGCCTCGGCCTGCGCGAAGAGATTTGCCATCAGAAGGTCATGCTGCTGCGCAAGCGGACTCAAGGGCTCGAGGAACCCGATGAGATCGCAAGGGACCAATTTCGTGCCCTGGTGGAGCAGCTGGTAGAAGGAATGCTGGCCGTCGGTGCCCGGCTCGCCCCAGATGATGGGTCCGGTCTGATACGAGACCCGCTTGCCGTCGAGCCCCACGCTCTTGCCGTTGCTCTCCATCTGCAGTTGCTGCAGATAGGCCGGAAAGCGATTGAGATGGGACGAATAGGGCATGATGCCGATGGTCTCGGCGCCGAAGAAATTGTTGTACCAAACGCTCAGCAACCCCAGCAGCAGCGGCAGATTCTGCTCGGGCGGCGCGCTCCGGAAATGCTCGTCCATCGCGTGGAAGCCGGCAAGCATGTCGCCGAACCCGGCGGGGCCGATGGCAATCATCGTGGACAGTCCGATGGCGCTGTCCATCGAATAACGTCCGCCGACCCAATCCCAGAAGCCGAACATGTTGTCAGTGTCGATACCGAACTTGGCGACGCCGTCGCCGTTGGTCGACACGGCGACAAAATGCTCGGCGACCGCCGCATCCGAACCGAGCTTGTCCACGGTCCATTTCCGCGCCGTCGCGGCATTGGTCATGGTCTCGAGAGTCGTGAACGTCTTCGACGAGATGATGAACAGCGTCTCTGCCGCGTCCAGATCGTGCGTGGCTTCTGTGAAGTCGGCTCCATCGACGTTGCTGACGAAGCGGAAGGTCATCGAACGGTCGCTGAACGGGCGCAGCGCGCGGTATGCCATCTCGGGGCCGAGATACGAGCCGCCGATGCCGATATTGATCACATTGCGGATGCGCTTGCCGGTGTAGCCCGTCCAACTGCCCGAGCGGATATTGTCCGCGAACACCGCCATCCGGTCGAGAACTTCGTGTACGTCGGGAACGACATCCTTGCCGTCGACTTCGATCCGCGTGCCGCGCGGCGCACGAAGGGCCACATGAAGCACGGCCCGCCTCTCCGTGTTGTTGATCTTTTCGCCGCGGAACATGGCGTCGCGGCGCGCGGCCACCCCGCTTGCCTTTGCGAGAGACAAAAGCAGGCCCATTGTCTCGGCGGTGATGCGGTTCTTCGAATAGTCGAGAAACAGTTCCGCGCCTTCCACCGAAAAGCGCTGCGCCCTGTTGGCGTCCTGGGCGAACAGCTGGCGCAGGTGCAGCGGCGCAATCTCGGCGTGGTGCTTTTCCAGCGCCCGCCACGCGGTTCGGACGGTTGAATCGGTGGTCGCGGTCATGTTTTCCTCTTTGGCCCTTGGCGAAGCGTGGCGCTCTTGGCGTCGATCGTCTGGAGAAGATCGCGCCAGGATTTGACGAAGGACTCGGCGCCGTCGACCTGCAGTTTTTCGGCAAGCGCGCTCAGGTCGACTCCGGCTCTTGTGAATTCCCCAAGAGTCGCGGCGCCGTCTCCGCCATCGCGCCGCAGCACATCCGACGCCTTTCCATGATCCGCCATAGCCTTGAGCGTTCCCTCCGGCATCGTGTCCACGGTGTTGGGCGCGGCGAGCCCATCGATATAAAGCGTGTCCGATGCGTTCGGGTCCTTGGTGCCCGTGCTGGCGAACAGAAGACGTTGCGCGCGCGCACCGAGATTGGCGAGCCGTTGCCAACGGTCGCTGTCGAGCTGATCGCGATACGCCTTATAGGCCATCTTGCCGATGGCGAGGCCCAGCCGATTCTTCAGGGACTCCGGAACGGTCCTGGCAACGGCGACATCCCAGCGCGAGAGGAAAATCGATGCGACCGATCGCACGTCCGGCGACAGTCCGGCGTCGATGCGCCGTTCGAGTCCCTTCATATAGGCGCCCGCGGCGGCGACGTATTGCTCCGGCGAGAAGAGCAGGGTGACGTTCACCGGAACACCGGCAAAGATCGCCTGTTCGATCGCCGGCAACCCTTCGCGCGTTCCGGGAATCTTGATGAAGAGGTTGGGTTTGCCGGCTGCGGCGTGGAGCTTCCTGGCGGAGGCGACGGTGCCGTCCGTGTCGCGTGCCAGAAGCGGCGAGACTTCGAGCGACACCCATCCGTCCACGGTCGCCGTGCGCTGGTGTATGGGCAGGAACAGATCGGCGGCGCGCGACAGATCCTGGATCGCGAGCGCGAAAAACAAATCTTCGCCCGAAAGGCCGGTAGCGAGAAGCCGACCGATTTCGCTGTCATAGGATGCGCCGTGACTGAACGCGTGATCGAAAATGGTCGGATTGGATGTCAGACCCGTGACCGACCACTCGGCGATGTAGCGCGCCAGCGTTCCGCTATCGAGCAGGTTGCGCGTGATGTCGTCGAGCCAGAGGCTCTGGCCGAGACGATTGAGTTTTTGGGTCGGCAACATGGGCATCACTCCTTCGCCGAAACTTCGACGTGGCCGCCGAATTCGAAGCGCAGCGCCGACAGCAATTTGTCGGCATAGTCCGCATCGCCGCGGGAGCTGAAGCGGGAGAAAAGCGCGCTTGCGATGGCCGGCGCCGGCACGCCTTCGTCGATAGCCGCCAGCAGCGTCCAGCGGCCTTCGCCGGAATCGGATACGCGCCCCGAGAAATCCTTGAGCTCGGGATTCTTGCGCAGCGCATGCGCCGTAAGATCGAGAAGCCATGAACTGACGACGCTGCCCCGTCGCCAGACTTCGGCGATCTGGGCGACATCGAAATCGTATTTGTAATGTTCGGGATTGCGCAACGGTGTGGTTTCGGCGTCGACCACGCCCGCGGTGTTGCCGATATTGGCTTTCTTCAGAATGCCGAAGCCTTCGGCGAAGGCCGCCATCAGGCCGTATTCGATGCCGTTATGGACCATTTTGACGAAGTGTCCGGCGCCGTTCGGGCCGCAATGGAGATAGCCCTGCTCGGCCCGGCTCGGAATGCCCGAGGCGCCGGGCGTGCGCGACGCCGTTTCAACGCCCGGTGCGAGCGCGCGGAAGATCGGATCCAGCCGCTCGACGATTTCGGGCTCACCGCCGATCATCTGGCAATAGCCACGCTCCAATCCCCATACACCGCCGCTGACGCCGACATCGACGTAATGCAGACCTCTTTGTCTCAGCGCACCGGCGCGGCGCAGGTCGTCATGGTAGTAGGAATTGCCGCCGTCGATGACGGTGTCGCCCGGCTTCAGCAGGGGCATCAGTTTGGCGAGAACCTCGTCCACGGCTGCGGCCGGTATCATCAGCCAGACCGCGCGCGGCGCAGTGAGGCGCCCGACAAAGTCTTCGAGAGAAGTTGAGCCCTTGGCGCCTTTTGCTTCCATGGCCTGCACCTGGGACGCGCGGGAGCTGTAGACGTGGAGGTCGTGGCCGGCTCCGACGAGGCGCTGCACCATGTTGGCGCCCATGCGACCGAGTCCGATCATGCCAAGCTGCATAGGAGTCCTCCATTCATTTGGTCATACGGCGAATTTTCACGATCGCGCCAGAACGACCGGCGATTAGGCCGGCGGGCACCCCCGCCCATGACAGTTAGCCAGTCCATATGCGCGTCCTCCGATGATGGAATGTCTTGGAACGTTTGCTCTCCTTATGAAGCGCGAGTGAGACTTCCGCAAAACGCCTCGCCCGGCCGGGCCAAGTGCTACAATTTCCAGTTAAGACTTTGTATTAAATGGATAATTTCTGCAGCTGCGGCGTTTGAGCGCAGGCGCTTAGCTTCAGCACGCGTTCTTCGAATGCAACTGGCGGTTACCTTCGATTGTGACCCTATTTGGCAATGTTGAGGAACGGCACGCTTCCGCCCGGCGGCATCATCTGCGGCAGATGCCCGTCCCATTTCTCGGCGGCGACGAGTTGCGGCATCTCCGGATTTTCCTTCAGCGCCTCGCCCCGGGCGCGGATCGCATTCGCCTCCGCCTGACCTTGCACTTCGATCTGGTGCGCCTTGGCGTCGGCTGCCGCCTTGACTTCGTAGGCGGCGGCATCGGCGTTGGTGATGCGTTTCTGCTTTTCGGCTTCGGCCTGCTGCTGCGCCACGATCGCTTGCATGCGCGCTTCTACCGCCTGTTCGTAGCTCTGCGAGAACTCGATATCGACAAGCTGGATGGAGTCGATCGTCAAAGGCCCGTGGATCGTGTTGCGGATGGCATTCTGGATTTCATGGTCCAGCACCGCGCGATCCTGCACCGCCGAAATCGCCGTGAATTGGCCGAAGACGTTTTTCACCTGCTGCGGCACCTCCGGCGTGATAAGACTGGCCTCGAGACGGGGCAGGTCGCCGTAATGCGCATAAACGTTGGTCACGTCGGTGGCATGATAGATGACGGTCAGGCTGACGCTGACGGGCTGCTGGTCCTTCGTATAAACCTCGAGGCGGCCGTCGCCGGTCGTCTCTTTCTCCCACGACAGCGTCTCCTGCCGCACCGGAATCTGAACGATGGACGTGACGAACGGATATTTGAAATGCAGCCCCGGCTCGCTTTCGCCCGCGACGGCGCCGTAATGCAGCACGACGGCCCGTTCGCCCTGGTCGACGGTGTAGTAACTCGACCAGACGAGCAGCAACGCCAAAATGATCACGATGGCGGGTGCGATAAATCCGGAAATGTTTTTGAACCGATCGTCCGAACGGTCATCCATGGAAGTCCCCCCTCTAAGCCCGTCCGGGAGCTTCCTCGAACGCTGTGCACCGGTAAAGAGCGATGGCTGCGACAACGCAGGCGCACTGTCGTTCAGTGGACACCCGGTGCCGTGTCGCCAGCGTGTTCTGCGATCGGCCTTGCGTAGCGGACGAGCGAAACCAGAACCTTCCCGGGCTCTTCCGTCATCGGCAGATGCGACGAGTTCTCGATCCAGATGAACTGCTTCGACGGGGCCTGCACCTTGTCGAACCACTCATGAGCGAGCGACGCGTTGACGTCGACGTCGCGGCGGCCGGCGAAGACAATGAGCGGGCAATCGAGCTTGCGGATTCCGCTCAAATCCTGGCCCAGCACGAAACGCCATCACGCCGCCGAAATAGTCGCCATTTCCGTTCGGCATGGATGTCCTTGAGCGGGATCAGCCGGCCCTTCGCAGGATAGGGGGCGAGGGCCTCCAGATCGTGCACGGCTTGCGCATTGCCGGCACGACGCGCGGCGTCGAGCGTCGTCTGCCAGCCGAGGTGCTCGCTTTCGGGACTGTGATCTGGCCACGCCGATATAGGCGTAAAGCTGAGCGGGGTGGTGCACCGCCATCTTCAGCCCCAGATAGCTGCCCCAAGAATGGCCGAGCAGGAAGATCTGCATCTTGCTCAGCCATTTCGTCATCTCTTCCGTGTCGGCCTGCATCCGCTCGGGCGTCATTGTGGGCGCGACGGCTTTGGGATCGTTGATCAGATAGGTCTTGCCCGAGCCGCGCTGATCCCAGTTGACGACGGTGAAATAGTCCTGCCAGCCGTTCGCGAACCACCAGTTCATGGGCACGGAAATGTAGCCGGGCCCGCCGTGGACGTAGAGCAGCACCGGGTTGCGCGTATCGCTGCCGCGAATCGACACCCCTGTGCGGCGTGGAGCGCCAAGCCGAGACCCAGCACGGTTGCCAAGACTGTGTTGAACCGAAGCGTCATGTCCTACTCCTCGTGAGACTCGAAATTGTGGTAACCGAGCGCACACCGCAACAGCGTTTTCGGAATTGACCGCCTGAAATACTTGCAGGCCTAAAGGCAGAGCACGCACGAATTCGTGCACGCGCATTTATTCGGCATTCTCGGGCGCACAATGCGCGATACGCGCAACCGTATTTCCGGGACCGCAGTAGTCGCGATGCGCCTGTTGGATTAGGTTTCCGCGCGACTGCTTCGCCAGTCAGGGAGAGAAACAAATGCGCACTTTGTTGTTTGGTATCGCGTTGTCTGCCGCAACGGTCATCGCCACTTCGTCGTTCGCCGCGGAAGCCGTTTGCGCCATGGGCTTTACGGCGTCGCCCCGCATGATCAATGCCAGCGAGGATTACGGCCAGTCCTACACTTGCACCGGTGCGAAGACGGCGCCGAAGCTCGTCTGCTCCAGCGAGTTCAACGCGCAGGGCCAGTCCGGCAGCAATGCCATGTCGTCCATGGCCATGAAGGACGAGCAGATCGTCTATACCTGTGCCGAGCCGGCCACTCCGCCAAAGTAGGCGTCCCGCGTTTTGAATTCGGCCGTGGCCGTGCTTCCATAGGTGCGGGGCCGGCGCCGTCGTTCAGGCAGCGCCATTTTCAAGCGCTGGACGTATGTGCTTTTCCGCGACCGCGAGTTTCACCGCCGCGTCGTTTACCGCGACTGCAGGGCTTTTGACCGTCTCGCGGGCCTCGAACGTGCGCGAACTGCCGCTTGCGGGCACGCCGCTTCTGTTCGGCGCGCAGCAGGCGATAGAAGGCGTATTGTGGCTCGTGCTGCCGCATCCCGACCAGGCCGCTTGGGCGCTTCTGCTCGCCAATGGCTTTGCGGCGATCGCACTTGTCCTGTGGCCGCTCTACGCACCTCTTGCCACAGCGCTCGTGGAAGACGACGCGAAGCGCCGCGCGCTCATATGGTGGCTGATGCCGTTCGGCGTTGCGTTCGCGCTCTATTCCGGCATCGACATCGCGCGCCATCCCTATCGCGCCGTTCTGGCCGCGCACAGCCTTTGCTACATCAACAATTCGCCTTATCCGAACTTCGCCATCGGCGTCTATGTGCTGGCGACTTGCGGCGGCTTCTGGCTGTCGACACATCGCGCCTTGCGTGTCTTCGGCATCATCGTGACGGCGGGGCTCGCAGCCTCGATCGCCTTTTTCCTGGCCGATCTCGTATCGGTGTGGTGTTTCTTTGCGGCGGCGGCGAGCCTTGCCTTGTTGTTCCACTTCACCCAGCGGGCTAGTGTTCCGGCCTGAACGGGGGAAACCATGCGGAATTTCTGGATGGCCATCGCGGTCACCGCGGTGATTGCGAACTCGGCCTGTCATGCGCGCGACACGGCGCTCTATCCGACGCAGGACTGCAACAAGGCCAACACGCAGCTCGACCTCAACCAATGCGCACAGGCGAATTTCGAATCCGCCGACAGGAAGCTCAACGAGGTCTATCACGCCGCGATGGATGCGGCGGGCGATGACGCTTCGCGGTCGCAGCTGCGGGCCTCCGAACGCGCCTGGCTGTCCTTTCGCGATCAGGAATGCGCGCGGCAGGTGGGCCCGCGCGAAGGCGGCGGCTCCATCTGGCCGATGAATCTCGCAAGCTGCCTCGAAGACAAGACGGCGCAGCGCATCCGCGAGCTGCAGAAGAATTTGTAGCGCGGGCCTGGTCTACCGTCCCTTGAACACCGGCTCGCGTTTTTCCACGAAAGCGCGCGCGGCTTCCCTGTGATCCTCGGTCATTCCGGTGTGGATGTGATGCGTCGCTTCGAGATCGAGGCATTCGTCCCATTCGCCGGCGGCGGCGCGGTTGAGATTCTCTTTCATGTAGCGATAGGCGACGCGCGGGCCGGAGGCCAAACGGTGCGCGATCTCCAGCGTCTTCTTCTCGAGCTGGTCGGCGGGGACGACCCAGTTGACGAGGCCGAGGCGCAGCGCCTCCTTCATGTCCACGCGCTCGGAGAGGAAATAGAGCTCACGAGCCTTGGCCGTACCCACAAGTCGGGTAAGGAAATAGGTGCCGCCATAATCGCCCGAGAAGCCGACGCGGGCGAAGGCGGTGGTCATCACTGCGTTCTCCGAGGCGATCCGGAGATCGCAGGCGAGCGCCAGGGCCAGGCCTGCGCCGGCTGCGGCGCCGGGAATGGCCGCCAGAGTGGGCTTCGGCATCTTGTACAGCCGGCCGGCCGTCGCCCGCTGGCTGAGACGCTGGGCGTGGATGCGGCTGTCGATGTCGGGAACAGGCCGGTCGGCGTTGCGCTCATTCATGCCCTTGACGTCGCCGCCGGCGCAGAAAGCGCCGCCGGCGCCGGTCAAAACCACGGCCGCTACGTCGGGATCGGCTTCGCAAATCTCTAGTGTCTTGCCCAGCGCCTGAAGCATGGCAGGGCTGAGCGCATTGCGCCTTTCGGGCCTAGACATCGTGAGGGTGGCGACACCGCTTTCGACGGCCGCCTTCAGATCGTCAGTACCCGTATCAATTGTGCGTCTGGACATGGCGTGACCTCCCTTGTTTCGAAAAAGCCTTGCACGGCCTGACTTTTCGGAAAAGACCGTTTCCGGTGTAGGTCCGTTAAGGAGCTTTGCAAGCCTTTCGGATCATTCTCAATTTGCATG
This sequence comes from Rhizomicrobium sp., assembly GCA_035504555.1. GTDB lineage: Bacteria > Pseudomonadota > Alphaproteobacteria > Micropepsales > Micropepsaceae > Rhizomicrobium. The sequence continues at coordinate 8,999 of DATJRP010000051.1, read as the reverse complement.
GCAGACATTAGTTGCGGCGCAACAAAGCCGGCTTATCTCCCGTGTGCGAAAGGCGGCCTCCAATGTCGGCGGCGCCAAAAACGGAGTGGGCTATGTCGGATTTGAATTCTACGGACCATGAGATTCGCGGCACGAACGTGTTCATGGGCGTTCTGATCTTCCTGTCGGCCGTGATGGCCATCGCGTTCCTCGCAGGCACATCGCCCGACATGGGCAACCGCGCGGCGGCGCACGTGGCGCAGGTCAGCACCGAACAGGCGGCGTCATAAGACAATGATGATCGTTGGGGAACGGAGATCGTCGGCGGTGAGAAGCTCAGTCTTCGCCGTCGACGTCTTCCAGGACCACCTCGTGGCCCCAAAGCCGCTCGATATGGGCGGTAACGAGTTCGCGCGTCGCGCGATGAAGCGGCACGCCGTTGTGCATGCGATGGGCCAGGAACAGCTTCCTATCGCCTTTTAGGTTCGCACCCGTCACTTGAACGTTCGCCTCGGCGAATCCCACGTCGTACTGACGGGCCAGCGACGAACGCAGTTTCCGATATCCCGCAGCGTCGTGAATGGCCTCGACCTTATAGGCGGCGTCGTCCGACTTGTCGTGCAGCGCGAAGAGGCGCATGTCGCGCATGAGCTTGGGCGACAGGAACTGCTCGATGAAGCTTTCATCGCGATAGTTCGCCCACGCGTCCTTCAGGACGCCCATCCAGTCGTTGGCGCCGGCGATCTGCGGAAACCAGTCGCGGTCCTCGTCCGTCGGCTCGGTCACGATGCGCTTGATGTCGGACATCATGCCGAAACCGAGCGCATAGGGATTGAGGCCGTAATAGCGGCGGTCGTCGAAGCCTGGCTGGAGGACGACACTGGTGTGGCTGTGCACGAATTCGAGGAACGAGCCGTCGGTGATCAGGCCCTTCTCGTGCAGCCTGTTCATCAACGTGTAGTGCACGAAGGTGGCGCAGCCCTCGTTCATCACCTTGGTCTGGCGCTGCGGATAGAAATACTGGGCGAGATTGCGCACGATGCGCAGAACTTCGCGCTGCCAGGCTTTCAGCTCGGGCGAATTCTTCTCGAGGAAATAGAGGATATTCTCTTCCGGCAGCTTCACGTCGTCGTCGAAGGCGTCGTCGGATTGGCTGACCGGCGGTCCGGCCGGCGGCTCGATACCGGCGGGCAGGGTGCGCCAGAGTTCGTTGTAGGCCTCTTCTTCGTATTCCATGCGGCGCTGGCGCTTGGCGAGCACGCGCTCGCGCGAAGGCCTCGGCGGGCGGCGATAGCGGAAGACGCCCTGATCCATCAGCGCATGGGCGGAATCGAGAACCGCTTCCACGTCGTCGCGGCCGTAACGCTCTTCGCAGGCCGCGATGTAGCGTTTGGCAAAGGAGAGATATTCGAGAATGCTCTCGGCGTTCGTCCATTGCTGGAAGAGATAGTTGTTCTTGAAGAAATGATTGTGGCCGAAGGCGGCGTGGGCGATGACGAGCGCCTGCATCGTCATCGAATTCTCTTCCAGGAGATAGGAGATGCAGGGATTGGAATTGATGACGATCTCGTAGGCGAGCGCGCTGTAGCCGGCGCGATAGAGCGTTTCCTCGCGCGCGAACAGCTTGCCGAAGGACCAGTGATTGTAGAGAAGCGGCATGGCCAGCGAGGAATAGGCGTCGAGCATCTGCTCGGACGAAATCACCTCGATCTGGTTGGGATAGATATCGAGCTTGAGCTCGCCCAGCGCGATATCCTCGATCGCATGAAACGTGCGGTCGAGCGTCCCAAAATCCCATTCGGCCTCTTCGAACAAGAAAGCCATCACGCGTCCTCCGTCTTTTTGAAGAGTTCCCGGAAGACGGGGAAAATGTCGGCGGGCTTCGATATGCGTTTGGTGGCGAAGTTGGGCCAGAGTTCGGCGACCGTGCGATAGGCGCGCCACAATTCGGCGCCGGAATCCTCGCTGGCAAAGACTTCCATCTCGCGCTCGTCGAGGATTTCGATATAGGCATAATACTGGCAGAGTGGCATGATATCGCCGTTCAGCATCTCCACGCAGCGCCGTGCGTCGCCGGACTGCGTGTAGCCGTCGGAGGCCTGCGCCGCATAGATGTTCCAGTCGGCCGTGGCGTAGCGCTCGTTCTGGATCTCGAGCATCTTGTCGAGCGCGGTCGATACGATCGTGCCGCCCGACTGGCGCGAATAGAAGAATTCCTGTTCGTCCACTTCCTGGGCGTCGTGTGTATGGCGGATGAAGACGATGTCCACCCGCTCATAGCGCCGCTTCAGGAAGAGATGCAGCAGCATGTAGAAGCGCTTGGCGAGATCCTTCTCGCGCTCGCCCATCGAGCCCGAGACGTCCATCAGGCAGAACATGACCGCCTGGCTGGTCGGCACGGGCTGTTCGGTGAAGGCGTTGTAGCGCACGTCGATGGGATCGATGAAGGCCACCCATTTGCGCTTGGCGTTGGCCTTGTCGAGCCGTTCTTTCGCCGCCGCGATTTCGTCCGCCGACGCACCTTCGCGCTCAAGCCGCGCGACCTCTTCTTCGAGTGCCACGATGTCTTGCGGCCGTGGTCTTTTGAGCGCCAGCCTGCGGCCGAAGGAATTGCGCATCGTGCGGATGAGGTTGATCTGCGTCGGCGAACCCGCGGTCGTGATGCCGGCGCGTCTCCACGTCTTGGACGGCGTTTCCTTGAGCGTTGTCCGCACGAGATTGGGAAGCTCGAGGTCCTCGAAGAAGATGTCGAGGATCTCGTCCTGCGTCATGGTGAATTCGAAATCGTCTTCGCCTTCGCCGGAATCGGACGCCTGTTTGCCGCCCTGCCCGTCGCCCGAGCGCGGCTTCTTGATCTCGTCGCCCGGCGTATATTCCTTGTTGCCCGGCAGCACGAAATCGTGCTCGCCGCCGGATTTCGGATCGAGCCGGAAACGCGGCTCCTGCGTCCCCTTGGTCGAGATCTTGATCTTGCGCTCTTTGCCGATGTCGGCGACGGCAGAATCCTTCAGCGACTTCTGCACCGCCTCGCGGATCTGCGCCCGCGCCCGGCGCAGGAAACGCTGGCGGTTGGCGAGCGATTTGCCTTTGGGATTGAGACGCCGGTCGATGAAGTGGGTCATTCATTGAACCCTGTCATCCCGGGCAAGCCGTCCGCAAGGGCGGCGTAGACCCGGGACCCACGAAGCTTCCCGATGGGTCCCGGCTCGCGCTCGCTTCGCTCGCTAGGCCGGGATGACATGGAAGTTACCCCGCCTTGTTCACGCGCATGTACCACTCGACCAGCCGGCGGACCTGGCGGGGCGTGTAGCCGCGGGTGAGCATGCGCTTGACGAACTCGTTGTGCTTGGTCTGCGTGTCCGTGTCCTTCTTGGACTCGAAGCTGATCACGGGCAGCAGATCCTCGACCTGCGTGAACATCCGCTTCTCGATGACATTGCGGATCTTCTCGTAAGCCGTCCACGCCGGGTTCTTGCCGTCGTGCTGGGCGCGGTAGCGCAGCGAGAACTTCACGACTTCGTTGCGGAAGTCCTTCGGGTTCGCGATGCCTGCCGGCTTTTCGATCTTGGAGAGCTCATTGTCGAGCGCGGCGCGGTCGAGCAGCTGGCCGGTGTCTGCGTCCTTGAAGTCCTGGTCTTCGATCCACGCATCCGCATAGGAGATGTAGCGGTCGAAGAGGTTCTGGCCGTATTCGCCGTAGGATTCGAGATAGGCCTTCTGGATTTCCTTGCCGATGAACTCCGCATAGCGCGGCGCCAATTCGGCCTTGATGAATTCGAGATAGCGCTTCTCGGTGTCGTCCGGATACTGCTCGCGCTTCAGCGACTGCTCGAGCACGTACATCAGATGCACGGGATCGGCGGCCACTTCCGTGACGTCGAAGTTGAACGTCTCCGACAGCGTCTTGTAGGCGAAGCGGGTCGAGATGCCCGTCATGCCTTCGTCGACTCCGGCTGCGTCCTTGTATTCCTGCAGCGTCTTGGCCTTGGGATCGGTGTCCTTGAGCTTCTCGCCGTCATAGACGCGCATCTTGGAGGTGAGGTTGGAGTTCTCGTGCTCCTTGAGCCGCGTCATGACGCAGAACTTGGCCAGCATTTCGAGCGTCTCGGGCGCGCAGGGCGAATTGCCGAGCTCACTGGCCGCCAGCAGCTTCTTGTAAATCGCCGTCTCTTCGGTGACGCGCAGACAATAAGGAACGGTCACGACGGAGATGCGGTCGAGGAAGGCTTCGTTGTTCTTGTTGGCCTTGAACACCTGCCACTCGGCTTCGTTGGAGTGGGCGAGGATGGTGCCGTTGAACGGGATGGGCCCAAGCGTCTCGGTGCCGATGTAATTGCCTTCCTGCGTCGCCGTCAGCAGCGGATGCAGGACCTTGATCGGCGCCTTGAACATTTCGACGAATTCCAGGAGGCCCTGATTCGCGCGGCAGAGGCCGCCGGAGAAGGAATAGGCGTCCGGGTCGTTCTGGCTGAAATGCTCGAGCTTCCTGATGTCGACCTTGCCCACGAGCGAGGAAATGTCCTGGTTGTTCTCGTCGCCCGGCTCGGTCTTGGCGATCGCCAGTTGGCGGAGCTTGGAGGGATAGATGCGGGCGACTTCGAATTTCGAGATGTCGCCGCCGAACTGGTCGAGGCGCTTGACCGCCCAAGGGCTCATGACGCCGGTCAGCCGGTGCTTTTCGATGCCGTAGCGCTCGGCGAGCAAGGCTGCCAATTCGGCGGAGCGGAAAAGACCCAGAGGCGACTCAAATACCGGACTGATCTCTTCACCCGCCTTGAGCACGTAGATCGGGTGCTTTTCCATCAAATCCTTGAGACGCTCGGCAAGCGACGACTTGCCGCCGCCGACGGGGCCCAGGAGGTAAAGAATCTGGCGCTTCTCTTCGAGGCCTTGGGCCGCATGTTTGAAGTAGCCCACGATGCGCTCGATCGTGTCTTCCATCCCGTAGAAGCCTTCGAACGCGCGATAAATTTTGATGGTTCGGTTGAAAAACATCCGCCCCAAGCGGGTGTCCTGGGCTGTGTCGACCAGATCGGGCTCACCGATCGCGCCTACCATGCGCTCGGCCGGGCTCGCGTAGAACATTTTGTCGTCGCGCGCCGCCAGGAGCCAATCTCGGAGGCTCATCGCCTCAAATCGCTCTCGGGCATAGTCCCGGGAGAACATGTCGAAGACGTCAAGCGTGCTCATCGCTTCCACTCCTTGGCTATCACGCACGCCCTCCACGACTAGAAATCGTAGGCCCTCGCGAGCATGACAAGATGTGAACTACCGAAGCGTTCCCAAATAGTGCCACTGCCGACTGAAGCAATCGTTAACCAAACCGACAAGTTCCCCCCACAACCATAAATACCTCGGTCAGCGTGTCACACACAGGTTCGCTGGCGCGAAATCTCGCGCCACTGCCTTCCTGATTCTCCCAATATTTTTTCGACACTTTTGAAGGCCGTGGGCCATTTTACGCGAGACAGACCGCCAGCTCTTTCAGCAAGAGGAAGTGTAAACCCGTTTGGACAAAAGCCAAATAGGAGTGCGTCGTTTCTTCCGTGACAGACACAATCTCGCCATGATTTCGCGGCGCGACCGCGCCTTTTGCGCAACCCTCCGATGCTCCGGAGCGAGTCGCGACGGGCGGCTTGTGAAATATCCGCGTGTGCCGCGCACGAATTCGTGCGAATCGGCGTGGTGATTCGGAGTCATCGCACGATATTCGCGGTATGCCGCACGAAGGGCTTGCGGACACGCGGATGCTTCCGCCAAGCTAGCGTTCATGGAAGAGCTCGTACTGGCGGTGAGAGCCGCACGACACGAGGATGCGCCAGCCGTCGCGCGCGTCTACATTGAGGCGTGGCACGACACCTACCCTGCGATTCTGCCTTCCGATTTGTTGCGCGCCATGACGCCCAGGGGGCAGACGGCGCGCTGGCGCGCGGCGATCGTCACGGGCGGCCGCGAGCGGGTTCTGGTCGCCGAATGTCAGCCGCACGGCATTGTCGGCATGACGAGCTTCGGCCCGGCACAGGATCGGCCGCTCGGCTATGACGGCGAAGTCTATACATTATACGTCGCACCGGACTTTTTCGGGCGCGGCGTCGGCACGCTTCTGCTGCGCGCGGCGTTCGGCGCGCTGCGCGCGTCCGGCTTCACCTCCTGTGTGATCTGGGCGCATGCCCGCAATCCGGCCCGCTATTTCTATGAAGCGATGGGCGGCCGGCTCGTCGCCGAGCGTTCGCGGCGCATGGTGGGCGTGGCCGTTCCGGAAGCGGCGTTCGGCTGGAAAAAGCTGGCGCTCGCGGAGCGGAAGGCGTCGTCGGGCGGCACCATCACCCGTTCGTGAGGCTTCGCGGGCGGATAAAGTCCGTCAGGACGCCCACGCCGGAGGCCACTTCGCTCCACGTCTCCGCATCGAAATCGAGGACGACCAGGGCGCAGGTGGGGAATTTTTCGTTCAGCGCTTCGAGCCGCTTGCGTTCATCGTCGTCGCGGGCTTTGCGGGCCAGCGCGCGGGCGCATTCTTCCAGCCCCGGATTGTGTCCGATCACCAGCACGGCGTTCGCCGTTCTGGGCTGGGCGCGCACCATACTGGCGATGAGCTTCCACGGCGCCAGGTAAAGCTCGTCGGAAAACACGACCTCGGGCTTCCCGTCGAGCTCGGGTGCCACGTGCTCCCAGGTTTCGAGCGTGCGCTTGGCGGTCGAGCACAGGACCCGATCGGGCAGATAGCGCTTGTGCTGCATGGCGATGCCCATGCGCGGCGCATCGAGCTTGCCGCGCTCGTTCAGCGGGCGGCCGTGATCGCCCGATTTCGTGGTGCCGGGAATGGCCTTGGCGTGACGCAGGAGAAGCAGCCTTTTCACGGGGCGCTCCCGGGGGACAGGTTGGCCTTATGCTGCGTGCGGATTGTGGCATTCCGGAGAAGGCGGCCAGTCTGAGATCGCCCGCCCATCACACGCGGTCTTATGCCGTTTGATAGCGGGCGCGCGCGCCGCGTTCGAGCGCCGACGCCGCCAGACGGTCGACGCCCAGGCTCCGCCGGAGAAGCTCGAGAACGCGGATCTCTTCCAGCGCCACGCGGGAGTCCGTCAACGCCACTTCGAGCGCCAGCCAATAGGCCGTCTCGCGCAGGTGATCGGGCAGGTTGTCGCCGATGAGACCGAGGACCGCCTCGAGCCCGTCATCCTCTTCGAGGATGGCGGCGCATTCCTGCGAGACCTGCAGAAGGCGATGTTCGTCGAAGCCCCGGAATGCCGGCAGATGCTTCGTCAGATCGCCGATCGTGCGCAGCTCGTCCTCGCTCATCGAGCCATCGGCCGCGGAGACGACGACCATGACGTAGATGAGCGCCGCGTGATGGCTGATAGTCTGCATCGAAGGGCATTCCCGGATGATCGCGCGACCTTAAGCGGCTTGACCCCACCCGGCAAGGCGCGGCATTTCTGCACCTGGACGACAGATTGGGGCGACAGATTGCCCGCTTGAAAAGCCTGCGTCCGCGAACGGTTAAGGTGAGATGGCGACGAAGAAAAAGTCCGGAAAATGGCGTGCCCAGACGCTGGCCGTGCGCGGCGGCCAGTTGCGCTCGGAATTTCAGGAGACATCCGAAGGGCTCTTCCTGACGACCGGCTACGCCTACGACTCTCCTGAAGAAGCGGAGGCCCGTTTCAAGGGCGCCGACGGCTTTACCTATACACGCTACGGCAATCCCACGACCGCCATGTTCGAAGCGCGGATCGCAGCGCTCGAAGGTGCGCCGCATGCCCGCGCGACGGCGAGCGGCATGGCGGCGGTGACGGCGACGTTTCTGTCCTCGCTGCGGACGGGCGACCACGTCGTCGGCGCCAAGGCGATGTTCGGCGCGTGCCGCTACGTCATCGAGGAGGTCCTGCCGCGCTTCGGCATCACCGGCACGCTGGTGGACGGTGAAGACATAGAGCAGTGGGCGCACGCCATGCGCCCCGAGACGAAGCTTCTCTTCCTCGAGACGCCGGCCAATCCGACGCTCGCCATCGTCGACCTCAAGGCCGTGGCCGACATCGCGCACAGGGGCGGCGCGCGGCTGATCGTCGACAACGCGTTTGCGAGCCCCGCACTGCAGCGGCCGATGGAATTCGGCGCCGATATCGTCGTGCATTCCTCGACGAAATACATCGACGGGCAGGGGCGCGCGCTCGGCGGTGTTATTCTGTGTAAGGAGGATTTCCTCAAGGATCACCTGCAGATATTCCTGCGCAATACCGGGCCGTCGATGAGCCCGTTCAACGCCTGGGTGCATCTGAAGAGCCTGGAGACGCTCGCTCTCCGCATGAAGGCCCACTGCGCCAACGCAGCGAAGATCGCGGACTTCCTGGCCGGGCAGAAGAAGGTCTCGCGCGTGCTCTATCCTTTCCGCAAGGATCATCCGCAGCACGAGCTCGCCCGCGCGCAGATGAGCGGCGGCGGCGGCGTCGTGACGTTCGAGGTTAAGGACAAGCACGCGGCGTTCCGCCTGGAGCAGGCGCTGCAGTTGATCGACATCTCCAACAATCTGGGCGACGCCAAAAGCCTCATGACCCATCCTGCGACGACGACGCATCAACGGCTGTCGCCGGAGGCGCGTGCGGCGCTGGGCATTTCCGACGGCATGGTGCGCCTGTCGGTCGGATTGGAAGATGCGGACGATCTTTGCGAAGACTTGGGCCAGGCGCTCGCCGCCACCTGAAGCACGATTGGATTGGATTGAATCGCTCCCTCCAATCGTCATCACCCGGAGCGCGTCAGCGCGTTCGGGTGACTCAATTTTTTACGGCGGTGCTCGGGAAATGGGTCGCCCGGATCGCGCTATTTCGCGCGACCGGGCGATGACGAGGTTGGGAGTGTTTCAAACCGGCACGATATTCTTCTAGGGGCTGACGTAGATAAGGGAGGGATCTACGGTGGCTGAATGGGGATTAAGCGCTGCAAATTGGGCAAAAAGCAGCAGTTGCGGCTTCTGGAATGTTTTGTCCTGGGAGTGACGGCGCGATCGGCGGCGGATCTGCTGG
>DATJRP010000050.1:0-67114 GCA_035504555.1 Rhizomicrobium sp. | reverse complement strand
ATGGTGAGCGGATTGCTGCAGCCCGACGAAGGCGCGATCTCCGTGTTCGGCATCGACGCGCTCGCCGACCCCGTTGCCGCCAAGCGGATCATGGGATGGCTGTCGGACGAGCCGATGATCTACGACAAGCTCACGCCGATCGAATATCTCGAATTCGTGGCGGGTCTGTGGAGCGTGGAGCCCACGCTCGCAGAAACGCGTGCCCGCGATTTGCTTCGCTGGCTCCGCCTCGAAGCGCAGGCGAACGAGCGCTGCGAAGGCTTCTCGCGCGGCATGCGCCAGAAGGTGGCGCTTGCCGGCGCGCTGGTGCACGAACCGAAGCTCATCATTCTCGACGAACCGCTGACCGGGCTCGACGCCGGCTCCGCGCGTCTGGTGAAGAATGTGCTGGCCGAGCGCGTGCGCGCGGGGAACACGGTCATAATGACCACGCATATTCTCGAAATCGCCGAGCGCATGGCGGACCGCATCGGCGTGATCGCACACGGCCGGCTGATTGCGGAAGGCACGCTCGACGAACTGCGCGGCCGCGCCGGCCGCGGCGAGGCGAGCCTCGAGGATTTGTTTCTCGCCATGGTCCATCAGGACATCGCAGCCGAATGACGGCCGGCTCGCTCGCCTGGTTTGCGCGCCACGAACTCAGGCTTTCCTGGCGCGACACGCTTTCCATGCTGACCGCCGGCCGCCGCAAGCGCGAGCCCGCCGTCGCGGTGGCGGTGGTCGCTTTCATACTGTTCCTTCACGGCATCGCGTTTCTGATTCTCGGTCAGACGGCCGAGCATGACGTCCGCGCCGATCTGCCGACGCTTATCGCGGTCAGCGCCGCGATGCTGCTTTCAGGGTCGGCGATGCTGTCGCAGGCGATGGAAAGCGTGACGCGCGCCTTCTACTCGCGTTCCGACCTCGAATTGATCCTCTCCTCGCCCGCACCGGCGCACAGGCTGTTCGCCGTGCGCATCGGCGCGATAGCGCTTTCGGTCGGCACGATGTCGCTCCTGTTCACCGCGCCGTTCATCGACGTCCTTGTGTTGCGCGACGGTTGGCGCTGGCTCGGCGCCTACGCCGCGATTTTCGCGGTTGCGATGATCGCCACGGCGCTCGCCGTGCTGCTGACGCTCGCGCTCTTCGACGCGATCGGTCCGAAACGCACTCGCTTTGCCGCGCAGGTCGCGGCCGCAATCATCGGAGCCGCCTTCGTGATCGGCATCCAGATTGCCGCGATGCTGTCGACAGGCTCGTTGTCTCGCGCGGCCTTTCTGCATTCGCCCGCCGTTATCGCGCACGCCCCCGCGCTTCGGAGTCTTTTCTGGTGGCCCGCACGGGCGGCATTGGGCGACGGCATATGCCTGTTGATACTAATTTCGGCAGGCGCGGGATTGTTTCTTGGAGTCACGCTTCGCGCGGCGCCGCGCTTTGCGGATTGCGCGCTGGCGGCCGGAAGCGTCGCCCGCGACATGCCAACGCGCCGTCATTCGCATCGAAGTTTCCGCTTGCATACGGCGCCCCGGGCGCTCCGGCGCAAGGAATGGCTCCTGCTTGTTCGCGATCCGTGGCTGATGTCGCAATCGCTGATGCAGCTGCTCTATCTGCTGCCGCCGGCCGCGCTTCTGTGCCGGAGCTTCTCCGCGCAGGGCAGCGCGCGGCTCGTGCTCGTGCCCGTTCTGATCATGGCGGCGGGGCAGCTGGCGGGCGGGCTCGCCTGGCTCGCGATCTCCGGCGAAGACGCGCCCGATTTGGTGCTGACGGCGCCGGTCACGCTGGCGCAGCTGTGGCGCGCCAAGATCGAAGCGGTGCTGGCGTCGGTGGGCATCGTGTTCGCGCCGTTCATCGCGGGGCTTCTGTTCCTCGCGCCTTCGCTCGCGTTGATCGCGGCCTTCGGGATCACGGCGTCCGCCGCCTCCGCCGCCGCCATCCAGTTCTGCTTCCGCGCGCAGGCCAAGCGGGCGCAGTTCCGCCGGCGACACACCTCCTCGCGCATCGCCACGTTCTCGGAAGCGTTTTCCTCGATCACCTGGGCTGCGGCCGGCGCCGTGGCCGCCGCTGGAAGCTGGCTCGCCAGCATCGTGGCGCTCGTCGCCGTCGGCATCGTGGCGGCCGCGCGCATGCTGAGCCCGTCGCGCGCGAAGTACGCTTAATCCGGCAACAAGGTCGTCTTCTTCTTTCGCGGCCGTTCGACCATCACGCCGGGATAGCCTTTGAGCGGCTTCAAGGCTTCGCCGCGATATTCCCATTCCGCGGCTTCCGCGAGTCCTATGTGATAGCGCGGCTCGCGCCCCGTGCGCGCGCTGAAGAGCGAGCGTGGGATGTTGACCCATTTGGGCGCGTGCGGGCGTTCGTAGAAGACGGGCGTGCCGCAACGGGCGCAGAAGCTGCGCGCCGTGCCTGTCGTCTCGTTCTCGAAACGGGTGAGAAGTTGTTCGCCTTTCGCCACGCGCACGCGGCTTTTCCAGCAGCCGACGAACGTCGCATAGGCCGTGCCGTGCGCGTGCCGCGTCGCCTTCGAGTGATCGTGCCAGGCCCAGAAGGCCGGATAGACGATCGCCACGACGATGGCCCCGCAGACGCAGGCGCCTTCGATCTCTTTCAGACCGGCATTTTTCGGCTTGGGTAGCTTGTCTTTATTGGCAAGTTTGCGCATGGCGGCGATGGAAAAAGAAAGTATTACCACAGCCCGCCTTCGCTAGAGCTTCGGCGGGTCTCGGGAGACACTTTGTCCGCCGGAGCCTTGGCGTAGGCGGAAGGCACAGAGACACAGAGAAGAAGAATCAACGCGGGGTACGCGGTCGTCTCGCAGAGGACGCAGTGGCACGTTCGCGCGCGCCAGCGCGCAGTTCTTTTCTGAATCGACAGGAAGAACGCCTGCGCGCTTCGCGCGCGATATGCCCACCGCGCATTCTCCGCGGCCACTGCGCCGAATCTTTTTCTCTGTGTCTCTGCGCCTCTGTGGTGAGTCTTTTTTTTGAGGCCGCACCGGCTTTGGAAAAAAGGGCGGCGCGCGGCCGCCCTTCCATGCGTCAGATCACAGGGCGTTTCTGAGCTCAGCCGCCTGCGGGTTTCTCACCCGGCCGTCGATCACCTGGCGGATGCCGACATCCGGCGCGCCGTAGAAATCGCTGGTCAGACGGCCGTCATAGCCCACATCCGTGGCGCCGACATCGGCGCCGCCGAAGGCGCCCGCCGTGTTGCTCCACACGACGACGTCGCCGCGCGTCAGGTCGACATGCTCGCCCGCATGGTAGGTCACGACGTTGAGGCCTGCGCCGGCGTTGAGCGAGAAGTTGTTGCCGTTCTCGAACTGGCGTACGGCACCTTCCGACATGAGGACATAGGCCACCGGACCGACGTCGCCGCCGGCCTGGAAGCCGATGCTGATGCCGCCCAGACCGAAGAAGGCGGGATCGCTCCAGCGACCGCCGCGCTCGCGCACGAGCAGAACGCCTTCGCCGCCGCGGCCGCCGATGATGAAGGCGCCGTGTCCGTATTCGGGCACGAGCAGCACACCCCTGGCGTGCGCAAGCAGTGCGCGCATCTGCGGATCGGCTCGCATCGTCTGCACTTCACTCGCGGCTTTGGCGACGAGACCCGCCCCGTCACCTTGTGCGGCGGCCGGCGTGGCGGAAACGAATCCGGCCAGCAGCAAAGGCGCCGCGCCCATCAACAAACGCTTTAACATGGCACACTCCAAACCAGTTGGCCCCGGTACGAGCAGAACGTGCGCTCAACCTGGAGGTTCCGATCACGTTTCGGAGTGCGCGGTGCAGACGCCTATGTCTTCAACCGCAATTGGCCCATGAAATCGCGCTTGCCGATCGGCACGCCGCGGCCGCGCAGGATGTCGTAGGCGGTCGTGGCGTGGAAATAGAAATTCGGCAGCGAGAACGACAGCAGGAAGCCCTTGGTTGTGAAGGCGCGCTTTGTGTCGCGCATTTCGAAGACGACGTCTTTGCCGTCGAGGGCATCGATCTCGGCCTGCGGCATCTTCGCAAGCGTCGCGTGCGTGTCGGCGATAAGCTTCTGCAGTTCGGCGTAGGTGTGCTTCGGCCGCTCGCCGGGCGGACGGAATGTCCCGGCTTTCATGCCTTCGATGGCGCCCAGCGAATGATGCACGATGGAATGGATCTGGAAGCGGAACGGATGCATGTCGGCGAAGACGCGCCGTTCCACGATCTCCTCCGGATCGACGTCCATCTCTTTGCAATAGGCAAGGCCTTTCTCGAGAAAGCCCTGCGTGGCGGCAAGCGTCTGCAGATAGTTCGAAACGCTCACTTCGTAGAAGGAAATGCTCATGGCTGCCTCCCGGCGCGAAGTTGCGGGCAAGCTTAGAGCGTGGAGAGCCCTGAGGGAATCACAGTCTCGTCATGGGGCGGTGCGCGAAAATGCGGGGCACACCGTCGATATCGTGCGTGCGTGAAGGGCCGAAAGATTCACCACAGAGGCGGTGAGGCAGTGAGATAGCGAGTGCGGCCTCGACGCAGCGGCTTGCTCTCGAAATTTGCCTGCGCGCTTCGCGCGCAACAGTCATCTTTGACTGCGATACGTCGACGCCGATAAAGGCCTGGGTATCTCACTGCCTCACTGCCTCACTGCCTCTGTGGTAAAACTTTCTTTTTATCGACCCTCGCGCGGGCCGCTCATCATCTTGGAGACATAGGCTTCGACGGTCGAGACGACGTCGGCCTCGTGCTTGTCGAAGAAGTGATTCGCGCCGTCGATCTTCTCGTAGGTGATCTTGATGCCCTTCTGCGCGGTCAGGCGGTCGACCAGCTTCTGCACGTCGGCTTCGGGCACGACCTGATCCTTGGTGCCCGACACGATGAGGCCGGAGGCGGGGCAGGGCGCGAGGAACGCGAAATCGTACATGCTGGCCGGCGGGGCGATGGAGACGAAGCCCGTGATCTCGGGCCGGCGCATCAGCAGCTGCATGCCGATCCAGGCCCCGAACGAAATGCCGCACACCCACACGAAGGAGGGGTTCGGATAGAGGGTGTTCATCCAGTCGAGAATCGCCGCCGCGTCCGATAGCTCGCCCGCGCCCGAATCGAAGGTTCCCTGGCTCCGCCCCACGCCGCGGAAGTTGAAGCGCACGGTCGTGCACCCCAGCTTATGGAACATGTGGAACAGGTCATAGACGAGGGGATTGTTCATCGTGCCGCCGAACTGCGGATGGGGGTGCAGCACGAGGGCCATGGGGGCCCCGGGGTTCTTCTGGCGCTGGTAGCGTGCTTCGATGCGGCCCGCGGGGCCGGGCAGGATGATGTCAGGCATTGGGAGGCGTTCTTTCCAGGCTCGCGGGGGTTGAAAAATAATTCCATCCCCGACTAATTTCCTCAGGAAATGTGTGGCCAAAAAAGCCGGAAATATCCTGACTTTGCAAGATATTGTAAGGAAATTTCGAGGGGCAGGCGCTCAATTCTTGACCACACTAGTCAGGAAATCTATATCCGAGGAAGCAACGCCCGGGATCAGCCGCGCTTTTCGTCGTCGCTTCATACACCGAGGCGGCCCCTCAAAAGCAAGCACGGAATGAACGGGCAAAGGAGTGGATGCGCATGAGGCTCAGTACCAAAGGCCGTTACGCCGTGATGGCGATGGCGGATCTGGCCGGACATGAGGGCGGAAACCGCCCGGTGTCGCTCGCCGAAATCGCCAGGCGGCAGGAAATTTCCCTGTCCTATCTGGAGCAGCTCTTCGCGAAGTTGCGCAAGGGCGGGCTCGTGAAGAGCGTTCGCGGACCGGGCGGCGGCTATCGCCTGTCGCGGCCGGCGGCGGACGTCCGTGTGGCCGACATCATCCTCGCGGTTGACGAGCCGATGACGGCGACGCGCTGTGAACCCGGCAGCCCGAAAGGCTGCACCGGCACGACCACGCGCTGCGTGACGCACGATCTCTGGGAAGAGCTCGGCCGGCAGATCCATGTGTTCCTGTCGTCGGTGTCGCTTGCGGACGTGATCGAAAAGCGGGTGCTCGGACGGGCGAAGCCTGCCGACGCCGCGCGCGAAGCGGCCTGAGATCGGCCTGAGGCCATGATCTATCTCGACCATAACGCCACTTCGCCATTGCGGCCGGAAGCTTTGGCCGCAGTGACACGCGCAAGCGCCATCGGCGGCAACCCGTCGTCGGTGCATGCGCAGGGCCGTGCGGCCCGTGCCGTGGTCGAGGACGCCCGCGAAGCCGTGGCGAAGCTCGCAGGCGCCCGCGCGCAGGACGTGATCTTCACGTCCGGCGGCACGGAAGCCAATGCGCTGGCGCTTTACGGCGCGGTCTACGGCGCACTCGAAGCGGAAGCACGGATCACGCGCATTTTCGTGTCGGCCATTGAACATCCGGCCGTGCTTGCCAATGCGGCCGCGATTGCCGAACGGATCGCCGGCGTGCGTACGGCGGAAATTCCCGTCACCGCGGACGGCATCGTCGATGTCGAAGCGCTGCGCGTGATGCTGCGCGAAGGCAAAGGCCGCACGCTCGTCTGCGTCATGGCAGCCAACAACGAGACGGGCGTTATCCAGCCGCTGGACCAGATCGCGAAGCATGTTCGCGATGCCGGCGCGTTGCTGCTGGTCGATGCCGTGCAGACAGCGGGAAAAATTCCGCTCGCGTTCGACGCCGACTATCTCGTGATCTCCGGCCACAAGATCGGCGCGCTGGAAGGCACGGGCGCGCTGATTGTGAAAGAGGGAGCGCCGCTTTCACCGCTGGTTTCAGGCGGCGGACAGGAACGCGGCAAGCGTGGGGGTACGCAGAACCTCGCCGGCATCGCAAGCTTTGGCGCGGCCGCGGCTGTAGCGGCGTCGCGTGCAGACATTCCACGGCAGACCGGACTTCGCGACCGGTTTGAATCGGAGATCGCACGTCGCTGGCCGGAAGCCGTTGTCTTCGGCGCGAAGGCGCCGCGGCTCGGCAACACGTCGAACTTCGCCATTCCCGGCGTGACGGCCGAGACGGCAATGATGGCGCTCGATCTCGACGGCATCTGCGTCAGCTCCGGCGCCGCCTGTTCGTCCGGCAAGGTGCATGCGTCGCATGTGCTGAAGGCGATGGGCTTATCCGATGAGATCGCGGGCGGCGCGCTGCGTGCGAGCTTCGGCTGGAACTCGGAAAGCTCGGATGTGGATGCGGTCCTGGCGTCCCTCGACAAACTCGTTTCGCGCGCCCGTTCGCGCGTCGCGGCATAGGAGAAAAACAAGAATGTCCGCCCTGGCCGAAACCGAAAAGACCGTCGCAGGCCTCGAGAAATACAAATACGGCTTCGTCACCGACATCGAGATGGAGACGATCGCCAAGGGGCTCAACGAAGACGTCGTGCGCTTCATTTCGGCCAAAAAGGACGAGCCGGAATGGATGCTGGAATGGCGGCTCGCCGCCTTCCGCCGCTGGCGCGAGATGGAAGAGCCGTCCTGGGCGCGCGTGCATTATCCCAAGATCGATTATCAGAACGCGTCGTATTACGCGGCGCCGAAGCAGACGGTAAAACCCGCGAGCCTCGACGAAGTCGATCCGAAGCTGCTCGAGACCTACAAGAAGCTCGGCATTCCGCTGCACGAGCAGAAGCTGCTGGCGGGCGTGGCGGTCGACGCGGTGTTCGATTCCGTGTCGGTGGCGACGACGTTCAAGGCGAAGCTCGGCGAAGCGGGTGTCATCTTCTGCCCGATCTCGGAAGCCATTCGCGAGCATCCTGAGCTCGTGAGGAAATATCTGGGCTCGGTCGTGCCAGTGTCCGACAATTTCTTCGCCACGCTCAATTCGGCGGTCTTCTCCGACGGCTCGTTCGTCTATGTGCCCAAGGGCGTGCGCTGCCCGATGGAACTGTCGACGTACTTCCGCATCAATGCGCAGGAGACGGGACAGTTCGAACGGACGCTGATCATCGCCGATGAAGGCGCCTATGTGAGCTATCTCGAGGGCTGCACGGCACCCAAGCGCGACGAGAACCAGCTCCATGCCGCAGTCGTCGAGCTCGTCGCGCTCGACAATGCCGAGATCAAATACTCGACCGTGCAGAACTGGTATCCGGGCGACGAAGAAGGCAAGGGCGGCATCTACAATTTCGTCACCAAGCGCGGCGATTGCCGCGGCGCCAATTCGAAGATCTCGTGGACGCAGGTCGAGACGGGCTCGGCGATCACCTGGAAATATCCGAGCTGCATCCTGCGCGGCGACAATTCGGTGGGCGAGTTCTATTCTATCGCCATCACCAATCACTATCAGCAGGCCGACACCGGCACGAAGATGATCCATCTGGGCAAGAACACGCGCTCGCGGATCATCTCCAAAGGCATCAGCGCCGGTCATGCGCAGAACACCTATCGCGGGCTCGTCAGCGTGCATCCGAAGGCTACGAACGCGCGCAATTTCACCCAGTGCGATTCATTGTTGATCGGCCGAGAATGCGGCGCGCACACCGTGCCCTATATCGAAAGCCGCAACCCGTCAGCGCGCATCGAGCATGAAGCGACAACATCGAAGATCGCCGACGACCAGCTTTTCTATTGCACGTCGCGCGGCATTCCGACCGAGGAAGCGGTGGCGCTGATCGTCAACGGCTTCTGCAAGGAAGTGCTGCAGCAATTGCCGATGGAGTTCGCGGTCGAGGCGCAGAAGCTTGTGGGAATTTCGCTTGAGGGGAGCGTCGGATGATGTGCTGCTGGGACCGCCGGCATCCTGCCGGCATTCGTGAAAGCTTTTGGGCTGGAGCCGGCGAGACGCCGGCGGTCCCAGCAAGAATTTGATGAGCAAAAGATGCTAGATATTCAAAACCTCCACGTCGCCGTCGGGACCACGGAAATCCTCAAGGGCCTGAGCCTGCAACTCAAGCCGGGCGAAGTGCATGCGATCATGGGGCCGAACGGCTCGGGCAAGTCGACGCTGTCCTATACGCTCGCGGGCCGCGCAGGCTACGACGTGACGGAAGGCTCGATCACCTATAAGGGCCACGATCTCGTCGCCCTGCCGACGGAAGAACGCGCTTCGAAAGGCATCTTCCTCGCGCTGCAATATCCGGTCGAGATTCCGGGCGTCACCACGATGATGTTTTTGAAGACCGCCTTGAACGCGCA
This sequence comes from Rhizomicrobium sp., assembly GCA_035504555.1. Taxonomy (GTDB): domain Bacteria; phylum Pseudomonadota; class Alphaproteobacteria; order Micropepsales; family Micropepsaceae; genus Rhizomicrobium. The sequence goes on along the minus strand of DATJRP010000050.1, from coordinate 58,061 downwards.
GCGCCGCGCCCGCGGCGAAAGCGAGCTTGACGCCGTGCATGTGCTGCGGCTCGTGCGCGAGAAGGCGGCGGCGCTGAAAGTGCCGGAAGAGATGCTTCGACGCGCGCTCAATGTCGGTTTCTCGGGCGGCGAAAAGAAGCGGCTGGAAATCCTCCAGATGGCGCTGTTCGAGCCGTCGCTGGCAATTCTCGACGAAACCGATTCCGGCCTCGACATCGACGCGCTCAAGATCGTGGCCGAAGGCGTCAATGCGCTCCGCTCGCCTGACCGCGCCATGCTGGTCATCACGCATTATCAGCGGCTCCTCGACTATATCGTGCCGGATCGCGTGCATGTGCTCGCCAAGGGCCGGATCATCCGCGAAGGCGGCAAGGAGCTGGCGCACGAGCTCGAAGCCAAAGGCTACGAAGGCATCGTGAAGGACGCGGCATGAGCGTCGGCCCCACACCGCTCGAAATTTTCCGCGCGAAGGGTATCCCCCATCGCAGGATGGAGGATTGGAAGTATACGGATCTGCGGCAGGTTTTGGGTGCCGACGAGATCGAGCGAGAATCTCCTCACGAAGTAACCATGAGGATTAGCGCGCCCGATTCAATTGAGTATGCTCAGAGCGATTTCGATTGGTACCAAGAAGGGCTGGAGCGCGTAGAACGTCCGCCGAATTGGTATGAGCGCCTGTTTGAGAAGTTTCCAGGCCAAAGCGCAATGGAGGCCGTGGCCAGAGCCTATGACCCCGGCAGTATGGCTATGCGCGTTCCAGCGGGCACGAAATTGTCCCAACCGCTGGCACTAAGCTTTGAAGGTGGAGGGCATCGCAGAATCGGATTGTATATCGAACGCGGTGCGTCGGTCACGCTTATGGAAACGCACCATGTCACTAGTGAAGGGATAAGGAACGTTTCGCTTTCGGTGTTTCTCGAAGAAGGTGCGCAGCTCACGCATATTCGTGAATCCAAATTCTCCGACGATCTTGTTGCGGTGGAGACGGTCTCCGTCGTCCAGGAGAAAAGCTCTCGCTATATCGCCCGCTTCCTGAACGGCGGCGCGAAGCTGTCGCGGACCGAAGTGAACATCACGCTGGCGGGCGAGGGCGCCGAGGCCGATCTCTCCGGCGTGAGCGTGTTGGGCGACAAGGCGCACGCCGACATCACGACGCGCATCGACCACGCTGTGCCCAACACGACGAGCCGCCAGCTGTTCAAGAAAGTCGCGGGCGGAAAGTCTCGAGCCGTCTATCAGGGCAAGATCATCGTCCGCGAAGGCGCAGTCGGCTCCGACAGCCGTCAGACGGCGAAGGCGCTCCTCCTGAGCAACCACGCGGAAGCCGATCTGAAGCCCGAGCTCGAAATTCTGGCCGACGATGTGAAATGCGCCCACGGCGCGGCGGTCGGCGATCTCGACGCGGATTCGCTCTTCTACCTGCGCTCGCGCGGCATCCCCGAAAGTGAAGCGCGTGGGTTGCTTATTCATGCGTTCCTGCAGGAAGTCGTCGACGGCATCGAAGACGAAGGCCTGCGCGGCGCGGCCGTCGAATTCATCGACAGCGGCCTTGCCTGGGCCATGGAGAGCGCATCGTGACCGCGCAGCCAAAAATCTCGGTCCTTCGCCCCTTCGACGTGAACACCGTTCGCGGCGACTTCGAGATTCTGTCCCGTGAAGTCTACGGCAAGCCGCTCGCCTATCTCGACAGCGCGGCCTCGGCGCAGAAGCCCGATGTCGTTCTTGATGCCATGCGGGATTTCGCGACGAGCGAATATGCCAACGTCCATCGCGGCGTCCATTTCCTCTCCGGTAAGGCGACGGACCGCTACGAGCAGGCGCGCGAAAGTGTGCGGCGCTTCCTCGACGCCAAGCATGCCGACGAGATCGTCTTCACCAAGGGCGGCACGGAGGGAATCAACCTCGTCAGCTATTCCTATCTGTCCCCGCGCCTCCAGCCGGGCGACGAGATCGTGCTCACGACCATGGAGCACCATTCCAACATCGTGCCGTGGCACTTTCTGCGCGAGCGGCAGGGCGCGGTCCTCAAATGGGTGGACATCGCAGACGACGGTTCGCTGTCCGCGGATGCCGTCGACGCCGCGATCGGACCCAAGACGAAGCTTGTCGCGCTCACGCACATGTCGAACGTGCTGGGCACGGTGACGCCGCTCAAGCAGGTTATCGCCCGCGCGCATGCCAAAGGCGTGCCCGTGCTGGCCGACGGCTGCCAGGGCGCGGTGCATACCGTCGTCGACGTTCAGGACCTCGACATCGATTTCTATGCGCTGACCGGCCACAAGCTCTATGGCCCGACGGGCATCGGTGCGCTTTATGCGAAGCGCGCGCACCTCAAAGGCATGCGGCCGTTCAACGGCGGCGGCGAGATGATCCGCGAAGTCACGCGCGACGCGATCTCCTATGCCGACCCACCGGCGCGATTCGAGGCGGGCACGCCGCCGATCATCGAAGCCGTGGGCCTCGGCGTGGCGCTCGACTATCTTTCATCGTTCGACCGCGCTGCCATCGCCGCGCATGAGCACGATCTGCTCGGTTACGCGACGGCCGCCATCGAAGACCTGAACTGGGTCCGCATCATCGGCCGCGCGCCAGGCAAGGGCGCGATCCTGTCGTTCGAGGCCGAAGGCATGCACGCGCACGATCTCGCCACCATATTGGACCGTGAAGGCGTGGCCGTGCGCGCCGGGCATCATTGCGCGCAGGTGCTGATGGAGCGTTTCGACGTCGCTTCGACCACGCGCGCCTCCTTCGCGCTCTACAACACGCGGCGTGAAGTGGACCAATTCGTATCCGCGCTGCACAAGGCGCGAAAGATTCTGGGCTGACAGGATGATGGACGAAACTCTTCGCGAGCTTTATCAGGAAGTGATCCTCGATCACAGTCGGCATCCACGCCATTTCGGCAAGCTGGAGACGGCAAACCACACAGGCGAGGGCCACAATCCGCTCTGCGGCGACCGCGTGAAGGTGTATCTTGCCGTCAATGGCGAAGACCGCATCACCGACGTGTCGTTCGAAGGCAAAGGCTGCGCGATTTCACAGGCTTCGGCCTCTTTGATGACGGATATGATCAAGGGCCGCACAGTGGCCGAAGCCGAGAAGCTGATGGACGGCTTCCTGCATCTCGTCAAAGGCGAGGACGCGAGCGAGATCGCGGCGAACGATCGCGAATATCTGGACGTCATGGCCGGCGTTTCGGCCTTCCCGATGCGCGTCAAATGCGCCACGCTCGCCTGGCATACGATGAAATCTGCGCTGGAGGGCGGCTCGTCCGCCAAAACCGAATGAATGCCCAACCGCGCATAATGGCCGACATTCAGGCTCCGGCGTTAAGTCCCGGAGAGCTTGAGGATTTCACGAACAAGCTCGTGAAGGCGCTCAAGACCGTTTTCGACCCGGAAATTCCGGTTGATATCTATGAGCTCGGGCTCATCTATAAGGTGGACGTGGCGGACAACAAGGACGTGGCCGTCGACATGACGCTGACGGCGCCGGGTTGCCCGGTGGCCGGCGAAATGCCGGAGATGGTGAAGTCGGCGCTGGAAGGCGTCGAAGGAATCGGAGCGGTCACCGTCAACATGACCTTCGATCCGCCCTGGACGCCGGAGCGAATGAGTGAAGAAGCGAAACTCGAACTGAACATGTTCTGATGGAAACGACGACCACACGACCCAGGCGTGAACGCCCCAAGGCGATGAAGCTGAGCGACGCGGCGGCGGCGCGCGTGCGCGACATCCTCGCAAAGAGCGACGGCCAGTATCAGGGCATCCGCGTCGGCGTCGTAAACGGCGGCTGCGCCGGCATGAGCTACACGATGGATTATGCCGAGCAGGCCCAGCCGCTCGAGGAAGTGGTCGAGGACAAGGGCGTGAAGATCTTCATCGACCCGAAAGCGATCCTCTTCCTCATCGGCACGGAGATGGATTTCGTGCGCGACAAGCTTGCGGCGCGCTTCGTCTTCAACAACCCGAACCAGACGGCGGCCTGCGGCTGCGGCGAGTCGGTGTCGATCACGCCGGCGACGGACGAAGAATAGTTCTTACGGCAACAGCCGCTGCGCTTCGTCCCACACGCGCTTCACAAAATCCGCGGCAGGTTCGCGTTTCGCCATCCACGCCGATTGTCCGGACCAGGCCTGGATGCGGCGGATGTCGTTCTGCTTGTTGGCATCGGCGCGCATCCCGGCGGTGAGCCCGCGCTGCACGGGATAGGGCGCGGGCTTGGGGCCATCGGCTGCGGCGCGCACATAGTCCGTTGCGATCGATCGTGCCAACCGTCCACTGAAGGCGCGGGTCGGCCAGGTATCTTCCGGCTCCGTCGTGGCCAGCGCGTCAGACCATGCAGACGGTGTGTCGGCTTCCGTAGACCGCAGGAATGCTGTTCCTATCTGAACAGCGCTGGCGCCGAGCGTGAGCGCCGCCGCAATCCCACGCCCGTCGGCGATGCCTCCTGTCGCGATGATGGGAAGGTCGATGGTGTCCGCAAGCCGGGGCACGAAGGCCAGAAGGCCGATCAGCTGGCGTTCGGCGTTCGCGTTCTCGAACGCGCCGCGATGGCCGCCCGCTTCGAAACCCTGCGCAATGATCGCATCCGCACCGGCCGATTGCGCGGCGCGGGCTTCGGCCAGCGTCGTCGCCGTCGCGAACCAGGCGATACCGGCGTCCTTGAAGGCGCGCACGGCCTTCTCGGGAAACAGGCCCATGATGGAAGAAACGACGTTGGGGCGCACTGCGACGATCGCGTCGCATTGCGCGGCGAAATCGGGCGGCGTCGCGTTGCCGGCGTCTTCGGCGACCTCCGGTCCCCATTTGGCAAGAAACGCGCGCGTCTCGGCTTCCGCCCTGGCGTCACGCACCGGCGGCGGATCGGGAATCCAGAGATTGAACTGGAACGGCCCTTTGCTTTTCTCCCGGAAGGCTTTTGCCCAAGCGACGATCTCGTCCGGCTTTGACAGCAGCGCGCCCATCGCGCCCATGCCGCCGGCAGCGGCGACCGCAATCGCCCGCGCCAGCGAATTGGCGCCGGCCATGGGCGCTTCGAGGATCGGGACGGCGAGGCCGTAGCGCTTGCAAAAATGGCTCGCGCGTTCGCGTGCGGTGGGCATGACGTCTTCGTCCGCTGAAATGCCGTTCTTTATGTAGGCGGAATCAGGGCAGATTTCACCGCTACCCCTCACCCGCGGCGGGACAGATTGATGCACTTTGTGTTGCATCCCTCTCCCTCAAGGGGAGAGGAGATGCGCGAGCCTCGCTCTTAAAATCGATGTTGGCGCAGCGCTCGGCATCCCCCTCTCCCTTGCGGGAGAGGGGCGCCAAACGCGGCTGTCAAGTCTGTGCAGGCGCAGGTGAGGGGTGAACCTCGCTCTCACCACAGTTTCACGCGCTGATCCGGCGCAAGATAATACGCATCGCCCGGTTTGACGTCGAAGGCCGAGTACCAGCCGTCGACGTTGCGCGTGGCCCCATCCACGCGGAAATGCGGCGGGCTGTGCGGATTGGAGAGGATCTGCTGGCGCATCTGCGCGTCGCGGTATTTGCTGCGCCAGATCTGCCCATAGGAGAGGAAGAAGCGCTGATCGCCGGTGAAGCCGTCGAGCACAGGCGCCTCCTTGCCGTCGAGCGAGATGTGATAGGCCTTGAGCGAGATCGTGAGACCGGAAAGGTCGCCGATATTCTCGCCCATGGTGAGCTTGCCGTTCACATGCAGACCGGGCAGGCCTTCGTAGGAGTCGAATTGCGCGCCCAGCATGGAGACGTGCTCCTCGAAGTTCTTGCGGTCCTCGTCCGTCCACCAGCTGCGCAGGATTCCGCCCCCGTCATATTTCGATCCCTGGTCGTCGAAGCCGTGGCTAATTTCGTGGCCGATGACCGCGCCGATCCCGCCGTAATTCACGGCATCGTCGGCATTGGGGTCGAAGAAGGGCGGCTGCAGGATCGCCGCGGGGAAGAAGATCGAGTTCAGCGACTGCGTGTAATAGGCATTGATGGTCGGCGGCGTCATGTACCATTCGTTGCGGTCGACCGGATCGTCGATGCGGCCGAGGCGGTAGTTCCACTCGAACACTTCGCTGCGTTCGATGTCGCCCACGAGATCGTCGCGCTTGATCACGAGGCCGGAATAATCGCGCCATTTGTCGGGATAGCCGACATGCGGCGTGAACTGGTGCAGCTTGTCGAGCGCCTTCTGCCGCGTGACTTCGGTCATCCAGGGAATCGTGCGGATGTCGGCGTCATAGGCCTTCAGGATATTCGAGATGAGCTGTTTGACTTTCGCCTTGGACTCCGGCGGGAAATAACGCGCAACATAGATTTTGCCGAGCGGGTGGCCGAGCCTCGAATCGAGAAGGCGAACGGCGCGGATGTGGCGATCAAGCTGCTGCGGCTGACCGCCCAGCACCTTGCCGTAGAAAGCGAAATGCTCGTCGTCGATCGACGACGGCAGGTAGGCCGCCATGTTGTCGAGATAGTGAACCGTCAAGTAGTCGCGCCAGACGGACACGGGCGTGGCCGCAAACAGCTTAGCAAGGGTTGGAAAGGCCGTGTTCTGCCGCACGATGACTGTGCGCTCACCCTTGGGCCCGTTGGTCGAGACGCCTTCGGCCTTGAAGAAGGCCGGCCACGGGAAGCCCGGCGCGAAATGGCCGAGCTGCGACATGGTCATGGGGACATAGTTCTTCTCGGCGTCGCGGCGATCGGCGGCGGCCCAATGCGCCCTGGCCATCTCGACTTCGAGATTGTAGACAGCCTGCGCGCGCGCGTCGGCGTTGGCCAATCCCGCGAGCGTCAACATCTTGACCAGATGGGCGCGGTAGGCATCGCGCGTGGCGGCAAGCTCCTTGTCGTCGCGCAGGTAGTAATCGCGATCGGGCATGCCGAGGCCGGATGGCGCCAGCGTGATCACATAGATGTTCGAGTTCTTCGCATCGGGGGCTACGCCATTGCCGAAAATGCTGTCTGTCCCACGGCCCGGCGCGGCCATGGCTTCCGCCACTTGCGTCAGGGTCTTCAAATGTCCGAAGTAGTCGAGGTCCGCTTTCGCGGGTGCCAGGCCGCGCGCGTCGATCTGCTTCTGGTCGAGAAAGGCGTCGTAGAGATCGCGGAGCTGTTTTTCTTCCGGCGTCAGCGTCGCGTAGGACTTTGCGTCGAGTTCGTTTGCGATCTCGCGCATGCGGTTTTCGCTCAGGATCGCGAGGTCCTGGAACGAACCCGTGCTCGTGCGATCCGGCGGAATCTGCGCCGTCTTGAGCCAGTTGCCGTTCACGTAAAGGAAGAAGTCGTCGCCCGGCTTCACGCTCTTGTCCAAGCTCGTGAGATCGACACCCCAGGTGCCGAAGGCCGGTTTGCCTGCGTGCGCGGATGCGGGCGCCAACGCAGCCGCGGCCACGCAGGCGAGCGCCGCCAGCGCGATCGTTTTCGTCTTCATGTCGAATATCCCCTCGTGTTGTTGATCACCAAAGACGCACGCGCTGATCCGGCGCAAGATAATATTTGTCCCCGGGTTTCACCCCGAAAGCCGCGTACCACGGATCCGAATTGCGGGTCGCGCCGATGGCGCGATATTCGGACGGGCTGTGCTCGTCGGACAGGATCTGTTCCCGCAGGGCGCTTTCGCGCGGTTTCGAGCGCCAGATCTGGCCGAAGGAAAGATAGAAACGCTGATCGGGCGTGTATCCGCCGATCGTCTTGCCGGGCTTGCCGCCGAGCGAAATGTGATAGGCCTTGTAGGCGATGGTGAGGCCGGCGAGGTCGGCAATATTCTCGCCCATCGTGAAGGCGCCGTTGATGTGCAGCCCGGGCAACGGCTCGTAGGAACTGTACTGCTCGCCCAGCATTTTGGTCCGGGCCTCGAAGTTTTTGCGGTCTTCGTCGGTCCACCAATCGGCGAGCGCGCCTTCGCCATTGTATTTCGAACCCTGATCGTCGAAGCCGTGGCTGATTTCGTGGCCGATCACGGCGCCGATGCCGCCATAATTCACGGCGTCGTCCGCATTGGGATCGAAGAAGGGCGGCTGCAGGATCGCGGCCGGGAAGAAGATCGCGTTGACGGTCGGATCGTAATAGGCGTTGACCGTCGGTGGCGACATGCCCCATTCGGATTTGTCGACAGGATCGTCGATGCGCTTGAGCTCGCGGTGCCACTCGAACTCCGCGCCGCTCTGGATGTCGCCCACGAGATCGTCGCGGCTGACCTGGAACGCCGAATAGTCGCGCCACTTGTCGGGATAGCCGATATGCGGCGTGAATTTGTGGAGCTTCTCAAGCGCCTTTTCGCGCGTCGCCGGCGTCATCCAGGTAAGTACGCGGATGTCCGCGTCATAGGCTTTCAGAAGATTGCCGACCAGCTTTTCCGCATGGGCCTTCGCCGCAGGCGGGAAATATTTCGCGACATAGAGCTTGCCCAGCGCTTCGCCCAACTCGTCGTCGAGCAGATGCACGCCGCGTTTGGCGCGGGGCAGTTCCTGCGGATTGCCTTCGAGGACGGTGCCGTAGAAGGCGAAGTCGGCCATGTCGAAAGCTTTCGGCAGGTAGGCCGAGAAGCTATGGAGATAGCGCGCCGTCAGATAGTCGCGCCAGACTTCGACGGGCGTTGCCGCGAAGATCTTCGCGAGCTCCGGAAACGCGGATTTTTCGGCGATCACGACCTGGCGTTCGCCGTGCGGCGATGAAAACGGAATCGTGGCCGCCTTTAAATAGGTGCGCCATGGAAAGCCGGGCGCGAATGCTTCCAGCTCCGAGATCGACATGGGATTGTAGGTCTTGGTCGCGTCGCGGCGATCGGCATTCGCCCATTCGACCTTCGCCATCGCGAGTTCGAGGTTATAGATGGCATCCGCGCGCTTGTCGGCATCCGAGAGGCCGGCCATCTCCAGCATCGTCGCCAGATATTTCTTATAGGCGTCGCGCGTGGCGACCAGCGCCTTGTCGTCGCGCAAATAGTAATCGCGGTCGGGCATGCCGAGGCCGGATTGGGAGAGGTTGACCGCATAGGCGTCGGGGTTCCTGGCGTCCACGCCGATGCCGACATCGAACGGCCCGTCTTCCATCAGCCGCGCCGTGCCCATGGTGGTCGCGACGTCGTCGAGCGTCTTGAGGTTTGCCAGATAATCGAGATCTTTTTTTGCGGGTGCCAGGCCGCGCGCTTCGATCTGTTTCTGGTCGACGAATGCGTCGTAGAGGTCGCGCAGCTTTTTCTCTTCGACTGTCAGGTCCGCATAAGGTCTCGCATCGAGCGCCGCCACGATGGTGCCCATCTGCGCTTCGCTATGGATGCGGAGGTCCTGGAACGCACCGGTGCTCGAACGGTCCGGTGGAATCTGTGCCGTCTTGAGCCAGTTGCCGTTTACGTAGAGGAAGAAGTTGTCGCCCGGTTTGACCGAACGATCCATCGCCGACAGGTCGACGCCCCAGGTTCCGAATTGCGGATGAAGGGGCGGCGGCAAGGCAAGCACTGCAACAGTACTCGCGCCGAGCCAGGCCAGGCCGGCCAGCGCAATCAGGCTGCGTCGCATCAGTGGACTCCTGCTCTCGTTTCCAGGATCGGAGACGATCCGGACCGCCCGCCACCTTGGTGGCCGGGGCTGTTTTTCTTGCGAGGCGGATTGGGCCGCAGTTCGCCGCCGAGCGCAAGTCACGGCTGGGCGAGAACGTGCCCGGGTTAAAAACGCTTCAGAATAGATGGCTTGTCAGGCGGCAACGACGTCGCTGTCGACCGCGGCGGCGGCATCGCTCACCACGCAATTGCGGCCGGCGTTCTTCGCGGCATAGAGGCAGTTGTCGGCGCGCTGGATGAAGACGACCTGCGTGTCTTCGGCCGTCAGCTGCGCCACGCCGATCGAGATCGAGATCGTGCCCAGGATGTCGCCGGTGGACTTTTTCACGAGCTTCTTGCATTCGACGTAGCGGCGGATCTGGTTGGCGAGATTTACGGCGTTCGCGAGCTCGGTGTTGCGCAGCACGACCGCGAATTCCTCGCCGCCGTAGCGCGCCGCCGTGTCGCGGCCCTTGACGTTCTCGGAGAGGCAACTGGCGACGAGGCGCAGCACCTGGTCGCCCGTCGTGTGCCCCCAGGTGTCATTGAACGACTTGAAATGGTCGATGTCGCACATCAGCAGGCACAGCGGCTCGTTCGCGATCCGCGACTGCTGCATGGCGTCTTTCAGGTCAACGTCGAAGGCCTTGCGGTTGGAGATTCCCGTCAGCGGATCGGTCAGGCTTTCCTTGCGTACGTCGTCCAGTTTCGCGCGCAGTTCGTTGACCTCGCGCGAGGAGCGCTGCAGCTCGGACTCGAGATCCTTCGCGCGTGTTTCCATGGTGTGCGTGGCGGTGACGAGACCGCCGATAAGCTTCTGCAGGCCCTCGACCGACTTCGCGTCGCCGAGCTGGCCGCTGGCGGCCGACAGTGTCTCGCCGTAAGCCACCGCGTCGCGCTCCGCGGCTTCGATCCGCGACAGCACGCTCGTCACGGTCTCGTTCATCTCCGTCGAGATCGTCCGGATGGTCTGGTCGAGACGCTCGGAAACGAAGAACTGTTCGCGCAATTCGGAGAGCTTCTGCGGCGATAGCGGACGGCGGCCCGCGATCAGATCGCCCAGGACCTTCGACGCGACCGGATTGTCGCCGGCCGCATAGGCGTAAAAGAGCTGGAAGTTCTCCGGCGTCGGCGAGACGTGCCGCTCGCTCATCAGCGACAGCGCCGTCTCAGCCAGGGCACGCGCACGCTCGTGTTGATTGACCGACATCAGACAGCGCTCTCGGACTTCTGCCCCGGGGACATTCGAGGTGAATAATGCCTGGCGTGGGGTAACAAACCCTTAAATCCGGCCATTGCCTGGGGGTAGCCCGATGATTAACCTGACAATTCGTCAATGAGACGCCGCGAATGCGACAATTCGTGCGCGGTCAGGGAGGATCAGAGTCATGAGTGCTGCGGAAGCCAGACCCGGAAACCCGGGAGCAGGGACCGATTTCGAGAGCCGCATGGCCCAGGTCCTGGAACGCCAGCGGCAGGCCCATATCAAGGACGGCCCGCCTAGCGCCGAGAAGCGGATCGAATGGCTCGACCGCGCCATCGCGCTTCTGGTCGGCCACAAGGAAGCGATCGCGGACGCGCTCCGCGAGGATTTCGGGCATCGCTCCGTGCATGCCACGTTGCTCACGGATGTCTCCGGCTCGATCGCACCGCTGAAGCACGCGAAAGAGAATCTCAAGGGCTGGATGAAGCGCGAGAAGCGCAAGGTCTCGCCGGCGCTGCTGGGACTGTTCGGTGCCAGGGCCTATGTCGAATACCAGCCGAAAGGCGTTGTCGGCGTCATCTCGCCGTGGAATTTTCCGGTCAACCTCACGTTCTCGCCGCTGGCCGGCATCTTCGCCGCCGGCAATCGCGTGATGATCAAGCCGTCCGAATTCACGCCGCGCTCGTCGGAGCTGATGGAGCGCATGTTCCGCTCGGCCTTCGACGAAACCGAAGTGGCCGTGTTCACGGGCGGGCCGGACGTGGGCGGCGCGTTCAGCCGTCTGGCCTTCGATCATCTCCTGTTCACGGGCGCGACCTCGATCGCCTATCACGTGATGCGCGCGGCGGCGGAGAATCTGGTGCCGACGACACTCGAACTGGGCGGCAAATCGCCGGTGATCCTCGGCCAGTCGGCGGACATGGACCTGGCCGCCAAGCGCGTGATGATGGGCAAGACGCTCAATGCCGGGCAGATCTGTCTCGCGCCCGACTATGTGCTGGTTCCGAAAGCGAAGGCGAGCGAGTTTGTCGGCGCCGCGGAAGGCGCGGTGCGCACCATGTTTCCCACGCTCAAGGACAATCCCGACTACACCTCGGTCATCAACCAGCGTCACTATGATCGCCTGACGGGCTATCTCGACGACGCGAAGGCGAAGGGCGCGGAGATCATCGAGCTCAATCCCGCGAAAGAGGATTTCCGCCAGCAGCCGTTCCACAAGATCCCGCCGACGCTCGTCCTCAATCCGACTGACGACATGAAGATCATGAAGGATGAGATCTTCGGGCCGCTCCTGCCGGTGAAGACCTACAGCGACGTCGACGAAGCCATCGGCTACGTCAACGAGCACGCGCGGCCTTTGGGGCTCTATTATTTCGGCAGCGACTCCGCCGAGCAGTCCAAGGTTCTCACGCGCACGACGTCGGGCGGCGTCTCCGTCAACGACGTGATCATGCATGTGAGCATGGAAGATCTGCCGTTCGGCGGCATCGGCCCGTCGGGCATGGGTTCCTATCACGGCATCGACGGCTTCCGCACCTTCAGCCATGCCAAGGCGGTCTTCCAGCAGGCGAAGATGGATGTCACCGCGATGATGCGTCCGCCTTACGGCGAGAAAATCCAGAAGATGCTGGATGGGGGGATCAAGCGGTGAGGGGTGTTCCCTGGTAACAGCGATTTTAACAGGGGCTCGAAACACGCTGTCGCGGGCGTGATGCATCTAAGCCAATAACGATGCGGCTTTCTCGCGATGCGTCGCTACAGCCGTGGACAAAAACACGGAATTAGCAGCGTAACATCCGATCCGCAGCTGTCCTTTCGGTGCGGAGCGGGCTTTGCCAAGAGTTTCACAATGAGGCGGCGAGGGCATTGCCGCCATCGAGACTGCCGCGGGGGCGACGATGCGAATTTTTCTTTACGTGATTGGCGCGATTGCGGCGCTCGTTATTCTGATCGTTGCGGCCGGCGCCGCGATGTATTTCACGGGCAACCTGCGGCTGGCCCTTGGTGTCTTCGGGCCGCGGAACGTCTGGGATGCCGAAGCCAAAGCACCGGCGCCCGACTATGCCGATGCGAGCGCCTGGGCCGCGCTTCCCGCAAAGCCCGGTCTCACGGCTTACGTTCCGGCCGGCGCCGAAGCGGCAGCAAAAGATCCGCAGGTCGACGTCTTCTTCATCCATCCAACGGGCGATATGACCGGGTCCGCTGGCTGGAATTCGCGGCTCGATCCCGACAGCCAGACGGAAGAGAACACGCGCTGGATGATGGCGAACCAGGCCAGCGCCTTCAACGGCTGCTGCGCGATCTATGCGCCGCGCTACCGCGAAGGGTCGATCTTCATCTATGTCAGCGCGACGCCGGACATCCATAAGAAATCCCTCGATTTCGCCTATGCCGATGTCGATCGCGCCTTCACCTATTTCCTCGAGCATTATTCGAAGGGACGCCCATTCATCATTGCAACCCACAGCCAGGGCACGGAGCACGGATTCAATCTGATCCGGCGCCGCATCGACGGTACGCCGCTGGCGAGCCGCATGGTCGCGGCCTATCTGATCGGCGGCGGCATCACGGATAAGGAAGCCGCCAAACTCAAGACGGTCCATGTCTGCGCGTCGCCAACCGACCTTCACTGCTTCGTTCACTGGGCGACCTACGGAGAGGGGCCGTTGCCGGTTCGCGAAGACACCAAGGACAAGCTCGTCTGCGTCAACCCGCTCAGCTGGAAGCGTGACGGCGGCATGGCGCCCGCCAGCCTCAACCTTGGCGCCGAACCGATCTCCGGCCGATTCCAGATCAAGTTCTGGGGCAGCGACGCAGCGCACGGCATGATATTTCCGCCGCTCATGGCGCCCTTGAAAGCATGGACGAGCGCGGAATGCCGCGCCGGATTCCTGTTCGCGCAGGACCAAAGCGGCACGCCCTTCGCCCCGGTCGCTGCCGGCAAGAATTATCACGGCCTCGACTATGCGCTCTTCCAAATGAACATCCGCGAAAACGCCAAGGCGCGCGTGGCGGCGTATCTGAGGCAGACGGCGATGAAGTGATCGACCGCCAAGCGGGGGAGCGTGCCAGGAATCTATACGCAATTGATCAATCGGCGAAGGGGGACATTTGAGGGACACCCCGTTCGTTGCCGTTTATTTTCGAATTCCGCGTTCCGCCAATGCTTTGCCGGCATCACGCGCCCGGTTCCTTCAATCGCGCCAGCGCATCCGGAAATTTCCGCGACAGGGGAACGAACAGGCTCCCAACCTGTCGAATCCGGCGACAGCATACGAAATCTGTGAGCCGTACGCGGTGGCGTCGGACTCAGACCAGCATGATCGTGTCGCTATAGCTCGCGACGGATCTGTCGTGGGTCAGCAGGCGAAGGGGCTCGGACAGGGCCTGCGCGACCAACAGTCGGTCGAAGGGATCGGCATGGCGTGTCTTCAGGCGCTCGACCGCCGCGGCGTGCGCGGCCGTGATGGCGAGCAGCTCATAACCCGCTGCGTGAAAATATTTCAATGCCTTCGTTCCGGATATCGTCATGTCGTTCGGCCCGCCGCCCGCCAGCGCGTGCTTGATCGCGATCTCCCACACACTCGCTGCGCTCACGACGATGGTGTTGTCGGTATCCGCTATGAGCGTTCGCGCCTGAGCCGGGAGCTTCGGATCGTCGGCGATCGCCCGCAACGCAATATGGGTGTCGAGCAGGATCTTCACTTGCCGGAGAGCATCTTCGCGATGGTCGCATTGCTCTCGTCGATGTTTTCCGGAACTTTGAACTTGCCCTTGGCCACACCGAGCCGCCGGCCCTGTCGCGATGACCGGACGGCAACCAGCCGCGCGGCCGGACGGCCGTTGCGCGCAATGATGATCTCGGCTTCGGCGCCGCTTTCGACGGCGTCGACCAGCCGGGAAAGATTGGACTTCGCTTCCAGCATGTTCACGGTCGCCATGTTCTAGTCCTTAGCTAAGTCTGGCTAACATGGCAAAACGAACCCACGCCCGCAACTTGCTGCCGCCCCGCCAGCGAGACCGCGCCGCGGGCGATGCGCCCGCCGCCCGATCACGCACCCGGTTCCTTCAGCCGCGCCAGCGCATCCGGAAACCGCCGCGACAGCGGCACGGACAAGCTCCCGAGCTCGATCGAGTAATCGCCGGAGCCTTCCGGCTTCAGCGCCGTCACATGCTTCGCATTCACGAGCCACGAACGATGCGTGCGCAGGAAGCCGCGCGGGGAGAGTTCGCCTTCGAGCGCGGTCAACGGCGAGCGCATCAGAAGGCGCCGCCCGTCGCGCAGCACGAACTCCACATAGTTTCCGGCTGAGGCGATGGCGAGAAGTTCGTCCAGCCGCACGCGCGTGAGTTTGCCTCCGTCGCGGATGTCGAAGGTGAGCGTCTGCCCCGGTGTGTCGATCAGCGTCTGCTGGCGGAGCAGGTGGTCGAACAGTGTGAAGCCGGTGACGAACAGTGCGTAACCCAGCGAGTCCTTGGCGAGCTCATAGGGAAAATATGTGAAGAAGTTCCCGAACAGGTAGTGATGGCCCAGCGACCAGTAGACGAGCTTGCGCAGGCCGATGAAGCCCAGCACATGCCCGAAGCCGAAGGCGAGGTCGGCCGGGATATGCACCAGGAGCTTCCATCGCGGCCGCACGAAAGGCGGGGCGATGCGCCAGGCCAGCCACGGAATCCAGAAGAGGCAGAGCAGCGCCACCCAGCTCGATCCCTCCCAGATGACCGGCGCGAGGATGCCGACCTCGGGAGCGTCGCGCCGGACCGAGATGACATTGAGGATGTTGATGACGCCGACGAGCACGGCCGTGGACGAAAACGAGTAGAGGAACGTCCGCTTGAGCCTTCCGCTCGTCCCCAAAACGTCGCCGCTTATCCCAAGCCATTGCCGGATATCACCAATCGCCCGCGCCTGATCCCGCGGCGCTTCCCGCGAGGCGATCTCTTTGAGAGAAGTTTGGTGCTCGGACACGAGGTCCTCATGGGCTCCAGCCGGGCAAGTATAGGAACCGGTCCTCTCAGGGAGAAGACGACGATGTTGAGACGGGATCTGCTCAAGGGCATAGCGGTTGCGACGGTGGTGCAGGGGTTTTCCCTTCCGGGTTTCAGGGCTTTTGGCGAAGCGATGCCGGCGTTGCGACGCGTGCGCCCGGGCGATGCAGCCTGGCCGAGCGCCGCCGGCTGGCAAAAGTTGAACGACGCCGTCGGCGGCAACCTGATCACGGTCGAGCCCCTGATGGCGGCGTGCGAGGCCGACGCCAAAGGCGCCGCATGCGCGGACGTTCTCAAGAACCTCCGCAACCCGTTCTATCTGGGCGACCAGCCCGGCGGCACGCAGGTTTCGGGCTGGTACAAGGCCTGGTCGCCGGCGCCGAGCGCCTACGCCGTCAGGGCGCGCAATGCGCAGGACGTGGCCGCCGCCGTCAATTTCGCGCGGGACAATAATGTTCGGCTTGTCGTCAAAGGCACGGGCCATTCCTATCTCGGCACCTCGAACGCGCCGGATTCGCTCCTCGTGTGGACGCATTTCATGCGCGACATCGAAATGCACGACGCGTTCGTGGGGCAGGGCTGCGAAGGCAAGGTCGCGCCCGTACCCGCGGTGACGACCGGCGCCGGCAATGTCTGGATTGATCTCTACAATGCGGTGACGACGGTGGGCGGCCGCTATGTGCAAGGCGGCGGCTGCACGGATGTCGGCGTTGCCGGTCTCATTCAGAGCGGAGGCTTCGGCAGCTTCTCCAAAGGTTTCGGCACGGCGGCTGCGAATTTGCTTGAAGCGGAGATCGTGACCGCCGACGGGCAGGTGCGCATCGCCAATGCCTGCACCAATCCCGATCTGTTCTGGGCGCTCAAAGGCGGCGGCGGCGGAAGCTGGGGTGTCGTCACGAAGCTGACGCTGCGCACGCACGACCTTCCGGAGCATTTTGGTGCCGCCTGGGGCAAGATCAAAGCGACGTCCGACGAAGCCTTCCGCAAGCTGATTGCGGGCTTCCTGGCTTTCTATGCCGACAATCTCCTCAACCCGCATTGGGGCGAGCAGGTCTCCGTCAATCCCGACAACACCTTCGAGATTTCGATGGTCAGTCAGGGCGTCGACATGCAGCAGTCGAAGGCGGTCTGGCAGTCTTTCTATGACTGGGTCGCTGCCGCGCCGCAGGATTTCGCGGTTGCGGATCCACTTGGTTCGATAGCGATACCGGCCCGGCTTTGGTGGGACGTGGAGCGCAATCCGTCGATGATCCGCGATCCGCGCCCGGGCGTGCCGAAATATCACGGCTGGTGGAAAGGCGACCAGGAGCAGGTCGGCATGTTCCTGCACGGCTACGAATCGTTGTGGCTGCCGGCCAAACTGTTGGACAAGGAGCGACAGCCGCAGCTCGTGAACGCCTTGTTCGCGGCGAGCCGCTACAAGCGCGTCATGCTGCATCTGAACAAGGGTCTTGCCGGGGCGCCGGACGAAGCGATCGCGGCGGCGAAGGACACGGCCACCAATCCGGCCGTCACCGAAGCGTTCACGCTCGTCATCATCGCCGACGGCGAAGCGCCCGGCTATCCGGGCCAGCCCGGCGCCAAGCTCGATCTCGAAGCCTCGCGCAAGGATGCACGCATGATCAATCTGGCTGCGGCGGAGCTCTACAAGATCGTACCGAACGCGGGCTCCTACGTGTCGGAGAGCAACTACTTCAATCCGCGCTGGCAGGACGCCTATTGGGGCGGCAACTATGCGCGGCTTCAGGCGGTGAAGGCCAAATACGATCCCGAGGGCCTCTTCTTCGTGCACAATGGCGTGGGGAGCGAAAGCTGGAGCGCAGACGGCTTTTCGCGGGTGGGTTAAGCTTCCGCGTCGGCCTTCTTGCCGCGCGCCGGACGCGGTACGGGCTTTTCCGCCTTCGGGAGATTGATCGGCCGCATCAGGAAGGCCGGAAGCTGCGAGTGATCGACAGGTTCCGAACGCCGCGGCTGCTGTTGCTGCGCCTTCTGGTCGTGCCGCTTGTGCGTGTGGCCGCGCTCGTCGTGATGCTGCTTGCGCGGTGGTTCTTGACGTGGCTCCGGCGGACGCGGGGCAGGGACTTCGGCCTGCACAACCGGTTTCGGTTCTTCGAGCCGCGGCGCTTCGCTGCGCGCCTGCTGCTGATGCTGGCGATGATCCTGCCGGTTGTCCCGCTGCTTGCCGCCGCGGCGGTTGCGCCCATCGTTTTTGGCGCGATCGCGGCCGCCGCCCTTGCTCGTATCTTCGCGCACTTCGAGGTTTTCCATCGTGCGCGCGGGGATGGGATTGCCGATCAGCTTCTCGATCGCTTCGAGTTGCTTCGTGTCGCGTGGCGTCGCCAGCATATAGGCATGGCCGGAGCGTCCGGCGCGACCGGTGCGGCCGATGCGGTGCACGTAGTCGTCGGCATGGAACGGCACGTCGAAGTTGAAGATGTGCGAAACCGCCGGAATGTCGAGACCGCGGGCGGCCACGTCGCTGGCGACGAGAAGCTGGATCTCGTCGTTCTTGAACGCTTCGAGCGTCTTCGTCCGCACGGACTGGTCGAGATCGCCATGCAAAGGCGCCACCGAGAACCCGTGCTTCGCGAGCGATTTCGCGACGACGTCCACGTCGCGCTTGCGATTGCAGAAAACGATCGCATTCTTGACGGGATTCTCGCGGACGAGCCTGCGCAGCGCTTCGCGCTTCGCCCAGTCGTTGTTCGGGACGAGGATGGTCTCCTGCGTGATGTTGTTGGCGGTGGTGGCCGGCCGCGAGACTTCGACGCGCACCGGATTGTGCAGGAACTGCTCGGTGAGGCGCTGAATTTCCGGCGGCATGGTTGCCGAATAGAACAGCGTCTGCCGCGTGAAGGGGATGAGCTTGCAGATGCGTTCGACGTCGGGAATGAAGCCCATATCCAGCATGCGGTCGGCTTCGTCGACGACGAGCACCTGAACCTGGGTCAGCATGAGCTTGCCGCGCTCGAAATGGTCGAGAAGGCGGCCCGGCGTGGCGATCAGCACGTCGACGCCGCGGTCGAGCTTTTTGTCCTGCTCGTCGAACGAGACACCGCCGATCAGGAGCGCCATCGAAAGGCGGTTGTATTTGCCGTAGCGCTCGAAGCTTTCGGCGACCTGCGCCGCCAGTTCGCGCGTGGGCTCGAGGATCAGCGAGCGCGGCATGCGGGCCTTGGCCCGGCCGCGCGCCAGTAGCTCGATCATCGGCAGGGTGAACGAGGCCGTCTTGCCGGTGCCCGTCTGCGCGATGCCGATGATGTCCCGGCGTTTCAGGACTTCGGGAATGCCCTGGGCCTGGATAGGGGTGGGCTTGGTGTATCCGCTCTCGGATACGGCCCTCAGGATCTCCGGCGACAAGCCCAGATCGTCGAAACGAGGCTCCGTCTCGGCGGTCGGCTGGTCAGGGGAGAAAGAAGGTGAAGAAGAATCAACAGAGGCTTCTTCGAGGCCGGCTTCCGCGCCGGCGGTCGTCACGTTCGTCATACGCTCCTAGACGGGCGCATGATTTCGGCGCCCTACGCGGCCAGCCCGGATCGGCGGCCTGCTTCGTATGTGATGGAACATAGGTAAGAATTGCTGACAGTCAAGATGGCAAGTCTTCGCATGGGATCCCGGGCTTGGCGAAGGTTCCGGAACAGAGTACAATTAATAAAGAGTTAATAGTTACGCCCGGCGTAGGCGTACAGGGGCTGGTGTGGTGAGAGTAGAGACTGAGGACATGGCCTTGGGGCCGCGAAGGCGCCCGGCAGACGATGCGCGCTATCATAATGAACTCCGTCGGAAGGTACTGGAGGCGCATCCCGAAGCGGGTGCCTTGATTGGCCCCGACTGGCGGACCGCGCTCTTCGCGGTGCTTATGCTTGCGCTGCACTGGACCATCGCCTGGGGCGTGTCGCTGACGAGTTGGTGGGTCGCGTTTCTCGCCGCGTTCGTCTTCGGCCAGACCATCTATCACTCCGTTGGCGTCCTTATTCACGAAAACGCCCATCGTCTCGTCTTCCGCAACGCCAAAGCGCGGTTTGCGTACGACGTCCTCACCGAGATGATCGTCACCTCGTTCGGTTATCAGCTCATCTATCAGCACAACCACGTGACGAGCCATCACGCTTATCTCGGCGATTACGACCGCGATTACGAACACGAAGACGCTTACTACGTGGCCGCGCGCACGCGCTACCGCACGGCGCATCCCGCCCGCTACCGCATGATGACGATCGGCATCATGCTGTTTCATCTGCTGCCGTTCGCGTTCATCACGGACCCGCTCATTGTCCAGCCCATGCTGGGCAAGGCCACCGGACTTCCGCCGCGTGACAGGGCGCGCAAGAGCCCCGCGACAAGGCCGTCGCGCAATGAGCTTTATGCGCTGGCGCTGGTGTCGCTGATCGTGAACATCGGACTGTTCATGGTCTTCGGATTCCTCGGCTGGCTCTATCACATCTGGTCGATGTCGCTGGTTTCCGGCCGCTGGGGTGCAAGTCTTCGCGGTCAGGTGCTTTCCGAGCACAATGGCGAAGACACCGAGAATCCCACCCGTTCGACGTATTGGTGGGGCAACAGGATTTTCTACAACATCGGCTATCACGTGGAACACCACAGCTTTTCGGGCGTGCCGTGGATGAAGCTGCCGAAGCTCCGCGCCACGGCGCCGGAGTTCTTCAACCTCGACAACGAGCTCACCTATTACGGCTGGTGGTGGAAACAGGTGAAATCGGACTTCACGCTGGCGCGCCGCGTCAGCGCGAACGATCCGGAAGCCATCATCCGCAGGCGTCCGGTTAAAGCGCCGGCGAGCAAGGCGGAAGAAGAGCGACCCGCCGCGTCGGTTGCCGCCTAGCGCAATTCTGATTGACTACAGACAAGCATCAAACGTCGACACTCTCGGCGGCAAAAGACGCGTTTTCCTGGATGAACTGGAAGCGCAGCTCCGGTTTCTTCCCCATCAGCCTCTCGACGAGATCGCTCGTCGGCTTTGCGTCGTCGGCCGAGATGCCCACCTGCACCAGCGTGCGCGCGCCGGGCTTCATCGTGGTCTCCTTCAGCTGCGCCGGCATCATTTCACCGAGGCCCTTGAAGCGGGAAACTTCCACTTTCGCATTCGACCTGAACGCCGTCTTCAGCAGCTGATCGCGATGGGCGTCATCGCGCGCATATTCGCTCTTCGCACCTTGCGTCAGGCGATAGAGCGGCGGCACGGCGAGGAAGAGGCGTCCGTGCTCGATCAGGCCCCGCATCTCGCGATAGAAGAAGGTGAGAAGCAGCGAGGCGATGTGCGCGCCGTCCACGTCGGCGTCGGTCATGATGATCACGCGCTCGTAGCGCAGATCGTCCGCGCGGAATTTGCCGCCCGTACTGCAGCCCAGCGCCAGCACGAGATTGGCGAGCTCCTGGTTCTGTTCGAGCTTGCCCGCGGCGGCGCTGGCGACGTTCAGGATTTTTCCGCGCAAAGGCAGGATGGCCTGCGTGGCGCGGTCGCGCGCCTGCTTGGCGGAGCCGCCGGCGGAATCGCCTTCGACGAGGAATATTTCCGTGCCTGCGGGCGCGTTGCTGGTGCAGTCGGCGAGCTTGCCGGGCAGCCGCAGCTTGCGCGTGGCCGACTTGCGGGAAACGTCGCGCTCGGCCTTGCGCTTGAGCCGATCCTCGGCCTGATCGATGACGAAGTTGAGGAGGCGGTCGGCATCCTGCGGATTTTCCGCGAGCCAATGATCGAAATGATCGCGGACGACGTTTTCGACGAGACGTTGCGCGTCGGCCGTCGAGAGTTTTTCCTTCGTCTGGCCCTGGAATTCCGGCTCGCGGATGAAGATGGACAACACGGCGCAGGCCGCCGCCATGATGTCTTCCGGCGTGATGAGACCGGTCTTGCGGTTGTTGACGCGTTCGCCCTGGTTGCGCAGCGCTCGCGCCAGCGCGTTGCGCAGGCCCTGTTCGTGCGTGCCGCCCTGCGGCGTCGGTATCGTGTTGCAATAGGAGTGCAGGAACGGCTCGGCTTCCGGCGCCCAGGTGATCGCCCATTCAACGGCGCCTTTGCCGTCGTTGCGGTTTTCCGTCCGTCCGGAAAAGCTGCGCGACGTCACCGTCGCGCGGTTGCCCACTTCGCCCGTCAGGAAGTCGAGTAGGCCGCCCGGGAATTTGAGAATGTCTTCCGCCGGAACCGGTCCGTCGGGCTTCACCAGCGACGGATCGCATTTCCAGCGGATTTCGACACCGCGGAAGAGATAGGCCTTCGAGCGCGCCATGCGGTAGAGCTGCGCAGGCGAGAAATGCGTGTCCTTGCCGAAGATCTGCGGGTCGGGCTTGAACGACACCGTCGTCCCGCGCCGGTTGACCGCACCCTGGTCCTTCAACTTGCCGATGGCTTTGCCGCGTTCGAACCGCATCTGATAGCTGCGGCGCTCGCGCGCGACATCGATTTCCATCCATTCTGAAAGGGCATTTACCACGGAGGCGCCGACGCCGTGCAGGCCGCCGGACGTGTCGTAGACCTTGCCGCCGAATTTACCGCCCGCGTGCAGCGTCGTCATGATCACTTCGAGCGCCGATTTGTTCTTGAATTTCGGATGCGGGTCGATGGGAATGCCGCGACCGTTGTCGCGGATCATGAGCACGGTTGGGCTCAGAAGCTCCATTTCGATGCGGTTGGCGTGGCCCGCCACTGCTTCGTCCATGGCGTTGTCCAGGATTTCCGCCGCCAGATGATGCAGGGCGCGCTCGTCCGTGCCGCCGACATACATGCCGGGGCGCCGGCGGACCGGCTCGAGGCCCTCCAGAACTTCTATGTCCTTGGCCGTGTAGCCTTTGGATGCGGCGGAGGAGCTGTCGAAGAGATCTGGGTCTTTGGCCATGCGGGAATGTGAGCGAAACCTGCGAATCGCCGTTAAGGCTACATTAAGGTTGCTTCCAATGCCTCGTCACCAGTGCGCTTTTGTTTCAGCCTTTTCTTAAGTCGCCGGGGCATACCTTTGCGGTATGAACGCGGCAGAAGGCGCGAAAAGGGTTTTCGGGCGCACGATCATGGACGCACTGCCGATCGGCGGCAAGGGTGATGCGTTGGACTCTGCGGAGTCCGCGGGCGCTGAATCGCGGATGCTGCAGGCGCGCCTCAACTTGCTTGTGGCGTCGCTGTCCCAATCCGTGTGGCTGAACCCGTGCCTGACGCTCATTTGGTTGCTGCCGTTCCTCGGCCTTTTTCCGAAGCTGGGAACGATCACCTGGGTGCAATTCGCGATCATCACGATCACGCAATTCGCCATCGGCCTCGGCGCGCGCGTCATCCGAAAGGGCTACGGACAGGATCCGTCCGACTCCGCCCTGTGGCTGAAGCGGCTCGTGATCTATCAGGCGGCGGCCGGCGTGGGCTGGGGAATCTTCGCCTGGCTGATCTGGGCGGACGGCAACCTTCTGAACAACGTCCTCGTGACGATGACCGTGTGCAGCATCATCTGGGCCTATGCGTTTTCGCGCTGCATGCATGTCGGCATCTACTTCGCTGGCGTATCGCCGACGGCGTTTCTCACCATTGCGCGTATCGTTTATGCGGGCACGGACATTGCGCTGCCGCTGTCGCTGATCGTTGTCACGAACGTCCTCCTCGTCTATTTCTTCACCTTCACGGTGCGCCGGCAGGTGGAGATCATGTTCCGCATGCGCTTCGCCAATGACGATCTCGCGGTCGAGCTGCGCGAGACGCGCGACGATGCGCTGCGAAAGCGCTTCGAGGCGGAGGCGGCCAACGCGTCCAAGACGACCTTCCTCGCCAATATGAGCCACGAGCTGCGCACGCCGCTCAATGCCATTCTGGGCTTCTCGGAGCTCATCTCGAGCGAGACGCTGGGCCCGGTCGGCACAGTGCGCTATCGCGACTACGCCAAGGACATCAATTCGTCGGGCACCCATCTGCTCAGCCTGATCAACGACATTCTCGACATCGCCAAGATTGAGTCCGGCAAGATGGAAATCGCGCCGACGCTGATCGAGCCGAAGGCCGCGCTTGACAGCGCCATGAACGTGATTCAGGCGCGAGCGCGGGAAAAGCAGCACACCGTGACGGTCAACATCCAGCCCGGTCTGGACGGCGTCTACTCCGACGAACGCGCGTTCCGGCAGATCGTGATCAACCTGCTGTCGAACGCGGTGAAGTTCACGCCGGACCGCGGGCGGATCGAGATCTCCCTCCGGCGTACGGCCAATGGCGGCTCGGAGCTGTGCGTGATCGACAACGGCCCCGGCATTCCGGCCATGCTGCTCGACCAAATCTTTATGCCCTTTAACCAGGTCGACAACCGCTACAGCCGTCAGGCGGGCGGGACGGGGCTCGGGCTGTCGCTGGTCCGCGGACTGGCCGAACTCCACGGCGGCAGGGCCTGGATCGACAGCGATGCGGGGCTGGGCGTCAAAGCCTACGTCTATCTTCCGGGCGACCCGCACGAAAGTGTAAAGCTCCGTCGCGCATAAGTGACACGGCGTTTACGCTTTTTGAATTTCCCTCCAAGTCTAAGCAATTCTTAGTGGTCTTTTTGTAGCCTTTTTGATCTCCGCGGTGCGGAGGCAGGGGATGCGAAAGGATAACGCTTGGGGTACGGCCAGCGTCTGCGCATGCAGAAGAGTGCGGATGTCCGCGTTCTGAAAGCGCAGCTCGACCTCGTCGCGGATGTCGTGCACGCGGCGCGCTACAAGTCGCCGCTGTGGGCGTTGGCGATCGCGTACCTGTGCTCGGACCAGTTCGGATATCTCGGACATCAACCCATTCAGACGACGATGGTGCTGGCTGTCGCTATCATCGCTGTGTCGATGGCATCGTCGCACGTCGTCACCGCCTATCAGAACGAAGCCGCCGGCCGCGTCAGCTCCGAGCAGCTGCAGGCATGGTTCCCGCGCTTCGTCACGATCCAGATCGCCATCAGCTGCGCCTGGGGTTTGGGCCCGTGGCTGTTGTGGACGCCCGGCGACACGATCAATCATCTTTTCATCGCGGGCATCATCGGCGGGACGCTGGGTGCAATGGCGGTCAGCCGCGCAACGCATATCGACATGCTGATCGCGTGCATGGCGCCGCTCGCTGCCATCACGGCGGTGCGTTTTCTGTTCGGCGGCAGCTTCATCGACTTCGTCATCGCGGCCTTCGTGCCGTTGCTGGCGATGCAGCTGTTCTCCGAAGGCCGCCGGCTCACCTACCGGCTCGATCAGGATTCGCGGTTGCGCTTCGAAGTGGAAGATTTGGCACGCGAGCTGGAAGAGGCGCGCGACGAAGCTCTGCGCAAGCGCTTCGAAGCCGAGACCGCCAACGCCTCCAAGACCGCGTTCCTCGCCAATATGAGCCATGAGCTGCGCACGCCGCTCAATGCGATCCTGGGTTTCTCCGAAATCATCGCCAAGGAAGTGTTCGGCGACGTCGGTTCGCCGCGCTACGCGGAATACGCCTCGGACATCCATTCGTCCGGCGCGCATCTCTTAAGCCTCATCAACGATCTTCTCGACGTGGCCAAGATCGAAGCCGGCCGCATGGAGATCGAGCCCTGCGAACTGGATGTGCGCAGATGCTTTGACACCGCGCTCAAGATCATCGCGGTCAAGGCGCGCGAACGCCGCCAGGAACTTGCCATCGAAGTCGACCCCAACGCACCGGCCCTGTTCGCCGACGAGCGCGCACTCAAGCAGATCCTGATCAACCTCGTGTCGAACGCGGTGAAGTTCACCCCCGAAGGCGGCCGCATCACGGTGCTGGCGAGCCGCGCGCGCGACGGCGCGTTCCAGATCATGGTCGAGGACAACGGTCCCGGTATCCCGCGCGAGAAGCTCGACAAGATTTTCAAGCCCTTCAGCCAGGTCGACAACCGTTACGACCGCCAGGGCGGCGGCACGGGCCTCGGGCTTGCACTCGTGCGCGGTCTCGCCGAACTGCATGGCGGCCGCGCCTGGCTCGAGAGCGAGCAGGGCAAGGGTTGCCGCGCCTTCGTGATCCTGCCGACGAACGCCGCCGCCATGCGCGCCGCCGTTGCCGCGGCGTAATCGGAATACAGAAATCAGAATACAGGAATCGAAAGAGCCCGGCCTTCCGACCGGGCTCTCTCGTTATCGGCGCTCTTTGTTCAGACGGAATAGTACATCTTGAATTCGACCGGATGCGGAGTGTGCTCGAAGGCGTAGACTTCGCCCATCTTCAGTTCGATGTAGCTGTCGATGAAGTCGTCCGAGAAGACGCCGCCCTTCTTGAGGAAGGCACGGTCGTGATCGAGGCATTCGAGCGCCTGACGGAGCGAGCCGCACACTGTCGGCACTTCCTTCAGCTCTTCCGGCGGGAGCGCATAGAGGTCTTTGTCCATTGGATCGCCCGGGTGGATTTTGTTCTCGATACCGTCGAGGCCCGCCATCAGCAGCGACGCGTAGGCGAGATAGGGGTTCGCACCCGGATCGGGGAAACGGACTTCGATGCGCTTGCCCTTGGGGCTTGCCGAGAACGGAATGCGGCACGACGCCGAACGGTTGCGCGACGAATAGGCGAGCAGCACCGGCGCTTCGAAACCCGGGATCAGGCGCTTGTAGGAATTCGTGAGCGGGTTCGTGAAGGCATTGAGCGCCTTAGCGTGCTTGATAATGCCGCCGATGTAGTAGAGGCAGGTGTCCGACAGGTCGGCATAGCCCGAACCGGCGAAGAGCGGCTTGCCGCCCTTCCAGATCGATTGGTGCACATGCATGCCGGACCCGTTGTCGCCGTACAGAGGCTTCGGCATGAAGGTTGCCGATTTGCCGTAGGCGGCTGCGACCTGGTGGATCACGTATTTGTAAATCTGCATGTTGTCGCCGCACTTCGTCAGTGTGTTGAACTTGAAGCCCAACTCGTGTTGTGAAGTGGCGACTTCATGGTGGTGCTTTTCGGGCTCGATGCCCATGTCGCCCATGATGGCGAGCATTTCGCTGCGGATGTCCTGCGCGGAGTCGATCGGCGGGACGGGGAAGTAGCCGCCTTTGACCGCCGGGCGATGGCCGAGATTGCCAGCTTCGTATTCTGTGCCGCTGTTATAGGCGCCTTCCGTCGAGTCGACGTAATAGAAGCCCTTGTTCATGCCCGTATCGAAACGCACGTCGTCGAAGATGAAGAATTCCGCTTCGGGACCGAAATAGGCCGTGTCGCCGATACCCGAGCTGTTGACGTATTTCTCGGCCGCCTTGGCGATGGAGCGCGGGCAGCGCGCGTAACGCTGGCCGGTGGTGGGCTCGACCACGTCGCAAAAGAGCACAAGTGTCGTCTGCGCAAAGAAGGGATCGATCACCGCCGAGTCGTTGTCGGGCACAAGCACCATGTCGGACTCGTTGATCGCTTTCCACCCGGCAATCGAGGAGCCGTCGAACATCGTTCCGTTGGTCAGGAAATCTTCGTCGACAAGCGACAGGTCGAAAGTGACGTGCTGCCACTTGCCGCGCGGATCGGTGAAGCGGAGGTCGACGAATTTGACCTCTTTGTCCTTGATCATTTTCAGAACGGAATCGGGTGTTGCCATGGCTGTAAGTCTTTCCTTCGAACTGGTTTGCTAGATTGCGTCAGCGCCGGTCTCGCCGGTGCGGATGCGGATGGCCTCCTGGACATCAAGGACGAAAATCTTTCCGTCGCCGATGCGGCCCGTGCGCGCGGCCTTCTGGATGGCGTCGATCGCCGCTTCCAGCCTTTCGGCGGGTATCACGATCTCGATCTTCACCTTGGGCAGAAAATCGACGACGTACTCGGCGCCGCGATAGAGCTCGGTATGGCCCTTCTGGCGGCCGAAACCCTTGGCTTCCGTCACCGTGATGCCTTGCACGCCGACCTCCTGGAGGGCTTCCTTCACCTCATCGAGCTTGAACGGCTTTATGATCGCTTCGATCTTCTTCATACACATGCTCCGGGCCGGGCGTTGCCGTACTCCATTAACGAATTAGCAGGGGTTGTGCCAGTTTTGCGCTTCTTGTCCACATGCTATTTCAATGGCTTAGTCGAGGCCCTGCGGGGGATTCGAGCAGTCGATGCCCAATAAGTTATCTTGCAGCCTGATTTTTGTGCAACGCCTGCTACAAGTGGCCGCTAAGCCCTTGTCGCGTCGTGCGCGGTTCATCTCCTGCGAGGCGAAACAATGAGCGCGCATGCCAACCCGGTATTCGCCGGAATGGGGACTACGATTTTCAGCGTGATGTCGGCCCTGGCGCTCGAACATCGCGCCATCAATCTGGGGCAGGGCTTTCCCGATGAAGACGGACCGCGCGCCATCCGCGATGCGGCGGCGAAGGCGCTGATCGACGGGCCGAACCAATACCCGCCAACGCGCGGACTGCCGCAGTTGCGCCAGGCGATCGCGGCGCATGCGAAACGCTTCTACGATCTCGACTTCGGCGCCGACCGCGAGGTCCTCGTAACGTCCGGCGGCACCGAAGCGCTGACGTCCTGCATTCTGGCGTTTTCGGCGCCGGGCCGCGAAGTCGTGATCATCGAGCCCGCCTACGACTCCTACAAGCCGATGGCCGAAGCGGCCGGCGCCATCGTCAAATCGGTGAAGCTCGCGCCGCCGGATTGGCGGCTGACGGAAGAAGCGCTTGCCGCGGTTGTCACGCCAAAGACGTCCGCAATCCTCATCAACACGCCGCTCAATCCCATCGGTCGCGTATTCGACGACCGGGAACTCGACGCGCTCGTGCGCGTGCTGCAGAAATCGAATGCGGTCGTCATCAGCGACGAAGTCTACGAGCACCTCGTCTTCGACGATCGCAAGTTCGAGCCGCTGATCAAACGGCCCGGTATGGCCGGGCGCGTGCTGCGCGTGGGATCCGCGGGAAAAATGTTCTCGCTGACGGGCTGGAAGATCGGCTGGGTGACGGGTGCGGCGCCGCTTGTTGACGTCGCCGCCAAGGCGCATCAGTTCCTGACCTTCACGACGTCGCCCGCGCTGCAACTCGGCGTGGCCCACGGGCTCACGCATGAAATGGACTTCACGCTGCGCCTGACACGCGAGCTTCAAGAGAAGCGCGATTTGCTGGCAAACGGTCTCAAGCGCATGGGCTTCGACGTGCTTCCTTGCGAAGGGACGTACTTCCTCACCGCCGGCATCCGCAAGCTGACCAACGAGCCGGACACGGTGTTCTGCGAGCGACTGACGCGCGAGGCCGGTGTCGCGCTCATCCCGCTCAGCGCCTTTTTCGATGGGAATAAGCCCGATCATCTGGTGCGCTTTGCTTTTTGCAAGAAGCGTCCGGTGATCGAAGATGTGCTCGCCCGTCTCGAACGCCATTTCGCCAACCGCAATGTTTAGGACTTCCCCATGCCCGAACCTTCAACGCCGATCCTGATCGGCGGCGGCCAATTCACCCAGCGCACGGCGCGCGAGGGCAAGGTCACCGAAAGCATCAGTCCCATCGCCATGATGGAGAAGGCGGCGCGCGCGGCGCTCGACGACGCCGGCCGCGCGAATGACGTGATCAGCGCGATCGACACCGTATCTGTCGTGCGCTTCACGATGGATTCCTCCGATGTCGGTCGTGCGCAACCGAAGCAGTTCCGCAATCCGGCGCTGTCGCTGGCGAGGCGGATCGGGGCGAATCCGCGACGCACGATCTATACGGCTGTTGGCGGCAACACGCCGCAATGGCTGGTCAACCGCACGGCGGAAGAGATCGCCAACGGCCAGTGCGATGTGGCACTTCTGTCGGGCGCGGAATATCTCGCTTCCGCGCTGACAGCGATGAAGCAGGGCGTGGCGCTCGACTGGACGAAGGGCGCGGACGGCGATCCGGGCAACGATCCCGAAGAAATCGGCGACATGCGCGCTGGTGTGAATGCTTATGAGAAAGCCTACGCGCTGAATTTCCCGGTCAACGTCTACCCTCTGTTCGAGAATGCGATCCGCGGCGCCAAGGGGCGCGATATGGCTTCGCATCTCAAGGCGATGGGCAGGCTCTTTTCGCCGTTCTCCAAGGTCGCGTCGGAAAATCCCTATTCCTGGTTTCCGACTTATCGCTCGCCCGAAGAGATTTCCACGCCCGGCGAAAAGAACCGCTTCGTGGGCTTCCCTTATACGAAATATCTGAACGCCGTGATCGAGGTCGATCAGGCCGCCGCGCTCATCATGACCAGCGTGGCGAAGGCGCGCGAGCTCGGCATTCCCGAATCGAAATGGATTTATCTGCACGGCTGCGCGGACGCATCCGAAATCTGGAACGTTACCGAGCGCGTGAACTACTACACCTCACCCGCGATCCGCATGATCGGCAAGAAGGCGTTCGCCATGGCGGGCCTCGACGTCGGCGATCTTTCGTACATCGACCTTTATTCATGCTTTCCCTCGGCGGTCGAGCTGGCGTGCCGCGAACTCGGCATCGCCGAAGACGATCCGCGCGGGCTGACCGTCACCGGCGGCCTGCCGTATTTCGGCGGCGCCGGCAACAACTACGTCATGCATTCCGTAGTCACGATGCTGAATAAGCTGCGTGCGCAGCCGGGCGCGTTCGGCCTGTGCACCGGCAACGGCTGGTACGTGACGAAACATTCCGCCGGCATTTATTCGACCAAGCCCACCGAAGGCCGCTGGCGGCGCGAGGATCCCAAATCCTATCAAAAGGAGATCGACGCCGAGCCGCATCCCGAAGTGGTCGAAAAACCGGAAGGCGCGGCGAAAATCGAAACCTATACCGTCGTCATGGATCGCAAAGGCAAGCGCTTCGGCATCGTCGTCGGCCGCCTCGAAAACGGCAAGCGCTTCCTCGCCAACACGCCGGACGACGACACGACGCTCGACTGGATGATGCGCGAAGAGATGCTGGGCCGGACAGGGACGGTGACCACGACGGAACACAACAACCTGTTCCGGTTTGGGTAGATGAGCGCTTCAATCGAAATCCATATTGGTGAAACCGGTTGGCCGCTTGCGGAAGCACTGGACCGCGCGTGTTACCCGCCAGAGGTGATGGCGACGATCGTCTGGCGTGACGTGACCTGGGCGCACGCCGATATACGCATCCTCACGCGGGATGCCGATGAAATCGTCTGTCATGTCGGCCTGTATTTTCGGGACGGCAAGGACGGCGAAGCGCCGCGCCATGTTGGCGGCATTGGCGGCGTCATGACGGCTCCGAGCGCGCGCGGTCGGGGTCGTGCGGGCGGCGCAATGCGCTTCGCGGCAGACATGATGAAACACCAGGGTCGCGATTTCGGGTTGCTTTTTTGCGAACCTCACAACGTCGCGTTCTATGAGCGCCTGGGCTGGGCGATATTCGACGGCGACATCTTTTGCGAGCGGCCTGTCGGCCGCATCAAATTCGATATGATGCATGCGATGGTTCTACCGCTGCGCTGTGCGCCGCGGTCACGGACGATCGATTTGTGCGGATTGCCCTGGTAGGGCGCGCTTCCGTCGCTTGCGCCGCGTACGCCGCCTCGGCTTAGATCGTTTTCGGAGGACCTTGATGCCACGTCTTTATCTTGTGCGGCACGGACGCGCCGCGGCGGCGTTCGCCGAAGCGGCTGATCCCGGGCTCGATGCGCTCGGCCGTTCGCAAGCGGAAGCTGTTGCCGAACATTTGGGCGCGATGCCCCCGATTGCGCTGCTTTCGAGTCCGCTGAAGCGCGCGCGAGAGACGTCCGAGCCGCTGGCGAAACGCTGGCAGCGTCCTGTGCCTATCGAGACAGCCGTCGCCGAAATCCCGTCGCCGGACGGCATGAGCCTCGCCGAGCGCGCGGTGTGGCTGCGCGGCTTCATGGAAGGTTCGTGGCGCGGGGCCTCGCGCGAGCTGGCGCAGTGGCGCGAAGAAGCGATCGCGGCGCTGGCGGCGATCAAAGAGGACACCGTCATTTTCACGCACTTTATTTTGATCAATGTGGCGGCCGGGGCGGCCGAAGGCGACGATCGCGTCATCCTCTTCCGCCCGGACAATTGCTCGGTCACTATTCTCGATGTCGACAATGGCCGACTCGCGCTGGTCGAGCGCGGCCGCGAAGCGGAAACCAGGGTGAATTGATGGCATCCGAACTGTACGAAATGACGGCCGCGGAATTGGCCGAAGCCTACCGCGCGGGCGAGGCTTCGCCCGTAGAGGCCGCGGAGGCCTGTCTCGGCCGCATCGATGCGCTGGATGCCACCATCAATGCCTTCTGCCTTGTCGACCACGAAGCCACGCTGGCGGAAGCCGAAGCGTCCGAAGCGCGCTGGCGGGACGGCGCGCCGCTGTCGCCGCTCGACGGCGTGCCGGTCGCGATCAAGGACCTTCTCCTGACCAAGGGCTGGGCCACACGCCGCGGCTCGCTCACCGTCGATCACAGTGGTCCGTGGACGGAGGATGCGCCGTCCGTGGCGCGTCTTCGCGAGGCGGGCGCGGTTCTCATCGGCAAAACGACGACGCCGGAATTCGGCTGGAAGGGATCGACCGATAGCCCGCTGACCGGCATCACGCGCAATCCCTGGAACAAGGCAAAGACACCGGGCGGGTCGTCCGGTGGATCGGCTGCGGCTCTGGTCGCGCGTTTCGCGCCGCTGGCCCTTGGCACGGACGGCGGTGGTTCGATCCGTATCCCGGCGGCCTTTTCCGGTTGTTACGGCATCAAGCCAAGCTTCGGTCGCGTGCCAGCCTATCCGCTGTCGCCGTTCGGCACGGTCGCGCATGTCGGTCCGATGGCCCGGACGGTTCGCGATTCCGCGATGCTCCTGAACGTGATCTCGAAGCCCGACGCGCGCGACTGGCATGCCCTGCCGGCGACGGACACGGACTACACGCGCCGCCTCGGCGAAAGCATGAAGGGCAAGCGCGTCGCCTACAGCCCGCGGCTCGGTTACGTGAAGCGGGTGACACCGGAAGTGGAGAGCCTCGTCGCCGCGGCGGCGAAGCGCTTCGAGGCGATGGGCGCGCATGTGGAGCAGGTCGAGCCCGATTTCGGCGATCCGAGCCTGACGTTCCGGAATCTGTGGTGGGCGGGCGCGGGCCTGCTCCTCGGCGATCTGCCGGCCGCAAAAAAAGCGCAACTCGATCCCGGCCTCAAGCGCATGGCGGACGAGGGCGCTGCGCTTTCGCTCAGGGATTATCTGAAGGCCAATGCCGCACGCGGCACCTATGGCAGCCGGTGGCGTCAGTTCATGGAAGCGTACGACTTTCTGCTCACGCCGACCGTCGCCACGACGGCGTTCGACGTCGGCCGGCTGACCCCGCTCGACGACGACGGCAATGCGTGGATGGCCTGGACGCCGTTCAGCTTCCCATTCAACCTCACGCAACAGCCGGCGGCGAGCGTCAATTGCGGCTTCACCAAGGATGGATTGCCGGTCGGCCTGCAGATCGTGGGCAAGATGTATGACGACGCCGGCGTGCTCGCTGCGTCGTCCGCCTACGAAGCCGTCGATCCCTATTGCGATCGGGTGCCGCAAGGGTTCTAGGAGCCTTATGCGGTCCTGCTTTTGCCCGGCTTCGCTTTCGAAGCCGCCTTCTTCTTCGCTTTGCTCTGATTGAATTCGACGGCGGCACGAAAGAGCGCTTTCAAAGCGCGCTCGTTGATTTTGTCTCCCTCGAAAATGTCGATCGCACGTCGTACATTGCCTTCGAGGCTGGAATTGAACAGCCCAGAAGGATCCTCGAGCGCGGCGCCATTGGCGAAGGTCAGCTTCACGACCTTCTTATGCGTCTCGCCGGTGCAGATCATTCCGTCCTGATACCACACCGGCACGCCGCGCCACTTCCACTCCTCGACTACTCCGGGGATCGTCTGCTTCATGAGCGCGCGGACATGGGCGAGCGTCTGGCCTCTCCAGTCCCCCAGCTCCTTGATCCGCGCGTCGATCAGCTTGGAAGGGGATTTGCCCGTTGCGCTCATGACGTTTGCGGCACCTCGGCCGATGCTCTCGAGAAAAGTCGCCGCACGAGATGGCCTTTCCACATCCAAAGCGCCGTGAAGATCATGATGGGAATGAAGACATATCGCGGGCCGAAGCGATATCTGTACACTTCCATTGGCACGCCATAGACGTAACCGAGTATGGGAAAGCTGCAGACGATGTGAATCCAGCGGATGATCGTGCGTTGCCTGCTCATGATTATCCTGCCCAGCTCCCTGCAATCTGCTTCGTTGGTACGCTCACGCGATTGAACGCGTTGATCAGCGCGATCTGGACGAGCAGCGCCGCGAGCTGCTTCTCGTTGTAGTGCTTCGTGGCTTCCTCCCAGACATCGTCAGGGACCGCGTCCGGCCGATCGGGAAGGCGCGTCACGGCTTCTGTCAGTGCCAGCGCCGCGCGCTCGGCGGGGTTGAAGTATTTCGTGTCGCGCCAGGCGGCGACCGCGAAGATGCGTTCGTCCTTTTCGCCGGCTTTCTTCAGCTCTTTCGCATGCATGTCGTTGCAGAAGCCGCAATTGTTGATCTGGCTGGCGCGCAGATGCACGAGTTTGCGCGTCACCAGCGGCAGCTCGGCGGCGTCGGTCGCCTTGTCGACGGCGAGCAGGCCCTGCAGCGCGTCGGGAAGGATAGAAAGCGGATTTTTCATTCTCGGTTGCATGCCATTCTCCTGGAATCAAAGCCCCTCGACGACCTTTTCGAGTCTGTTGAGGAAATTCTGCCAGCCGAACTTGGCTCCCTGGAAATTTCTTTCGTGCTCCGGTCCGAATCCCGATTGCTCGACGCGCAGTTGCACGCCGCTTTTCGTCGGCGTCAGCGTGAACGTCACGACCGTGTCGAGCCCCATCGTGTTCCAGTTGTAGGACAGCTTCTGCCGCGGCTCGACGACGAGTACCTTGCAGTCGATGACTCCTTTCCACTGCGGCGTGTCCATACGAAGCTTGAAGTCTCGACCCACGGTCGGTTCGAAATCGTTCTGCATCAACCACTCTGCGATCAGATGGGGCTGCGTCAGCGCGCGCCAGAGTTTTTCCGGCGGATGCGTGAATTCCTTTTCGATGACCAATGTGCGCGTGTCG
Organism: Rhizomicrobium sp.; assembly: GCA_035504555.1. Lineage (GTDB taxonomy): Bacteria > Pseudomonadota > Alphaproteobacteria > Micropepsales > Micropepsaceae > Rhizomicrobium. Next base: position 23,425 of record DATJRP010000050.1, on the reverse strand, counting down.
CTCACGTGAGACCTCCTGTCACTTTTTCAAGTCGTTCGAGAACGCGCGGCCAGCCGCCGCCCATGCCTTTGTAGCCGGCCTCGTCTTGTGGCCGGAATCCGGACTGCTCCATGCGGACATGCGTGCCGCCGCTTTGCGGGGTCAGCGTCCAGGTTACGACGGTCTTGAGTCCGGTGTCCGATTCCGTGCCGTTGCCCCAGCGATAGACGAGGCGATGCGGCGGCTCGACGGTCACGACCTCGCAGTTGGTGACGCCTTTCCAGCCGGGAACGGGCGTCGCGCGGAACGTGAAGCGATGGCCGACTTTAGACTCGAAATCGTTCTTCATCAGCCACGCCTCGATGAGCGGGCTTTGCGTGAGCGCGCGCCAGATTTTTTCCGGCGGATGCGGCATCGTGCGCTCGACGACGATGGAGCGTGTGTCGGTCATTGATCCATCCTGTTGAGCAGGGATTCGAGATGATCGAAGCGCTCGTGCCAGAAGGCGGCGTATATGCTCATCCAGTCGAGCAACGGCGCGAGCGCCTGCGGCTTGGCGCTGTAGTGGGTTTCCCGGCCTTCGCGGCGGTCGCCGACGAGCCCCGCGAGTTTCAGGATACCCAGATGCTTCGAGACCGCGGGCTGCGAGATGCCGGCGTCTTCGGTCAGCATCCACACCGTCTGCTCGCCGCCCCGGCAGAGTCTTTCGAAGATGGCCCGCCGGGTCGGGTCGGACAGCGACTTGAAAATGGTGTCGGGCGTCTGCATGGATAATACATAACTGGATGGTTATGAGTTAGTCAAGCGCCATCTGCTCGTCAAGGCGCTTTTTCAAAATTCACAACACCGGCGCGCGGGGGTTTCGTTGCGGCGCGCGGAGGCTGTGGCCTAACCTCAAAAAATGAGCACCGAGATTCTAACCGTCGCCGAAATGTACGAGGCGGATCGCTATGCCGCCGGCCACGGGACGCCGTCGCTCACGCTGATGGAAAATGCAGGTCGCGCGGCGGCCGACGCCATCGAACGGTATTGGACGCCTGGCGCGACGACGGTGCTCTGTGGTCCGGGCAACAACGGCGGCGACGGCTTCGTCGTTGCGCGTCTGCTGAAACAGCGCGGCTGGGACGTGCGGCTTGCGCTTCTGGGATCGCGGGATGCGCTCAAGGGCGATGCCGCCGACATGGCCGGTCGTTGGGACGGTGCGGTGCTCGCTGCAGCGCCCGGCATTCTCAAAGGCACGGATCTGGTCGTCGATGCGATGTTCGGCGCAGGCCTTGCGCGTCCGCTCGAAGGCGCCGCGAAGGAGATCGTCGAAGCTTTGAAAGGTTCGGACATCGCGGTTGCGGCGATCGATGTGCCGAGTGGATTGCACGGCGACCTCGGCCGGCCGCTTGCCGGCGATTGCGTCGAAGCCGATCTCACCATCACCTTCTTTCGCAAGAAGCCGGTGCATGTGCTTCTGCCGGGACGGTTTCTGTGCGGCGACGTCGTCGTCGCCGATATCGGCATTCCGGACACCGCGCTCGAAATCATCCGTCCACGGATGTTCGAGAACGACCCCGGGATCTGGGGCGCGGATTATCCCTGGCCGGACCCGGCGGGCCACAAATACGCGCGCGGTCACACCGTCGTCGTCAGCGGCCCTGCGCATGCCACGGGCGCGGCCCGTCTGGCGGCGCGCGCCGCCTTGCGCGTGGGCTCGGGCCTCGTGAGCGTGGCCAGTCCGCCGGACGCCGTGCCGATCAACGCCGCCGCGCTGACGGCCGTCATGGTCAAGCCGATCGCGGGTTCGGGCGGCCTTGCGGCGCTGCTGCACGACAAACGGTTCAACGCGGTCGTGATCGGACCGGGATGCGGCACGGGCGGTTCCACGCGCGACATGGTCGCGGCCGTGCTCGCGAGCTCCGCCGGCGCGGTGATCGATGCCGATGCGCTCACAACCTTCAAAGACGATCCCAACGTGCTCTTTCTTCTGTTGCGCGAACCCGCCGTGCTGACGCCGCATGAAGGCGAATTCGAACGCATCTTTCCGGGCTTGCTCGCGCGTTCTGCGACACGGGTTGAAGCCGTGCGCGCCGCGGCGGCGGCAGCCAAATGCGCGGTGCTTCTGAAAGGACCGGACACCGCGATTGCGTCGCCTGACGGCCGCGTCGCCATCAACACCAATGCGCCGCCCACTTTGGCGACGGCAGGTTCCGGCGATGTGCTCGCGGGCCTCGTCGCGGGCCTGATGGCGCAAGGCATGAGGTCGTTCGACGCCGCCTGCGCGGCGGTATGGCTGCATGGCGAGGCCGCGTCTCATTCCGGTCCGGGATTGATCGCCGAGGATCTGCCCGAGCTGCTGCGCCCCGCGCTTTCGGAGCTGCAGGACCGCATCGCGTAACAGGTGCCGACGGTGCGCCAAACCGGGACGCCGTTCTCTGTTGGACGTCGCCGACCTATCCCCTAGCCACCCCCCTGATCCCCTGATATAGGGGCGCCCTTCCGGTGGTCCCGGCCGCCCGGGAGCCGCGGGAATGCGCGGGCGTGGCGGAACTGGTAGACGCGCTGGATTTAGGTTCCAGTGACGCAAGTCGTGGGGGTTCAAGTCCCTCCGCCCGCACCACCCTGCGCAGCGGAGCGGAGCAGGGTCTCCCCGGAGCCTTGGCGCAGGGGGACTGGTGCAGGTTTCCGCCGCTTTGGATGGCAGGCCACCCTGCGCGGCGATAGGATTTAGAGAAGCAGGACTTACCATATGCAGATCACCGAGACCGTTTCCGAAGGCTTGCGCCGCGAGTTCAAGATCGTGGTGGGCGCCGACGACCTCGACACGCGGCTGACGGCCCGCATCGAAGAGATGAAGCCGCAGGTTCACCTGAAAGGCTTCCGCCCGGGCAAGGCACCGACGTCCCACCTCAAGAAGAGCTTCGGCAAGTCGATGATGGGCGAGATCGTCGAGGCGGTGGTCTCGGAGACGAGCCAGAAGGCGATCGCGGACAACGCGCTGAAGCCGGCTTTCCAGCCGCGCGTGGAACTGGTGAGCCAGCTCGACCAGGTGGTCCAGGGCAAATCCGATCTCGAGTTCACCATCAAAGTCGACCTGATGCCAGATTTCGATCTGGTCGACGTCTCCAAGCTCAAGGTCGAGAAGCTCGTCTCCGACGTCACCGACAAGGAAGTCGACGAAGCGGTCGAGAAGCTGGCCGAGAACGTGCGGACGTATTCCGCGCGCGGCGAAGGCGAGGCGGCGGAGAAGAACGACCAGGTCGTGATCGATTTCGTAGGCAAGGTCGATGGCGAAGAATTCCCCGGCGGCAAGGCGGAAGACTTCAATCTCGTGCTGGGCTCCGGCCAGCTGATCCCGGGCTTTGAAGACCAGCTCATCGGCGCGAAAGCGGGCGAGGCGCGCGACGTGAACGTGACGTTCCCGGCCGACTATCCCGAGACCAAGCTCGCCGGCAAGGACGCCGTGTTCGCGATCACGGTGAAAGGGGTGAAGAAGCCCGATCCGCTCGCGATCGATAACGCGCTTGCCCAGAAGCTCGGCCTCGATTCCATCGGCACGCTCAAGGATCGCGTGCGCGATCAGCTGAAGGCCGATTTCGGCCGTGCCAGCCGGATGCACCTGAAGCGGCGCATCCTCGACGCGCTCGACGAAGCCCATTCCTTCTCGCTGCCGCCGACGATGGTCGAAGGCGAGTTCGACGCCATCTGGCGCGCGGTGGAAGCGGAGCTCCAGCGCGAAGGCAAAACGGCGGCCGACGAAGGCAAGTCCGACGAAGAGCTCAAAAAGGAATATCACGACATCGCCGAGCGCCGCGTGCGCCTCGGCCTCGTGCTGGCGCGTATCGGCGAGCAGAACGGCATCTCCATCGCCAATGACGAAATCCAGCGTGCGATCATGGCGCGGGCGCGGCAGTTCCCAGGCCAGGAGCAGCAGGTCTTCAATTTCTACGCGAATAACCCTCAGGCGCAGGCGGAAATTCGCGCACCCCTGTTCGAGGACAAGGTGGTCGATTTTATTGCCGAACTGGCCGATGTGAGCGAGAAGACGGTCGATCGCGAGACCTTGTTCCTCGATCCCGACGAAGCGGCCGAGAAGCTGAAAGCCGCGAAATAACGCTTATATAGATTTACGAGATTGACAGAGTGGCCTGCCACCCTAGTCTCGGACTCAACGAATCACAGAGATAAGGCCCGATGAAGGACCCGCGCGAAGTCTACATGAATACACTGATCCCGTCAGTGGCCGAGCAGACCGCCCGGGGCGAATATCGCTACGACATCTATTCCCGCCTGCTCAAGGAACGGATCATCTTCGTGACCGGGGCGATCGAGGATTACGGTGCAAGTGTGATTATCGCTCAGTTGCTTTTTCTGGAGGCAGAGAACCCCAAGAAAGAGATTGCGATGTACATCAATTCTCCGGGAGGCATCGTCACCTCCGGGCTCGCGATCTACGACACGATGCAATATATCCGCCCCGCGATTCAGACGCTCTGTGTCGGCCAGGCGGCATCTGCGGCATCTTTGCTCCTGTGCGCCGGAGACAAAGGGATGCGCTTCTGCCTGTCGAATTCTCGCATTTTGGTACACCAGCCGTCGGCGTCCTATTATGGACAGGCGGCGGATATTCAGCGACATGCTCAAGAAATCCTCAAGCTTAAGCGCCGTTTGAACGAAATTTACGCTAAGCACACCGGCAAGCCGATCGAGGCGGTTGAAAAGGCACTTGATCGCGATACTTATATGACCGCTGAGGAAGCGCGGGATTTCGGGCTGGTCGACCAGGTTCTGGCACGGCGTCCCGAGGGCGGCGAGGGGCCGAAGGCCTTGGATTAGTGGGACTTCCCGGCCGCCAGAATGCGGCCCCAAAGTCCACTTAAACAATTCTTGATCCCGCTTATCCTATCATGGTCGAATGACCGTAGGGGACGGCCGGAATCGGCTGGCGCGGGTCATGCATCAGGTGGGGTCGCTAGGATGCGCGACCCAGAAAAGGGCGAGCGAGTGCCCCAGGAGTGCCAATGAGTAAATCGAGCGGCGGCGAATCCAAGAACACGCTCTATTGCTCCTTTTGCGGCAAGAGCCAGCACGAGGTGCGTAAGCTCATCGCCGGCCCGACCGTGTTCATCTGCGATGAATGCGTCGAGCTCTGCATGGAGATCATTCGCGAGGAGAACAAGACCTCCTTCATGAAGTCGCGCGACGGCGTGCCGTCGCCGGCGGAGATCTTCAAGGTCCTCGACGATTACGTGGTCGGCCAGCAGCACGCCAAGAAGGTACTCTCCGTCGCCGTCCACAATCATTACAAGCGCATCAACGCCACCGGCAAAAACGGCGACGTCGAGCTCGCCAAGTCGAACATCATGCTGATCGGCCCCACGGGCTGCGGCAAAACGTTGCTGGCGCAGACGCTGGCGCGCATCCTCGACGTGCCGTTCACGATGGCCGATGCCACGACGCTCACCGAGGCGGGCTATGTCGGCGAGGACGTGGAGAACATCATCCTCAAGCTCCTGCAGAACGCCGACTACAATGTCGAGCGCGCGCAGCGCGGCATCGTCTACATCGACGAAGTCGACAAGATCAGCCGCAAGTCGGACAACCCGTCCATCACGCGCGACGTGTCGGGCGAGGGCGTGCAGCAGGCTCTGCTCAAGATCATGGAAGGCACGATCGCAAGCGTGCCTCCGCAGGGCGGCCGCAAGCACCCGCAGCAGGAGTTCCTGCAGGTCGACACGACAAACATCCTCTTCATCTGCGGCGGCGCGTTTGCCGGGCTCGAGAAGATCATCTCCTCGCGCACCCACGGCTCGTCGATGGGCTTCGGCGCAACGGTGCGTTCGGCCGACGAGCGCGGCACGGGCGAGGTCCTGCGCGAAGTGGAACCGGAAGACCTGCTGAAGTTCGGCCTTATCCCCGAGTTCATCGGCCGTCTGCCGGTGTTGGCCACGCTGGGCGATCTCTCCGAGACGGCGTTGATCGAAATCCTCACGCGTCCCAAGAACGCGCTGGCGAAGCAGTATCAGCGCATGTTCGAGATGGAAGGCGTGAAGCTGCGCTTCCAGGAAGAGGCGCTGCACGCGATCGCGCGTAGAGCCATCCAGCGCAAGACGGGCGCCCGCGGCCTGCGTTCCATCATGGAAGGCATCCTGCTCGAGACCATGTTCGAGCTGCCCAACCTCAACGGCGTCCAGGAAGTGGTCATCACGGCCGACGTTGTCGATGGCCGTTCACGCCCGCTCTACACCTACTCGGACAAGGGCCAGGCGCGCGAGCAAAGCGCGTCCTGATACGCCTTCTGTCGCCTCGCGCGGCTGCAACCGGAAGTCCTCAGCCGCGCTTCTTGAAAGCGGCCGATACTGGGACCACGTTCTATCCCCAGATGTCGGCCCATTGTGGGCGACATTAATCAAGGAACCTTCCGCCCGATTGGGGTAGGGTTTCCTCGTACCGCCCAGATTCCCCAGGGATTCGGGCCAGGAGATCAGAATGTCAGACGAATTGGTGAGTGGAGCGAAGGGAGAAGCTGGCGGCCTGTTGGCGCCCGTTCTGCCGTTGCGCGACATTGTGGTGTTCCCCCACATGATTGTTCCGCTCTTCGTGGGCCGCGAGAAGTCCGTGCGCGCGCTGGAAGAGGTTATGAGCGAGGAGAAACAGATCCTTCTCCTGACCCAGAAAAATGCCACGGACGACGATCCCACGCCGGACGGCCTCCACCGCATCGGCACGATGGCGACGGTCCTGCAGCTTCTGAAGCTGCCCGACCAGACGGTCCGCGTGCTGGTCGAAGGTAAGTCGCGCGCCCGGGTCACCGGATTTGTTCCGCGTACGGACTTTTTCCAGGCGACCATCGAAAAGATTGCCGACAAGGGCGGCGAGGCCAAAGAGACCGAAGCGCTCGTGCGCACGGTCAAGGCGAATTTCGAGAGCTACATCAAGCTGAACAAGAAGGTCCCGGCGGAGACGCTGGCCTCGCTTGCGCAGATCGACGATCCCGCAAAGCTCTCGGACACGGTCGCCTCGCATCTTTCGGTCAAGATTTCCGATCGCCAGCAATTGCTCGAAACGCTCAACACCACCGAGCGGCTTGAGCGCGTGCTGAACCTGATCGAATCGGAGATCGGCGTCCTCCAGGTCGAGCGGAAGATCCGCACGCGCGTGAAGCGCCAGATGGAGAAGACGCAGCGCGAGTACTACTTGAACGAACAGCTGAAGGCGATCCAGAAGGAGCTCGGCGAAGGCGAGGAAGGCCGCGACGAGCTGAACGAGCTGGAAGAGCGCATCCGCAAGACCAAGTTCTCGAAGGAAGCGCGCGAGAAGGCGCAGGCCGAAGTCAAGAAACTGCGCCAGATGAGCCCGATGTCCGCGGAAGCGACCGTCGTGCGCAACTATCTCGACTGGCTGCTGTCGCTGCCGTGGGGCAAGAAGTCCAAGGTCAAGAAGGACATCAAGCTCGCGGAAGAGATCCTCAATGAGGACCATTACGGCCTCGAGAAGGTCAAGGACCGCATCCTCGAATACCTCGCCGTGCAGCAGCGCGCGGGCAAGATGAAAGGCCCGATCCTTTGCCTCGTTGGTCCTCCGGGCGTGGGCAAGACCTCGCTCGGCAAATCGATCGCGCGCGCGACGGGCCGCGAGTTCGTGCGCATGTCGCTGGGCGGCGTCCGTGACGAAGCGGAAATCCGCGGTCACAGGCGCACCTATATCGGTTCGATGCCCGGCAAGATCGTGCAGTCGATGAAGAAGGCGAAGTCCGCCAACCCGCTGTTCCTGCTTGACGAGATCGACAAGCTCGGCGCGGACTGGCGCGGCGATCCCTCGTCAGCGCTGCTCGAAGTCCTCGACCCCGAGCAGAACCACTCGTTCAACGACCACTATCTCGAGGTCGATTTCGACCTGTCGGATGTGATGTTCATCACCACCGCGAACACGCTGCACATGCCGCAGCCGCTGATGGACCGCATGGAGATCATCCGCATCCCCGGCTATACCGAGGACGAGAAGGTCGAGATCGCCAAGCGCCACCTGCTCCCGAAAGAGATCAAGGCGCATGGCCTGAAGGACGAGGAGTGGAGCATCACCGACGGGGCGTTGCGCGACCTGATCCGCTACTACACGCGCGAAGCCGGTGTGCGTAACCTCGAACGCGAGATCGCGAACCTCGCGCGCAAGGCGATCAAGGACATCGTCTCGGGCAAGGCGAAATCGATCGAAGTCACGCCGGAAAATCTCGGCACCTTCGCGGGTGTCCGCAAGTTCCGGTTCGGCGAAATCGAAGGCGAAGATCAAGTCGGCGTGGTCACGGGGCTTGCCTGGACCGAAGTCGGAGGCGACACGCTTCAGATCGAAGCGGTTATGCTCCCCGGCAAGGGCCGCATGCAGACGACCGGCAAGCTCGGCGACGTGATGAAGGAATCGATCGACGCGGCGCGCTCCTATGTGCGCTCCAAGGCGACGAACTTCGGCATCAAGCCGCCGACCTTCGACCAGAAGGACATCCACGTACACGTGCCGGAAGGTGCGACGCCGAAGGACGGTCCCTCGGCAGGCGCTGCAATGGCGACGTCGATCATCTCCGTGTTCACGGGCATTCCAGTGCGCCGCGACGTGGCGATGACCGGTGAAGTGACGCTCCGTGGTCGCGTGCTTCCGATCGGCGGTCTGAAAGAGAAACTCCTTGCTGCGCTGCGCGCGGGAATCCAGACGGTCATCATTCCTTCCGAGAACGAGAAGGATCTGGCCGACATTCCGGACAACGTGAAGCAGGGCCTCAAGATCGTGCCGGTGTCGAGCATCGAGGAAGTCCTCAAGACCGCGCTTGTGCGCCAGCCGTCGCCGATCGACTGGACGGATCCCGAAATCCTTCCGGCAGCTCTGCCGAAAGACGACGGGGACGCCGTCGTCACCCACTGACCCGCTCCAAGGGCCCGGATCGAACCCGATTCGGGCCCTTTTTCTACAGAAATCCAGGGATTCCGCGGGGTTTGGGCTTGGGGCCAGGGCTCCAAAGCCCTAAACTTCCCCGGTCGGGAGCGAATCGCCAAGGAGCTCGCTAGTGAACAAAATCGATCTTATCCAAAAACTGGCAGACCATACCGGACTCGCCAAACACGATGCGGCCAAAGCCGTCGACGGCGTTTTCGAAGTGATTACGGATGCGTTGAAAGCCGGCGATGAGGTGAGACTGACGGGCTTCGGCGTCTTTGTCGTGGCGGAACGCGCCGGCGGCAAGGGACGCAACCCGCAAACAGGCGCCGAGATCGACATCAAACCGTCCAAGCAACCGCGCTTTCGCGCCGGCAAGGGCTTGAAGGACGCGCTCAACTAATCCCGCCTCGTTTCCTTCCGCGACACTGCTATAAGGCGGCCATTCCGGGCGGTTAGCTCAGCCGGTAGAGCACTTCGTTTACACCGAAGGTGTCGGCGGTTCGATCCCGTCACCGCCCACCAACCTGCGCTGTGCAGCGGCGGAGGTTGGCGAGTCCACCGAAGCTTTAGCGCAGGTGGACGGCCGGACCCTGCGCAGCTTCGGTTGGCACGCCAGCCTGCGCATTCCCGCCGTCTGGAAAGCGTTAATCATGTATGCCAGATTGGCCGTGTAGAGGCGTCTTCAGTTCACTTTGGGGGTAGCGCAATGAAGTTGAAGTTTTTGTTTGCCGGCGTCGTTCTGGCGTCCGGCGCATTGGCAGCCGCGCAGGCCGCGCCGCTCGTGCTCGCGCAGAACGATCAGCATCACGAGGAACACAAGGCTCCGCCGCCAGGCGGCGGCCAGCCGCACGGCGCACCGCCGCCACAGCATGGCCATCCGGGCGCTCCGCCACATGGCAACATGAGCGGTCCTCCACATGGCGGCTCGATGATGGGGCCGTCGCATAACGCGATGATGGGGCACAAGCCGCCGCCCAATCGTAATTTCGATCGCCACGCCTATCAGCGCAATTTCGTGGCGCCGCGCCGCTTCCACGCCGCCGTCTATGTGCGGCCGCAGGGCTGGTACGAGCACCGCTGGGTGTTCGGTGAAATCCTTCCGGCGCTGTTCTGGTCGCAGAACTACTGGCTGAGCGATTACTACGATTACGGTCTGGCCGAGCCGCCGCCGGGATTCGTGTGGGTGCGTTACGGCAGCGACGCGCTGCTGATTGACCAGAACTCCGGCGAAGTCCTGCAGGTCGAATACGACGTATTCTACTAAAGCTTTTTCGCAGCGGCTTAAGACGAAGCGCAGCGGTGCAAATCACCGCTGCGCTTTTTATCTATTCTGAGACGAAATGGGGCAGGCATTGCGCGGTGCGCGCGGGCGATTAATTTCCTATTCTAGAAGGCCGGGCGCGGGGCACCGAGAGGAGTGCCTATGAAACGTCTGTCCGCATTCGTCGCGCTGATCGTTCTTGTGTCCGCGAACACCGTCTCCGCGCAAGTCGTTGTGCCCTTTTCGTGGCGGGACGCTGCGCGCTCCGCCGGCGAGAACGTCTACATGGACCATTGTTCGGTCTGTCACGCCTGGCGCGCGGACATGCCGGTCAAGATGGGACCGAGTCTCGTCGGGATTGTCGGCCGCCCCGCTGCGTCGCAGCCGGGATTTCCGTATTCGGCTGCTTTGAAGAATTCCGGGATCGTCTGGACGGAAGACAATCTGAAGAAATGGCTTGCCGACAACGCACATATGGTGCCGGACACGCTGATGCCGCACGTCTCGATCACCGATCCAGCCGAGCAGATCTATCTCATAGAATATCTGAAGACGCTGAAAGTGCCGTCCGGGTCTACTGCGCCTTGATCTTCGCGTAAGCGCCGGGCGCATTGCCGAGTGGCCGGAGCTTGCCGTCGCCGGGTTTGCGCGCCGGCACTTTTTCGCCCGAGAGCGGCACAAGCCACGCCTTCCAGTCCGGCCACCACGAACCCGGATGCTCGACGGCGCCCGCCTGCCAGTCCTCCACCGTCTCCGGCAGCGTGTCGTTGGTCCAGTACTGATATTTCTTCGCCGACGGTGGATTGATGACGCCCGCGATGTGACCAGAGCCCGCGAGGATGAAGCGGATCGGCCCCTTGAACAGCTTCGTCGATTTATAGACGGAGCGGAATGGAGCGATGTGATCCTCCTTCGCCGATTGCAGATAGACCGGGATCGTGACTTTGCCCAGATCGAGTTTCACGTCGCCGAACTTCATCTTCCCCCTGGCGAGCGCGTTGTTCCGGTAGAATTCGCGCAGATAGAAAAGATGCGTCGCTTCCGGCATGCGCGTCGTGTCGGAATTCCAGTAGAGCAGGTCGAACGGCACCGGCGTCTTGCCGAGCAGATAATTGTTCACGACGAACGACCAGATCAGATCGTTGGCGCGCAGCATGTTGAAGGTCGTCGCCATCTTCTGGCCCTCGAGCACGCCGCCGGCCGCGTCCATCTGCTGCTCCAGCGCTTCGAGTTGGACGTCGTCGATGAAGATCTGAAGGTCGCCCGCTTCGCTGAAATCAGCCTGGGCCGCAAAGAAGGTCGCCGAATGGATGCGCGTGTCCTTCGTGGCCGCCATGTAGGCGAGCGTCGCCGAAAGCAGCGTGCCGCCGATGCAATAGCCGATGACGTTGGGATCGCGCACGCCGGTGGCGTCGTGCACGGCGTCGAGCGCGGCGAAGATGCCGTCGCGCATGTAGTCTTCGAACGTCTTGCGCGCGAGCCTGCGATCGGGATTGACCCAGGAGACCACGAAGACGGTGTAGCCCTGCGCCGTCGCCCAGCGGATGAAGGAGTTCTCGGGCCTCAAATCGAGGATGTAGAACTTGTTGATCCAGGGCGGAAAGATCAGAAGCGGCCGCTCATAAACTTCATCCGTCGTCGGATCGTATTGCAGCAGCTCGAAGAGTTCGTTGCGGAATATGACTTTGCCGGGCGCGGTTGCGATGTTTTCGCCGAGTGTGAAGGCGTCGGCCGTCTGCCGGATCGACAGCTGGCCTTCGCCGCGATCGAGATCCTCCAGCAGATTGTTTAGACCGTTGACCAGGTTCTCGCCATTGCTCTGCAAAGTGGCGCGCAGCACTTCGGGATTGGTGAGCACGAAGTTGGTCGGGGCGAGGGCATCGACGAACTGCTTGGTATAGAAGTCGATGCGTCGCCGGGTGGGCGGATCCATGTGGTCGACCTTGGCGACGGTGTTCTGCAGCCAGTTCGCCGTCAGCAGGTAGGACTGCTTGATGAAGTCGAAGATCTGGTTTTCCTGCCACTCCTTGTCCTTGAAGCGCTTGTCGCCCGGCGCCGGCGCCACCATGGGCTCGACGTCGCCGCCCATCATGCGGCGCGCAGTGCGCTCCCAAAGCGTCATATAATTGCGCCACAGATCGAACTGCGCCTCCATGACGACGGCCGGATCGGCTACCATCCCGCGCAACAGTTCCATGAAGGTGCCGGAGATATTGAGCGGGTCGAGCGGCTGGTTGCCGGCTTTTTCGGCCTGCCGCTTGAAGTAATCGGCCAGCAACTTCTGCGATTGGACACCGACGCGCACCATGTTCCGCGCGAACTCGCCCGGGTCCCCGATCTTGTAAGCATCGGTCTCCGCGGCGGTGGCAGCGGGTTTCGCGGTTTCTGATTCGGCTTTCGGCGGTGTCGAGGTTGCGGAATCCCTACCGGAATGATTCGGCTTCTTAGCCATTTGCGGCACCTGTGGATCGGAAAATAGATAACGCTTGGTCTCGCAAAGCCGCAAGCCGCGCTTTTCGGCGACCTGCTGCGCGGATGTTCGACAATCGTTGATTCTCCTCGCAGTTTTGCTTGGACGCGGCAGGCGTGGCCTGTATATGCTGGCGCCAGTGGCTGCGCGGGCGGGATGCCTTGTCGCTGTTCTTCCGAGGTTCTTCGATGACGCCCAAGGCACTAACCTTGTCGAAATTTATCGCCCGCGCGAGCGTTGTTCTCGGGGTTGCGATGGGCGCGAGCGCGTGCTCGTCGGTCCCCGACTGGGTGGACCCCACGACGTGGGTTGGCGGCAGCGATAGCGACCAGACGGCCGCGCCTGACGACCAAGGGCAGCAGACCGCCGACAACACGCAGACGCCCGATCTCTCCACCATTCCCGATAAGCCGCAGACGCCGTCGACCGCCGACGAGCAGAAGCAGGTCGCGGACTCGCTGGCGGCCGATCGCAGCAAGGCCCAATACAGCGCCGATGCGTTGAGAGGCGGCACCGAACCCGCCGCTGCTCCGCCACCGGCCGAAGCCCCGCTGTCGGCCGAAGAAGTCGCCGCCAACGACAACGCGTCGCCCGCGGCAGCGCCTGCCGCGCCGCCGGCCCCGCCGCCGCCGCCCGCCGCCGGTCCTGGAACGCTTCCGGCCGACAACAGCGCGCCCGCCGCCGCCCCGGCACCAGCGCCGGCGCCTGCCGCCGTCGCGTCCGAGACGATGCCGCCGCCCGCCGTCGCCCCGGCCTCATCGAGCATGCCGGCTGTCCCGGCCGTCGGTCAGCAGGTCGCAAGCGGCGACGCTTCTTTGGGCTTCCGCCCGTCGAGCGCACCGCCGCTGGATGGGTCCGTCGCCCAATTCGTGCCGCCTTCGATCCTGGCCCGCTATCAGCAAACCGCGTCGATCTCGGGCGGTGAGCCGGCGGTCCCCGCGACAGGAACGGCTTACGCCTCGAACTCCAGGCATTCGCGCAACATGGGCGAGGGCGGCCCAGAAAAGATGAGCGGCGCCGTCGTCGCCAATTTCGACGCCCTGCAGGGTGGAGCGGTGGCTCCGACGGCCTATGCCGGCGGCATCCCCGGCGCCCCGGCAGCAGTGGTTTTCTTCCCGCACGACACGACGATCCTCAACGGCGAAGCCAAGGCTCAGGTCCGCGAAGCGGCCAGAGTGTTCCTCGCGCGCGGCGGCCAGGGTTATGTGCGCGTCATCGGCCATGCCTCCGGCAGCGCGGGCAGTATGAGCAGCGAGCGTCAGCTTGTCTGGAACTTTGAGCGGTCCCAGGCCCGCGCCAGCGCGGTCGCGCGCGCCCTCATCGCGCAAGGCGTGCCGGCGGACAGGGTGCTCGTGCAGGCCGTCGGCGACGACCAGTCCGGCTACGGGATCACGGCGCCGCAGGGCGAAGACGGCGGCCGTCGTGCCGATATCATCTTCGAGAGCTGAACGACGACGAACGTTGACGGGGCGCGCAAATTGCCCGGATGCTGCGCGGGCCCGCGAATGGTCGGTCACAGGTCATGCAGTCCGAATTTCACCGCATCCGGCGCCTGCCGCCTTACGTCTTTGAAGAGGTCAACAGGCTGAAGGCCTCGGCGCGCGCGCGCGGCGAGGACATCATCGATTTCGGCATGGGCAATCCCGACATGCCGACGCCGCCACACATCGTCGAGAAGCTCGTCGAGACCGCGCGCGATCCCCGCTCCAACCGCTACTCCGCCTCGCGCGGCATCAAGGGCCTCCGCAAGGCCATGGCGGCCTACTACAAGCGCCGCTTTGGCGTGATGCTCGATCCCGACGCGGAAGTCATCGCCACGCTGGGTTCCAAAGAAGGCTTCGCCAACCTGGCGCAGGCCATCACGGCGCCGGGCGACGTCATCCTCGTGCCCAATCCGGCTTACCCCATTCATGCCTACGGCTTCATCATGGCGGGCGCCGCGATCCGCCACGTGCCGGCGACATCGCCGGAAGAATATCTGAGCCGTCTCGGCACAGCGGTGCGTCATTCCGTGCCGTCGCCTTCGGCGCTGGTCGTGAATTATCCGTCGAACCCGACGGCACACACGGTCGGTCTCGATTTCTACAAAGAGGTGGTCGCTTTCGCGAAGAAGCACGAGATCTGGGTGTTGTCCGATCTCGCTTATGCCGACATCTATTTCGGCGCGCCGCCGCCTTCGATCCTCGAGATCGATGGTGCGAAGGACATCGCCGTCGAATTCCAGTCGTTGAGCAAGACCTATGCGATGCCGGGCTGGCGCATGGGATTTGCGGCGGGCAACGCGCGGCTCATCGGTGCGCTCGCGCGCATCAAGTCCTATCTCGACTACGGCGCCTATACGCCGGTGCAAGTGGCCGCAACGGCCGCGCTGAACGGTCCGCAGGACTGCGTCGACGAAATGCGCGCGATCTACAGGAGCCGCCGCGACGTTCTCGTGGAAAGCCTCGCACGCGCGGGTTGGTCTATCGAAACGCCGGACGCTTCGATGTTTGCCTGGGCGAAGATCCCGGAGAAGTTCCGCGAGATGGGTTCGCTCGAATTCTCGAAGCGGCTTTTGGCGCACGCGAAAGTCGCCGTCGCGCCAGGATTGGGCTTCGGAGAATACGGTGAAGGCCATGTGCGCATCGCGCTGGTCGAGAACGAGCACCGCATCCGCCAAGCGGCGCGCAACATCAAGAAGTTCCTCTCGTTGCGTCTGAACGAGCCCGCGCCCGAACTGGAATCGGCGAAATGACGAAGCCGCTGCGCGTTGCGATCGCCGGGCTGGGGACAGTCGGCGGGGGCGTGGTCAAAGTCCTGACCGCGCGGCGCACGGAGCTTGCCGCACGCGCGGGCCGCGAGATCGAATGCGTGCTGGTCTCCGCGCGTGACCGCAGGAAAAAGCGCGCCGCCGAGATCGGCAACATCACCTGGACCGACGACTGCGCCGGACTGGCTGCGAGCGACGCGGATGTCATCGTCGAGCTGATCGGCGGCGAAAGCGGCGTCGCCTACGCACTTGTCGAGCGCGCGCTCCAGGCGGGCAAGCATGTCGTCACGGCGAACAAGGCGCTGCTGGCATATCATGGCGCCGAACTGGCTGCGCTGGCGGAAGAAAAAGGTGTGGTGCTGCGCTTCGAAGGCGCGGCCGCCGGCGGCATTCCCATCGTCAAAGCTCTGCGCGAGAGTTTGATCGCTTACGACATTGCATCGGTGCGCGGAATCCTCAACGGCACCTGCAACTACATCCTCACTCAAATGGAAGCCTCCGGCCGTCCCTTCGCGGACATTCTGGCCGACGCCCAGCGCCTGGGCTTTGCGGAAGCCGATCCCACGCTCGACGTCGGCGGCGGCGACACGGCGCACAAGCTCGCATTGCTGGCGAGCCTCGCCTTCGGCATCAAACCCGATCTCGACAACATTCCGATCCAGGGCATCTCGCACATCACGCCGCAGGACATCGCGTTCGCGCGCGAGTTCGGCTGCCGCATCAAGCTGCTGGGCATCGCGCGGCGCGTGGGCGACCGCTTCGATCAGCGGGTGCAGCCCGCGATGGTGCGGCTCGGCACGCCGCTGGCCGATGTGGACGGTGCGTTCAACGCGGTCGTCGCCCATGCGGGCGAGGCGGGACCATTCTTCTTCGAGGGCCGGGGTGCGGGGGAAGCGCCGACCGCCTCGGCCGTCGTCGCCGATATTGTGGATATCGCACGCGGCAATGCGTCACCGGTTTTCGGCCGGCCGGCAGCCACGCTCCGTGCGGCCGTGCCCGCTCTGTCACACTCGCTGAAATCGGCCTTCTACCTCCGCTTCGACGTGCTCGATGCGCCCGGCGTCCTGGCCGAAATCGCCAGCCATCTCGCCCAGTCCGAAATTTCCATCGAGAGCATGATCCAGCGGGGCCGGGCGCCGGGGGAGCCGGTTTCGATTGTCATGATTACCCACGAGTGTTCGCACGAGGCCGTCGTCCGCGCCTTGAAGGTCATCGCGGCCTCCGACAGGGTCTTGGGCGCGCCTTGCATGATTCCCATGGAAGCCGGATAGAACCGGCCGATTTTTCAGGAGCCTTCCCAATGTCCCAAGCCATGGACCGCAAACTCGCTTTCGAAGCGGTGCGGGTCACGGAAGCGGCCGCCATTCACGCGGCACGCCAGATCGGCCGCGGCGACGAGCGCGCCGCCGACCAGGCCGCCGTCGAGGCCATGCGCCACGCGCTCAACGATCTTCCCATCGACGGCACGGTCGTCATCGGCGAAGGCGAGCGCGACGAAGCGCCCATGCTCTATATCGGCGAGAAAGTGGGAACCGGCGGCACGCCCGTCGACATTGCGCTCGATCCCCTGGAAGGCACGACGCTGACGGCGAAAGCGCTGCCGAACGCGCTGACGGTCGTTGCCATCGCGGAGAAGGGTTCTCTGCTGCACGCACCCGACACCTACATGGACAAGATCGCGATCGGCCCGGGCTATTCCGACGGCGTCGTCGATCTCGATGCGAGTGCGGAGGAGAACATCATCGCGCTGGCGCGCGCCAAGGGCGTCGATCCGCAGGAGATCACGGCCTGCGTCCTCGACCGGCCGCGTCATGCGCACATCATCGAAGGCGTGCGCAAGGCGGGCGGAGCCGTGCGTCTTATCACCGACGGCGACATCGCAGGCGTCATCGCGACGACGGACCCGACGACCGGCGTCGACATCTATATGGGGCAGGGCGGTGCGCCGGAAGGCGTGCTGGCGGCGGCGGCGCTGCGCTGTGTCGGCGGGCAGATGCAGACGCGCCTCGTCTTCAAGAAGGACGACGAACGCGCGCGCGCCACACGTCTCGGCATCACCGATTTCGACCGCAAATATTCGCTGCTCGATCTGGCCTCGGGCGACTGCGTGTTCGCGGCGACGGGCGTGACCGACGGCTCCATGTTGCGGGGCGTGCATTTCCACGGCCATTTCGTGACGACGGAAAGCATCCTGATGCGCTCGGGGACGCGCACCGTGCGCTGGGTCAAGGCGCGGCACCGCCGGCGGGAGAACCAATATTGACGCGCTGATGCAATCGCGTTCCTTCGCGCTTTCCTTTACCGGGCGCCGCTGGACCTTGCGCGAGCCCGATGAGACGGCGGTCCGCGATCTCGTGCGCGGCGCCGGCATTTCCCACACGCTGGCGCGCCTCCTGGCGGCACGCGGCGTTCCGCTCGGCGATGTCGCCGACCTCATCGAGCCCACGCTGAAGCGGCTGCTGCCGGAGCCGCTTCTGCTCAAGGACATGCACAAGGCCGTCGCGCGCGTGCAGGCGGCCATCGAGCGCGGCGAGAAGATCGCGGTTTTCGGCGACTACGACGTCGACGGCTCTTCGTCGTCGGCGCTGCTCAACGATTTTCTGACCGCGATCGGGCGGCGTCCGCGTATCTACATCCCCGATCGTCTGACGGAAGGCTACGGACCGTCGCCGCGCGCGATGCGGCAATTGCACGAAGAAGGCGCGAGCCTCGTCATCACCGTCGATTGCGGCACAGCGGCTGCACATGCGCTCGAAGCCGCGCGCGATGCGGGCCTGGACGTGGTGGTACTCGATCATCATGCGGTGGAGCACGCGCCGCCCGCCTTCGCGCACGTCAATCCCAATCAGTCCGACGACACATCTGGTCTTGGCTATCTTTGTGCGGCGGGGGTGACGTTTCTCTTTGTCGTCGCGCTCAATCGGAGCCTGCGCGACAGCGGCTGGTATGTGGCGCAAGGCATCGCCGAACCGGATCTGCGTGGCGCCGTCGATCTCGTGGGCCTGGCGACGATCTGCGATGTCGTGCCGCTTGTCGGCGTGAACCGCGCCTTCGTGCGCACAGGCCTCACCCGCATCGCCGCCGGCGCGCGGCCGGGGCTGGCAGCGCTGGCGAATGTCGCAGGCGCCGCCGCGCCGTTCACGCCGCATCACCTGGGCTTCGTGCTGGGACCCCGGATCAACGCCGGTGGCCGGGTTGGGCGCTGTACGCTGGGCGCCGAACTGCTGTCGGCCGCGAACCAGGCCCAGGCCGAGCCGCTGGCGCGGCTGTTGGACACCCACAATCGCGAGCGCCAGGCGATCGAAGCCATTATCCTCGACGAGGCTATGGAATTGGCCGCGCGTCAGGGGGACGCGCCGTTCCTGCTGGTGACGGGCGAAGGCTGGCATTCCGGCGTGGTGGGCATTGTAGCCGGGCGGCTCAAGGACCGGTTCCACAGGCCCACTTTCGTGGCGGGCCTCGAGGGCGGCCTGGGGCGCGGCTCAGCCCGCTCGGTCGTCGGTGTGGACGTGGGCGCGGCAGTCCGCGCGGCCCGCCAGGCGGGCGCTCTGGAGGCTGGAGGCGGCCATGCCATGGCGGCCGGCTTCTCGCTGATGGCGGAGCAGCTCCCGCTGTTCCGGGCGTTCCTCACCGGCTGGTTTGCCGAGCAGGCGATCTCGCCGGTGGTGCCGGAACTGGCCTTGGATGTCGCCATTTCGGCCTCGGGCGCAACCGCGGACCTGATCGAAGAGATGGCCCGCATCGGGCCATTTGGTGCCGGAAATCCCGAGCCGGTCTGCGCCGCGCTCGATGTGACCGTCGCCTATGCCGATGTGGTCGGCGAAAAGCATGTGCGCATGAAGCTCGCGGGCCCCGATGGCACCAAGCTCAATGCGATCGCATTCCGCTCGGTCGACACGGCGTTGGGCGAGGGGCTTCTCAAGGCGCGCGGTGCCCGCGTCCACGTCGCCGGTGCATTAAGGATGGATCACTGGAACGGCCGCGCACGCATCCAGCTTCTGGTCGAGGATGCCGCTCCGGCGGGCACCTAGCGAGCGCTTGCCAAGGCGCTTTCCGGTCTTTATAGCCCCGCCCTCTGCGCGCCCTTCGTCTATCGGTTAGGACTCAAGATTTTCAATCTTGCAAGAGGGGTTCGACTCCCCTAGGGCGCGCCACTTTGGTACCAAACTGCGAACGCCAATCGCCGCCGATTCTACGCTCGCAGCGGCGGCGAGAGTCCGCAAAAGCTCGGTTTTAGAACCCATTATGCGGACCTCGCTGCGGTCGACGACCTCGACACGCTGGGCCAAGGCCCGCAGATGGTCGCGCCGATACGTTCCATCTTCGTTCCGAAGCTTGCGCCGCGCTGTCAGAACAAATGTTCGCAGGCTTTCCGGCGTGATCGCCGGACCGAGCCTTTCGACTGCGGCTGTCGTTCGCTCAGCATCGGCAACCGCCTGGTCCCGCATGCTGGTCAGCTCGGCGATCCGATCCTTGAGCGAAGGGTCCGCCATGTTGGCGATGCCGTTTTCGATCGCCTCATAGAGACGCTTCAGTTTCGCTTCGGCCTCGGCGACGCGCTTGCGCAGCTCCGCGATGTGGCCCCAGCGCCGTTCGGTCCACTCCTCACGGTGGTCGAGCAGTTGCCCCATCATCGTCGCCAGACGCTGCGGATCGAGCAGACGCCATTCCAGATGGTCGGCAACCGCGCGATCGAGCTTGTCCATCGGCACGGTCAAGCCGCGGCATCCGGCCGATCCCTGCCGCGCCTTGGTGGAGCAGGTGTAATAGCGATAGTGCCCGCCCGAGCTGCCGTTTCCTGTTCGCAGCGTCATCGCGCCACCGCAACTCGCACAGAAGCAGATGCCGGTCAGCAAGGTGGGACCGCTCACCGCGCGCGGGGCCATCCATTTCGAGTTGCGAGCTTTCAGATGCTCCCGCACAGCCTCGAACTCGACTTCGGTGACAATCGGCGGCACGGCCATGATGGCATGTTCGGATTCCGGCTTTGGCGCCTTGGTCTTGAAATCCCGTGTGTTGAACCGATGACGGCCGACGTAGGTCTCGCGCGTGAGAACCTGGTGGACTGACCCCACGCCCCAACGGCCGCCGTCGCGTGTGCGAATGTTGTGCTCGTTCAGCCAAATGGCGATCGACTTCAGACCGAGCGAACCGCTTTCGCCATCGCCCTTCAGAGCCAGCCTGTAGATCAAGCGCACGGTCTCGGCATGGACCGGATCGATTTCCAGCTTCTTCTTGATCTTCGCACCGCGCTGCTCGGACGCCACGATGCGATAGCCGATCGGCGGCAGCGCGCCATTCCAGAAGCCCTGCCGGGCATTCTCCTTCATCGCCCGCAGCGTGTGCTTGCCGTTCTCTTTCGATTGATACTCGTCGAACAGCGTCATGATCTGACGCATCATCACGCTCATCGGATCATCCCCGAGATCTTGCGTGATGGAGATCAGCCGCACGCCGTTCTTGGCAAGCTTGCGGACATAGAATTCGAACTGGAATTGGTCGCGGAAGAAGCGCGAGAAGGAGTGAACGACGATGACGGTGAAGGTCGGCGGCTTGACGAGCGCGGCTTCAATCATCGCTTGAAACGCGGGCCGGCGGTCATCGGTCGCGGTATTGCCCGGCTCGACATACTCAGCCGCCACGTCCCAGCCCTTGGCCTCACAATAGCCGGTGATCTGTCGGCGCTGATCGGGGATCGACAGATCGCTTTCAGCTTGCCGCCCGGTCGACACGCGAAGATAGAGGGCCGCCTTTGCGGCCGGGCCGGCCGCAGCCAAGTCACCAGGTTTCGGAACAGCGTCGATCATGACTCCACCATCCGCTTGATCACATCCATCGGCAGCACAAGATGCAGCGAGTCCGGCAGCCGCACAAAGCCATTGCCTTCGTAGAAAGCGGCGGCGCGCTCGTTGATCGCATCCACCACCATCATCGATGCGCCGATCGTGGAGGCGCTCGCATAGGTGCGGCGCACGGCGTCGGCGATCAGCATGGCACCAAAGCGCTCGCCCTGCCGCGCTTCGGAGACCGCCAGACGCCCGACCAGGATCGCGGCCACCAGCGGATAGCGCGGGACATGCTTCCGCGCTGCAACAGGAACGTCGCCATGCGGCAGGCCCGTGGCGCAGAGGGTGTAATAGCCGAGCACCACATCCGGCCGCTTCGGCTCGACGAGCACGAAGACGCCGTTCGCCTTGCGCCGGACATCCTGACCGGCCTGCGTCCTGAAGTAGCGGTCGAGACTATCGACGCCGCAGGAGAAGCCGCTCCTGTCGTGATGTGGCGCAAGCGCCTCGATCCTCAGATCGGGACGAGGCGCAGCCATGTTTAGGACGCCACGCGACGCTTATGCTCGGCGAGCGCGCGTTGCAGCCGCTCGCTCGGCTCCGGCGGGTTGATGAGGACATCGAAGAACGCCTTGCGGTCACGGTCCGACAGCGCCAGCATCTCATGCTCGGCGATAATCCTCCGTGCGGTATCGACGAGCGCGGTGACGCAGAAATCGCTCACCTTGCGCCGAGACAGATGGGCAGCCCGTTCAATCAAATCCTTGGAGTCCTCATCCAGCCGGAATCCGAGACGCTCGTCCCGGTTGGGCGGCTTCCGTTCGGTTTTCACTTGCTCACGCGGCATGGGCTTGCTCCTAACAAGGCATCCAATACGCGCTGAATGTACGTCAGATTGACTCACAAAGCAAGTCCTGGTCGATATGCTGGAATCACGGCAGCGGGCCGAAGATTTCGTCGAGCACGTCTCCGAAATGGGCCTCCATGACCCGCAGCTCCGCCTCCGTGATAGGCACCATCTCAGGCCAGTCATCCGTCACCTTGATCGGCGGGTCATCCCGCACCGGCTGGTGGCCTCGACATGGGCCAAGCGCGTGCGCGTAATCATAAAGATCAGACGGGATTTCATCCGGTCGAATTGTGAAGCGGCGATGGCGCCTGGATGCGTGTCTCATGCGCCGAGCGTGCGGCAATGTGCTTCGCAGAGGCACCCACCGTTGCTACGCCAGAGCGCGCTTCGCATTGAAGGTGGCGAATAGAAACGCCGCGCTGTTCCCGAGGGCGCTGGCGTATGCCGGTCTAAGCAAGCAATCCCTTTTGTCATGCGCCGCAGACGCGGCGCGGATGCTTGGGGCTCCGCCCCTGGCGCACTTCGAGCGGCTTCCGCCCAGATTCTTTCACCGCCGCCGGTGGCGTCGTCGAAACAATCTGGTTCCCCGCGAAGCCGCTACTCCGTTTGCACCCCCGGTCTCGCCGACGGGCAGGGGTTCAGGCGCGGCGCTTCGCTGCGCTGACCCCAAGCCCAAGGAGACAGTCATGGCGCACAACATCAACCGGCAACAAAGCGAAAGTCTTTTCACCCCCCGCAACGCGATCCTGCAAGGCGATTGCATCGAACTCATGCGCGGCATGGAGCGGGAGTCGGTGGACTTCATATTGACCGATCCGCCTTATATCACCCGCTATCGTGGACGCGACGGCCGCACCGTCGCCAATGACGACAATGCGCGCTGGCTTCGCCCTGCGTTCAAGCAGATGCACCGCGTTTTAAGGAATGGCGGTTTCTGCGTCAGCTTTTACGGCTGGAACAAGGTTGACTTGTTCGTGGACGCCTGGCGGGCGGCGGGTTTCCGCATCGTCGGCCATATCGTGTTCCGCAAGCGTTACGCCTCATCGGCGCGCTTCCTTCGCTATGAGCATGAGCAAGCCTATTTGCTGGCGAAAGGCGATGTGACGCCGCCAGCAAAGCCCATCCCGGACGTGATCGACTTCGCCTATACCGGAAACCGCTTGCACCCGACGCAAAAGCCTGTCGCCGCATTGCGGCCGTTAATTGAGGCATTTTCGGCACCGGGCGGCCTGGTGCTCGATCCATTTTGCGGGTCGGGTTCAACG
This sequence comes from Rhizomicrobium sp., assembly GCA_035504555.1. Classification (GTDB taxonomy): domain Bacteria; phylum Pseudomonadota; class Alphaproteobacteria; order Micropepsales; family Micropepsaceae; genus Rhizomicrobium. The sequence continues at coordinate 152 of DATJRP010000050.1, read as the reverse complement.
CTTGTCGCCGCGCGCGATCTTGGCCGCGACTACCTGGGCGCCGAACTCAGCGCCGCGCATCATCGCACCGCGAGCGAACGGCTTGGCGCATTGCAGCGGGCGGCCGCTTAGGCCGCCCCCGATGCAGCCGGCGCCGCCTTGATCCGCAACAT
>DATJRP010000049.1:0-38795 GCA_035504555.1 Rhizomicrobium sp. | reverse complement strand
AACCCGCTCGATCATCCGCTCTATGACGTCTGGGTGATCAGCTGCAAGACGAACCAGCCGGGCCAGGTGGCGCCGACAGTGGCTTCGACCGCACCGGTCAAGATCGTATCGCCGGAAACAGGCGCGAAAGAGAAGCTGCCGGACCTGCCGGAAGGCTCCGGACAGTAGAAGTCGGCGTCTTTCGTCAGCGCCGCCGCCAGCAACGCCATATAGGCCGCACGTGGGATTGCGATCGCGCCGAAACGCGCCAGATGATCCGTCAGGAACTGCGCGTCGAGCAGCGTGAAGCCGCCCTTGATCAGCCGCGCCACGAGATGGACGAGTGCCACTTTGCTCGCATCGCGCTCGCGCATGAACATGCTCTCGCCGAAGAAGGCCGACCCGAGATTGACGCCGTAGAGCCCGCCTACGAGCTGGTCCTCGCGCCAGCATTCGATACTGTGCGCGTGGCCGCGTTCGTGCAGCGCCGTGTAGACGGCAAGAATCTCATTGTTGATCCAGCTTTCCTCGCGCCCCGGTGCGGGCGCAGCACAAGCGCGCATGACGTCCGCGAAGGCCGTATCGATGCGCACGTCGAAACGGTCGCTGCGCACGGTACGGGCCAGGCGATGCGAAACATGAAAGCGGTCGAGCGGAAGGACGCCGCGCGTTTCGGGCGACACCCAAAAGAGATCGGGATCGTCGCGCCGTTCCGCCATCGGAAACACGCCCTGCGAATAGGCGGTCAGCAACAACTCGGGTGTCAGCCGCTGGGCGCCATGCATGTCTTCTCACTCCTCGCGCGAAGCTTGGCGCGCGAGGAGCCGAGCGTCAAACGCACCACAGCCTAACTTTTGTTAAGGCTCCACGGACCGGGTCCGGCCGCGGCGATATAAAGGAAGACGAAGCAGAAGAGGATCGGCGCGTCCCCGCCGTTCAGGATCGGATAAAATCCGCCCTTCGGCACGTGCACCATGAAATAGGCGACGGCCATCTCGCCCGACATGATGAAGGCCGCGTAGCGCGAGAACAGGCCGAGCGTCACGAGGACGCTACCTACGATCTCGATCGCACAGGCGACCATGACGAGCGGCATCATCTTGCCAGGGAAAGCCATCGGCCAGCCGATGGCCTTCGACAGGCCGTGTTCGAGAAAAAGCAGGCCCGACATGATCCTCAGCACACTGAGCAGTTGCGGTTGCCACTTGTCGAGAAAACCCATGTGATTATCCCTCCCTGTTACGCCGCAAGCTTAGCGCGAGTCTCTCCAATACTCACCATGGCCGGGCGTGGTCCGTCCACCCAGTAAGCGAGCGTCTGCGAGCAATAACTTATACGCCGCGCCGACGCGCGACGGCTGGATCGCCGGCATAAGCCCGGCCACGGTGAAGGCTGGATTCCTAAGGCTTCTTGTTGGCCAGGAATTTTTCCAGCCAGTGGATGTGGTAGTCGCCGTTGATGATGTCGGGCTCGCGCACGAGGTGCTGGAAGAGCGGAATTGTCGTCTCGATGCCGCCGACGACGAGTTCGTCGAGCGCGCGGCGCAGGCGCATCAGACACTCGTTGCGGTTCTTGCCGTGGACGATCAGCTTGCCGGCGAGGCTGTCGTAATAGGGCGGGATGCGATAGCCGGAATAGATCGCCGAATCGAAACGCACGCCCAGGCCGCCCGGCGCGTGGAACTGCGTGATGGTGCCCGGAGAGGGTTGGAAAGTGAACGCGTTCTCCGCATTGATGCGGCATTCGATGGCGTTGCCGGAGATGACGACGTCCTTCTGGTCGAAGCCGATGGCGCCGCCGGCCGCGATGCGGATCTGTTCGCGCACGATGTCGATGCCGGTGATCGCTTCCGTCACCGGATGTTCGACCTGCAGGCGCGTGTTCATCTCGATGAAATAGAACTCGCCGTCCTCGAACAGGAATTCGATCGTGCCCGCACCCAGATAGCCGAGCTTCGTGAGCGCCGAGGTGACGATGCCGCCGATCTTCTCGCGCTGCGCGGCATTGAGCGCGGGCGAGGGCGCTTCTTCCCAGACTTTCTGGTGCCGGCGCTGCAGCGAGCAGTCGCGCTCGCCCAGATGCAGGACCTTGCCGAAGGAGTCCGCCAGCACCTGCACTTCGATGTGGCGCGGCTTCTCGAGATATTTCTCGAGATAGACGGCGTCGTCGCCGAACGCCGACTTCGCTTCCGCACGTGCCGTCGACAGCGCACGGCTCAATTCCGCGGCGCTGCGCGCGACCTTCATGCCGCGCCCGCCGCCGCCGGCGGCCGCTTTCACGAGCACGGGATAGCCGATCGCGTCGCCGATGGATTTCGCTTCCGCATCGGAGGTGACCGCACCGTTGGAGCCCGGCACCGTCGGAATTCCCAACGCTTTCACCGCCGCCTTGGCCGCGATCTTGTCTCCCATCAGGCGGATGTGTTCGGGCTTGGGGCCGATGAAAGTGATGCCGTGTTCGGTGACGATCTCGGCGAAGCGCGCATTCTCGGAGAGAAAGCCGTAGCCCGGATGGATCGCTTCCGCGCCGGTGATCTCGCAGGCGGCGATGATCTGGGGAATGTTCAGGTAGCTTTGGGCGGCCGGCGGCGGACCGATGCACACGCTTTCATCGGCGAGGCGGACATGCATGGCGTCGGCATCGGCGGTCGAATGGACCGCCACCGTCTGGATGCCCATTTCCTTGCAGGCGCGATTGATGCGGAGGGCGATTTCGCCGCGATTGGCAATCAGGATCTTTTCGAACATCGCCGCTCAGTTGAGGACGACGAGCGCCTGGCCGAATTCGACCGGCTGCGCATCGTGGATGCAGATTTCGCTGATCGTACCGCCGCGCGGCGCGAGGATCGGGTTCATGGTCTTCATCGCTTCCACGATCAGGAGCGTGTCGCCCTCCTTCACCTTATCGCCCACTTTGACGAAAGGCGGCTTGCCGGGCTCCGGCGAGACATAGACTGTGCCGACCATGGGTGACGTCACGGCGCCGGCCGCGAGGCCGTCCTTCTTCGGTGCGGACGTTTCCGAGGCAGGAATGGCCGTGGCGGCGACGGGCGCCGTGATGGCGTGCGCCGCAGCCATCGGCGCACCCATGCGCGCCACACGCACGCGATGGCCAGCCTGCTCGATCTCGATCTCGGTCAGGCCCGTCTCGGTTAGAAGATGCGCGAGTTCGCGGATCGCTTCGGCATCGATGCCTCCGTGGTTCTTCTTCGTGTCGCCGCCGATGCGAGCGCCGATCTGCTTCACGCCCTTGATGCTCATGCAGTCTTACCTTTGAGGAGTTCTGCCAGCGCGTCGATGGCAAGCAGATAGCCGGTTGCACCTAGTCCGCAGATAACGCCCGTGGCGGCCTCGCTAACGAATGAACGGCGCCGGAAGGGTTCGCGCCGGAACGGGTTGGACAAATGGACTTCGATGAGCGGCCGGTCAAGCGCGCGGCATGCGTCCAAAATGGCCACCGAGGTATGGCTGAAGCCGGCCGCATTCAGGATGACCCCGCCCGCCTCCGCGCGGGCCTCCTGCAACCAGTCGATGAGGACGCCCTCATGGTTGCTCTGGCGGAACTCCACAGCCAAGCCGTGGCCGGCCGCGTGGCGGACCGTCGCCGCGTGGATGTCCGCCAGCGTGTCCCGGCCGTAAACTTCCGGCTCGCGGCTGCCTAGGAGATTGAGATTCGGACCGTTGAGGACATATATCGACGGGGTGCCCGCTTTGATTTTTGGGGCTTTTTTGGCCACGAATCCTCCGGCTGGCGCTGCTCTGGGGGCTTTATAATGACCCTTGGGCGCTCAAGAAACATCAAACGAGGATGCGGTTTATGGCGTTGCGGCTGACTATTAACGGCGAGGGGCGCGAGCTTGACGCCCCCGTCAACGTCCGGGAGCTCCTCACAAAGCTGGGTTTGGACCCTGCCAAGATCGCTGTGGAGCGCAACCTGGAGATTGTCCCGCGCTCGCAATATGGGGCGGTCATGGTGGGCGAGGGCGACCGGCTCGAGATCGTCCATTTCATCGGCGGCGGCAATGCCGAGCCCGTGACCCCGCCGCAGGACAAGCCGTTCGTCGTCGCGGGGCGCACCTACCGCTCGCGGCTGATCATCGGCACCGGCAAATACAAGACCTATGCGGAGAACGCGGCTGCGCTGGAAGCCTCGGGTGCGGAAATCGTCACGGTCGCCGTGCGCCGCGTGAACCTGACCGATCCGAACGCGCCGCGCCTCGTCGATTTCATCGATCCCAAGAAGGTCACATATCTGCCGAACACGGCGGGCTGCTTCACCGGCGAAGAAGCGGTGCGCACGCTCCGGCTCGCGCGCGAGGCGGGAGGCTGGACGCTCGTGAAGCTGGAAGTGCTGGGCGATCGCAAGACGCTCTATCCCGACATGATCGAGACGCTGCGCGCCACCGAGCTTCTCATCAAAGAGGGCTTCCAGGTGATGGTCTATTGCAGCGACGATCCCCTCATGGCGAAGCGCCTCGAAGAGATGGGCGCGTCTGCCATTATGCCGCTCGCAGCCCCGATCGGTTCGGGCCTCGGCGTGCAGAATCCCGTCGGCATCCGCATGATTATCGAGGAGTCGAAAGTGCCGGTCATTGTGGATGCAGGCGTGGGCACGGCCTCCGACGCGGCCGTGGCGATGGAGCTCGGCTGCGACGCTGTGCTGATGAACACCGCGATCGCCGAAGCGAAAAACCCGGTGACAATGGCGCTCGCGATGCGTCACGCGGTAGAGGCGGGCAGACTCGCCTATCTCGCCGGCCGCATGCCGAAGAAACGCTACGCCGATCCGTCGAGTCCTCTCGCGGGCCTGATATGAGTATTGGCGTTTCATTTTTCCACTCATAACACCCATGCAGGCGTCGGAATTGCGCAAGGCAAGATCGACGCGATATATGGCCACCTATCTCCCGCCCGAAAGAGTGATTCATGAACGAGATTGTCGCGCACGCCGGCAAATTGGCGGCTACTCCGGACGCTCAGTCTGACGCGATTGTGTCGATCCGCGGCGTCAGCAAGACCTACGCCTCGGGCCTGCAGGCCCTGAAACCTGTCGATCTCGACATACAGCGCGGCGAAATCTTCGCGCTCCTGGGTCCGAACGGCGCCGGCAAGACCACGCTCATCAGCATCATCTGCGGCATCGTCACGCCCACGACCGGCAAAATCACCGTCGATGGGCTCGACGTCCAGAAGGATTTTCGTGCCGTCCGTTCGCGCATCGGCCTCGTTCCGCAAGAGCTGACGACCGACCGTTTCGAATCCGTCTGGGCGACGGTTGCGTTCAGCCGCGGGCTGTTCGGATACGCCCCCAATGCCTCTTACATGGAGCAGGTGTTGCGCGATCTTTCGCTCTGGGAGAAGCGCAAGGACTCCATTCAGATGCTTTCAGGCGGCATGAAGCGGCGGGTGATGATCGCGAAGGCCTTGTCGCATGAGCCGAGGATCCTGTTTCTCGATGAGCCGACGGCCGGCGTGGACGTCGAGTTGCGCCGCGACATGTGGGCCTTGGTGCGCAGGCTCCGCGACGGCGGCGTCACCGTCATCCTCACGACCCACTACATCGACGAAGCCGAGGAGATGGCCGATCGCATCGGCGTGATCCGCAAGGGCGAGCTCATCGTCATCGAGGACAAGACGACCCTGATGAAGAAGCTCGGCAGCAAGCGCCTCACGCTCGTGCTTCAGGAGCCCATGACGCGCGTCCCGCCCGAACTCGCCGACTGGCATCTCAAACTCAGAAGCGGCGGTTATGAACTCGAATATGAATTCGACATCAACAAGGAGCATACGGGCGTGCCGTCTCTGCTGCGGCGCCTGAGCGATCTCGGCATCGGCTTCAGGGACCTGAACACCTCCCAAAGCTCGCTGGAGGAGATTTTCGTGAGCCTAGTGCATGAGGAGAAGGCGCCATGACCGCGCTGGCATTCAACCGCTATGGCGTCTGGGCCGTCTACAAATTCGAGATGGCGCGCGCGATCCGCACCATCTGGCAAAGCCTCGTCACGCCGGTGATCACGACGTCGCTCTATTTCGTCGTGTTCGGCGGCGCCATCGGCTCGCAGCTGAAGCATGTGAGCAGCGTGCCTTATGGTGCCTTCATCGTGCCGGGCCTTATCATGATGTCGCTGTTCACGCAGAGCATCTTCAACGGCTCTTTTGGGATCTACATGCCGAAATTCATTGGCACGATCTACGAGCTCTTGTCCGCGCCGATCTCTTACTCCGAGCTGGTGCTCGCCTATGTCGGCGCCGCGGCGACGAAGTCGATCGTGCTCGGCCTTGTGATCCTGGCGACGGCGTCCCTCTTCGTGCCCATCCACATCCTGCATCCCTTCTGGATGGTCGCCTTTCTCGTCCTGATTTCGACGGCGTTCAGCCTCTTCGGTTTCATCCTGGGCATCTGGGCAATGAATTTCGAGCAGCTGCAGATCATTCCCATGCTGGTGGTCACGCCGATGACGTTTCTCGGCGGCGCGTTCTATTCCATCAACATGCTGCCGGCGGGGTGGCGCACGGTCGCGCTGTTCAATCCGGTGGTCTATCTGATTAGCGGCTTTCGCTGGAGCTTCTACGGCATAGGCGACGTCGCTGTCGGCATCAGTCTCGTCGCCATCCTGGGCTTTCTGGTCGTCTGCCTCGCCGTCGTAAGCTGGATGTTCCGGACCGGCTATCGCCTGAAGAGTTAGCTATCGACCGCCTTGGCCGTCGTCGACGCGAATATAAGTCCCTGTCACGGCTTCGGACGCCGGCGAGACAAGATAGAGCAAGGTCGAGTCGAGTTGCGCCGGGTCGCAGACACGCCCGCGCGGGAAACCTTTCGAGATGTCGCCGACGCGCTCCAGCATCCCGTCCATCATCTCCGACCTGAACGCGCCGGGGGCGATGGCGTTGACATTGATGTTGAACTTCGCCCATTCGACAGCGAGCGCTTCGGTCATGCGGATTACGGCGGCCTTGCTGATCGAATAGAGCGCTGCGCCTCCGCCGCCGTAGTGGAATGCCGCCGCGGAGGAGATGTTGACGATGCGGCCCGGCCGCTTCGCTTCGATCAGCCGCTTCGCCGCCTCGCATGAGAGAATGAACGGGGCGCGCACATTGATGTCGAGGACGCGGTCGATCAGCTCGACGGGCATTTTGGTCGCGCGCTGCGCATCGGGAATGCCGGCATTGTTGACGAGGATGGTGACGAGGCCGAGGGCGGCTTCAGCGCGCTTTACGGCGTCCATGAGCTGACCGGTATTGGTAACGTCAAGCGCAAGTGGCGCGGCCTCTCCACCCTCCGCGCGAATGCCTGCGGCGAGTTTCTCGAGCCGGTCTACCCGTCTCGCCGCCAGCACGACTTTGGCGCCGCATTTCGCCAGCACTTGCGCAAAACGCCATCCGAGACCGGACGATGCGCCGGTGACGAGCGCCGTCTCGCCGCGCAAATCGAGGGACGTATTGGGAAGCGGGTAGGCCATGGATCGGTTTACCCCTTCGCCATCTGCTTCAGGGTATCCTCGTCCAGCGCGCCGGGGCGGATCCTGCCGTTGATGACGAAGAACGGGGTGCCGCCGACTTTGGCCGCCTGCGCCAGCGCGAGCGATTCGCTGATGCCGAGATTGACCTCCGGCGATTTCATGTCGGCCTGCAGCTTGTTCATGTCGATGCCGACCTTCTGCGCATCGGCGAGGATCATGTTGGCGTCGACATGATCGGTTTCGCCCATGAGCGCGAAGTGCAGCGCGAGATACTTGTCGCCCTGTTTGCGCGCAGCGAGCGCCACGCGCGCGGCAAAGGTCGAATCGGGCCCCTTGATGGGAAATTCGATGAAGGCGAAGCGCGTATCGTTCTTGTGCTGGGCGTAGAATTTCTTGATGTAGGGGAACGACTGGCGGCAATAGGGGCAATTGTAGTCGAACATCTCGACCACGGTCCTCTTCGCGTTCGCAGGCCCGGTGATGTAGGCGATGTGCGGATTGAAGAACGCCTTAACGCCAAGCTTGTCGACGGCCTGCTGGCTTGCGAGATTGTCGGCGTCGTCCTGCTCCTGCTGCAGCTTGTTCGTCATGTCGGCGACGATTTCGGGATGCGCCATGAGATAGGCGTGAATCCCCGGGCCGTTGGCGGGCAAAAATCCGAATGAGGATCCGGCATAGACGAGGACAAGGGCGGCGACCGCGCCGCAAAGGCCGCTTAACGCGGCGAATTTCCACTGCGAATTCATAAGACCTCTGATTTCAGCGTCGGGCCTGCGTGCCGGCGACTGACATGATGTCGTTGGCGCGTTCCCAATCCGCCGAGCCTTCCGGCAGTCCATGCGCGGCGCGTTTGGCGAACATGGCAGCCTTGGGCATGGCCCCAGCGTAATAATACATTTCCGCCGTCGACAGATCGGCCATCGGCTGGTTGTCTAGCGCGCTGTAGGCGGTCGCCGTTTCGTACCAGCCGAAACTGTCGTCGGGGTCCTGCTGCAGCGAGACCTTCAGATTGTCGAGCGCGGGCTTGGCAAGCGCCTGCCTTTCGGTCGCGAGCTGCGCAGTGGCGAGCAGCGTGCGCAGGAGCGGCGCGTCCGGCATGGCGTTGACGGCCTTTTGATAGGCGAGCACGCCTTTTTCCGGCTGCGCCATGCTCACATAGATTTGCCCCAGCACTTCGTAGAAATACGGATTCTTCGGCTCGTCCTTGATGAGGCTGTTGATCTCGTCCAGCGCCAGCTTGAGTTCCGGCTTCTGGAAATAGGCGATGCCACGGGCGTAGCGCGCCTCTTCGCTCTTATCGCTCAATGGGTAGCGGATCAGCACGCTGTCCGCCGGGGTGAGGAAGCCAAAGAGCTTTGCCTGGATCATGCGGAATTCGTGCACGGCTTCGGGGCTGTCCTTCACGTCGCGATAGGGAGACGCGTCCACTTCCCGCTGCATGAGATCGATGCGGTCGCGGTCGACGGGGTGCGTCGTGGCGAACTCAACGTGGCCCTCCAGCGCCTGCATGTTGGCCATCTTTTGGAAAACTTCGACCATGCCTTCGCCGGACTGATGCGTGGCGCGCAGGAAGCGCTGCCCCATCTGATCGGCGGTGGCTTCCTGGACGCGGCTGAAGGCGAAGAATTGCGACATCGCGGCCTGTTCGCCGAGCGCGATCGCGCCCATGCCGGCCTGGCCGGCGCCTGCGATCATCGCGGCGACGCCCACGGCCATGCCGATCAGCATCGGCACGCTCGCCTTCGACATCGCACTTGTGTCGCGGAGCAAATGGCCGCCGGCGATGTGGCCGGTCTCGTGCGCCATGACGCCGATCACCTGATTGGGCGTTTTGAGCTGCAGGAAGAGGCCGGTGTTGATGAAGATGTTCTGCCCTTCGGCGACGAACGCGTTGATGCTCGAGTCGTTGACGATGTAGATATGGATCGCGGCGGGATCGAGTCCGGCGGCGGTCGCAATCGGGTCCTCGTAGCTCTTGAGCGTGCGTTCGATTTCGGTGTCGCGTATGAGGTCGATGCCCTGTGCCGCGACGGGTTCGACGGTCAGGCAGAGACTCATCGCCACCGAGACGGCGGCGATGACCGCGTGGCGGCCGACGGAAGTTTTCAGACCGCGCTCTAAAGGGTTGCAAATCGCCAAGGCTTGAACTCTCCTCTGCCCCCGACCCCTCGTCGAGCGGGGACGGTATGTTCGCGCCGCTCCAGCGTCAACCGAAGTGCGGCTGCGGATCATAGTACGTCTTCGCCACAACTTTCTTAGGACATCGGGACCATTCATGTTTTCTTCTCGTTTTACGGCTGCTGCGGCGGGCCTGTCGCTTCTGGCTTTGACCGGCTGTTCCTGGCTTGGACTCGGCAGCGACGAGCCTGCGCCACCGGGCGTTAACGGTTATGTCGTGGGCGATGAGCCGCTTGCCGTGCAATCCGGTTCCGCCATCCTCGCCCAGGGCGGCAGCGCTGCGGATGCGGTCACGGCGATGTATTTCGCGCTGTCGGCGACCTATCCGGTCGCCGCAGGTCTCGGCGGCGGCGGGCTGTGTGTAGTACGCGATCCGGCATCGGCCCGCACGCAGGTCATTACTTTTCTGTCACGCGAATCCGCGGCGGGTGGTGCTTTCGGCGTGCCTGGCAATGTGCGGGGATTTTCGGTGGTCCACCAGTCGTTCGGCAGGCTTCCCTGGCAGCGCGATGTCTCGCCCGGCGAGGGCTATGCGGCGACGGGCTTCCCGATCTCGGAAGCGCTCGAGGCGCGCCTGCGCGCGTCGCAGGACGCGATCCGCCTCGACGCCAATCTGTCGGCGGAATTCCTTACCGAGACGGGCGCGGTGAAAGCCGCGGGCACGACCGTCTCCAATCCCGAACTCGGCGCGACGCTGACCGCTATCCGCATCTTCGGACCGAACGGGCTTTATGAGGGCGCGACCGCAAACAAACTCGTCGCCTATTCCGCGACGCAGGGCGGTGCGTTCAAGCTCCAGGAACTCGAAGGCTATCCGGTTGTGCGTGAAGCGCCGCAAACTGTGACGATCGGCGGTCAAACGATTTATCTCCCGCCGCGGAAAACCGGTTCGGGCGCCTATGTCGCCGCGCTGCTGTCGCGCGTCATCAATGCACAAGGCCAGGCATCGGTGGGTTCCAATCCGGCGGCGACCATCGCAGCCGCGACCAAAGCGACGCTCGATGAGTTCAGGATTCAATCTTTGCCGCGCGATCTGGGCGCCACGGGTTTTGCCGCGACCGACAACACCGGACAGGCGGCGGCTTGCGCCGTCACGCTCAACGGCGCGTTCGGATCGGGTCACACGGCGGCGGGAACCGGAGTCATTCTGGCACGTGCGCCGTCGTCACAGGACGCGGGCCTTTCGGGCGCGTTCCTCACGCCGGCGATCGCCGTATCGGGAGATGCAACGACGCTTGCGGGCGTGGGCTCCGGCGGTCCCAACGGCACGGCCGCAATCGTCTATGCGTTGCTCAATGTCGCGCTCGGCCAAGACATCACGCTGCCCGGACATCTTCATTCGACCGGGCTTGCGCCGTTTAACACCGTCAATGTGATCGCCTGCCAAAACGACGCCTGCACTGCGCTGCCAGACCCGGCGGCGCACGGCCTGGGAGCCGTCGCAGAGTCGTCACCTTAGCCTATTCGCGCAAGCGGAACGGACGCTGCCACCAGCCTTTGCGGGCCGGCGTCTGCGGTTCGTCCGCGCGCGGCGCTTCCGAAATCTGCGCACGCACGGCTTCCGCCGTGATCGCGGGCGCCGCATCGACGGGCTCGTCGGCGACATTCGCCGGAACGTCGATATCGATCCGCGCGATGGGTTCTTCGCGCATCTCTTGGCGCTTTTCCGACGCCAACGACCACAGCGGCGCGGACGGCGCGTTGAGTGCAGGTGAAATGACGGATGTGTCGGAGACATCGCCGCCGGTCACGTCGCCGTCCTGCGTGCTTGCATCCACCGGAACGCCTTCAATGCCGTCGCCCGAACCGACAAAATTCGGGTTGCCGCCTTCGCGCTGACCGCCTCTGCGGCCCCTGCGACGACGACGACGGCGCCTGCGGCCTCCTTCGCCGTTCGGGGCGGCGCCTTGCGGCTGCTCATGATGTTCGCCTTGCGGACCTTCGGCGTGATCGTCGTCTTCGTCGTCGCCCTCTGCGCCTTCAGACGTGCCGGACGGCTGGAAGCTCGCAGGTGCCGGATTCTGCGGCTGGTCCGGCGGCTGAGTTCTGTCGCGGCCTCTGCGACGGCGGCGCCGGCGCCGGCGACCGCCACCTTCGCCGTTGGGCTGTGCCTCGGGCTGTGAAGCCTGCGTCGTCTCGACTTCGCCTTCGGCGGTCTCTTGCTCTTCTGGTTCTTCGACGAAGTCGTCGCCCTCATCCTCGACCTGCACGGCGATCAGCGGCGCATCCGTGATCGGTGGTGCGGTTTTCGCCCGTTCCTCGGGCGCACGCTGACCGATGCGTTCCATGTCGAACGTGCCGGCCTGCATGTCGTCCTTGGGCTGGAAGGCGATGGTGACGGCGTAGTCCTGTTCCATGCGCGCGATCTCGCGGCGCTTCTGGTTGAGCGTGTACATGGCCACTTCGACGGGCGCGTGGATGACGAGCGTGTTGGCGCGCTGGCGCTGGCCTTCTTCGTCGAGCGCGCGCAGGACGCGCAGCGCCGTCGATTCCACCGACCGCACGATGCCCTGGCCGGCGCAGGTCGGGCAGGGCACGGTCGAACCCGCCACGACGCCCGCGCGCAGACGCTGACGCGACATCTCGAGCAGGCCGAACTGGCTGATCTTGCCGATCTGCACGCGCGCGCGATCGTTCTTGACGCAATCGCGCAGGCGCTTTTCGACGTTGCGGTCGTTGCGCCCGTCTTCCATGTCGATGAAGTCGATCACGATGAGGCCCGCGAGATCGCGAAGCCGCAGCTGCCGCGCCACTTCCTCGGCGGCTTCGAGATTGGTCTTGTAGGCCGTGTCTTCGATCGAATGTTCGCGCGTGGCCCGGCCCGAGTTCACGTCGACCGCGACGAGCGCTTCCGTCTGATTGATGACGATGTAACCACCCGACCGGAGCGTCACCGTGGGCGAGAACATCGCATCGAGCTGGGCCTCGATGTGGAGGCGCTGATAGAGCGGGATCGGCTCCTTGTACGGCTTCACGTTCTTCGCATGGCTCGGCATGAGCATGCGCATGAAGTCCTTGGCGTTCCTGTAGCCGTCTTCGCCTTCGACGATGATCTCCGAGACGTCCTTGTTGTAAAGGTCGCGGATGGCGCGCTTGATGAGGTCGCCTTCTTCGTAGACGCAAGCCGGCGCGTTCGATTTGAGCGTGATGTCGCGGATCGTGTCCCACATGCGCAGGAGATATTCGTAGTCGCGCTTGATCTCGACCTTGGTGCGATTTTCGCCGGCGGTGCGGATGATGAGGCCCATGCCTTCGGGCAGTTCGAGCGCCTGCGCCGCGGATTTCAGACGCTTGCGGTCGTTCGCATTGGTGATCTTGCGCGAGATGCCGCCGCCGCGGGGCGTGTTGGGCATCAGCACGCAATAGCGGCCGGCGAGCGAAAGGTATGTCGTCAGCGCCGCACCTTTGTTGCCGCGCTCTTCCTTCACGACCTGAACCAGGATCACCTGGCGGCGCTTGATGACTTCCTGGATTTTGTAATGACGGCGGCGCATCCAGCGCTGGGCGGGTCGCTGGCCTGCGGTCTGCGCGCGCTGGGACTCCTCTTGCGACTGGACCTCTTCGACGACGGATTCGCCGGCTGCGTTTTCGGTATCCTCCACGGATTGTTCGGCCGCGATTTCCTCGGCCATCGTGTCTTCGGGGATCGATGCTTCGGGAATGGTGGGCGCGGGCGGCGGCTCGACGTCGGCGGACGCGAAAGAGACGGATTCGGCAGCGTCATCGTCTTCGAGCTCGGCTTCGACCGCTTCGTCTTCGCGCTGGTCCTCCGACTCTTCTTCGTCCGACCTTTCAGAATCTCCTTCGGCGTCATCCGCGCTCGGGCCTTTCGCGGGCGCGGTCGCCGTGTCGAACGATTCGAATTCATCGTCCTGACGGCGGCGCGCGTCAGCTTCCTGTTCGGCCAGCAGCGCCAAGCGGTCGGCGACGGGGATTTGATAATAGTCCGGATGGATTTCCGAGAAGGCGAGGAAGCCCTGCCGGTTTCCGCCGTACTCGACGAAAGCGGCCTGCAGCGACGGCTCTACGCGCGTGACCTTGGCGAGATAGATGTTGCCTTTGAGGGGCCGCTTCGAGGCGGCTTCGAAATCAAATTCCTCGACTTTCTGTCCGTCGAGAACGACCACCCTGGTCTCTTCCGGGTGGCTTGCATCGATAAGCATACGCTTGGGCATAGGTGTCTCCGTGCGGCCCGGTCGCGCACGAGCCAACGCCGCGCAGGGCGCGGAACGGGCTCAAGGGGGATGGGGCTCGCTTTGTTTGGCGCCGGAGCATTGCTGCAGGCCCTGAGGCCTTGGGATCGGTCGAAAGTGCTCTAGCGGTATTTCTCATAAATCAAATCACTTAGGGCGCAGGCGTCCGGCCTGCCGGCAATCTTGCCAATGTGCTGCGGTTCGGGTTCGGGCGGCCTGGTGGCCGGGAAATCGACGGCCTGTGGCCGTGGATGTCGCCGAAATCCTTCGGCGCAGCGTGGAATCCTTTTAGGGTGTTACCAACAGGCGGGGCAAGGCCTTCCGCCGCAATTCATTCTAATTTCGCGAACTGCTAAGAAGACGTAAACCGTTTCGAGGCAGCTTGGAGGCGGAAATTTCGTCGAGGCGGCAGTCGATGCTGTTGAAAGGCGGCGCGTTCGGATTAGCGTTCTTGATGGCCGCCGCCGTCGCGGGCGCCCAGCCTTTGCCTGCCGTAAACCCCGATCATGTCCCGGATAATCTCGTCGATTCCGCGATTCCGCCCCCGGGCAGAAGCGACGCCCCCAGTGTGCCGGTTGTGCTCAGCGCGCGGGTGGGCGAGCAGCCGGACCGGACGCGTTTCGTCATCGAATTGTCAGATCTGTTGCAGTTGCGGGTCTTCACCCTGACCAACCCGGACCGGGTGGTGGTGGACATGCCGGAGGTCCTCTGGCGTCTCCGGAGCCCCGATCGTCCAGTCGGCACGGGCGCAGTGCGCGCCTATCGCTACGGGCTGTTCCGCCCGGGCGACTCGCGCTTCGTCATCGATCTGAACAGGCCCGTGGCACCGGCGGAGCCGATGGTCCTGCCGCCGGAGAAGGGCTTCGGCTACCGGGTGGTTCTCGACCTATTTCCCACGACGGACGCCAAATTCGCCGCCGCGGCCGGCTGGCCGGCCGACCTGCGCAACAGGGAAGCGGTCGCCGAACGCCTGGCCGAGATTCCGCCGCCGCAAACGGCGGCCGAGCCGCCGCCCTTGCAGTCCAAAGCGCGCGTCATCGTGATCGACGCCGGCCATGGCGGCATCGATTCCGGCACGATTGGCGTCGATGGCCTTCTCGAAAAGAACCTCGTGCTCGACGAAGCGTTGCGCTTAAAGAAGATCCTGCAGAAACGCGGTTATGTAGTTCATCTGACGCGCGATACCGACATCTACATTCCATTGCGCGAGCGCGTGAACATCGCGCGCGGCTATCAGGCCGATCTGTTCATCTCGCTGCATGCCGACTCCAATCCGGATGCCTCGGTGAGCGGCGCATCGGTCTATACGCTGTCTGAATCCGGATCCGACAAGGAAGCGGCCGCGCTGGCGCGGAAGGAAAACCAGTCGGACGTCATCGCGGGCGTCGATCTCTCGGGCGAGAACAGCCCGGTCGCGTCGATTCTGATCGATCTGGCGCAGCGCGACACCATGAATCGTTCGTCACGTTTTGCCGAGATCGCTGTGACCCAGTTGTCGCAGGCGACGGATATCTTGCCTCGGGAGCCGCACCGTGCGGCGGCCTTCGTCGTGCTGAAGGCCCCTGATGTTCCTGCCGTGCTGATTGAACTTGGTTACCTTTCGAATGCGCATGACTGCGCGCAGATGGGCACGGCGGAATGGCGCGACGCGACGGCCCTGGCGATTGCAGCCGCAGTGGACCGCAATTTTGGGCAGGCGGCACAACCCGTTCCGGTTGCGTCGCAAACCCCGGAGTAAGGCTTACGTGACGGATTGCCTTGCGCCCGTCATAATCGCGCGTCATCTAAGGCATCGGCAAAAGGGCCCCTAGGGTATGTGGCGGCGAATATTTCTCTTTGGCGGACTGGCCGTTGGCGGACTTGCGGTTTTGGCCCTTCTGGGCGTGTCCGGGTACATCTATTCGTTGACCCGCGATCTGCCGAGCGTGGAAGCGCTGCAGAACTATCAGCCGCCCATTACGACCCGCGTCTATGCCGGTAACGGCCTTGTACTGGGCGAGTATGCGCGCGAGCGACGGATATTCGTGCCGATCTTCTTTGTCCCGAAGCTGGTCATCAACGCGTTCACATCGGCCGAGGACAAAAATTTCTACAGCCATCCCGGCATCGATCCGAGCGGTATTATGCGCGCGGCGGTCAAGGATGTGTTCAACGTCCTGCAGCACAAGCGGCCGGAAGGTGCGTCGACCATCACGCAACAGGTCGCGCGCAATTTCCTCCTGAACAGCGACGTCAAGCTGTCGCGCAAGATCAAGGAAGCGGTGCTCGCGATCCGCATCGATTCGACCTATTCGAAGGACAAGATCCTCGAGCTCTATCTGAACGAAATTTTCCTGGGCGAGAATTCCTACGGCGTGGCGGCTGCAGCGCTGAACTATTTCGGCAAATCGCTCGACCAGCTCGACATCGCGGAGGCGGCGTTCCTGGCTTCGCTTCCCAAGGGCCCCAGCAACTATAATCCGCGCTTTCATCCGCAGGCCGCACTCGACCGCCGCAACTGGGTGATCGGCCAGATGGCCGACAACGGCTACATCACGCAGGAGCAGGCGAAGGCGGCGATGCTGGAGCCCCTCGACGCGCAGCAGCGTCCGCTCGGCAGCCAGGCGGTGGACTCCGATTATTTTGTCGAAGAAGTGCGCCGCCAGCTTTACGACAAGTACGGCCAGGCTGCGCTCTATGACGGCGGTCTGCAGGTGCGTGCCACGCTCGATACGCGCCTGCAGAACTACGCCGTCAACGCGCTGCGCGCCGGCCTCGTGCGTTACGACCGCCGCCACGGCTGGCGCGGCGCCGTCAGCAACATCAATACCATGGGCGACTGGAAAAACACGCTGAAGAGCGCCGGCAATCAGTCGGGCATCGATACGTGGCGCGTCGCCGTAGTGCTCGGATTCAAGGACGACAACTCGACGACGATCGGCCTCGACAACGGCAGCGAAGCGACGATCCCGTTCAGCGAGCTTGCCTGGGCCAGGCGCGAATTGAAGGGCGCCAATGTCGGGGCTTCGCCGACGAAGCCCGAGGAAGTCTTCAAGATCGGCGATGTCATCTATGTCGAGGCGGTCGACGACAAGGGCGATTACGGCCTCCGCCAGGTGCCGGAAATAAACGGCGCCATCGTCGCCATGGATCCGCATACGGGCCGCGTCCTCGCGCTGTCCGGCGGCTTCAGCTATGCGTCGAGCCAATTCGACCGGGCGATGCAGGCGATGCGCCAGCCGGGATCCTCGTTCAAGCCCTTTGTCTTTGCGGCGGCGCTCGACAATGGCTTCACACCGGCCAGCAAGGTCGATGATGCGCCCGTCTCGCTCTATCAGGGGCCCGGCCTGCCGATGTGGACGCCGAAGAATTTCACGGGCCATTTTCTGGGCCCCGTGACGCTGCGTCGGAGTCTCGAGCTGTCGCTCGATGCCGCAACCGTGCGGCTTGCAAGCGAGATCGGCATCGACAAGATCACGCCCTATCCGGTCCGCTTCGGCGTCTACGATTCGATGCCGCCATACTATTCAAACGTCCTCGGCGCCGATGAAACGACGCTCATGCGCATGGCGACGGGCTATTCGGAGTTCGTGAACGGCGGAAAGAAGATCTCTGCGACCCTCATCGACCGCATCCAGGACCGGAACGGCCAGACCATCTTCCGTCACGACAAACGCGTCTGCGACGGCTGCGACCAAGCGGTCTGGCGGGATCAGCCCGAACCGCTGCTGCCCGATACGCGCGCGCAGATCATGGATCCGCGCACGGCGTTTCAGATCGTCTCGATATTGGAAGGTGTCGTGCAGCGCGGCACGGGCGTCGCCGTCAGGGCGGTCGGCAAACCGCTTGCGGGCAAGACCGGGACGTCGAACGACGCCAAGGACACCTGGTTCATCGGCTTCTCGCCCGATCTGACCTGCGGCGTGTTCGTGGGCTTCGACAATCCGCGGACGCTCGGCCGCCGCGAACAGGGCGCGACCGTGGCTGCGCCGGTCTTCCGCGATTTCATGAAGGGCGCGCTGTCCGATCAGCCGCCGACGCCGTTCCGCATGCCGCCGGGCATCGATCTCGTCTCCGTCGACCTGAATTCGGGCGCGCTCGCGCCGGCGAACGATCCGCATGCCATTCTCGAAGCGTTCAAGGCAGGCAACGAACCGGGTGTGGCCGAAACGGCTCCGCTGAATGCGGCCAATCCCACCAACAACCCCGCCAACGACGTGAGTCAGGGGACGGGCGGACTTTACTGACAGGCCACGACTTAGAGGCACGTGTGGCAGACGAGGAGAGCAAGCTCGACACGAGCGGCCTGCAACTGCCGGACTCTCTGCAACGCATCGGCAGGCAGATTTATGCGCTGGTGCGCCGCGACATCCGCTCGAACGAATTTGCGCAGATCATACTGTGCGGCATCTGGGGCGGCCTCGTCGGCGTCGTCGTCGTGGCGATGCACAGCGCGGTGCTGCTTCTGCATCGCCTCGATTTCGCGATTGTCGGCGACAATCTCCTCAGCACCGGCATCGGCGTCAACCGCATCCGCATATTGCTCGTGCCGGCGCTCGGCGGTTTGCTCCTGGGCGGCATCGCCGTCTTCATGCGCCGCTACCGCAACGCCGACATCGTCGACCCCGTTGAAGCGAATGCGCTTTATGGCGGGCGCATGTCGCTGTGGGACAGCATCCGTCTGGCCGGCGCGACCATGCTGTCGAACGGCGCGGGCGCGTCGCTCGGCATGGAAGCCGGTTACACGCAGCTGGGCTCCGGCATTTTCTCTACCGTCGGCGGCTATTTGCGTCTTCGCCGCGCCGATATGCGCATCTACGTAACGGCAGGGGCCGCGGCCGCCATCGCGGCGGCATTCAATGCACCGCTCGCCGGCACCTTCTACGGCTACGAACTCATTCTCGGCAGTTACACGCCGGTCGCACTGGCGCCCGTAGCGCTGGCCGCCATATGCGCGGCGCTGGTGCAGAGAGGTCTCGGCGATACGCAGCCTCTCTTCCACGTGCCGAGCGCCACACCGGTCGATCTGCGCAGCTACGCCATTTTCGGCGCCATGGGCGTCGCCGCAGCCGTGATCTCCATCCTGTCGATGACGGCCGTGACCTGGGTCGAACGCGGCATGCGTCGCGCGGCGGTCATCGACTGGCTGAGGCCTTGCATCGGAGGCATTGTTCTGTCGGCCATTGCGTTCTCCTATCCGCAGGTGCTGGGCAGCGGACACGGCGGCATCCAATTTCATTTCGAAAACCGCTGGGCGCTTGAAGCGCTTGTCGCTCTGCTGATCGCAAAGATCGTCGCATCCGCGATTTCGGTGGGCAGCGGCTTCCGCGGCGGCCTCTTCAGCTCGTCGCTGTTTCTGGGCTGCATCTTCGGCGCTTGCTGCGTGCAGGCGGCTGCGTATTTCGATCCTTCGATCATGGCGCAGCGTCCCGCCTTCCTGCTTGTCGGCATGGGCGCAGTCGCCGCCGGCATCATCGGCGCGCCGCTCACGATGGTGTTTCTCGTACTCGAAGCGACGGGCGATTTCCCCGTGACCATCGGCGTGCTCGTCAGCGTCATCGTGTCGGCGACGATCGTGCGTCTGACCTTCGGGTATTCGTTCGCGACCTGGCGCTTTCATGTGCGCGGCCTTGGCCTGAAAGGAGCGCACGATATCGGCTGGATCGCCGACATGACGGTCGCGCGGCTGATGCGCTCCGATCCGAAGCTCGTGCCGACCAATATGAGTTTGCGCGCCCTTCGGGAAAAATATCCGCCGGGCTCCGCGGCGCGCGTTTTTGCGGTCGCGCCCGATGAGCATTATGCGGGCTGGCTCGACATGGCCGAAGTGCACGATCCGCAAATCGACGAAGCCGTGGATCAGGGGGTCGTGGCCGATCTGGTGCAGCAGCCCGACGTCTATCTTCTGCCGTCAGAAAATGTGCGCACGGCGTTGGCGCGGTTCGAAGAAGCGCAGACGGAAAGCCTGCCGGTTCTCTCGGGCCGCTCCGATCCCCGTGTCGTCGGGTACATGACGGAAGCCTACGCGATGCGCCGGTACATGCAGGAATTGGAACGCCGCCGCAGCGCCGAGCTCGGCGAGCAAAACCTCTTTTCGCTCGGACAGGCGCCGCCGCCGTAGTCGTGTCTTGAAGCACGACACTGTCCCGGTGGGCCATTGGCCGGATTCGGATCGCACGCTATCCTCGGCCGGGCTTACAAGGAGGCTGGGCATGCGCGACTCGAATTTTGGCCGTTGGATACTGGTAGCTCTCGTTGGGAGCTTGCTCGGCGCCGGGGCCGCCGCGGCCCAGAGCGGACCTCGGCTTGATCCGGCCTATCCGAACTACCAGCCGGCCTATCCCGACGCGGCGCAGGTCAATGGCGAGCAGGGCGATGTCGTGCTCAATGTGAAGATTAGCAGCAGCGGGCGCGTTCGCGGCGTTCAAGTGGTCCAGTCCAGCGGGTTTTCCGATCTAGACAACGCCGCCGTCGCGGGCGTGATGGCCTGGCGCTATTTGCCCTCCGACGGTTCGTCGGAGCTGGACGGCCTGAAGATCGCGTATCGTCTGCCGACGGCCATCATGGTGCCGCCGAAAGAAGTCCAGGCGCCGTCGCACTAAGCTGCCAAGCCTTTACAAGTCCAAGCCTTCCGACCATATCGGGGAGCCGGAAGGACGAAAAGATGCGCGCCGAGACCGAACGCACGATCGACGAAATCAAGCAGGCTATCGCCCTGCTGAGGAGGCATCTTTGACTGGGACAAAGCCCTCCGCCGCCTCGACGAGCTGAACGCCAAGGCCGAAGATCCGGCGATCTGGAACAAGCCACAGGAAGCACAGGCCCTGATGCGCGAGCGTCAGCGGCTGGAGGCCTCCATATCGTCTGTCCGCGGGCTCGAGAACGCGCTGGCGGATGCGGAAGGTCTCATCGCCATGGCGGAAGCCGAAGGCGAGGCGGAGCTGATCGCCGAAGGCGAGACGGCGCTCGACGCCCTCAGGGGCCGCGCCGAGCAGCTACGGCTCGAATCGATGCTCTCGGGCGAGGCGGACGCCAACGATACCTACCTCGAAATCCATGCCGGAGCGGGCGGCACGGAGAGCCAGGACTGGGCGGAGATGCTCTTCCGCATGTACACCCGCTGGGCCGAACGGCACGGCTACAAGCTGCAGCTGATCGAGGAAAGCGAAGGCGAGGGCGCCGGCCTCAAATCGGCGACGCTGATCGTCAAAGGTCACAACGCCTATGGCTGGCTGAAAACCGAAGCCGGTGTGCACCGCCTGGTGCGCATTTCGCCGTTTGACGCCAATGCGCGCCGCCATACCAGCTTTGCCAGCGTCACGGTCTTTCCGGTGATCGATCAGACGATCGAGATCGACATTCCGGAAAAGGATGTGCGCATCGACACCTATCGCTCATCGGGCGCGGGCGGCCAGCACGTCAACAAGACGGAAAGCGCCGTGCGCATCACGCATCTGCCAACCGGCATCGCGGTCGCCTGCCAGACGGAACGCTCGCAACATCAGAACCGCGCCGTCTGCTGGGACATGCTGCGCTCGCGGCTTTACGAAATCGAACTCGAGAAGAAGCAGGCCGAGACCGCCGCGCATGTGGGCGAGAAGTCCGACATCGGCTGGGGTCACCAGATCCGCTCTTACGTGCTGCAGCCCTATCAGCTCGTGAAAGACCTGCGCACCGGCATCGAAAGCCGCACACCGCAGGACGTGCTCGACGGCGATCTCGATCCCTTTATGGCGGCGGCGCTGGCACAAGCCATCGGCGGCAAGCCGAAAGAGAAGATCGAAGATCTGGCATAAAGAAAAAGCCCGCGCCGTCCTCGCGACGCAGGCTTTCTTTCAGAACGTCGAAACTCAGACGCCGGTCTTGAGCGGCGCGAACGTCGCTGCGGCGGCGGCCGGGCGTGCGGGCTCTGCGGGCTTGGCGGCCAGAGGTGCCGCAGGCGGCGTTGGTGCTGCGGGCGCCGGTCCTGCCGGACGGGGCGCGGACGTGTCCGTGCTCTTCACGATCTCGCTCAGCGGATTGTCCGAGTGACGGCAATTGCCTTCGAAGAAGGCGCCATGCTCGACGGAGAACGCTTCGTGCAGGATATTTCCCTCGACATGGCTGGTCGAGCAGAGAAGAACCTTGCGGGCGCGGATGCTGCCATGCACGTGGCCGCGGATGGTCACGTCGTCCGCCAGGATCTCGCCCTGGATGTGCGCCTTGTCGCCGATGACGAGACCCGAGCTGTGCACATCGCCTTCGACGCGGCCGTCGATCTGGATGTCGCCCGTCGAGGTCAGCGTGCCGTTGACCACAAGGTCGGCGCTGATGATGGACGGCGCCGAAGAGCGTTGCGCGCGCTTGGCTTGCTGAGCGGACGGAACCGCCGGCATGGCCGGAGGCGCTGTGTCTTTGTCGCGGCTTTTACTGGAAAACATGGCGGCCTGCCTCGATGAATCTGCTCGGATCCCTCACCACGTCGTCGAGCCACACTTCGTAGTGGACGTGCGGCCCAGTGCTCCGCCCTGTCGATCCGAGTTTTCCGACGGGAGAGCCTTTTTGAACTTTTGCTCCGACACGCACCAGTACCTGAGAAAGATGACCGTAACGTGTGCGAAAACCGTAACCATGGTCGATTTCGACCATATTGCCGTAGCCGCCGCGGTTCCCGGCGAACACCACGATACCTGGAGCGGTCGCGACGACGGGCGCACCCCACGGACCGCCGAAATCGAGGCCCGGATGAAAGGCGATGCGCCGCGTAAAAGGATCGACGCGCGGGCCGAAATCGCTCGTGATCTCGAATTGCTGGCCGTGGACGGGCGTCGTCAGCGGCACGTGATTGAGCGCGGTGAAGAGTGCGTTCAGTTCTTTTTCATGGGCGCTCGCGCCAACATAGGCCGCGGTGAAGGCGTTGTCCGAAATGCCGTCGAGCCGCATCGCCTGGATGGGAATAAAGGGACCGCCGATGCCTCCGGTCGCCTGCTGTTCGAGACTGTTCGAATCCACGCCGACGCGGCGCAGGATGGTTTGAAGATCGGCAATTCGCCCCGACACTTCCCTGTCGACGCCGACGAGCAGCGCCGTCTCGGAGCCGCTCAGGCGCGAAATGCGATCGGTCTCGGCTGCCAGGACGCGCAACGCGGGAAGGTTCGGAGCCCTGCGCGCGGTCGAAGCCTGCCGCACATGGAAGAACGTGGCCGCGAAACGGCTCACGGCCTCATCGAGAAAACTCGCCTTGGTCGGGCGGCCCGTGCGCGGCTGCGGTTGCGGATTCTGCGGCATGGGGCTGAGTTGCGAGCCGCCACTGGGCGCCGGCCCGAAATCCGATCCGACACTGTCGCTGGGGAGGCCGGGGCCGGTGGCATGGGCGATTGGCGCCGTGTCGGCGTCCTGCGTTTTGGCGGCCCCGTCCGGGCTGCTGCCGCGCAGCCCCGCCACGATGGAATCCACGGCCTGTTTGCGGTTCAGGAGGCGGGAGACGGTCTCCTGCTTGGCCTCGAGCTCGTCCGCCTTCGACTTGAAGCGGTCCTCGGCCGCCACCAGCGCGCCGTTCAACTCGTCATAGGATTGCTGGAGGTCGGCGATCCGGTTCTCATCCGACCAGCGCATCTGCTGATAGCGATGGTCCTTGGAGGCGATGATCCGGTCTTTGAAGATGACGTTGACGCTGGCGAAGGCCACCCAGCCGAGGAAGATCAGGGCAAGACCCGAAAGCGTAGCCTGCAGCGTCGGGCCGAACGTGAAGAACTGCACGCGGCCTTCGCTGCGGACGTAAATCTGCCGTTCTGGGAACGTCGCATGCAGCCACGCCCATATCCGCTCGATGAGCGTCTCGGCCATGCCGTCTCTTCCCTTCGATGCGCTTTTTGCGCTGACCCCGGTTACAGGCATTTCACCTAGTTCAGGCCGTTTGATCAAGCTCTTAGCCCAAAAAAAGGAGCTTGAAGTTAATCGTGGCCTAAAAGGCGGGATCGAAGTGCTCAAAGTTCGCGTGCCGCGGCAAGCACGGCCTCCACATGTCCGGGTACTTTCACTTTTCGCCAAACCTGGCGAATGACGCCTTTGGCATCGACGAGGAACGTGGCGCGGTCCATGCCCATGTACTTCCGCCCATAGAGGCTTTTCTCGACCCACACGCCGTAGGCGCTGGCCGTCTCGATCTCGGGATCAGAGGCGAGGCTGATTTTCAGCTTGTGTTTTGTACGGAATTTCTGGTGTGAATTAATGCTGTCCTTGGAGACGCCGACGATGGTCACACCCGCCGAATCGAATTTCTTCTTGGCTGCGGAAAATTCTGTGGCTTCCTTCGTGCAGCCGGACGTGTCGTCCTTCGGATAGAAATAAAGAACGTAAGGATGGCCTTTGAGCGAAGTTGTGGAGATTTCGCCACGATCATCCGTTAAGAGCTTAAAGGCGGGCGCCCGGTCACCCGGTGCTAAGTCTTTTTCCATCACATGCTCCGGAAAAACTTGAAGACGCCCACGCTGTGGCGGTAACGAGCCACGAAGGTTAGGCGATATGCTGAAGCGCACGAGCGCGCAAGGGGCGTTAACCGTTCCCGGACGGATCTGGGGGATCCTGAAGGGGATAGAGCAAGGAATGCGCCCGTTGAGGCTGCCTAAGATTTCTGCCCGCCATCTCAGCAGAGCAGGGCTATTCGGCGTTTTCGTTGCGGCAGCAGTGGTGGTTTTCGCGGCCGCGCTGGTGGCGCGCATTCTCATTGCGCCGTTATCGCTGGGACCCTTTACCGGCCAGCTCAGAGCCTCGCTCGGCCGGGCTTTGCCCGGTCTCGGCGTGCGATTCGACGATGCGGCGCTCAAATGGTCGCGCGATGAAGGCCGACTCAACCTCGTCATCTTCGGCGCACGCGTGTTCGACGAGAATCAACGCATCATCGCCCAGGCGCCCGAGGCGGAAGTAGGGCTGGCGGTCGTGCCTTTCCTGAAAGGTCATGTCGTCGTCCAGCGCATCGCTCTGGTGGGCGTGCAGCTTACGCTCGTGCACGGCAAGGACGGGGTGCTCCGCCTCGGCACCGGCGGCAGCGACAACCAGAGCGACGTTCTTCAGCGCATCCGCGACGCCATCGCGAAAAGCGGCAACGGCGCGTCGTCACTCGACAACTTCGCCGTCGAGAAGGCGCGTCTCGCGTTCTTCGACGAGGAGACGGGCGCGTTTGTCGTCGCACCAGAAGCGCACCTTCAGATCACGCGCGGCACAGGCGCCCCCGGCAATACCAAAGGCGCGATCAAGGCCAACGTCGACGCGCATATCGAAATCTCCGGCGCGCCCGCGCGCGTGCAGGCAGTGCTCACCCTTCCCGCCACCGGCGACGATGTAACGGGCGATATCAGCATCACGGGCCTGAGCACCAAAAGCCTCGCCGCGAACGCGAAATTCTTCTCGTTTCTCGCCCCGTTCGACATGAAGACGGACGTCTCCGGCAGCTTCGCGATCGCGCATGGCACGCAGGTGCGCTCTGCCGATTTCGGCCTCGGCGCCGCGGGCATCGTTTACGGCCTCGGCAAGCCCGTGCATGTGCGGTCGTTGAAACTTGCGGGCCGCTATGATGGCGCGACGGGACGGCTTCTGATCGACGATGCCTCTCTCGAAGGCATACAGGCGCGCGCACACATGACCGGCAGCGGCGATCTTGTCTTCGCGTCCGCCGGCGGTCTCACGAAGGCGTCGCTCGAACTGCAGATGGACAAGCTTGCGGTCAACATGCCGGACGTCATGGGACATCAGGTGACGGTGGCGCGCGCGGCGTTCCGCGGCAGCTACCTGCCGTCGTCCAGGACCATCGCCATCGATCAGGGACTCGTTTACGGCGGTCAGCTTTCGGCGAAATTCACCGGACGTGTGGTGCTTGCCGACGGCCGGTCGCCGGAGGTCGATATCGACGGCAGCATGGCAGCGATTTCGGTGCGCGATCTTCTGCGCTACTGGCCTCTGCAGACGGCGCCCGGCGCGCGCGGCTGGATCGACGCCAACGTGCCGCAGGGCCGTCTGGGGCCTGTCGTCGTGCATACCGCCATTCCCACGGGCGCGCTCGATGAAGCTGCGCTGCCTGAAAAAGCGGTTGCGATGAGCTTTCCAATCAGCGGGGCCACCATTGTCTACATCCGCGGCCTCACGCCCATGACGGGCGTCAGCGGCACGGCCACGCTTTCGGGCGATACGTTCAAGGCGCAGATCGATTCCGGCGCCGCCGGTCCGCTCAAATTGTCCCGTGGGGCGGTCGTGATCCCCAATCTGCATCTGCGCGGCACGCTGGGCGTCGTTACGGCGCATGTCGACGGCACGGTTCCGGATGTGCTGGCGCTGCTCGATCAGAAGCCGCTGCGATATCCCTCGCGCTTCCAGATCCGGACAGCATCGGCCAGGGGCAATGCGTCGGTCGACATGACGGTGCGCGTGCCGATGCTGCGCGACGTCAAGGTGGACGACATCGGGATTTCCGCGAGGGCCGCGACGACAGGGCTGGGGCTTGCGCTCAGCGACCACTTCGCGATCGCAAACGGCAATGTCAATTTCGTCATCGACAACACAAGCCTTCATGCCGTGGGCACGGTGGCGCTGGCCAGCGCCAATCTCGGCATCGACTGGACCGAGGACTTCAAGCCGAAGGGCCCGGTCAGCACGCGTGTGAAGGTGAGCGGGACCTTGCCGGAGTCGGCGCTTGAGGAACTCGGCGTTCATGCCAACGATTATTTCTCCGGTCCCGTCGGCGTGACCGGTGAGCTCGACGGTTACCGCGGCAAGCTTCAGCGCGCACAGCTGAAGGAAGACATCACGCCCACCGCCGTGAACATCAGAATGCTGGGCTACAAGAAGCCCGCTGGCGTACCGGCGCAGGCCCAGGTCACTTTGCGCATGGATTCGGCCGGCAATGTCCGCAACGCCGACATGGTGCTCGCAGGGACGGCGCTCAGTGCGCGCGGCACCGCGCGCTTCGGCCCCGCCGGCGATCTCCAGTATCTCGACATCCCGTCGTTCCGCTCGGGCCAGTACAACGATTTCGCCCTCAACCTGACGCGCGATTCCGCGCAAGGCACGGTCGTGTCGATGACGGGGCGTTCGTTCGACGGCGAGAATCTGGTGCGCGATGAGACATCGTCACAGACCGCGCAGCCGGCGGCGAAAACGGATCCGTCGGCCACGCCCTATCGCATCAGCGCCAAACTCGATCGCGTCGTGATACGGGAGGGCGTTCTGCTGGCGCCGTTCTCGCTCAACGTGAGCGGCGTCGGCACCAAGCCGCGCACGCTGGCGCTCAGCGCCACGCAATCGAAGAGCGCGCAGCTGATGGGCGGCATCACCAATGCGGAAGACGGCAGCCACCTCAAACTGTCCGCCGGCGATGCAGGTCTTTTCTTCAAAGGTCTCTTCGGATCAACGTCGCTCCGCGGTGGGGCGCTCCAGATCGATGCCGTAATGTCGCCGTCCACGGCGAAAGGCGACAACGGCACGGACTATGCCGGCAAGCTCACGGTCACGGATTTCAACATGGTCAATCAGCCGTTCCTGACGCGGTTGTTCGCGGCCGGTTCGTTCGGCGGTTTCGCCAATCTTCTGGGCGGCAAAGGCATCAGCGTCGACACGACGGACGTGCCGTTCGCGCTGCATGCAGACGTTTTGAGCGTGCACGATGCGCGTGCCACGGGTCCTTCGCTCGGTCTGACCGCAGACGGCTACTACGATCTGAAAACCAACCAGATCGCGCTACAGGGTGTGTTCACGCCGCTCTACGGCATCAACGGCTTCGTCAACAACATTCCGCTGCTGGGTACCGTGCTCGGCTCGAAGAAGGGCGAGGGATTCATCGGCGTCACCTACAGTGCATCCGGCGAAGCCGACAACCCGAGCGTGTTCGCCAATCCTATCTCGGCGCTGACGCCCGGAATCTTCCGGCGCATTTTCCAGGGCAACGCGGCGCTGCAGCCGCCCGCGCCGCCACCGCCGCCGACGCCGATCCAGAAGCCGCAGTGACTCGCTCTTTAATTTTGGTGTCATCCCCGCGAAAGCGGGGACCCAGGAGAACGTAGGATGCTGCGTTCCATAGTCTCTGGGTTCCCGCCTTCGCGGGCATGACACTTCGGTTTTGGCGGCGTGTATTACGTTCAGCTTGGTTTGATCAGTATGTGTTTCTTCTTACCGACCGAAAGCTTAACTACGCCCTCTGGCGTCAGATCAGTTGGCCCAATCGTCGCCTTCTCATCTTTCACAACCTGGTCATTTACGCGAAGACCATCGTTCAAAATAAGCCGCCGCGCTTCGCTCATGGAGACTGTAACACCTGATGCCGCTGCCACACTGGTGACGGATACGCCGCTTCGGAATTTCATCTGAAGCGATTCCGGCAGGATGAACGTGGGCAGCCCCTCGGCGATGGCGCCTTCTTCAAAGGTGCGGCGTGCCGTTTCCGCGGCTTCTTCCGCAGCGACACGACCATGGACGATCGCGGTCGCCTCCGTCGCCAGCACTTTCTTCGCGTCGTTCAGCTCCGCACCTTCAAGCTTTTCCAGCCGCGCGATTTCGTCCGGCGGCATGTCGGTGAAAAGCCGCAGGAAGCGGCCGACATCGGCGTCTTCCGTGTTGCGCCAGAACTGCCAGTAATCATAGGGCGAACGCATATCGGCATTGAGCCAGACCGCGCCGGACACCGACTTTCCCATCTTCGCGCCTGAAGCGGTGGTGATGAGCGGCGTCGAAAGGCCGAACAATTGAACCTGCTCGACGCGACGGCCGAGATCTATGCCGCTCACGACATTGCCCCATTGATCGGAGCCGCAGGATTGCAGCCGGCAGCCATAGCGCCTGTACAATTCCACGAAATCGTAAGCCTGGCTGATCATGTAGTTGAATTCGAGGAACGACAGCGGCTGTTCGCGATCCAGCCGGATCTTCACGCTCTCCATCGTCAGCATGCGATTGACCGAGAAATGCCGGCCGATTTCCCGCAGGAACGGAATGTATTCGAGCTTGTCGAGCCATTCGGCGTTGTCGACCATGATTGCATCCGACGGGCCCGATCCGAACTTCAGCAGGTGGCTGATGCCGGCGAGCATGCTCGTCTTGTTGGCTTCGATTTCCGCATTGGTGAGAAGCTTGCGCACCTCGTCCTTGCCCGACGGATCGCCGAGCTTCGTCGTGCCGCCGCCCATCAGCAGGATCGGGCGGTGACCCGCCTGCTGCAGGCGGCGCAGGGTCATCAGCTGCACGAGGTTGCCGATGTGCATGCTCGATGCGGTGCAGTCGAAGCCGATATAGGCCGTGACCCGTTCCTTCAGGAACAGCGCGTCGAGGTCCTCCGGGGCGGAGCAGTCGTAATAGGCGCCGCGCTCCACGAACGTGCGGAGGAATTCGGAGCGGAATTGAGGCGCGCTGGGCATGGCCTATACTCGATGTTGCGAAAGGGCTGGGTGTGTAGCACGGATGGCGGAAGCCTTAAAAGTCGTGGGCCTGATGAGCGGCACCTCGCTCGACGGCATCGACGCGGCCGTGCTCGACACGGACGGCGAGGGTGAGGTTCACCCCGGTCCGGCGTTGGCAGTCCCTTATGCGGCCGGCTTGCGCGCAGACCTGCAGCGCGCGCTGGCGAGCGCCGCCGCGCTGTCCCCCGGCGATCCGGTGCTGCAATCGATCCGCGATGTCGAGCGCGCGGTCACCGAGGCCCATGCCGACGTCGTCCTGCGCCTGCTTCGCGATGCGGGGCTCGCGCCGCGCGATGTGGCGCTGATCGGCTTTCACGGTCAGACGATCCTGCATCGCCCGAAAGAGCGGCGCTCCTGGCAGATCGGCGATGGACCGTTGCTGGCAAAACTGACCGGCATCGACGTGGTCAACGATTTCCGCTCGGCCGACATGCGCGCGGGCGGCGAGGGCGCGCCGTTCGTGCCGCTTTATCATGCCGCGCTCGTGCGTGCGGCGGCGCTCGGGCTGCCGGTCGTGGTCGTCAACATCGGCGGTGTCGGCAACGTCACCTTTTGCAGCGCCGGGATGACGCTCGCCTTCGACACGGGGCCCGGCAACGCGGCCATCGACGACTGGGCGCAGGCGCATACCGGAAAACCATTCGACGAAGACGGAAGGCTGGCGGCGGCCGGCAAAGCCGACGCAGCGCTGGTCGCGCGTATGCTGGCTCACCCTTATTTTCAACTGCCGCCGCCAAAGTCCCTGGATCGCATGGATTTCGGGACTTCCGGCGTTGCGCATCTTTCGCCGGCGGATGGCGCTGCGACCTTGACGGCATTTACGGCCGCCGCAATCGCCGAAGCCCGCACGCACTTTCCGGAGACGCCCGCGACGTGGATCGTGTCGGGTGGCGGGCGGCGCAATCCGCAACTCATGATCGAGCTTGCGGCGCGCGTGCGCGGCACCGTCGTGGCCGCTGAAGCGCTCGGCTGGCGCGGCGATTTCGTGGAAGCGGAAGCCTTCGCCTATCTCGCGGTGCGCGCCTCGAAAGGTCTGCCGCTCAGCCTGCCGACGACGACAGGCGTGCCCACGCCCACCACCGGTGGGCAATTTCACCGGGCCTGACGGTTGCGCGTCGCTTCCGCTAATAGAGCGTGCCCGCTTGCATCGCGAAATGCTCAGCAACAGGTCCGAGGACTATGGCCGGGAAGAACGTCAGGCCGCCGATGACCACGATGGTGCCGGCGAGAAGGGCTGCGAACAACGCGCCGTGGGTCGGCAGCGTTCCCGCGGAACTCGGCACGCGGCGCTTCTCGGCAAGCGTTCCGGCGATGCAGAGGACAGGTACGATGACGAGACAGCGTCCCGCGAACATCGCGGCCGCGAGTGTCAGATTGTAGAACGGCGTGTTCGTGGTCAGTCCGGCGAAGGCGCTTCCGTTGGTCGCCGCGGCCGATGTGTAGGCGTAGAGGATTTCGGAAAATCCATGCGGCCCGTGGTTGTTCAGCCCTGCCAGGCCCTGGGGAAGCACCACGGCGACGGCCGGCAGCCCGAGAATAAACGCGGGCACGCAGAGAAGCGCCAGCATCGCCATCTTCACTTCGTTGCCTTCGATCTTGTTGCCCAGATATTCCGGCGTCCGCCCGATCATGAGCCCTGCTACGAAGACGGCGACGATCACAAACAGCAGCATGCCGAAAAGGCCGGAGCCGGGGCCGCCGAAGATGACCTCGTCGAGCATCATGTTCGCCATCAGGACAAGGCCGGACAGCGGATGGTAGCTGTCGTGCATGGAATCGACGGCGCCGTCCGCCGAGGCCGTGGAGGCTTCCGCAAACAGCGATGATTGCGCGGCGCCGAAGCGGACTTCCTTTCCTTCCATGTTGCCGCCGGATTGCGCAGGGCCGGACGCCTGATCGACATGGAGTGCAGCGACATGGGCATCGGGCGCGAATTCGCTTGCCTGGATGACCGACAGACCGCCGATGAACAGCGCAGCCATGACGGCGTAGAGAACCCAGCCCTGGCGCTCGTCGCCCGCCATGCGGCCGAACGTGTTCGTCAGCGCCGCCGCGACCGCGAGCATCAACAGGGCTTCGACGAAGCCGGCAAGCGCAGTCGGGTTCTCGAAAGGATGCGCCGAGTTCGCGTTGAAATAGCCGCCGCCGTCGCCGCTCAGAAGCTTGACGATTTCCTGGGATGCCACCGGGCCGCGCGGCACAAGCTGATGGGCGTTCTCGAGCGTGGATGCATGGACGAACCCACCGAATGTCTGCGGGACGCCCTGCCAGACGAAAAAGAGCGTTCCGACCACACAAACCGGCAGAAGCAGATAGAGCGTGATCCGCGTCACGTCCGTCCAGAAATTGCCGACCGTTTGCGTGGCGTAACGGGCGAAGCCGCGGGTCAGCGCCAGGGCGACGGCAATCCCTGTGGCGCCGGACAGAAACGACTGCACCGTGATGCCGGCCATCTGCGCGAGATTGTCGAGCGTGGACTCGCCCGCATAGGACTGCCAGCTGGCGTTGGCTGCGAAGCTGACGGCGGTGTTGAGCGCCAGATCCGGCCGGACGGCGCTGAAGCCATGCGGGTCGAGCGCGTGCTGCAGCCGCAAGAGCGCATAGAGTGCAGCGATGCCGAACAGATTGAACCACAGAAGCGCAAAGGCGTAAGCCACCCAGCGCTGCTCTTCCTTGGGATCGACGCGCGCGATGCGATAGAGCGCGTTCTCGACAACGGCCGCCGGGCGCCATATCACGATGCCCGGATCGGCAACGCGCGCGATGTACCACCCCAGCGGCCTCACGAGCGCCGTCAGCAGGCCGGCGAACACCGCGATTTGCGCCCAGCCTTGCCAGCTCATCCGGGCGGCCCGCCGCGGTCAACGAACCCGATGCAGGCTCCGACGTAGCCAAATGCGATCAGAAAGGCGAGGGCCACGCTGCCCAGCATCAGGAGATCGATCACGCCGCTGTCTCGATTCTGCGAGGTGACAGTATAGCGATTGGCGCTTTGCCTCAGCCCGCGTCTAATTGATGCGCTTTTCGCGGCCGGCCCAATAGGGTTCGCGCAGCTTGCGCTTGAATATCTTGCCGGAATCCTCGCGCGGCAGATCGTGCGCGAAATCGACCTTCTTGGGCACCTTGTAGCCCGCCATGCGCCCGCGCAGATAGGAACGCACGTCGGTCTCGCTCAGATGCTGGCCGGGCTGCGCCTGCACCACCGCACAGATCGCCTCGCCATATTCCTCGTCGGGAATGCCGAACACCGCGCAGTCGGCCACGCCCGGCATCTTGTGCAATTCGCTTTCGATCTCGGCCGGATAGATATTGACGCCGCCGGAGATCACCATGTCCTTGGCGCGGTCGCAGAGATAGAGGAAGCCGTCCGCATCGAAATAGCCGACGTCGCCCGGCGCGATGAGCCCGACCTTCTCGCTGTCGCGGCGTTTCCGGTCGTCGCCGTGATAGGTGAAATCCGCGATGGCGCGAACGCGCGCGACGACTTCGCCGATCCCGCCGGTCGGAAGCGTATTGCCGTTCACGTCGATCACGCGCACATCGGCTTCGGGAATGGCGCGGCCGACGGTGCCGGGATGCGCAAGCCACTCTTTCGAATCGCAGAAGACGACCATGCCGGTTTCCGTGGCGCCGTAATACTCATTGATGACCGGTCCCCACCATTCGATCATCTCGCGCTTGACGGCGGGCGATACGGGCGCGGCCGCATGCACGATGAATTTGAGCGAGGAGAGGTCGTATTTCTTCTTCACCGCATCGGGCAGCTTGAGGAGCCGGTTGAACATGATCGGCACCATGTGGATGTGCGTGACGCGGTCCCGCTCGATCATCCGCAACAGGTCTTCCGCATCGAAGCGCGGCGCGAGGATCACGTTGGCGCCGAGGCGGGTGGCGAAGTTGCCGTAGGCATTGGGCGCGGAGTGATACATGGGCCCCACGACGGCGACGACCATCTTCTCCGGCTCGGTCAGCCAGTGCGCGAAGCCGAAGCCGCGGCAGATGATGGCGAGCGTGGCGGCGGCCTGCTCCTGCGTCGGCGGCGTGCGGCGCACGCCTTTGGGACGTCCCGTCGTGCCCGACGTGTAGATGATCGTGCCGGGCGGCTCGGCAAGTCCCTGCGTGAAAGGCGCAAAGCTTGCGAGCCACGCGTTCCAGTCCTGCGCGCCCGTCGGCACGTGCGCCGCGTCGGCTGCGATGCCGTAGGCTTTCGCGATCTCGGGCGGTGTGGGCACGACGAGCACGGGCACACCTTCGGGAATCGCCGCGCGGATCGGCTCGAGCAGGTCGGCATGGATGACGATCGCCTTGGCGCCCGAATTGTCGAACAGGTAGCGCGCTTCGTCGACCGTGTAGTGCCAGTTGACGGGCACCGGATAGGCGCCGATGAGGCCCGCCGCCATGCTCGCCTCGAGGAAGGCGAAATCGTTCCTGAGGTAGAGCGCCACCGTGTCGCCGCGGCCGATGCCCAGCTTGAGGAAGCCGCTCGCCGCGCGCGCCGCGTTTTCCGAAAGCGCCGCGGTTGTGATCGTGCGCTCGCCGCTTCTGATGTCTCCCATGGGCTCCCTTATCCTGTTTTGTAAGTCCGGCTCGTGCCGGCCGGTGATCGACGATAGCGCCGAAGCGCACCGGCAACAAAGGGGGCGAAAATTAAAAGGTGCCCATTTCGAACACCACGCCGCCGATCCCCTGCTAACAGGGCCACGAACAGGGCGCGAAAAAATCCGGTCCGCGACGCGCGTGCGTTTCGACGTTGCACGACGGGACTTTTCCGCATTCCGGCGTCCGCGAGCGTGGCGAAAAACAGGGTGGAGCAGGGGAAAAATTCGTCCGTGTACGGCGGACGCGGCGGCAAGAAAGGATTTGCACGGGGAGACGGTGAGACGGGGAGAAGCCGGGAAAACGATTTTAGCGCAGAGGACGCCGCGGTTGCGCGGTGGACGCCGAAGCATTTTCGCGCGCGTCGGCGCGCAGGTCATCGCGCCGGAAGAAGGGTATGATTGTGCGCGTTGCGCGCTGCGATCCCCTGCGTCTACCGCGCATCCTCCGTGCACCCTGCGCCGAATCTGTCTTCTCACCGTCTCACCGCCTTCCTGTGCAAATTCCTGGGGAGGCCGAGTCTGCACCCGGCTTTGACGGGCGTGAAGGCGAACCTTTGGGGGACAATGACGATTTGCGGCAACGAATGTCGGCACTCTGTCCGGCGTTTGTTGCGACATCCTCGGCGGCTTCAAGACGAAGACCGAAGGCGAGACCGTGGTCGTCGTCTATGGCGCGGATGTGAGGCTCAATCACGTGCCCGACGGGATCAACCTGAAAATCCGGAAGTTCTGAGCCGGCGCTAAAACGACAGCTCCGCATGTCGGCACGCGCCGCCTGGTGCGATTTCTATGCGTTCCATGGCGGGCTGCGGAATTAGGCGAGCGGTCAGAGCCACAACCCATAATTCGGTGCCCGTCTAATAAGGCAGATCATCCGGCCCGATACCGACATGGTCCGGCTTCGGGTCGAGGGCGAACCGTTTTGCGGCAATGCCGACCCGTCCCTCAAGCGCTGCCTTTACGACACGGTGCATGCCATCCATGACATGACCGTCCGCGGACAGGATGATCGGATGACGAAGGTCCGCCCCATCGATCAGGCGCATGTGCTCCATGATGCTGCGGCAGGTCGGAACGTAGCCGTGATCGTACCAATAGGGCCGGTCGAGGTCGCCAATCTCGGAGAGGGGAACCTCGATGACCGGCAATTCCGCTGCCAGCGCGATCAGCCGGTCGACATCCCAGGCGCGCAGGCCGTCAGGCCCGGGCCGAAAGTGATACTGCTTTCTCATCCTTCGCCTCCGTGCGGCCGGGCCCCCACCCGAAATCGCGTGCCGCGATTTCGCCCCCCCCGCAAGGGGGAGGTGGAATGAGACCGGCGTCGCATGACAATAATGGGCGGGGGGATTCGCCCATGCATGCACTCGCCGAGTGGCGCGATTTCTATGTGATGATCGGTACGGCGTCGGGCGCCATCGTGGGCGCTGCGTTCATCGTGGTGACGCTCGTCTCCAATCTCGAAAAGCGTGCGCTGGGCGTGCGCGGATTCATCACGCCGATCGTCGTGCATTTGAGTTCCGTCCTGGTGGGGTCGGCGATCCTGACCGTGCCGACGCTGACGCCCGTCTCGCTCGCGATCATTCTGGGCACCGGCGGCCTGGGCGGCACGCTCTACAGCATCGTCGCCGCGCTGCGCATCTGGCACATGCGCCTCGATGCCGACGACCGCATTTTCTACGTCATTCTGCCGATCATCGCTTACGCCGCGATGGCGACGGCGGCGATCATGGCCTGCACGCACAACGAACCGACCTTCGAGACGCTGGCCGTCTCGCTCGTCGCCCTCCTGATCATCGGCATCCGCAACGCCTGGGACATGGCGAGCTTCGCGATCATGCAGGGACGGGGGGAGTGAGGCACCCTGCCGGATCGGCGGCCGCAGAGTCGCGTCCGGCCGTACGCGTCACGAGGCTGTAACAATCGCGCCGCCTTGTCGGCAGCAAGCATTTGCAATGCCGGCGAATGTCGTCGAATAATTCGGCCCATCGCATGCCGCGCGCTACAGGCAGCTTTAAGATATCCTCGTCGGGCGACCTGGCCGACACCTATTCCGTCAGTGGAACCTATACGACGCCGGGCGTATGGCGGGGCATTGTGGAGCAAAGGCCGTTTCTCCCGCCGGACGGTTTGCAATTCATCATCATGACGGGCGACACGGTTCTCGGGCCCATCGCCGACAAGAAATACAAAACGGCGCGCGTCGCGCCCTGCTACAGTGCTCATGTCGTCGAGGATTATTCGCTCGCATTCCCGGATTCCTATCGTCTCGGCGATCTGCCTTCGGATGCGCACAGCGAGACTGCGCATTTTGCATATTCATCGCATTGGAGCGCAACCGCGAACGCGATCTCCGTGCATCACGAGTTCACGGCGCATTTCGACCGGCCGCTCTGCACGGGCGAGACGATCGACGAGGCGCAAAACTTCCTTGCCGCGACGCGAAAAGACCTCCAGGCCCGGATATCGCTGCCGAAGAAGAGCTAGAGGCGGCAACCGACGCTCGAAGCGCGCCGTAGCCCTTGTCTCGCGTCCATATTTCGGCAAATTCCACTTTCCGCCAATCGTTCGGAGGTTACGATGTCCGCCTTCATTCCTGTCCCGCTTCCCGACTACAAGGAGTTTCCTCTTGAGGAAATGCAGCACAGAGCACGGGAATTCTATGAGGAGATTCGAAGGCGGCACACGGTGCGCGATTATGTGTCCAAGCCTGTGCCTCGCGACATCATAGAAACCTGTTTGCGCGCGGCGGGGACTGCTCCCAATGGAGCAAACCGGCAGCCTTGGCATTTTGTGGCCATCAGTGACGCCGGCGTGAAGCGGAAAATCCGTGAAGGGGCCGAGGCAGAGGAGCGCGAATTTTATGCCGGTCGCGCCGGGGAGGAATGGCTTGAGGCATTGGAGCCGATAGGCACCGACGCCAACAAGCCGTTTTTGGAGATTGCGCCATGGCTCATTTGCATCTTTGCGGAACGCAAAGGCCATGACGGCGAGGGTCGAAAGCGCAAGAACTATTATGTTCCGGAGTCAGTGGGAATCGCGACCGGTTTTCTGCTGGCGGCGCTTCACCATGCGGGCTTGGCCACGCTCACCCATACACCAAGCCCAATGAACTTTCTCAACAAGCTGCTCAATCGACCGGAGTCCGATAAACCGTACATACTCCTGGTCGTCGGCTATCCTGCTCTTGACGCGAAGGTGCCGGAGCATGCGTTGTGGAAGAAGCCGCTGGCGGAAATCGCCACGTTCGTTTAGCACTTTATCCCAATTTTTACGCATTCCCGCCGCCTTTAGGTCTTCGAAACCACTTGGCCGTCATGCTGGTCCCAACGTCTGACGGTCTGGGGCTTTCATGGCCGCACATACTGCTGTTCCCGCCCTCGGCATCCGGGGGCTTCGCAAGGTCTTTGAGCGGCCGGCGGTGGACGGGCTCGACCTGACGGTCCGCGCGGGCGAGTTCTACATGCTTCTCGGTCCCAACGGCGCGGGCAAGACGACGACGCTCAGGATGGTGGCGGGGCTGCTCGAACCGGACGAGGGCGCCATTTCCGTCTTCGGCATCGATGCGCGGGCCGAGCCCGTGCGGGCGAAGCAGATCATGGGCTGGCTCTCCGACGAGCCGATGATCTACGACAAGCTTTCGCCGTTCGAATATCTCGAATTCGTCTCCGGGCTCTGGAACGTCGAGAACCACGTGGCCGAAGTCCGCGCCCGCGGCCTGCTGCACTGGCTGGGTCTCGAGCGTCACGCGCACGAACGCTGCGAAGGGTTTTCGCGCGGCATGAAGCAGAAGGTGGCGCTGGCGGGCGCGCTGGTGCACGAACCCAAGCTCATCATCCTCGACGAGCCGCTGACGGGTCTCGATGCCGGCAGCGCGCGCCTGGTGAAGACCGTGCTGGCCGAACGGGTGCGCAGCGGCGCCACCGTCATCATGACCACGCACATCCTGGAGATCGCCGAGCGTATGGCCGACCGCATCGGCGTGATCTCGGGCGGAAAGCTCGTGGCGGAAGGCACGCTGGCCGAATTGCGGGTGCGCGCCGGCGCGGGCGATTCCAGCCTCGAGGAGATCTTCCTCGCCATCGTGGAAGAGGCGGCAGCGTGACACGCCGCGGCTCGCTTCTCTGGTTCGCGCGGCACGAGCTCCGGCTCTCCTGGCGCGACACGCTCGGGATGATGACGGGCGGGCGGCGCGGGCGCGAGAAGACGGTGGCGATCGGCCTGATCGTGTTTCTCGCCATCCTGCACGGCGTGGCCTGGTGCGCGCTGAGACAGGCGGGCAAGGCCGCCATCCTCAACGATCTGCCGACGCTCATCGCGGTCACCACGGGCATCGTGCTGGCGCTGTCGGCGATGCTCTCGCAGGCGATGGAGAGCGTGACCCGCACCTTCTATTCGCGGTCGGACCTCGAACTGATCCTGAGTTCTCCAGCGCATGCCAACCGTCTCTTCGTCGTGCGCCTCGCCGCCATCGCCCTGTCGGTGAGCGCGATGTCGCTCTTGCTGATGGGGCCGTTCATCAACGTGCTCATTTTCGAGGGCGGCGCGAAATGGCTGGGCGCCTATGGCGTGATCGTGGCGGTGTCGTTCGTGGCGACGGCGTTGGGCGCCATCCTGACGGTGGCGCTGTTCCATACGATCGGTCCGAAGCGCACGCGGCTGGCGGCGCAGATCGCCGCGGCCATCATCGGCGGCACCTTCGTCATCGGCCTGCAGCTGGCCGCCCTGTTCTCGACGGGGACGACGTCGCGCGCGGCGTTCCTCAAATCGCCCATTGTGCTGTCGCGCGTGCCGAACCTTCACAGCGTCGCCTGGTTGCCGGCGCGTGCGGCCCTGGGCGACGGCTCCGCGCTGGGCGTCGTCCTGCTCGTGACCTTCGCCTTGCTGCTCGCGACCATTCTCCTGTTCGCGCCGCGCTTTGCGTCTTATGCGGTCGCAGCATCAGGTGTGTCGGGGCGGACGGTGAAGAAAACCGTCGCGCGCGATTTCCGCG
>DATJRP010000048.1:0-5407 GCA_035504555.1 Rhizomicrobium sp. | reverse complement strand
TGTCCCGGAGCCTGCGACTTGGGCGATCCTGCTTGTCGGCTTCGGCGTCCTTGGCTTTGCGGTGCGCAAAGCACAGAAAAAGCAACTGGGCGCGACCCAGGCAGCCTGATATCTGCCGTTTCTCGACAAGAGTTGTTAATGTCAGGGAAAATACCATCTTGAAAGACAGGGAGCAACCATGCGCGCCGCCGTTTTCCGCGAGATGTCGAAGCCGCTTGTTGTGGAGACTGTGCCCGATCCCGAGCCCGGGCCGAGCGACATCATCCTCAAGGTGAAGAATTGCGGCATCTGCGGCTCCGATCTGCACATGACGGAGCCGACCAGCATCATGCCGCTGGCGCTCGGCTCGGTGATGGGCCACGAATTCGCGGGCGAAGTGGTGAGCGTCGGCAAGGCCGTCGCGCATCTCTGGAAGGCGGGCGACCGCGTGGCAGGTTTTCCGTATATCTGCTGCGGCGAATACTCGCCCTGTCTCAATTTCTCCGGCACGAGCAAAGTGTGCGGCAAGGGCATCTCGATCGGGCTCGGGCAGAGCCACGGCGCTTACGCCGAGTTCGTGAAGATCGGCGCCATGAGCGCGTTCCGCCTCCCGCAGAACGTATCATTCCGCGAAGGCGCGATGGTCGAACCGCTGTCCGTGGGTCTGCACGCTGTCGACATGGCGAAGATGCCGCGCGGTGCGACCGTGTTGGTGGTCGGTGCGGGGCCCGTCGGACTTGCCGTCATTCTCTGGGCGAAGTTTCTTGGCGCGCGGCATGTGATCGTGAGCGAACGGGCCGAAGTGCGAAAACGAATGGCGGCGCGCTTCGGCGCCACCGACGCCATCGATCCCTCGCAGCCTTTGACGTCGCAAGTGGAAAAGATTGCAGGCGACGGTCCCGACATCATCTTCGAATGCGTGGGCGCGCCGGGGCTCATCAATCAGACCATGATGGAAGCGCCGCGCGGCGCGCGCATCGTTGTCGCCGGGGTCTGCCAGCAGCCTGATACGATCATGCCGCTGATGGGCATCGTGAAGGAGTTGGAGCTGCAATTCGTGCTCGGCTATCGCCCCGCCGATTTCGACTATGTGATCGCCATGATCGCGTCGGATCGCGTCGACGTCTCGCACATGATCACCGATATCATCGATCTCGACGGATTGCCGTCCGCCTTCGAGGCTCTGCGCAAGCCTTCGCATCAATGCAAAGTGATGCTGGAGAACTAGGGCCCGACGCGCCTCTCCGCCAATCCATTCCATGCTCGCAGGCGTTGCTCGTTCGGGACACGGGGTTTGGCGATCAGCAATTCGTCGAGATAAGGCACGAGTTGACGATAGGCGCCCAGCATGCGCGCGAGCCGGTCGATATGCGCGGTAGAGAAATAACTTGATGCCCGTCCCTCTTCGCCCTTGTTGAATCGAAGTTTGGCACGTTGGGCCCAGGCGCGATCGAGCGCCAGACGGCAATCCCCCTGCGAACACGGCAATCCGACATGGGACAGTGCACGGGTCAGCGATTCCACGGGCTCGTCGCATAGTTGGCGGTATTTCAGCAGGCAAACACGCGAAGGCTCGCGTTCGCGATAGCGAATCCATGTCGCGTAAAAGCTCGCATACCACGGGCCCAGGACATCGACGAGGAAGTCGGCCTTCGTCTGCCGGCTCATATCCCCGAAGTCCTCCGGGATCAGGCAATTCAGTCCGATTTCCAATGCGGCCGGATCCGTCTCCAGCATGTCCCAATAGGACGCCAGCATGTCCGGGATATTGCGCAGCATAACGATGGGGCGAAGGCCAAACGTTTCGAGAAAGCTGATGTTCGCCGTCAGCGCCTGCATGTGCACGTGCGTGACGAGTGTGGACGGCGTCACGCCGCCGAGAAAATAATCGACGAATGTCGGCAGATACGGGGTGGCGTCGCGCCCGCCGAGCGCATGGACCGTGCGCACCAACTGTCCCTTGACGGCATAGATGATGGCCGCGCGCAAATAGGTGCCGGCAGCCTTGGGCGGAAAGGCCAGCACAACGGCCGGGCGCCTCTCTCCCAGCTGTCGCAGGTGCTCCTGCACGGTCCGGTCAAACCCGCCGTCCGGGTGCGGCTGGGCAAGAATCGCGGCAAGCGATTCGTCGTTGAGTCTGGGCATACTGGCTGTCCCGCCCTTTCGCGGAAGCGATGAGGATCGTTGACGGCGCTCCAGTCGCGGACCTGACCGTGCATGGTCCGTGCCGTATGCAATTTGCAGCAGCAATTGCTGGCGCGGTGCGCCTTTTATTCGCCGGAATTTGCAAATCACCGTGTCGCGATTGCCGATGCAAGCGCAGTCTTGCCCGGCAAAATTTGCTCACGACAGTGGTGGCGGGGCGCGGACGGGCCGTTCATGCTTAGGATTTGCGGCCCGGGTTACGCCGTTGCCTGGAGCAGAACTGCGCAGCGTCCGAAGGGCGGCTCTAGGGTCCGACGCGTCTCTCCGGCATTTTGTCCCAGGCGCGCAGGCGTCGTCCGTTCGGCGCGTTGACGAGATGCGGCGCGCCGTCGCCGAAGATCATGGTAGGCCTCAGGGTCGCGTCGTAGCCCGGCCACGAGCCCGTGGCGCGCGTTGACGGGTCGCCCGTCGTTGCGAACGCCACCCACGAATCCATCATGTCGCGCGCCAGTGCGTCGGCGGCAGTGCCGGTGCCGAAGAATGCGCCGGCCAGGCTCTTGTTGTAGGTGCCGAAGGTGAAGCCGATGTCGAGCGCATGGCATGCACCCATCAGCCCGCCGAGGAAATTCGAACGCCAGTCGAAGCGGTACGTGAACACGGGTGCTGAGCGCGCCTGCGTTTCGGCAAGCCGCGCCGCAGGCACCGCGAAAGCCTTGTCGGTCATCAGCGCATTGAAACGCTCATAGGGCGAGCCGTGGTCGTAGGCTTCCAGCATGTGCGGCGCCAGATCGCTGGCGAGCCGCTCGACGCGCTCGGTGAAGTTCTTCGCCGACATCAGCCGTAGTGCCGGATTGGCGGCCGTGAACAGTTTCCACTCTTCACGTGTCGTGCCCGTCAGCAGCGGTATGGCCGCGCCTGCGCCGTCGCGCAGAAGGGTAATGGGGCGGGCAGGGATGAGCGCGCCGTCGATCGTCGGCTGGAACGGCAATGCGCCGAGTTTGCGCAAATCCTTTCCGGCGTTGGTTTTTGCGATCAAGGCGATCTGCGCGGCGATGAGCGCGCTGTACGGGGCATCGACCGCCTTCTGGGTTTCGTGCGGCTCGAGGCCCATCTCTTCCAGCAGCGCGCGCGCCACGCGGGCGGAGCGTTCCGGCTCGTGGCCGATATGGGCCGCGCCGGATTGCGCGATCGCCTTGTGGAAGAGGCCGCGGGCGGCGGGAGACGCGAGCAGCGCGGACACGCTCATGGCGCCGGCGGATTCGCCGAAGATCGTGACGTTGTCCGGATCGCCGCCGAAGCTCGCGATATTCCGCCTCACCCAGTCGAGCGCGAGGATCTGGTCCGCGATGCCTTCCGCGCCGGAGCCAGGCGCGCCTTCGTCGACAAGGCCGAGCGCCAGGAAGCCGAAAGCGCCGAGGCGGTAATTGATGGTGACGACGACCGCGCCCAGCTCGGCCAGGCCCGACCCGTCGTAAACACCATGACTGCCCGCGCCCAGCACGAAAGCGCCGCCATGGACCCAGACCATTACGGGCCGTTTGGCGCCGTCGGAGGCGGGCGTCCAGACGTTCAGATAGAGGCAGTCTTCGGACTGTTCGCCGACCGCCATGCCCATCAGTGTTTCGAGCTGCGTCGGCGCCTGCGGACAGGTGGGCGCGAAAAGGGTCCCGTCGCGCGTTCCGGCCCATGGCTCGGCCGGTTCCGGCAGCCGCCAGCGCAAGGGCCCA
The DNA here is from genome assembly GCA_035504555.1 of Rhizomicrobium sp. Lineage (GTDB taxonomy): Bacteria > Pseudomonadota > Alphaproteobacteria > Micropepsales > Micropepsaceae > Rhizomicrobium. The sequence goes on along the minus strand of DATJRP010000048.1, from coordinate 1,556 downwards.
ACCGGCGGACGGGCGAAGGGAATGCCCTTGAAGCTTGCGACGGCGCCCTTGCGCAGACCCGTGAGCCGGCCCGACGGTGTCTCAACGGTTGCGGCTTCAGACGCCTCGACTTCGCGATCCAATGGAAGCGCTTTCTTGGGAGTCGGAAGGCTCGCAAATTGGGCACCTAAAGTCCAACCAAACGGAGCCCGTACGGCAACCGCGCGCGCCCCGTAAGAGCCGATTTCGCAAAGACAAAAGCCTCTGTCTCGCGCCAGACTTGGCTGGTATGAAGCTTCGGGGTGTCTTGGGAGCATCGTTTCCGTGGCCATATTGATTACCGGAGGGGCGGGTTATATCGGCTCGCATATGGTCCTCGCGGCGCTCGAGCGGGGTGAAAAGGTCGTCGTGCTGGACGACCTCTCAACCGGCAATCGGGGGCTTGTTGCGGAAGAGGCTGTCTTCGTCGAAGGCAATGCGGGGGATCAACCCCTTGTCGCCGCACTCATTGCCCAGCATGAAATCGACGCCATCATCCATTTTGCGGGCTCGATCGTGGTGCCGGAGTCGGTTGAGCAGCCTCTTGCCTATTACGCCAACAATACGGCCGTCGCACGAAACCTGATCGAGACGGCCGTCGACTCCGGCGTGGCGAACTTCATTTTCTCATCGACCGCCACCGTCTATGCGGGCGAGAGCCCGGGCCTTCTCTGCGAATCTCTGCCGACTGGACCCGCGAGCCCTTATGGCCGCTCCAAACTGATGACGGAATGGATATTGGAGGATGCCGCGCGCGCCTACGACTTCCGCCAGTTGACTTTGCGGTATTTTAACGTGGCGGGCGCCGATCCCAAGGGGCGCACGGGACAGTCAAGCCCGCGAGCGACGCACCTTATTAAGCGCGGCTGTCAGGTGGCGTTGGGACGCGTGCCTCATCTCGACATCTTCGGCACGGATTATCCCACACCCGACGGCACGGGCATCCGCGACTATATCCACGTGACCGATCTGGTGACGGCGCATGTCTTGGGACTCGACTATCTGCGAGCGGGTGGCGCCTCAACCGTTATGAATTGCGGCTATGGCCATGGCGCGTCCGTGCGGGAAGTGATCGCGGCCATCGCACGCGTTTCCGGCACAAAGCTTTCCGCGCGCGAAGCACCAAGACGGGCTGGCGACCCGCCCTCCCTGGTTGCGGATGTGAGTCGCATTCGCCAGACACTGCCCTGGACGCCGCAACATGACGATCTCGAAGAGATCATCGGTCATGCCCTGCAATGGGAGCGCCGGCTGAATTCGGCGCAAAAGTGAGTTGCGTTCATCGCCGCATTGCGCCGCCCGGCAGGCCTGGGCCCCGAGCCCCACATCAGCGCACCCACGAAGGCCGCGTGGGCTTCGCTCGAAGCATCGGCGAAGCCGATATAGCCAATCGAACAGGCTGCTATAAAAAAAGGGCCGGGGCTTCTATGCCATGTCATTCCAAAGAAGCCGCAAGCACGGTGCAAGCAGCGGGGGAGTCGCATCGGCAGTAGCCACATCGTCAGGATGGCGCGGCCTGAGGCCGCGATTCTTTGAGA
>DATJRP010000047.1:0-83831 GCA_035504555.1 Rhizomicrobium sp. | reverse complement strand
TTGCGGCGCGCTGGTCCGGAACGTGGTCTGGACGGCCTGAAGGCTCGACTGCGCCGCGAGGTTCTCGATCAGCGTGCCGGTAGCCGTCTGCAGCTTGCCGAGATCGGAGCTGCCGTCGCGGAGCTCGACTTCCATGGTGGCGCCGGCGGTGTTGCCGATCCCCTGGATCGCCGGCGGCGGGATGACGAGTACGCTTGCATCGCCGACGTCCTTGAAGGACCCGTTGAGCGACCCCACCAGCGACCGCAAATCGCCGCCGGCACTCCGCGCGCTCCAATCCTTGAGCACGATATAGGCGGCGCCCGCATTGGCGAGGGGCGCATTGCTGTCGAGCGCCGAAATTCCGCTGATTGCGACCACGTGCTCGATATTGGGGTTTCGACGCGCGAGCGTGGATATCCGGTCGAGCGCGCGCTCGGTGCGGCCCAGGGCGGTCCCGTCGGGCAATTGCACGGCACCAATGAGGTAGCCCTGGTCCTCGATGGGCAAAAGCGAAGTCGGAACGCGCGAGAGGCCGAAGAAGACGACAAGAATGATGGCGATCGCCACGCCCGTCATCAGCCCGCTGTGGCGCACGATGCGCGATATGAGCGCGAGATAGCCCCGCTCCACCCGATCGTAGATGGCATTGAATCCGCGGTAAAATGCGTTGCGCTTGTCCATTGGCACCGGCTTGCGCAGCCAAAGCGCGGATTGCGTGGGCGTAAGCGTGACGGCGCTGATCGCGCTGAGGAGCGCCGTGGCGGCGATGACGAGCGCGAACTGCGCATACATCCGCCCGGTGAGTCCCGGCAGAAACGATGCCGGCAGAAACACCGACATCAGCACCAGCGTAATGCCGACGATGGGCGCGAAAAGCTGGCCCATGGCCTCGATGGCGGCGTCCTTTGGAGTCAAGCCCTCCTCGATCTTCCGAGACACGGCTTCCACGACGACGATTGCATCGTCGACCACGATGCCGATGGAGAGCACGATCGCGAACAGCGTCGACAGATTCACCGTGAAGCCGAGCGCCAGCATGATCGCGAACGCGCCGATGATCGTCACCGGCTCGGTCGTGGTGGGCACGAGCATCGCGCGCCAGTCCTGGAGAAATACGAGAATGACCAAGAGAACGAGAAGGACTGCTTCGAACAGCGTTTTGTAGACCTCCTGGACTGACTCGGCGATGAACGTCGTCGTGTCGAACGGCACGCTGTAGACCAGTCCTTTGGGGAACTCGCGCGCGAGTACGACCATCTTCGCGTTTACCTCTTTCTCGACCTGTAGTGCGTTGGCGCCGGGCGTGAGAAATATGCCGATACCGGCCGCGGGCTCGCCGTCCAGCTTGAAGATCTGGCTGTAGGACTGGGCGCCAAGCTCGACGCGGCCCACATCGCGCACGCGCGTGATGGCACCATTCGCTGCCTGTTTGAGGATGATGTCCGCGAATGCGCCGGGATCGCTCAGCCGACCGTGCACGTCAATCGTGTATTGAAAATTTTGTCTCGACGGCGCGGGCGGCATGCCGACCTGTCCAGCGGTGACCTCTTCGCTCTGCTGCTGCAGCGCCTGGACCACGTCGGAGGTCGACAAGCCGCGCGCATACATTTTGTTCGAATCGAGCCACACGCGCATCGCGTAGGGGCCGGCGCCGAAAATATTGACATTGCCGACACCGGGCAGGCGCGCCAGTTCGTCTTTCACGTGAATGGCCGCGTAGTTGGCGAGGTAGAGGCTGTCGTACCGCGCACCCGGCGACGTCAACGCGACAAACTCGAGAATGGACGTCGAGACCTTCTGCACGGTCACGCCTTGCTCCTGCACGGCTTGGGGCAGGCTTGCCAACGCCCTAGTAACGCGGTTCTGCACGAGGATTTGCGCCTGATTGGGATCAGTGCCGACGGTGAAGGTGACGGTCAGCGTGTAGGAGCCGTCGCTGGCACCGTAGGACTGCATGTAGATCATGCCCTCGACGCCGTTCACCTGCTGCTCTATGGGAAGCGCCACAGTATCGATGACGGTTTGCGCGCTGGCGCCCGGATAAATCGTCGTCACCTGCACCGTCGGCGGCGTTACATCGGGATATTCGGAGATCGGCAGCGCCTGAAGGGCCACGACGCCGGCCACGATCATCAGGACCGCGATCACACTGGCGAGGACGGGCCGCTCGATGAAGTATTTTGAGAACATTGTTAGCGGGCTCGGGATTCCGCCGCCGCGGCAACCTGCATCTCAGGCTCGACCCGCTCGCCCGGTACGGCCTTCATCAGGCCCGAAACCACCACGCGATCGCTCGGCGCCAAGCCGCTATCGATCGCGCGCAATCCATCAACCAGCTCTCCGATCTGAACAGTGCGCTCCTCAACCACATTGTTCTCGCCGACAACGAGGGCGTAGCGGCCCCCTTGATCGCTGCCGAGGGCGGCATCGGGAATCAGAAGTGCTCCAGGCTGCTGCGCGACGGGAACGCGCACACGCACAAAGGCGCCGGGCAACAGCAAGCCGTCGTTGTTTGCGAGTATGCCGCGGCCTACCAACGTGCCGGTCGAGGAGGTGAAGGTCGGCGCCGCGTAATCGGCCACGCCGACATGGGGATAGCCCCTTTCCGTCTGAAGTCCCACCTCGACGGGGATCTTGCTCAAATCGGCGAGCGTCAAACGGGATGTTTTTCCGCTTGCCTTGAACCGCAAAACATCCAGCTCGCTGATGTTGAAATTGACGTAGATGGGATTGGTCTGCACGACCGTTGCGAGCTCGGTGGGCGTCGCGCCGCCGCCCACATATTCACCCAGGGAGACTTGGCGCGCGGTGACCACACCGTCATAGGGCGCGCGCACATGCGCATATTCGACGTTCAGCTCGGCGAGCCTGACATTGACTTGGTCCTGCAGCAACGTGGACTGCGCATTGTCACGATTGGCCAGCGCTTGATCGAGCATGGTCTTCGCGATCGCGTTGACCTTGTCGAGTTCGACATACCGATGGTAGGTCGTCTGCGCGTTTTTCAGGCTCGCTTGCGCGCCGAATGCGGCATCCCTGGCCTGCTTCAGTTTGACTTCGTAAAGTTCTGGCTCGATCGTGAAAAGCAGCGTGCCGGCCTTCACAAATGCGCCGTCCGCATAGTCGATGCTGTGAAGATAGCCGGGCACGCGCGCGACGAGATCCGTCGTATTGATGGCGACCGTTGTGCCCGTGACTTCGAGATAGCGATTGATGGAACGCTGGATCGGATACGCGACGGCAACCTTCGGCGGCGGCGGCGGCGCATAATGGTTCTGTTGTCCGCAGGCAGCGACAGCCAAGGCGATCGCGACGCATGTAACCGGAATGCGCATCTCTGACATAAGCCGGCCCATCCCTGGTGCCGAGTCTCGCACGAGAAAAAGCATCACAATTTTAGTGTGGCGACACATACGCTGCAATGCCGCTGCGCGTTACGCGCGGCGCCGGCGATTTGATTCAATTGGGATCGCGCCACCGAAACGATTGTCAATCGCGGTGCTGCGCGGACTACAGATTAATGCGTTTTGCTATGAGCCGATATGCACGTTGCAGTTTCGGATCCCGAACAGCGAGTTCGCATAAACTGCATTCGAACGATACGCGGCAATATTAGCCTCGTTTGACGTCCGGACAGTGCGAAGTTGACGCAGGGAGAAGCGGAAGATCATCTTGCGTGTGCTACATCACCGGATAAAGCCCGTCGCGGTGGTTTCGCCGTGATAGCCCTTGATGCCGATGTCGCGCGCGAGCTGGCTGCGGAAGTCGCGACCGGCGCGCAGGCAATCGAGCGCATGGGCGAAATCGTACTGCGGCCGCCAGCCCAGGTCATGGCGTGCCCGCGCGTTGACATAGACGCGATCGATCTCTGGAAACAGCGACCAACCGCGCGCTGTATAAAGCGACTCGCAATCGGGAAAGAGGCGCTTCACGACCTCTGCTGCCTTGCGGCGCAAGGCCGCCAGATCGTTCTGCGAAAAAGGCGTTGTGGCCGAAACGATATAGCGACCGAATCCGACCGCCGAAGCTCTCTCTATCGCGAGCAGATGCGCATCGACGATGTCGGCGATGTCGGTCCGGCGATAGAGAAGCTCGTTGGCTTGCGCGTTGGCGGGTTCGTATCGCTTGCGCAGAACCGGATCGTCATCGGACTCCGGGAAAAAGCGTGAAGTCCGCAGAACGATCACCGGCAGACGGTGCTTGCGGGCGAAAAGTTCGCAAAGATCTTCGGCCGCCACTTTCGTCACGCCATAGATGTTTTTCGGGATCGGGCGGACGTCTTCCGTGATCCACGCCGCCGGATCGCCGCCCGCGGGCGTCAGCGCCGAGCCGAAGGCGCTTGTCGTGCTTGTGTAAAGAAACGCCTCAGCACCGGCGGCGACGGCTTCTTCCAGCAGCACGAGCGTGCCATGGACATTCGTTTCGACAAAGGCTTCTGCGCTATGCGTCGCGATGTGCGGTTTGTGCAGCGTGGCGGCGTGGACGACGGTGCGGGTGTCCGCCATCGCACGCCGGACGAAGGCGCGATCGGCGACCGAACCGACATGATCCGTAAACGGCGATGCCACGAGATCGAGGCCGCGGGCATCGCGGCCGGCGGCGCGCAGCGTGCGTATCATCGCCTCGCCCAGATGGCCGGCGCTTCCTGTGACAAGAATCGTCATAAGTTCCTCTTAGCGGGAACCTACCGCAAAGCCGCTCGCGAAAAGATAGATGACGCGCATGCGGAATTTTCGTGGCTGCGCCCCGCAATCTTCATTGACCTTCAACTCCTGAAATCGTATATCGCTTTCGGGCCACGCCTCCCCAACGAGGCGCTTCATTCTGGAAGGAATGATCGATGACCGGTATCAAACCGGCCGTGCGCCCAGCACGGCCTTTTTTTTCGTCCGGACCTTGCGCCAAGCGGCCGGGGTGGACGCCTGAAGCTCTGTCCGGTGCGCTTCTGGGGCGCTCGCACCGTTCCAAACCCGGCAAAGCCAAGCTGAAAGACGCCATCGACAAGACGCGCGAGATCCTGCGCATTCCGATGGACTATCGCATCGGCATTGTTCCCGCGTCCGACACGGGCGCGGTCGAAATGGCGCTGTGGTCGCTGCTCGGCCCGCGGCCCGTCGACGTCTTCGCGTGGGAAAGCTTCGGCGAAGATTGGGTAACTGATACCGTCAAACAATTGAAGATCAAGGACGCGCGCACCTTCAAAGCCGACTACGGCAAGCTGCCGGAACTCGACAAGGCCGATCCCGACCACGACATCGTGTTCTTGTGGAACGGCACCACGTCGGGCGTACGCGTGCCGAACGGCGACTGGATCGCCGACGACCGCCAGGGGCTGACCATCTGCGATGCGACAAGTGCTGCGTTCGCGATGCATCTGCCGTGGGCGAAGCTCGATGTGGCGACGTTCTCCTGGCAGAAGGTTCTGGGCGGCGAAGCGGCGCACGGCATGCTCGTGCTGTCGCCCAACGCGGTGGCGCGGCTCGAATCGCACACGCCGGCCTGGCCGATGCCCAAGATCTTCCGCATGACCAAGGGCGGCAAGCTCGTCGAAGGCATCTTCGAGGGCGAAACCATCAACACGCCGTCGATGCTGGCCGTCGAGGACTATCTCGACACGCTGCAATGGGCCACGGATATCGGCGGTCTCGATGCGCTTATCGCGCGCGCCGACGCCAATCTTTCCGTTCTCATGGCGTGGGTGCGCCAGAGCGAATGGGCCGCATTCCTCGCGGAGGATGCACATGCGCGCTCCAACACGTCGGTGTGCCTCAAGATCGTCGATCCGTGGTTCACGAAGCTCCCGGCGGAGGCGCGGGCCGATGCCGCGAAGAAGCTCGCGAGCCTTCTCGAGAAGGAAGGTGTGGCGCTCGACGTCGGCGCCTATCGCAGCGCCCCGCCGGGCCTGCGCATCTGGTGCGGCGCGACCGTGGAGGCAAGCGATCTCGAAGCGTTGACGCCCTGGCTTGATTGGGCCTGGGGGCAGATAAAAGCCGCGTAAAAGGCTGAGTGAGGAAAACCAGCGGGGAGACCGCGAAGATGTTCGAGCCGGAGAATCGACTGGAAGAAGCGTTGTTGAAAGCCAAGGACGACGTCCTTGCGCGACCCGTCTTCTATCAGCTCCTGATGACCGAGCCCCTGGTCGTCGCGGGCGACCTTGTGCGCAAGGCGGAAGGAGCGTCAGCCGACGGCATGAACCTCGCGGTGATCCGTCACAACGGCCGCGACTACCACCCCATCTTCACCTCGTTCACGCGGCTCAGAGCCATCGCGCCCGACGAGAAGCGCCATTTCCTCGCGGTGGGCCGCGACCTGTTTCTGCGCACGAAGGGCGCCGATTTCGCGCTTAATCCGAGTTCGGAACTCGGCAAGGTGCTGATGGCGAACGAGATCGCGTTCTGGCTCGATCCCTCCGCGCGGGCACGCCGCGCGCTCCAGCGCAATCAGCCGCACATCATCGTGACGGTCCCGCAGGAAAGCCCGCGCAAGCTCATCGAGGCGTTGAGCATCCTGTTCGTCAATCGCCACGACGTGGTGCAGGCTTCTCTGCTCGAAGTCGCATTCAGCGACCGCAAGGAACCGCCCCATCCATTGATCGTCGTCGAGACCGAAGGCAATTGGCCCAAGATCTCCGGCGAGATCGCCGAACTCGCCGCCGCCGTCGTGCCCGACATGATCCTCGACGTCGTGCCCCACGATCGCACCCGTTCCGATCCGCGACTGGTCGAACCGCTCGCCGCCGTCAAACCCTTTTTCCAGCGAAAACCCACGGAGTAACCTGATGCCGCGTGTCCTGATTGCCGACAAGCTTTCGCCTGCAGCGCTTGCCATCTTCAAGGAGCGCGGCGTCGATGCCGACGTGAAGACTGGCCTCTCGAAAGACGAATTGCTCGCCATCGTCGCCGACTACGACGGCATCGCCATCCGCTCGGCGACCAAAGTCACCGCCGAGGTGATCAAGGCCGCGAAGAAGCTCAAGGTCGTAGGCCGCGCCGGCATCGGCGTCGACAATGTCGACATTCCGGCGGCGACGGCGGCGGGCGTCATCGTCATGAACACGCCCTTCGGCAATTCGATCACCACCGCCGAACACGCCATCGCGCTCATGATGGCGCTGGCGCGCGAATTGCCGGCGGCGAACGCCTCGACCCATGCCGGAAAATGGGAAAAGAACCGGTTCATGGGCGTCGAGCTCTACGGCAAGACGCTGGGCCTGATCGGCGCCGGCAATATCGGCTCCATCGTGGCCGACCGCGCCAAGGGCCTGAAGATGAAGGTCGTGGCCTACGATCCCTTCCTGTCGCCGGAACGCGCGCAGGATCTCGGCATCGAGAAGGTCGAGCTCAACGATCTCCTCGCCCGCGCCGATTTCATCACGCTGCACACGCCGCTCACCAGCGAGACGCGCAACATCATCTCGGCCGACGCCATCAACCGCATGAAGAAGGGCGTGCGCATCGTCAATTGCGCGCGGGGCGGACTGATCGACGAGGCGGCGCTGAAGGCCGCGCTCGATTCCGGCCATGTGGCGGGCGCGGCGCTCGACGTATTCGACGAAGAGCCCGCGAAGGAGAACGCCCTCTTCGGCAGCGACAAGGTCGTCGCCACGCCGCATCTGGGCGCCTCGACCAGCGAGGCGCAGGAAAACGTGGCGCTGCAGGTGGCCGAGCAGATCTCGGACTATCTGCTGACGGGCGCCATCACCAACGCGCTCAACATGCCGTCCATCTCCGCGGAAGAGGCGCAAAAGGTGAGGCCCTGGATCTCGCTCGCCGAAAAACTCGGCGCGTTTGCGGGGCAGCTCACGGCGACAAGCCTGAGCGCGGTCGACATTCTCTACGAGGGCTCGTCGTCGCTTCTCAACACGCGCGCGCTCACGCAGGCCGCGCTTGCAGGACTTCTGAAACCCGCGCTCAGCGACGTGAACATGGTCAATGCGCCCATCGTCGCGAAGGAACGCGGCGTCAAGGTGAGCGAGACGCGCCGCGACCGGCAGGGCATCTATGAAGGCTTCATCAAGGTCACCGTGACGCTTAACGACGGCACGACGCGCCGCGTCGCCGGCACGGTCTTCTCCGACGGCCGGCCGCGCCTCATCCAGATCAAGGACATCAACATGGACGCGGAGTTTGCGCCGCACATGCTCTATGTGATCAACGAGGACAAGCCGGGCTTCATCGGGCGCCTCGGCACGCTGCTGGGCGAAGCGAAGGTCAATATCGCCTCCTTCGCGCTTGGGCGCAGCGCGCCCGGCGCCGACGCCATTGCGCTGGTTGAGGTGGACGGCGGCATCGACGAGAAAGTGCTCGCGACGATCCGCAAACTCCCGCTTGTGAAACAGGCGAACGCACTCTCGTTCTGATCGAACCGAAGAAAAAGGCCTCGCGTCGGAAGACGCGAGGCCTCTGTGGCGTTCTTCGAAGCGAAGGTATCAGCGCTTCTGCTGGTTTCCCTGCTGATTCTGATTGTGGCTAGCGTCCTTCTTCTGGGACTCCATGCGATCGCGTTCCGACGCCGGCACGTTTTTCTGTTCGCTCTGGTTGCGCTCATTGGGATTGAGCTTCTGATTCTGTTTGTCCTGCTGGTTGCGATTGTCCATTGCGAGACAGCTCCTTTCGTTGAAGCAGAGACAACGTCTGCAAAGTGGCGACGTTCCGATTCTCAAAGTCTTTTAAGCATCTAGCAGCCATCACATCTTCGCGGCGCGCAAGAAGCGCGGCGCGCACGTAACCTCCGATGATCGTCGCTGTACGGATCGAGTGCATACGGGAAACTTCTTTTGCGTTGCGGATTACCAAACTGTCGGGGCTCTTCGGGAGATTTGAGAATGAAAAGCCTGATTGTTCCTGCCGCCGCAGCGCTCGTGCTCTCCATCGGCACAGCCTCGGCCCAGACCTATGAGTCCCATACGACGACGACGCAGACCTCGCCGGAAAGCGGAACGCAGACGACCACGTCGACCACGGAACGCGACGACGGTTATGCTACATTCCGCAAAACTGTGACGGCAACGCACCATTACGATGACGGCACGTTTGCAGCGCCTGCGGGCTACACCTACACGCGCTACAATGTCGGAGACCACGTGCCGGGCGTATTGCTGAGCAGCGACGGTCTGATGCTGACCGACTACGCGAACTATCAACTCGTGGCACCGCCGCGCGGCCTCGAGTGGATTCGCGTGGGTAACGATGCACTCCTCGTGAACCGCGCAAATGGCGAAGTGATCCAGACGGATTACGGCCTGTTCGAATAGTCCGGTCCTCGGACTGTCGTCACGCGCCGTCGGGCATAACGCGCCCGGCGGCGCTTGTTTTTGCCTGCGCGCGCCTTACGTTTTTCCCGCCGCACTGCGGGAGGATGCGCATGTCGCCGCTCTTTGCTGTCGCCGTCGCCTGGATCGTATGGATCGTATCCTGGCTCGTTGCTGCGCTTTGGGCCGACCCTGCCACCAGCCGGCCCGGCCTCGGCACCGAATGGCCTTATCGCGTGATTACGTTCGCGGGCGCGTTTCTGCTTTTCGGCGCGTTCCGGTTTCCGCGCTACGGTTTTCATCTGTGGCATACCGAGGCCGCGGCGGCATGGATATGCGTTACAGTTGCCGTGCTTGGCTTTGCCTTCACATGGTGGGCACGCATTCATCTGAGCCGGCTCTGGTCGAGCTCGGTGACGCGCAAGGCCGATCACCACGTGGTCGACACCGGACCCTATGCGCTGGTGCGCCATCCCATCTATACGGGCATGATCACCGCCCTGCTCGCCACGGCGGCCCTGAGCGGCAAGACCAGCGCATTTCTCGGTGCCTTCATCATGATCGCAGGTTTCGTGCGCAAAGCGCGCCTGGAAGAGAGCTTCCTGCGCGATCAGCTGGGCGCGGAAGCCTATGATTCGTATCGTCGCAGGGTGCCGATGCTGGTGCCTTTCGGCCCCAAATCGGCCTGACATCGCGGAACAAGACCCGCTATAGTCCCTCACCGTGCCCAGCGGAATGGTTCGTGCGGGCCTTAATGATCCGGGTACGGTATAATGTCGAACGTTGCCGTGATCGGCGCCCAGTGGGGCGACGAGGGCAAGGGCAAGATCGTGGACTGGCTGTCGGCGCGCGCCGACGTGGTCGTCCGGTTCCAGGGCGGCCACAATGCCGGTCATACACTCGTCATCGACGGCAAGACCTACAAGCTGAGCCTGCTGCCTTCGGGCGTCGTGCGCAAAGGCAAGTTCGCCATCATCGGCAACGGCGTCGTCGTCGATCCCTGGGCGTTCGTCGCGGAAGTGGAGAAGCTGCAGGGCGAGGGCGTGGAGATCACGCCGGAAGGCTTGCTCGTCGCAGAGAACGCCGTCCTCATCCTGGGCCTGCATCGCGAGCTCGACGGCGCGCGCGAATCGTCGAACAGCCTGCAGCGCATCGGCACCACCAAGCGCGGCATCGGTCCGGCGTACGAGGACAAGGTCGGGCGGCGCGCCATCCGCGTGATCGATCTGGCCGATCCGCAGACCTTGCCCGCGAAGGTCGAACGCCTTCTGGCACATCACAATGCGCTTCGCCGCGGCATGGGCCTGGGAGAGCTCGAAGCGGCACCGCTCGTCAAAGAACTTCTCGCCATTGCGCCGCGCGTTCTCCCGTTCGCGGGCTGCAGCTGGCGCAGGCTCGACGAAGCGCGCCGCGCCGGCAAGCGCATCCTTTTCGAAGGCGCGCAGGCCGTGCTGCTCGACGTCGATCACGGCACCTATCCGTTCGTCACGTCGTCCAATACGGTCGCGGGACAGGCGGCAACGGGCTCGGGCTGCGGACCGCGCGACGTGGGTTATGTGCTCGGCATCGCCAAGGCCTACACCACGCGCGTCGGCGAAGGCCCCTTCCCCACCGAACTGACCGATGCGATCGGCGAGAAGATCGGCCAGCGCGGCGCCGAGTTCGGCACGGTGACGGGACGCAAGCGCCGCTGCGGCTGGTTCGATTCCGTCCTCGTGCGCCAGACGGTGATCACCGGCGGCATCGATGGCATTGCGCTAACCAAGCTCGACGTGCTTGACGGCTTCGACGAGATCAAGATGTGCGTCGGCTACCGCCTTGACGGCCGCGGGATCGATTACCTGCCAGCCGATGCGGTCGAACAGGCGCGCTGTGTGCCCATCTACGAGACCATGGAAGGCTGGCAGGAATCCACGCGCGGTGCGCGCTCCTGGGCCCAACTCCCGGCCACGGCCGTGAAATACATCCGCCGGGTGGAAGAGCTGATCGCGGCACCCGTGGCGCTTCTGTCCACCAGCCCCGAGCGCGAGGACACCATCCTCGTCCGCGATCCGTTCGTCGACCGCTGACCCCTCTTGCCAGCAGCCAGGCTTCCGCCCACGCTCCCGGGCAAAGCTATCGCTACGGAGGAGACACCCATGTTGAAGACCCGGTTTACGGAGATGTTCGGCGTCGCGGCCCCCATCACCTGCGGCGGCATGACCCGCGTGGGCAAGGCGGAGCTGATCGGCGCCGTAGCCAATGCCGGTGCGCTCGGCTTCATCACCGCGCATTCGGCGGGCAAGCCCGAAGATCTCGCGAAGGAGCTGAAACGCTGCCGCGACATGACCGACAAGCCGTTCGGCGTGAACCTTACGATCCTGCCGTCGATAACGCCCATTCCTTATGACGAATACCGCGAAGCCATCATCGAAGGCGGCATCAAGATCGTGGAGACGGCCGGCAACAATCCGCAGCCGCATCTGCCGCGCTTCAAGGAAGCGGGCGTGAAGGTCATCCACAAGTGCACGAGCGTGCGCCACGCCGTGAAGGCGCAGTCGATCGGCGTCGACTGCGTGTCGATCGACGGCCTGGAATGCGCTGGCCATCCTGGCGAAGACGATGTCGGCGGCCTCGTGCTGTTCCCCTGCACCGCGGACAAGCTGACCATCCCGATCATCGCCTCGGGCGGCATCGCGGATGCGCGCGGGCTCGTGGCGGCGCTGGCGCTGGGCTGCGACGGCGTCAACATGGGCACGCGCTTCATGGCGACCAAGGAAGCGCCCATCCATCAGCATGTGAAAGAACAGATCGTCGCCAACGACGAGCGCGGCACCAATCTCATCTTCCGCACCCTGCACAACACGGCGCGCGTGGCGAAGAATGCGATCAGCGACGAAGTTGTCGCCATCGAGAAACGCGGCAACGCCACCTTCGCTGACGTGAAGGATCTGGTCGCCGGCGTGCGCGGCGCAGACGTGCTCGACAAGGGCGAAATGGATGCGGGCATCTGGTCGGCCGGACAGACGCAAGGCCTGATCCACGATATCCCGTCCTGCGCCGAGCTCGTCAGCCGTATCATGAAGGAAGCGGAATCCATCATCCGCGGCCGTCTGGACAAAGCGCTGGCCTGACATCGCCGGGGGGGACATGCCTGAAGCGGTAGGATCGACGTTCGGTGGCGGCTTCGAGGGCATTGGCGGCCTCATCTTTTTTGTGCTTTATCTGGTGCTTGGCCCGGGCGCGGTGATCTTTCACAGCACGCGCTGGGCTTTCCATCGCTACAGCCTCGCCACCCAGAGCCATGCCACGCTCGGATACAACGACCTCGAGACGATCCGCCAATGCCTGCCCTGGAACGTCATCATCGCCATGATCCCGGCGATTCCTTACGTCTTCGCGCTGTTTGGGAAATAATGGGCCCGGAATTCGGAAAATTCGCCTCTGCTGTCCGTCATAGCCAGTGCGCGCCTCACGCGATCGGAACTCCCGATGAAATGTCCTGACTGCGGCAAGGAAATGATCCTCGTGGAGAAGTTCACGATGCTGGGTGACGATCTCAGGACGTATCGCTGCAGGTCTTGTGGCAAGGACCATGACGTCAATCTCGGCACCGCGCTCTGGAAGCTGATGTCCGACGCGAACAAGTCGGACGAAGAGAAATAGCGCGCCCCGAAGGGTTCAGCCGTCTTTCCCCTGCAAGTGATTGAGCGGGCCGTGGCCGCGGCCCAAGCCGGGCGCGGTTTCCAGGGCGCTGCGGAGGAAGTGCATGGCGCGCGTGATGGCCGCTTCGAGGCCGCGCCCCTCCGCCAGTCCGACGGCGATCGCCGTCGCGTAGGTGCAGCCGGTTCCATGGGTGTGCCGCGTCGCGATGCGGGGCATGGCAAACGTCTCCCGTCCATCCCTCGCGATGAGCGTGTCGACGAGCGCATCTCCGGCGCCGTGTCCACCCTTGATGAGAACCGCACGCGCGCCCGCGCCAAGCAGCGCTTCGCCCGCCATCGCGATACCGCCCGCGCTGTCGCAGGCGATGCCCGTCAGCAATTCCGCCTCGGGGAGGTTGGGCGTGATCAGCGCGGCAAGCGGCATCAAGGTGTCGTGCAGAACCGTTTGCCCCAGATCGTCGAGAAGACGTGTGCCGCTTGTCGATGCGAGCACGGGATCGAGCACGACAGGAATGCCCGCCGCATGCTTGCGCAGGGTCTCGGCCACGGCTGCCGCGATCTCGCCCGAACCCAGCATGCCGATCTTGATGACGTCGGCGCCGATATCGTCGAGGCAGGCGCGGATTTGGGCGGCGACGAAATCGGGCGGCATCAACTGGACGGCGTATATACCCGTCGTGTCCTGCACCGTCACCGCGGTGATCGCCGTCATGGCGTAGGAGCCGAGCGCCGTTGCCGTCTTGATGTCGGCCTGTATGCCGGCGCCGCCGCTGGAATCGGATCCCGCGACGGCGAGAAGTCGCTTCGTCATGCCCCGTTTTAGCAAATCCCGCCGTCAGGACCGAGCAGCCGTTCTGTTGGGCAGGCTTTGCGCGCGATCTGGGCAGCCTTCATCCGGCCGCGCCGCGTTGCCTATTGTTTGCGCGAACTGCCTGGCTTCAATGCGCCGCAGACGGAACATTTTCGGGCATCTGCCTGAAATACTTGCGATGGACAGTGCATCATCGCGTGGATTTACTTATTACAACCTAATCTATGCTTATAAATTGTCACTTCAGATCAAATTTTGACTTTGAAATAAATGGGCGACTGCATGACTCGCGGCGCAATTCTGCAACACTACGCGTCAATTATAGGCCATTTATCGAATTTTCCGATTGCGCACTGCAGCAAAAGGCTCATCATATTTTTGTGACGTGCGATCGGGGCTGGAGGAGCGCGGAGTGCTCATTCCGAAATAATCGATAGTGCTTCACGACGTTATGATCGGATCACACAATAATACTGTGTATCCGCATAATAAAACACGTGTGACTGGAGCGTCTATATTTTAACCCGACGCCCCAACCGGAGCTGCCGATAACGGGCCCGGCGTTGCGCGCAAGGGGGAAGACGCAAGCAGCGAACAGACTGCCGGGAGGGAACCGCCATTCGTGTCGCTCGCGCGACCAAAAGAAGGGGTCTCCTTATGGTATCGTCTCATGCTTCCACCACGCGTCTCGGGCGGGCCTTGCTGCTCGGGACGGCCATTGCCGCCATCACCGCCACCGCACAGTCTTCCGCCTACGCACAAACCACCGTCGCCAGCAACGACGAGACCGAAACCGTCATCGTGACGGGCACGCGCGTGAGCGGCATGAAAGCCGCGGACAGCGCCGCACCGATCCAGATTGTCGGCGCCGATGCGCTTTCGCATGTCGGGCAAGTCAGCCTTGCCGACGCGCTGCAACAACAGGTGCCCTCCTTCAACATGGAGAATACGGGCACCGGCGGCGACCTCGGCGATTTCGTCCTCTCCGCGGCGCTGCGCGGTTTGAGTCCCAACGAAACACTGGTCCTTGTCGACGGCAAACGCCTGCATCCGACAGCGGACCTGCAGGTCGATGCCGGCGTCTATCAAGGCGCGTTCGCCCCCGACCTGAGCTGGATCCCGGTCAGCTCGATCGATCACGTCGAAGTGCTGCTCGACGGCGCCGCCGCGCAATACGGCAGCGACGCGGTGGCAGGCGTGGTCAATATCATTCTCAAGAGCGATCCCGATGCGGGCGTGGCCCAGGCCACGATCGGCCAGCTCGACCAAGGCGGCGGCGAATCCTACGATCTGACCATCAACAAGGGCTTCGCGCTCGGCGACAAGGGCTTCCTCAATCTCACTTACGACCGGCGCTATCATGGCTTCGCCAAGCTCGGCGGCCCCGACGTGCGCGTCGCCAACCCGGACGGCACGCCTCTCGCAGGCCTCAGCTACGATCCGACGACAATTCCGGGCTATCCCGACGTCAATCGCATCGATTGGGAACCGTGGTCGGAGATGTCGACCTATGCGTTCAACTCCGGCTACGATCTTGCCAGCAACGTGCACGCTTACGCCTTCGGGAGCTACGGCACGCGCGACGCGGCCGGCTACGAGAACATCCGTCTGCCGAGCCTCATAGTCGGCATTCCGAACGCGGGCGGCGTTGGCTACACGGCGGCGCCTATCGGCACACCGGGATCCGTCGTCTACGCGCCAAAAGGCTTCGATCCTTTGGAGAACATCATCGAGACGAGCTACACTTGGACCGGCGGCTTCAAGGGTGAGCTCTGGGGCTTCAACTGGGATCTCTCGTCCACCTACGGCAAAGACACCAACAACATCTACACGAACCATTCGGCCAACCGCTCGCTGTGGCTGGCGACGGGTGTTACGCCGACGAATTTCTACGATGGCGCATTCGTCTCGACCGAGTGGACCAACACCGTCGATCTCACCCGCGAATTCAACGTCGGACTTTATTCGCCGCTGACCGTGGCTTTCGGCGGTGAAGAGCGCGAGGACACCTATCAGATCCAGCAGGGTGACTATGCGTCGACCTATGAGGAAGGCGGCCAGTCGTTCCCGGGCTTCCTGTCGACCGACGCCGGCACCCACGATCGCAAGAACTACGCGGGCTATGTCGACTTTACGATCTTCCCGATCGAGCCGCTGCAGATCGACGTCGCCGGTCGCTACGAGCACTACACCGACTTCGGCAATGCGCCGATCGGCAAGGTCACGGCGCGTTACGACATCACGCCGGAGCTCGCAATCCGCGGCACGGCGTCGACCGGCTTCCGTGCACCGACCTTGGGCGAAGAATATTATTCGGCCACCAACGTCGCGCCGACCTACGCCTTCGTGCAATTGCCGCCGGACTCGGCAGCCGCAGCCCAGCTCGGACTGCAGCCGCTGAAGCCGGAGCATTCGACGAACTACAGCATTGGTTTCGTCGCCAAGCCACTCGACGATGTCACCATGACGCTCGACGCCTACAGCATCTCGGTGCGCGACCGCATCTACTCGACCGGTTCGCTTTACGGCAGCGCCGGCGGCGTGGTCGTCTCGCCCGCAGTCAACAGCGCTATCGCCGCTCACGGCAACGTCCTCGATCCGACCGTCGTCTGCTGCGGTTATACCGGCATCAACATCTTCACCAATGGTCTGGCCACCGACACCAAAGGCCTCGACTTCACGGCCAATTACACGTCTGACTTCGACGACTACGGCAGCGTGCTCTGGACGGCCGCCGCGAACTACACGGTCACGACGATCCAGAGCTATGTGGCAACGACGCCGCAATTGGCGCCGCAGCCGCTCTTCTCGCAGACGTCGCTGACGACGCTGACCGACGCAACGCCCAAAGCGAAAGTCATCCTGGCCGGCGACTGGACGCTCGGCGATTG
This sequence comes from Rhizomicrobium sp., assembly GCA_035504555.1. Classification (GTDB taxonomy): domain Bacteria; phylum Pseudomonadota; class Alphaproteobacteria; order Micropepsales; family Micropepsaceae; genus Rhizomicrobium. The sequence goes on along the minus strand of DATJRP010000047.1, from coordinate 67,253 downwards.
GGGCGTCCGGCTTCAGGAGACGATCTACGGCGCAGTGTCGGTCGAGGACAGCCCCGACGGCGTGAACTTCTACAAGGACGAAGTTCCACTATCGGCTATCACCGACCTCGAGCTCGATTACAACATCACGCACAATCTGATGCTGACGCTCGGCTCCAACAACCTCTTCGACAAAACGCCCCCGAAGGTTTCGCCCGACCATACCGGCGCGAATATCTACTACGCCCCGAACGGGATCTCGCCTTACGGCATCGGCGGCGGCTTCTATTACGCGCGCGTCACGATCAAACTTTGATCGCAGCGAGCGGCTTACGGCGAAGGCGGATCCCCCGAGGGATTCGCCTTCGGCTTTTTTGAGCGTGGTGAAATGTGCGTGAGCGCGTATTTTCGATATTTCTATTGCTCATTCTCTGTGCGCAGAATGTTCAATCTTTGTGCTGAGTTTGGCGCCGCGTGACCTATGCGTCAAAATGCCTGCACAATCGGCAACACAGCATGCGTTCAACACGGCGATACGCACTTCACGTGATGGATTTTTTGCATTGTGATGTCGTGCAGGTGCGGCGGAAGGAATTTGCTCATGAGCGATGATAATCAAAGCCCGATGGATCGGCGCTCGCTTCTGAAGCTGATCGGCACGGCTGCCGGCAGCACCGTGATGTACCAGGCGATGAGCGAGCTGGGCTACGCCGGCCAATCCGACTTCGTTGGCCCCGTCAAACTCGAAGGCCATGCGAAAGGCGCATCCGTTCTCATTCTCGGTGCGGGCTGGGCGGGCATGGTTGCCGCCTACGAGCTCGGCAAGGCCGGCTACAAGGTCCATGTCCTCGAATACAACAATCGCGCCGGTGGCCGGAACTGGTCGCTTTACGGCGGCGACACCTACACCGAACTCGGCGGCGCCACGCAGCACGTGCATTTCGACAAGGGTCTTTACATCAATCCCGGCCCCTGGCGCCTGCCGCATCACCACCGCGCCATTCTCTATTACTGCAAGCTGCTGAACATTCCGCTTGAGCCGTTCGTGCAGGCGAACTATGCGGCCTATGTCCACTCCGATCGCGCGTTCGGCGGACAGCCCAAGCGCTATCGCGAGGTGCACGCGGATTTCAACGGCTACGTCGCCGAGACGCTCGCGAAAGCCACAAACCAGTCGAAGCTCGATCAGCCCGTCACCCAGGAAGACAAGGAGCGTCTGCTCGAGGCGATGCGGGCCTGGGGGGCGCTCGACAAGAACTACGAGTACAAGAAAGGGTTGATCGCGAGCGAGCGGCGCGGCTGGGTGAAGGACCCGGGCGGCGGGCTCAGCGCCACGCCCATTCCGTCCCAGCCGATGGCGATGAACGACCTCCTCAAATCGGGATTGTGGTCGTCGATCCTCGCGGGCCACATCTACGAATTCCAGAACATGATCTTCCAGCCCGTCGGCGGCATGGGCACAATCGGCAAGGCCTTCGGCAAGAAGCTCGACCACATCATCCAGTACAACGCCAAGGTCACCAGCATCCATCAGGACGCCAAGGGCGTCACAGCGACCTATGTCGATTCGAAAAGAGGCGGCGCGCCGCGGCAGATCCATGCCGACTGGTGCGTGTGCACGATCCCCGCATCGATCTTGAGCCAGATTCCGATGAATGTCGGCGCCCCGATGCAGAACGCCATCAATGCGCTCTATTACGATGCGTCGATCAAGATCGGTTTGCAGTTCAAGCGCCGCTTCTGGGAAGAAGACGACATGATCTATGGCGGCATGAGCTACACGGACCAGCAGATCGGCATGATCGGCTATCCGAGTACGGGCTATTTCAAGAAAGGCCCCGCGGTGCTGCTCGGCGCTTACACCTTCGGCATGAACGCGTTCAACCTCACGGCCATGTCGCCTGAGGATCGCATCAAGGTGGCGCTCGAGAACGGCGCCAAGATCCACCCGCAATACAAATCGGAATTCCAGCACGGCGTGGCGGTGGGCTGGCATCGCGTGCCGTGGACGCTCGGTTGTGCGGCGCATTGGACCGACGAACTGCGCGCGGAGCATTACGACAACCTTTGTCAGATCGACGGTCGCATCGTGCTCGCGGGCGAGCATGCCTCGCGTCTGCCAGCCTGGCAGGAAGGTGCGATCCTGTCGTCGCTCGACGCGATCACGCGCCTGCATCAACGCGTGCTGGCGAGCTAGGGGAGATCGATGAAGCGACTCGTTATGCCAACGCTGGTGCTTGCGGCGGCGTTTTTGTTCTCCGCCGGCGCCTCCGCGCAGGACTATTTCTCCGGCCATTTCGCGCAGCAGAGCGGCGAGGCGGTGTTCAAGAACATCTGTCAGGGCTGCCATATGCCGAATGCGCAGGGCGCGGTCGGCGCGGGCCGCTATCCGGCGCTCGCCAAAAATCCCAAGCTCGTCGAGCCCGGCTATCCCGTGATGATGGTGATGAACGGCAACAAGGCGATGCCGAGCTTCGGCGGCGAACTCGATGACACGCAGATCGCCAATGTGGTCAATTACGTGCGCACGCATTTCGGCAATCATTATACGGATGCGGTGACGCCCGCGTTCGTGGCGTCCGCACGGCCGGCCGGCATGAGGCCGGCGGGCAAGGCAAAAGAGCATAACTGACGCTTAAACACTCCAGGAGGGGATTTCATGATCAAGCAGATTGCGGCCGCAGCCACGCTGGCGGCCTTCGGACTTTCGGGTTGCGCCTCGATGATGTCGATGGGCGCGCCGGACATCAGCCGCCTCGAGATTCCGAACATACCGATCAAGATCGCGGCCGCCGTCACCGTGCCACCGGGCTACACGACCTATTACATCTCGGGCGCTGGCCCTGCCGTTGCCGATCCTTCGGCGCCTATGGGCAGCGTCAAGCGCTACGGCGATACGGAGACGCAGACGGCGTCCGCGCTCGCGCAGCTGAAGGCGACCATGGCCAAGCTGGGCCTCACCTTCGGCGACATCGTGGAAGCGCATGTCTTCCTCGTCGGCGATCCCGACAATGGCGGCAAGATGGATTTCATGGGCATGAACAGGGCATGGTCGAAGGAATTCGGCACGCCCGAGCAGCCCAACAAGCCCGCGCGCGCGGCCGTCCAGGTGGCGGGCCTCGCCTTCCCAGGCGGCCTCGTCGAAATCGAATTCATCGCGGCGAAAAAAGCGAAGTAGCGGACTCGATTCCACCTCCCCCTTGCGGGGAGGTGGCAATCCGGACTTACGTCGCCACTTCTTCGATCGAGGCGACGATGTCGTGGACGACTTCGCGCACGACACTTTCGTCTTCGCCTTCCGCCATCACGCGAATGACGGGTTCGGTGCCCGATTTGCGCACCAGGATGCGGCCGGTGCCGTTGAGGCGCGCTTCGCCCGCCTTGATGCGCTCCGTTACGCGGGCGTCGGTGAGCGGCGAGCCGTTGCGGAAACGCACATTCTCGAGCACCTGCGGCAGCGGATCGAAGACATGCGCCGCCTCGCTCGCGGGCTTGTTGTCATCGGCCAGCACGGCCAAGACCTGCAGGGCCGCTACGACGCCGTCGCCCGTGGTGCCGAAATCGTTGAGGATGATGTGGCCGGACTGTTCACCACCCACATTGTAGCCGCCCCGGTTCATCATCTCGACGACGTAGCGATCGCCGACGGAGGCGCGGCCCAGCTTCAGCTCGAGGGTCTTCAGATAGCGTTCCAGGCCCGCATTCGACATCACCGTGCCGACCACGCCTGAGCCCTTGAGCTTGCCCGTCTTCGACCAGGAGCGCGCGATGAGCGCCAGGATCTGGTCTCCGTCGATGAGATTGCCCTCTTCGTCGGCCATCACCACGCGATCCGCATCGCCGTCGAGCGCGATGCCGAAATCGGCTCTACGCTCGCGCACCTTGCGCTGCATGGCTTCCGGGCTGGTCGAGCCGCATTCGTTGTTGATGTTGAGACCGTTCGGCTCGTCGCCGATGGCGATCACTTCGGCGCCCAGCTCCCACAGGATGGCGGGTGCCACTTTGTAAGCCGCGCCGTGCGCGCAATCGATGACGACGCGCAGGCCGTCGAGCGTCAGCTGCTTGGGGAAGGTGCGTTTGGCGAATTCGATGTAGCGGGCCTGCGCATCGTCGATGCGCTTGGCGCGGCCGATCTTGCGCGGCTTGGCGAGGCCGTCCTCGAGGCCGTTCTCCATGAGCGCTTCGATCTGCATCTCGTGCTCGTCGGAGAGCTTCTGACCGTCCGGGCCGAAAAACTTGATGCCGTTGTCCTCGAAATGATTGTGCGAGGCCGAGATCATCACGCCGAGGTCGGCGCGCAGCGAACGCGTCAGCATGGCGACGGCTGGCGTCGGCAAGGGACCAAACTGGAACACGTCCATGCCCACGGAGGTGAAGCCCGCGACCAGCGCGGACTCGATCATGTAGCCGGAAAGCCGGGTGTCCTTGCCGATCACGACGCGGTGGAGGTGGTCGCCGCGGGTAAAGATGCGGCCGGCCGCCATTCCCGCCTTCATGGCGATCTCGGGCGTCACCGGGAAAATATTGGCGCGCCCGCGGATGCCATCCGTTCCAAACAGCTTTCGGTTCATCGTGAAATGCCCTGCGCAGTGCCCCTCAGGGGCTTTGTACCACCATAAATTCTAGCAGCTTTCATGCCGCGGCGGGTCTGGCCTAAAGGCCTATAGAGCGGGCTCGTCGCCCCAGAGCCTGTTGCCCCCAAGCGCCCGCTGGACGAGGAGGCCGTCCTTCAGCGCTCCCGGCTCGTGGGTGCGGATATAGTCCGCCCCCTTCGCGGCTGCAAACAGTTCGGCTGCCAGCGTGGCCGCACCGGCCTCCTGGGGTCCTTTTCCCGTGATTTTCCTGAGGAAGGACTTCCGGGACACCGAAACCAGGACGGGCAGCGAGAAGGCTCGCCTGAGCGTCTCAAGGTGACGCAGGACCTTGTAGGAGGCTTCGGGGTCCGTACCCAGGAAGAACCCCATCCCTGGGTCCAGGATGAGCCGCTCCCGGGCAATTCCTGCCGCTTCCAGGAGCGGGAGCCTGCGGCCGAAGAAGGTCAGGACCCGGTCGAGGATCTCGGCAGGGCTGACGGCGATGCGCTCGGCCCGGCCCCCCTCCTGGACGGCATGCATGACGATCAGGTTCGCCTCTGCGGCCGCCAGCCGCTCGTAGATCTCGGGATGGCGGAAGCCCTGCACGTCGTTGAGGTAGTCGACGTCCTGCTCAAGCGCCCAAAGCTGAACCTCCGGCGAAAACGTATCGACGGAGATGGGTATGCCCTTTGCGCGCAAGGCCGCGACGACGGGCCCGAGCCGCGCAATCTCGATATCGGCGGGAACGGGCTTGCCATCCGGATTAGACGATGCGGCACCCAGATCGATGATGTCGGCGCCATTGTTCGCAAGATACTCGCCACGCGCAAGCGCTGCGGCTGGATCGAGATACCGCCCGCCATCGGAGAACGAGTCTTCCGTGATGTTGAGAATGCCGAGGAGTTTGACGGTCATGTATTCAGCACAACACGAGTGTCATTCCCGCGAAAGCGGGAACCCGGTAAGCGAGCGTATGCGAGCGCAAAGAGTCAATCGCCGCGCGGACACGCGGCGACCGGGTTCCCGCTGAGTTTACGTTCCGACCGCGCTTTGCGCGGACCGGCGCCGCGGGAATGAGGCTTGAAGACGGCTTATCGACCCGGCTGGGGCTCCGGCAGGATGCCCGGACCGCGCGGGCGGCCGGCGGCGGGGACGCTCGGGCCTTGGCCGCGCTGCGGCTCGGGCTCTTCGTATGGCGCACGCACCGGCGGGATTCCCTTCAGCAGCGCCACAATCTCGTCACCTGTCAACGTCTCGTATTCGAGGAGACCCTTGGCAAGCGTGTGCAGATCGTTGATCCGGGTCGTCAGGATGTCGCGCGCGCGGCTGTAGCAGGTGTCGATGATCTTGCGGATTTCCTGGTCGATCTTCTGCGCGGTGGCTTCCGACACGTTTTGCGTGCGCGCGACGGAATGGCCGAGGAAGACTTCTTCCTGGTTCTCGCCGAACTCGATCGGACCGAGCTCGTCGGAGAAGCCGTAGCGCGTGACCATGGCGCGCGCCATGCGCGTCGCCTGCTTGATGTCGGAGATGGCGCCGGTGGTGACCTTGTCGTAGCCGAAGATGAGCTCTTCTGCGAGGCGACCGCCGAAGGCGACGCAGATATCGGCCAGCATCTTCTGGCGCGTGACGGAGAGCTGATCCTGCTCCGGCAGACGCATCACCATGCCGAGCGCACGGCCGCGCGGAATGATCGTCGCCTTGTGGATCGGATCGGAGCCTTCGACGCTGAGCGCCACGAGGGCGTGACCACCTTCATGATAGGCCGTATTGCGGCGTTCGTCGTCGGTCATGGCGAGCGAGCGGCGTTCCGCGCCCATCATCACCTTGTCCTTCGCATCTTCGAGCTCGGTCATGGTGACGACGCGCTTGCCGCGGCGGGCAGCCAGCAAGGCTGCTTCGTTGACGAGATTGGCCAGATCGGCGCCGGAGAAGCCGGGCGTGCCGCGCGCGATGACGCGCGGATCGACGTCGGCCGCCAGCGGCACCTTGCGCAGATGCACGCGCAGGATTTTGTCCCGGCCTCCGAGATCGGGATTGGGCACGACCACTTCGCGGTCGAAACGGCCCGGACGCAGCAATGCGGGATCGAGCACGTCGGGACGGTTGGTGGCGGCGATGAGGATCACGCCTTCGTTCGCTTCGAAGCCGTCCATCTCGACGAGCAGCTGGTTGAGCGTCTGTTCGCGCTCGTCGTTGCCGCCGCCGAGGCCGGCACCGCGATGGCGGCCGACCGCGTCGATTTCGTCGATGAAGACGATACAGGGCGCGTTCTTCTTCGCCTGCTCGAACATGTCGCGCACACGGGACGCGCCCACGCCCACGAACATCTCGACGAAGTCCGAACCCGAGATCGTGAAGAACGGCACATTGGCTTCGCCGGCGATGGCGCGCGCAAGCAACGTCTTGCCGGTGCCTGGGGGGCCGACCAGCAGCACGCCCTTGGGGATACGGCCGCCGAGGCGCTGGAATTTCTGCGGATCGCGGAGGAATTCAACGATCTCTTTGACCTCTTCCTTGGCTTCGTCGACGCCCGCCACGTCCTCGAACGTCACGCGGCCGGTGCGCTCGGTGAGGAGCTTGGCGCGGCTCTTGCCGAAGCCCATGGCCTTGCCGCCGCCCGACTGCATCTGCCGGAGGAAGAATATCCACACGGCGATGAGGAGAAGCATCGGGAACCAGTTGATGAAGATGCCCATCAGCGAGGGCACGCCGTCATCCGGCGGGCTGACCGTGATGTTGACTTTTTTCGCCTTCATCTCGGGGATGAGGTCGGGGTCGTTGGTGGGTGTGTAGGTCCTGAAACTCTGGTCGCCGTTGAGTTGTCCGATAATCTGATCGCCCTGGATCGTGACCGATTTGACCTGGCCTTCCTGCACATACTGGTTGAATTCCGTGTAGGTGAGCGTCTTGGAATTCGTATGCGGGCTCGTCCCCTGGAACATGTTGAAGAGGGCCACGAGCAGCAGCGCGATAATGATCCACAGGATGAGATTTCGGAGATTGTTCACGGCCGTCCTTTCCTGGAGCCCCGGGGCTTTGTGGCAGTTCGGGGGCCATGGACCTATCGTATCAGATAGGAAGCGTCATAGCCCGCTGCCAGCCATTAAAACGTTAAGAAATTTGGTCGCGGACGGCAACGCCCGCCCGAGCCATGCGTCGAGCCGCGCGCCGGGCGGGCTCTCGCACCACAATCAACGTAAATGGACCGAAAATCGATGCAATTTTGGGCGCGCGGCCGACCCGGCAGCCATGCAAGGTTCGCGCGGATTTGAGTTCACCCTCGCGGATGGCAGCGAAGAGCCGCTCGAGCCGCTCGAAACGCGGCCGGTATGCCTCGCCCGCGACGCGCGACAGGACGTGGGCCAGCGCGCGCAGCCCGATCTCGGGCGCTGCGGCCGCAAGCCTTGTTCCGTCTATCAAAACGCGCTCGGTTTCGAACCGGCACGCGGTTTCGAGAAGATCGCCGGTGGCGTCCTCCAGTGCGTCGCGCGCGCGGCCCAGATGCTGCGCGGCCGTGGCAATGCGCCGGGGCGAAAGTCCGAGTTCCGCGAGCGCCGGCCACGCCTTCCTGATCCGCACACGCGCAAAGCGGGGATCGCCGTTCATGGGATCCTCGGACCAGCTCTCGTTCCGGCCTTCGAGCCAAATACGCAATGCTCCGCGTTCAATTTCGAGCAGCGGACGCACGACGCAGAGCCGGTCGAACCCCTGAACGGGATATGGCGATCGCGTCCGCATCGAGGCCAGGCCGTCGAGTCCGCTACCGCGTGCGAGCCTGAGCAGAAACGTCTCGGCCTGATCCTCCAGCGTGTGCGCAACATAGAGCGCTTTGGTCCGATGCGCCTCGCACCAGTCTCCCATCAGGCGATAGCGCGCGAGACGCGCCGCCGCTTCGATGTCGGCCGTGGGCTTCACTCCTTTCCAGACGAGTTTGTGGACTTCGAGACCATGATGCCCGGCGTTTTGCATCACGTTTTGTGCAATCCGTGCGGAATTCGGCGCCAGGCCGTGATCGACCGTCAGAACGACGGGAAGCGGCCGCGATGCGGCGCGCGCCCAATCGGCCAGCAGAAGCATCAGCGCCTTGGAATCGCCGCCGCCCGAAACGGCGACGGCGCCCGGCCACGGCGCGCCTTGCGCCAGCGTGCGCGCCATCGCTGCAGCGAAATCCGCCGCGAGGCCCGCATCGGTCATGTCAACGCCTGCAGCCGCCGGCCTTGCGCACGGCTTCGGCCTGCGCGAGCACCGTCCTCGTCGCGGTCGGATATCTTTGCGGGAGCGCGCGCAGTGCCGTGCAGCCTTCGTCTTTCTGGTTCATCGCGATGAACGACTGCCCCAGCTTCAGCATGCTCTCGGGGCCTTTCGGGCTCGTCGGGTATTTCTTGACCACTTCGGCGAAGGCGCGCGCGGCCGACGGAAAATCCCTTTGCAGATAGGCGACGCTGCCGATCCAGTAATATGCGTCGGGCGCTTCGGGCGCTTTGGGATTGGCGGCGACGAAAGTCTGCAGCGATGCGCTCGCCGCATCGTATTGCTGTTTGGCGAGGAGGTTCATCGCCGCTTCGAATTGCGTGTGCGTATCGTTGGCGGCGAGCTGCATCGCCGGTTGCGGCGGGGCTTGCGCCGGCGGGGGCGCCGCGGCGGCATCCTGCTGCGACAGCGTGCCGAGCACGCCCGGCGGGGGTGCCAGATGCGTCACACCTGTCGGCGGCGCTGCATCGCCCTGCTGCGGTTGTGCGGGCGGCATGGCTTGCGGCGAAGCCCCGGCGCCGCCGCACGGGATGGCGTCCGGCTGGCCGGGCGTGGAGCCCAGCTGCTGCGCCGACATCATGCAGAGTTTGTAGTCGAAATCCTTCTTCATGCGGTCGATGCGCTGATCCAGCTCGTCGAGACGGTGATTGAGGACTTCGATCTCGCCGGTGAGTTTGCGGATCTGGTCTTCGAGGTCGCCGGCGCGCTGATTGAGCGTGGCGATATTGGCGTCCTGGTTCTGCTCGCGCTGCGCGGCGGCGGCCGCTGCCGCCTTCTCGTCGTCGGACGGTCCGAAGAGATCGGCGGTGCGCTCGGGCTGGGCCTGCGCATCGTCGTCGCCCAGTTGCTGCGCGAGCGCGTTCATGTGCGCCCGCTCGGCGGCCGTCGGTTGCGCGTTCGTCGCGTCATCGGCAGCGTTTCCCAAAGTCGGGATGACGCCCAGGGAGAGTGCAAGCGCCGCAGCGGCCAAACGCAGTGTGTTTTTCGTCATCGTCATTGCCCGTTTCAAACTCCGGCGTTTCGCCATGTCCGCCCAACACTTAGCCGAAATTGAGGCCCGGCGGAATCGCGCCTGCCGCAAATGGGGCCGCAAATGGAAAGGGGCGCCCGAGGGCGCCCCCTTTTGAAGTTTGTCTTCGGCTGCTTAGGACGAGGCGCCGCCGGAGATGACCGTCACGCCACGGCGGTCCTGCGCCCAGCATTCTTCGGTCGATTCGGTGCAGACGGGACGCTCCTTGCCGTAGGAGATCGTGTCGACGCGGGCCGAGGAGACTCCGAGGCTGACCAGATACTCCTTCACCGCGTTGGCGCGGCGCGCGCCGAGCGCCAGATTGTATTCGCGCGTGCCGCGCGGGTCGCAATTGCCCTGAATGGTCACGCGAACTTGCGGATATTTCTGCAGCCACGAGGCCTGACGCTGCAACGTGCCGCGATCCTGATCCTCAATGTCGGACTTGTTGTATTCGAAATGGACGGTATCGCCGACATTGACGCGCAGATCTTCGGCGCTGCCGGGAATGATGCTCGACTGCGTCGTGGATTGTGCCGTCGAGGCCATCGGCGGAGCCGTCTCGGCCGCCGCTTGCGGCTTGGTGGTACAGGCGGCCAAAAGCGCGAGCGCCGCGACGGCAGACAAAGCCGGGCCCGGAGAAAATTTCATCATGGGAATCCCACTCCAGAGAATGCGGCCCAGGGAGATGCGCTGGCGGGCCGCCAAGAACCTAAGCGCACTTCGCCACTTTAACGTGTATTCCATGCAAAAGATGCATGAAACCTGTTTCATACTTGGAGATTCAGCACTTCTACTGAATGAGCGGTGACCAGGCCGGGTCGGATGCATCGCCCGGCGTTAAGACCTTGCGCTCGTTACGCCCTGTGGCGTCGACCGACCAGATCTGCGAGCCGTGCCCGCCCCGCAAGGTGCGGGTGAACATCAGGACGCGTCCGTTCGGCGCCCAGGTCGGGCCTTCGTCTTGCCAGCCGGTCGAGATGATGCGCTCGCCGGAGCCGTCGGGGCGCATCACGCCGATATTGAAGGACCCTTCCTCCAGCCGCGTGAAGGCAATGAGATCGCCGCGCGGGCTCCAGACCGGCGTGCCGTTCCGGCCCGATCCGAAGCTGATGCGGTGCGATCCCGAGCCATCGGCGTTCATGACATAGATCTGTTGCGAGCCGCCGCGGTCGGATTCGAAGGTGATCTGGCGGCCGTCCGGCGAATAGGACGGCGACGTGTCGATGGCGTGGTCGTTCGTCAGACGCGTGACCGAGCGGCTGCGCAAATCCATCGTGTAGATGTCCGATACACCGCCCCGTTCGAGCGACATGACGACTTTATTGCCGTCCGGCGAGAAGCGCGGCGAGAACGTCATGTTGGTGAATTCGCCCAGCATCTGCTGGCGGCCGCTGTCGATGTCGAAGATGTACACGCGCGGCTTGCCGGCGATGTAGGACATGTAGGCGATCATCTGCGCCGTCGGATTGAAACGCGGCGTCAGCACGAGATAGGCACCATCCGTCAGATAGCTCGGATTGGCGCCGTCTTCGTCCATGATCGCAAGGCGCTTCTTGCGGTTGATGAGCGGACCGCTTTCCGAGATGAAGACGATGCGCGTGTCGAAATAGCCCTTCTCGCCGGTGATGCGCTGATAGATCTCGTCGGAGATGATGTGCGCGACGCGACGCCAGCTTTCCGGCGCGGTCGTGTATTCCTTGCCGACCATCTGGGATTCGCCGAACACGTCCCACAGGCGGAACGCCACGCGCAGGCGGCCGTCGGGCTGCTGGGTCGCTTCGCCGGTGACCAGCGCCTGCGCGTTGATCGTGCGCCAGTCGGCGAAGTTCGGCGGCACGTTGATGTTGGTGATCTTGTCGAGGAAGGATTTGGGATCGAGCGGGTTGAAGAGACCCGAGCGCTCGAGATCGGCCCGCACCACGCTCGCGATGTTCTGACCGGCGGGGGCGCCGTTGAAATCGGGAATGGCGATGGGCAGCGGCTTGAGATTGCCTTGATTGACGTCGACCTGCAGCGCGGCGAGCGCCGGCGCCATCCACAAAGACGTCATCGCGACGACGAGCCCCAGAACCTTCGCAATTCTCTGCATGCCAAATCCTCTCTTGCTCTCTACTGATCCGCGAGATCGCGCGGGTCGAATTGAACAACGCTGTCGCGCCAATCCGCGAAACGGTTCGGCGGCAAATTTTTGTAGGGCGCGCAAACGAAGATCGCCCGCCGGGCCGCATCGGCTGCCGCACGCATGAACGGATTGCCAGCCGCAGCGGCTGCCGATTCTGCAGTCAATTGTGGCGAGCCTGCGACGCTTCCGTCCGGGTTGAGGTTCAAATGGAACGAAACGATGAGTTGCTCGGGATGCGGCGCGCCGGCCGGAGGGCTCCAGCATTGTTCGATATCGTTCTTGAGCATGTCGCGAAGGTCCATCGTGTTCGCATCCTGCGTGCCGAAGCCTTTGTGTGCGATCTGGGCGACCTTGGCGTTCTGTTGCTGCGGATGGGCCGCCGGCGTTTTCATCGCGGCGTTGAGGATGTCGTTGAGACTCATCTCTTTTTTTTGCGGCGGCGGCGGCGGCTTCACTTTCGGCGCGGGCGTGGGTTTCACATCGGGTGCGAGCTCCGTCGGTTGCGGCAAGGGCGGCGTCTGCATGGACAGCTCGGGCGGCGGCGGAGTCTGAATGTGCTCCGGTTCGACCTTGGGCTGCGGCCTGATCGTCGGCGCGATGTTCGTCTTCTGCGCGACGGTGACGAGATCGACGGGAACGACGGGCGGCGATTCCTGCACGATGTCGAGGCGATGCTCCCAGGTGAACAGCGTGACGACGATGACGGCCAGATGCAGTGCGACCGCACCGATCAACCCGATGGGCGAACTTTGCGAACCCGCGCCCGAGGCGAGCGAGATTCTAATCCTCGTCGTGCTTCGGCTTGGCGACATCGGTTACGAGCCCGATATGGGTGAAGCCTGCGGCGCTGATCATGGCCATGATTTCCATGACGCGGCCGTAATCGACGGATTTATCGCCGCGCACGAAGATGCGCTGGTCGTAGCCGTTGCCGGAGATGGCGGTGAGCTTGGGCACAAGCTCGTCTTCGTCGACCGGCGTGTTCTGGAGAAAGATGCGCCCGTCGCGGCGGATAGTGACCGACAAAGGCTCGCGATCCTGGCCCAGCGCCTGCGCATGCGTCTTCGGCAGATCGACGGGCACGCCTACGGTCAGAAGCGGCGCCGTCACCATGAAGACGATGAGAAGCACCAGCATCACGTCGACGAACGGCGTGACGTTGATTTCCGCCATCGGCCGACGCTTGCCGCGCCTGCCCCGCCCGGTTTTCGCGGCGAGCGTAGCAGCCATCACTTCGCCTTTTCGTCGAGCTGGCGCGACAGGATTGCGGAAAATTCATCCGCGAAGCCGTCCAGACGGTTCGTATAGCGGCCGATCTCGTTGATGTAACGATTGTAGAAAATAACCGCCGGGATGGCGGCGAGCAGGCCCATGGCCGTTGCGAACAAGGCTTCCGCGATGCCGGGCGCCACCACCGCCAGCGTCGTGTCGTGCCGCGCCGCGATGGCCGAAAAAGAATTCATGATGCCCCAGACCGTTCCGAAGAGGCCGACGAAGGGCGCCGTCGCGCCGACGGTCGCGAGGAACCCCAATTGCCGTTCGACGCCGTCCGTCTCGCGCATGATCGTGACGGACATCGCCTTGTCGATGCGGTCCTTGATGCCGGGCAGAAGCGCCTCGCGCGGCGCGCCGCCCTCGAAGGCTCGGCGCCACTCACGCAACGCCGAAACGAACACCGCCGCCATCGGATGATCGGCGTGCTGGGAGAATTGCTGATAGAGCTCGTCGAGCGACAGCCCGGACCAGAACGTCTTCTCGAATTTGTCGGCGCGGCGGCGCAACCGGCCGAGCGCGATCCATTTGTTGATGATGATGGCCCATGACCACAGCGACGCCAGCAGCAGAAGCGCGAAGACCGTCTTCACGATCGGATCGGCACGCATGAACAGCGAAACGATGGAGATGCCGTCGACCTGCGGCCCGCCTTCGCTGGTCACTTCGACGGGCGTGGACGGCGGTGCTTCCAGATTCTGGCTTTGCGCATCCGGCGCGGTGGGCGCTGCGCGCGGTGTCGACTGCGCCAGGGCCGCCGGACTCGCAAGAAGGAACATCATCGCTGCGGCCGCAGCCAAACGCCGGACAATCATCAAGTGACCTTTCGCGCACAGGGGACCGCGCATGGTTCCCCGTTCCCCTCGTGATGAGCAAGCCTGATCGAACGCAAATACCCATTCGAACGTGGCCGAATTTGGGCGATGAATATTAAGCCTCTGTTTCCACTACCAAAGGTTCGAGAATTTGTCGCATTTCTAGCGGGATGCGCCGGGGTTTGCCCGACAGCGTGATGATGCAGGCCTCGACCTGCCCGCGCGTGAGCAGCGCACCCTTCGTATAGATCTTCTGATCGGCCGTCATACGGGCGCCGGTGATCGCCGTACAGACCGTGTGGACCTCGATCAGATCGTCGACGCGCGCCGGCTTGAAATATTCGAGTGCCGCTTTTCTGAGCGTCCAGGCCGCGGGCTCGGCCTCTTCCAGCATGGCCAGCCGGGTGATGCCGGCGGCGCGGAAATATTCCGAGCGGCCCCGCTCCATGTAGCGCAGGTAATTGGCGTGATAGACGACGCCGGAGAGATCGGTGTCTTCGTAGTAAATGCGCAGGGGCAGGATGTGCGTCTTTCCCTCGAAGCGGCCGAAAGCCTGAACCTCAGTCATCGCCGTCATCCGCGAAAAGCCCGATTTGCGAGGGATCGCGCGGCGGCGCGGGAAGCCCCAGATGCGCGAAAGCTGCGCCGGTTACAACGCGTCCGCGCGGCGTGCGTTGCACGAAGCCCTGCTGCAGCAGATAGGGCTCGACGATCTCTTCGATAGCGTCGCGGGCTTCGCCCAGCGCCGCTGCGATTGTTTCGATACCGACAGGGCCGCCGCCGAAAGATTCGGCAATGAGTTGCAGATAGCGCTTGTCGAAAGCGTCGAGGCCGCGACCATCGACTTCGAGGCGGGTGAGCGCCGCATCGGCGAGCTTGGCATCCACCCGCGTATGTTTGGCGACCGAGGCGAAATCGCGCACCCGCTTCAGGAGCCGGCCTGCGATGCGCGGTGTGCCGCGGGCGCGTCCGGCGATCTCGCGCGCGCCGTCATGGGTCAGATCGAGGCCCAGAAGCCGCGCGCCACGCTCAACGATTAAAACGAGTTCATCTGCTGAATAAAAATTAAGGCGGATGGGAATGCCGAAACGATCGCGCAACGGCGTCGTGATGAGACCCGAGCGCGTGGTGGCGCCGACCAGCGTGAAGGGCGCCAGTGCGATCTTCACGGAGCGCGCCGAAGGCCCCTCGCCGATGACGAGATCGAGCTCGAAATCCTCCATTGCCGGATAAAGGATTTCCTCCACCGCCGGATTGAGGCGATGGATCTCGTCGATGAACAGCACGTCGCGCGGTTCGAGATTGGTCAGGATGGCGGCGAGATCGCCCGCCTTCGCCAGCACCGGTCCCGATGTCGAACGGAAATTGACGCCCAGCTCCCGCGCCACGATCTGCGCCAGCGTCGTCTTGCCGAGACCGGGCGGTCCGGAAAAGAGCACATGGTCGAGCGCTTCGCCGCGCGCGCGCGCCGCTTCGATGAAGACGGAGAGATTCTCCCGCGCCTGTTGCTGGCCGACAAACTCCGACAGCGCGCGCGGGCGCAGGCTTGTTTCGAGCTGGTCCTCTTCGCCGCGCGCGGGCGCCACGAGACGGTCCAGTTCCGGTTTTGCTTTTGCCGTCGCCATCAGTCCCAGCTTTCGCCATCGTGTCGATGGCACCAAAAAAGATTTACCACAGAGGCACAGAGACACGGAGAAGAAAACTTGGCGCGCCTTCGCGCGCCGATTCTTTTTCTCTGTGTCTCTGTGTCTCTGTGGTAATTTTTTTTCTATCCACGCGCCGCGCTCTCAAATGTTTGATGATCAACGTCCCATCGCGCGAAGGCTCTCGCGGATGAGAATATCGGCGGCGGCATGATCGCCCAGATCGCGTGCGGCACGCGCCACCGCTTCCGCCGCCTGGCCCTGGCTGTAGCCGAGCTTGACGAGCGCCAGCAACGCATCGGCCTCCGGCCCCGCGGGCTTCGGCGCGATCGCTTGGGTGATATCGCCGCTTCGCGCCATCATCGCGGGCGCCTTGTCTTTCAGTTCCGTCGCGATACGCGTCGCGAGCTTGGGACCCACGCCCTGCGCGCGCCCGATGACGGCCTTGTCGCCCAGCGCCAGCGCGCGCTCGAGTTCGCGGGGCGAGAGCGACGACAGAACATTGAGCGCCACGCGCGCGCCGACATTCTGCACCGTCTGCAGCAGGCGAAACCACTCGCGCTCGTCCGCGCTGAAGAAGCCGTAGAGCTTGATCGTCTCGTCGGTGATGCGCGTTTCGATCATGAGGCTGACATGGGCGCCCGCCTGTAGGCGCGACAGCGTCGACGTGGGACACGCCACGAGATAGCCTACGCCCGCGACATCGATGATGGCATGGTCGGCGGCCACATGGTCGACGAGGCCGGTCAGCTTGCCGATCATGACGAGGCCGCTTCAATGCGCGCGCGCGTGCCCGAAAGATGCGCATGGGCGATGGCGCAGGCGAGCGCATCGGCGGCGTCGGCCTGTTCGACATTCGCCGTCGGCAGAAGCCGGCGCACCATCGCGAGGACCTGCTCCTTGCCCGCATGGCCGCTGCCGACCACACATTTCTTGACGTGATTGGGCGTGTATTCCGCGATCTCGAGTGCGGCCTGTGCCGCGGCCAGCAGCGCCACCGCGCGGGCATGACCGAGTTTCAATGCGGCCGAAGGGTCCTTGTGCACGAAGGCCTGCTCGACTGCGATGGCCGCGGGGCGCATCGTGGCGATGACGATGGCGAGCCCTTCATGCAGCGCCATCAACCGCCGGCCGAGATCGGCCTTCGGGTCGCTCGTCAGAACGCCGTGGCCCACATGGACGAGCCTTGTGCCCGTCAACTCGACGACGCCCCAGCCCATGCGGGCGAGACCGGGGTCGAGGCCGAGGATGCGGACGGCGGTCATGCCGGCTTTCCGAGAATCAGGCGGAGGAGTGTCGCGGAGCCGCCCGGCCGGACGCAATGTCAAAGTGGCAGCCCTGGGGGAACAACCCTCAACCGGGTCGCGGAAACGCACCATGCAGGCAAGCCCTGCGATCAGGGTGAAAAACAGGGCGCGTGTTTTTTCGCCCTCCCCCACGAAATCGAATCGTGCCCGTGCCGCAGGACTTTCTCGCGCCGCACTGCGAACGGCGGTGTCGAAAAACAGGGCGCAGCAGGGTGAATTTCGTCCGTAGACGGATCATTTTCCGGCCCCGGGATTTCGGGTTTGTCTCCTAGAGACAGGTAACCGGAGACAGGCAAACAGCAAGACAACCCGTCTTGCTCTGCACGTGCCGGGACACGAGATAAGATTCCTGGAGGAGCGCCGGGCGCAACACGGCGATGTAGCGAAACAATAGCACGATTTGATCAAAGGGTGCTGGCCGAATTAGGCCACTCGATTCAAACTAGGCCACCTTGCGACGAGGAGCCGACGTCTTCTTCCGCTCGATCACATCGTCCACGATCCGATACACTGCGTCGATCATCCCACCAATCTGTTTGTCCGTGAGGTAGGAGGATTGGTCATCAACGTGGGCGAAAACCTTGCGCGCGCCGTTCCGAGAATTGGCGAAGTGGAGCACAATGAATCCGACATCGCCGTATTCGAGCTTATTCGGCTCCCGAATGTAGGTGTGCATGATTGAAAATATGAAACGACACGCTGCGCGCGTCAGCGTTTTTTTCCGGCGGGGGTCAAAAAACACGACGTACCGTTTGCCGTTAATCTTGAGCAAGAACGGGGCCCACCAAAAACGCCGACCAGCTCGACCGAGACTGACAGGCTCGTGTTCGAACTCAGCACCGCTCACGCCAGCCGTGATTGCGTAATCACGAACGCCTAAGATGATGCCTTGGTTACCCGGAATTTCTCCCGCGCGTCCCTTTTTGCAAATTTGCGCAATCATCTTCTTCAACGCCGCCGGGGAGGGCATGAGTGAAAGCTGCGCCACGCTCAGGACAACCGGATAAAGCGAACGAGCCCCTCTATAGAAATCGTATCCCGATCCCGCGTGTATATCTCGAAGAACAGGCGATGCTTGTGCGGATCAAAGATGTAACGGAACCTCCGAAATTCTGGCGCGAGATGCTCCGGAATGTTGAGCTGTTCTAATTCATCTTCCGTGGCTTCAGCATTGCGAGCCGTATTGAGCCATGGATCGTCAAAATTGATTTTTGAAAAGATGTAGAAGAAGCCTGTCAGTGCATCGGGCAGGCGACGGTCGCTTCTTTGCTTTATTGCGCCATTTCCTTTTGGAGATATGGGAACAGATTCGGAACAAAATAAGGGCGACCGCGAGCGAAATGGCGACTCGCAAGTCCGGCGAGAAGCCAATCGCGGATCGCGCGGCGCAATTTCCAAAAGCGGCCACTGTCGCGATAACAGACTCGAATTGAGCCACTCAGCTTCGAGATCGGCCAGCACCGATCAAAGGGTCCAGGAATTTCGCACGTTCGGCAACAAACGCGCGCCGAACAGACAACAAAGAGGCCACACATGAAAACGCGCCGCCTTGGCAAATCCGGTCCTCTTGTCTCCGCGTTGGGTCTCGGCTGCATGGGGATGTACGGCTCCGCCGACGAAGGCGAAAGCATCGCCGGCGAAGGCCGGCTGCGCCAAGCTCATGAGCATGGCCAGCGCGATCAACGTTCGATGAAGCATGGGTCCCTTTATTGCCAATCGTGATGAAAGTCGGCCGTACGCCACAGGGCCGGGACGGAGCCCTGCCAGACAGCGTCCGGACCGCGCGGATCTTCGATGATGCCTTCGGCCACAAGATCGCGCGTCGCCAGCCCGAACAATTCGTGCCAGATCTGGCTGAACAACGCAGGGTACGGAACGCCCTGGCGCACAGCGGTCAGCCGGAAGAGTTCGTGGTGGATGGGCGCATAATTCTGCGCGAGCCAATCTGCGATCACGCGGCGACTGAGCGCCAGCGCGGCATCGAGCATCGGCTTGTCGCTCGTATCGAGCACGGGCACAAGGAGCGCCCAATGCTCATCGGCGGAGACTTTCGCGTACCCCGCCGCCGCCAGAAGCCCGAGTTCGCCATCGCAATCGGGCGCTTCTTCAGCCGGCAACATTGCGCAAATATTGTCGCGCGTCTGCACGCCCGCCCGCATGGCGAAAAGAATCGCGCCGAAGCTTCGCGCACGATCGAGGCCTACGACATTCTTGAGGCCCAGCCCCATCGAATTGTCGTCATGCAGGCCGAGCTTTTCGGCGGCAGCGCGGATCGGCGGCGACATGTCCTGTTCGGGCATGGCGAGCAGATCCGGAAAACTCATGCGCGGATCGCTGTCGGGATCGCCCAAAGACGAGAAGGTGAAATCCAGCGGCGGCGAGAGATTGTAATTGTCCGCCGGGAAACTGCTGCTGCCCCAGTAACAGCCTTTGTAGGAATACCCCGGCACGTCTTCCGACGCCCAGAAACCGTATTGCCAGCCAGGCCCCTGGATCAGAATCGGCTGGCGATATTTCCTCTCGGCGAGAAAGTCGAGCGCATCCCAGTTGAGGCTGAAGCCCGCCAGCACGACGAAGGCGAGCCGCTTGCGGTCGACACTCGCGACCGGATAACGCGCCAGAATGGTGTCAAGATCGGCCTCGCGCGTTTTATACGCCGCGATCAGTGTCGGCACGTATTTGTCCGCGACCGCATGAATGAGCGCGATGTCGTTCGCCGTGAAATAGGGAAAGCCCAGACGCACCATGCCCTTGTCGTCGCGCACGAGATGCAGCCGTTCGAGATCGGCGAGTTGCGTCTCGCTGCCCGCCAGCATGTTGGCCGCGGCGGTTTCGAGAATGCCGCCATTCTCCAGCGCCGCCAGAAGCCTGCGCACTTCGGGCCGGTCGAAATAGGTCTTCGCCTGGTCTTCCTTGTTGGGCGGGACGGTGCCGATATAGCCGGAGAAGAATTCGCGCGGCGCCGCCTGCGCGCCGAACGCCGCGCACAGGCCCACGGCCATCATGACAAGAAATTTACGCATCAGCGCCGGCCCGGTTATGTGCCGGGATGATAGTCGCGTTCGATGTGGCCTGCGAGATCGGTGGGATAAAAATAGACAGGCCGCAATTCGCCGCGCGCGTAGCGCAGGGCCTGATCGTTGAAATGCGGCGACTTCGGATCGCCGCTCTCGCCGCCGGTGCTGACGGCCACGGCGCGGATCTTCGGCCCGAAATCGATGATCGCCACAAAACTGTTACCCTTCACGCCGTAGTAGCGCTTCGTGCCCGGAAAACGGCCGGCGCCGAAGGAGGCGAGCGAGCCCCAGCGCGACGAGGTGAACGGCGCGGGAATGCTGGGCTGATCGTCGCTGAAACGCGGTTCGCCGATATCGTCGCGCACGCGCTGATAGCGGTTGAACGCACCCCAGGCGATGCGCCAGGTGCCGAAATCTTTCTGCAGCCGATCGGACGCGTCGGCGAGCGCCCGAAGCTTCTCCGCGCCTGTGGTGCGATCGGACAGCGCATCGTGTGCAACGACGTGTGCCGCTTTCGCCGCGGCAATGATCTTGTCCCACAGCGTATCGCCCCACACGACCGCCAGCGTCGTCGCCAGCGAATGATCCGACCATTTGAAATCCCAGCCGCGCAGCAGCGCGATCTGCCCCTTCAGGCGCGCGCGCAGCGGATCGCCGGCGGGAAGACGATCGTACGCGTCCGTCAATTCCGGAACGAGCCGCGCGAAGCCGGGCAGATAGGGATCGAAGGCAAGCGCCTGCAGGGATTCGAGCGTGAGGTCGTGCCGCGTGCTCAGCATCTCGGTCGCATGGAGCCCGCGCGAATTTTCGCCCGCCGTATCGAAGTAGCGCGGGAAATCCTCGCGTCGGGGACTGTCAGGGCCCGCCGCGGAATAAGGCCAGTCATTGGTGTTGAAGACCCAGCCGTTCGCCGGATTGACGGCTTGCGGCAATTCATCGAGCGGGATCAGGCCCTGCCAATCGGTCCTGGGATCGGCACCGTCGACAGGCTTCGTGTAATCGAAACGGTCGTCGCGCTTCGGCATGAATTGCGGCGTGAGGAACGCGATCTCGCCCTTCGTGTCCGCGAAGATCGTGTTGTTCGAGGAATTGGCCCGCAGCGCCGCCACCTTCATGAACGAAGCGAAGTCGTGCGCCTTGGTGCGCAGGAAGGATTGCTCCAAGGCCTCGATCGGCCTGTTCATCAGCGCCAGCGTGATCAGCCTGCCATCCGCGTCCGCGCGAATGACAGGGCCATGGCTCGTGTAATAGACGATGAAGCTGCGCGATTTGCGGCTGCCGTCATCGCCGCGATAGGCGACCGTGATCTTGCGCGGGATCATGGGCCGCCAGGCGTCGCCGTATTTATAAGAGAACTTGCCGTTCGCGGCGCAGAAGGTCGTCTCCGTGAATTCGTCGACATTGTCCACGCCGGTCGACGTGTGCATCCAGCCGATATGCGGATTGAAGCCCTGATAGATGAAGAACTGGCCCCAGGTGGCGGCGCCGTAGGCGTCGAGACCTTCGTCGCTTGTCATCTGCAGTTCGGAGCGGAAGAAGAACGTCACGTGCGGATTGATGAGCAGGAGCGCATGGCCGTCGGCGGAATCCCTGGGCGCAACGGCGATGCCGTTGGAGCCGCTCGGCTCTCGCGACACATATCCCCGCTCCTCATCCGTCATACCGAGTTTCTGGCGGCCGTAGAAATCTTCCAGCTGCGTGAGCGGCGCGCGTTCGATGTCGCCGCCGATGCTGCCTTCCGTGAAGGAGAGCGCCATCCACGGTTCGTAATGTGCGATGACGCGCGGCTTCACGGCGGGATGCGTGGCGAGATAGTAATTAAGCCCGTCGGCCCAGGCGTTCATCAATTTCTTGAGCCAAACGGGGCTCTTCGCATAGTCGGCCTTGAGCACATCGGGATCGACGAACATCTTCTGGCGGAGGTCCTGCCAGATCTCAGCCTTGCCTTCGGCTTCCGCGCGCAAACCCAGCGCCGTCAGATAGTTCTCTTCCACGCGCGCGAAATCGTCCTCGCATTGCGCATAGATCATGCCGAAGACGGCGTCGGCGTCGGTCCTGCCATGGACATGGGCGATGCCCCAATCGTCGCGCACGATCTCGACGGCTGCGGCTTCCTGCTTCCAGCGGGTCATGTCGTCGGCGGCAAAGGCCGGTACGGCGAACAACAGCGTCGCCGCTATCCCAACAATACCAATGATCCGCACATTGCCCCCTTGCGGTCGACTACCCCGCCAGCTTCTCCATCAGCGCTTCGGACAGTTCGTAATTGCCGTAGATGTGCTGCACGTCGTCGTGGTCGTCGAGCGTGTCGATCAGTTTGACGAGCGTCTCGCCCGCCTCGTCGTTCACCGCGACATTGTTCTGCGCCCGCCAGATGATCGACGCCGATTGCGGCCTGCCGAACTTCGCTTCCAGCGCGTCGCGCACGCTGCCGTAATCCTCGATGCGGCAGAGAAATTCGTGGCCGTCGTCGTTCGAGACGCATTCGTCGGCGCCGGCTTCGATGGCGGCTTCCAGCATCGCGTCGTCGCTGCCCTTGTCCTTCGGATAGACGATCGAGCCGACGTGGCTAAAGAGAAACGCGACCGAATTCGTCTCCCCCAGCGCACCGCCGAACTTCGAGAACGCCGCGCGAATGTCCGCCGCGGTGCGGTTGCGATTGTCGGTCAGGGCCTCGATGATGAACGCTGTGCCGCCGGGGCCGTAGCCTTCGTAACGCACCTCTTCGATATTTTCCGCATCGCCGCCGGATGCCTTCTTGATGGCACGCTCGATATTGTCCTTCGGCATGTTCTCTTCGCGCGCGGCCAGGATCGCCGCGCGCAGGCGCGGGTTGTGGACCGGATCGGGCATGCCCTGCTTGGCCGCCACCGTGATTTCGCGGGCGAGCTTGGAGAAGAGCTTGGAGCGCTCCTTATCCTGGCGCCCCTTGCGGAACATGATGTTCTTGTACTGGGAATGACCGGCCATGGCTGTATGCTCTCACGCGAAACGGCCGTGAGATAGCCGGGCCCGCGGGGCGAGTTCAAGCCTTGTCCGACTGACCCTCATTCGCCGGACCTTTCAGCTCCACGACGTTGCCGTCCGGATCGGTGACGTAGATCGAAGGGCCATTGCCCTCCGCGCCGTAGCGCTGGCCGGCCTGCACGATCTCGGCGCCATGGCGCGCCAGATGGGCTCTGATCGCCGCCTCGTCGAAGGGCGCAACCTGCAGCGCGAAATGATCGACGTTGCGCCCCTCCTTGCCGGGCGCAGCCCCGCCCGTGCGGCCGAGCGCGCCGTCGAGCGGGATCAGATCGATGAGCGAGCGACCGGCCCGGAGTTGGACCAGACCGATCGCGTCCTGACGGTTGTCGATCGAGCAACCAAGTACGTCGCCGTAGAAGGCCAGGCTCTTCTTCAGATCGGCGATACGCAGAACCACGTGATCGATGGCGCGAAGTTCGAAGGGAACCATGCCTTTCTCGCCTCAAGAGGACTGCAGGGCCGATATAAGAACGAAAGGCGATCTTACCAGCGCATATCAGCCCTTCAGAAAATCGAGGATATCGGCGTTGACGCGCTCCATGTGCGTAAAGATCAGGCCGTGCGGCGCGCCTTCCACGACGTCGAGACGGGCATTCGGAAGGAGCGCCGCCGTCTTGCGTCCGGTGATGTCGATCGGCGCCGACACGTCGGCCGTGCCCTGGATGATCAGCGTCGGCAGGGTGATCTTCGGAAGCTCGGGGCGGAAGTCCGCCACGGTGTAGGCGCGATTGCATTCGATGATCGCCTTCAGCGAATTGTCCTGCGTCATGGCAATCACCCAGTCGAGCAGCGCCTGCGATGTCTCCGGCGTCACGAACGGGCGCATATTGGCCGCGATGATGCCGGGGAAATCTCTGGCCGCCGCAGCGCGCAGGCCCGCGAAGAAGCTCGGATCGATGCCGTCCGCATTGTCGGCGGATTTCAGGACACAGGGCGTTATCGGCGCGACGAGGATCAGGCTCCTGACGCGCGAGGGCCCGTGATTGGTGACATAGCGCACGACTTCCGCTCCGCCGAGCGAATGACCGACAAGCGTCGCGTCGCGAAGTTCGAACGCATCCATCACGCGCGCCACGTCATCGGCGAGCGTATCCACGTCGAAGTTCCGGCCCGGATCCTCCGAACGGCCGTGTCCGCGCCGGTCGAAGGCGATGCAGCGATAGCCGGCTTCGGACAGCGGCAGCATCTGATATTGCCAGGCCTGCGAATTGAGCATCCAGGCTGCCGCAAACAGAACCGGTCTTCCTTCGCCCCAGGAACGGCAAAAGAGCTTCGTGCCGTCGCGTGCTTCCACATAAGCCATGGTATTTCCTTCCCGGTTTGCTGCCGCGGCGGACTCGCTTTGCGCGGACAATCCCGCTGCGCCGAGCACGGCCGCGGCTTTCAACAGATCGCGTCGTTTCATTTCCGTCCCCTCCTTCACGTCACGGTTCGATGAACTCGTAATCGGCGCGGATACGGCCTTCGTCGTCGAGCACGAGAAAATTCGAAATCACCGCGCGCGCCATGCCGCCGCCGGCGGGCATCAACGCCCAATAGAACTTGACCGTGCTGTGATGCGCATCGACGCCGTTCAGGGCGCGGAAATTGAAACCGCTGCCGCCGACGTAGCGATCGAAGATGCGCGCGATCGTCTCCGCGATGGCCTCGTGACCGCGCGCTTCCGATGCGTTGGTGAAATGCGCGCCGTCCCGCGCCCAGAGTTCCGCGACGCGGGCCCGCCGCACGCTTTCATCAGGCTCGTTCCAGACGGCGACATAGCGTTCGACAAATTCGTTCGCGTTCATGACTGGCTCCCTTTGTGCGCGTTCTCAAGCACAAAGATGGAGGCGTCAGGGAAGGATATCGATTACGCGCGAGGTAAGGATGCGGGGAAAATTTTGCAGATCAGGACTGCGAAAGACGGCGCACGAGTATGTCGGTCTCGGCGTCCGCCGCGAAACAGCATTCGATCGCGAGTTCGGACAGGGTGATGTCGACCGGCGAACCGAACACCATGGTCGTGGTGAAGAGCGATATGAGTCCGGCGCTCGTTTTGACCTTGAGCGGCATGATGATGGAGGTATCGGCTGCGCGCGGTGCTGCATCGGGCTCTGGCGCGGGATAATCGCTCACCTCGCGCAGCAGATCGATGAGAACGGGATCGGCGGTGATCTCCACCTGTTGTCTCAGGCGGCTCAGCATATGCTCGTGCCATTCGCCAAGATTGACGATGTTCGGCGCCATGCCGTCGGGATGCAGCATCAGCCGCACGCCGTTGACCGGCGGTTCGAGCAGACGCGGAGCGACACCTTCGTACAGAACCTGCAGCGCGCGGTTGGAGGCGACGAGCTGCCAGTGCCGGTCGATGGCGAACGCCGGATACGGCTTCTGTCCTTCGAGCATCAGATCGATGGCGGCGCGGGCCGCCTGCATCGCCGGATCGCTGAGCGGGCGCTCGGGAAACATCGGCGCATAGCCGGCGGACACGAGCAGGAGATTGCGTTCGCGCATGGGGATCTCCAGCTCTTCGGCGAGATGCAGAATCATCTCGCGGCTCGGCAGTGCGCGCCCTGTCTCGACGAAGCTCAAATGCCGCGTCGAGATGTCCGCCTGGCAGGCGAGATCGAGCTGGCTCTTGCGGCGGCGCTGCCGCCACGCCCTCAAATGCTCACCCACGGGACGGTGCTGGATGTTCATGGGGCGCAAGCCTAGGCGATGCGAGGCCCGTGTTCCATAACCTCAAAGGTAAAGGCTCAGAGTTCGGGGACGGATTGCTTCAGGCGCCCGCCCACACGCACCGGCTCGATGCGGCTCGCGAGGCCTCTGGCGTTGGTCTCGACGAACACGCCGCACAGCGTGGCCGGGCCCGTCGCCGGCGTGAAGCGGCTGGTCGACATCTTCTTGGTGAAGCGCTGCACCGGTTCGAACTTCTCCATGCCGATGACGGAATCATAATCGGCGCAGGCGCCCGCGTCGGTCTGATAGGCGGTGCCGCCGGGAAAGATCTGCGCATCCGCCGTCGGCACATGCGAATGCGAGCCTACGACCACGCTCGCACGGCCGTCGCAAAAATGGCCCATGCCCATTTTCTCCGACGTCGCTTCCGCGTGCATGTCGACAAGGATCGCGTCCGCGCCTTCGCGCAACGGACACGCCGAAAGCTCCGCCTCAACCGCGGCGAAGGGATCGTCGAGCGCCTCCATGAACACCCGGCCCATCACGTTGATCACGAGCACGCGCTCGCCCTTGCGCGTTTCGAACAGGCCCGCGCCTTTGCCGGGCGTCCCCGGCGGATAGTTCCGCGGTCTGAGGATGCGGTCTTCGTGATCGATGAAGGAGAGAATCTCGCGCTGGTCGAGCCAGTGATTGCCCGTCGTGATGACGTCGACACCGAGCGCGAACATCTCGTCCGCCGTGGCGCGCGTGACGCCGAAGCCGCCGGCCAGGTTTTCGCCGTTGACGACGATGAAATCGAGCGCGAGCGTCTCCTTCAGTTTGGGCAGTTCCGCCGCCACCACCTCACGCCCGGGTCTTCCGATGATGTCGCCGATAAAAAGCATATGCATACGGATTGTCTTAACACAGACGGGACTTACCGCCACAACCACGATGGATAAACCATGATCTGGCGCCTGACCTGGGAACTGGGCCTTTTCGCCCTGCTTCTCGTCGTCCTGCTCTTCTGGCCGGCGGGCACTTTCGACTGGTGGGGAGGGTGGGCCTATATCGGCCAGATGATGGTGCTCGGCACGGCCACCTGCGCCTGGCTCTACGCCCATGATCGGGCACTTCTGAAGGAGCGCCTTTCGGGCGGTTTCGAAAAGAATCAGGTCTTCTGGGACAAGGTCCTGATGGGTTTCTTCTTCATCGGCTTTCTCGGCTGGCTGGTGCTGATGGCGCTCGATCACCGCTGGGGCATCTCGCATATGCCGCGCGCATGGAACTATGCGGGGCTGATCGTCTCGAGCCTGTTTTTTGCGACCAACGTGCTCGTCTTCCGCGCCAATTCTTTCGCCGCGCCCGTCGTGAAGATGCAGGAAGAGCGAAATCAGAGAGTCGTCACAACCGGTCCCTATAGCGTCGTGCGCCATCCCATGTATGCGGGCAGCCTGTTCTATTTCTTCGGTCTGCCGTTCATGTTCGGATCGTGGCTGGGGCTCGCCGCAGCGCCGGTCCTTGTCGCGATACTGATGTTCCGGATTCCGATCGAGGAGCGCATGCTGCGCAAGGATCTCGCGGGCTACGACGACTACGCCGCACGCGTGCACTATCGCCTGGTGCCGGGAATTTGGTGAGCCTTACCGCTGCGGGAATCGGCGCAGGCCTTTTTCCGTGAGCACCATATCGAGCTTTTCGTCGTGCGGCGCGACGGGCAGTCCCGGCTTTTCCTGTCCGGAATAGGCGATGCCGATCACGACAACGCGCGTTTGCGCGCGCAACACCGCAAGCGTGCGGTCGTAGTAGCCGCCGCCGTAACCGAGCCGCACACCGTTGGCGTCGAAGGCCAGCAGCGGCACGAGAACCGCTGCGGGAACGACTTCGCGCGCCGTCGCCAAAGGCTCGGGCACTTCGAGTTCGCTTATCTCCGTTTCGTCGCCCATCTGCCAGAGACGGAATGACAACGGTTCGTTTTTGCCCATCGCGCGCGGCAGAAGGATGGGATGGCCGAAGCCCGCCAGGACATGGGCCAGTGCGCGCGGATCGGCTTCGTCGTTGAGCGGCCAATAGCTCGCCACCGGCGTGTGGCGCGTCAGCGGAAGACGCACGGCATGGCTCGCAATCGCCTGCGCGAACGCCGGCAGATCCGTCGCGAGTTGCGCGCGCCGCATACGCGCGGCCGCTCTGAGCTTCGCTTTGGAGATCATCGTGTGGGCGGTTTTGATAAAGTGGACGGGACCGCAACCACCGTTGGACTTGGATCCTCACGGGCCTGCAAGTGCAGGTGGGCGCCATGTGATCGGAACCACGGCTCCGGCCAGGGACAGCTCCCGGTGAGTACCATTAAGGCCCCTGGGCATCGCATTCCTGACGCGCGGAGCAGTACCCGTCCAAGAAGGACCTTAGGCTTCGACGAGCCGGGCGGCAATATCGCTGATGCGCTTCGTCGCCGCTTCGAGCGAAGCCAAGGCGCGCTGCTCTGCCGTGCCGAGCCTGGCTTTGGTTTCGGCGTGCGCGTTCGAAAGTTCGTTGAAATCCTTGGCGCGCGCTTCGAGGCGATGCACGGCGTCAAAATAATCGTCGGTGATAAGAAGCGCCGCCATGAGAAGGAGCCGGCCGTCGCCGACCTGCCCAACCGTTTCCAGAAGTTCGCGCACTTTGGAATCGACATGTTTCGCGAGCTCGCGCAGATGTTCTTCTTCACCGTCGTCGCACGCGATGGTGTAGGCGCGACTGTTGACCATGACGTTGACGAGCGGCAAAGCAATGTCTCCTTCTTATTCCCGCAGCGCTTACGGAAGCGTTAGCGCGCGAGTGCCGCGCGGATTTCCGTGATGGCTTCGTCGAGCCGGCCTTCCACTTCGTCGGTGACGCCGGCGATGGCGCGCGCCTCGTCTTCCAGTTCGGTGATACGGACCAGCAACTGCTCGCGCTCGCGCTTGAGGGCTTCGATCTCGGCGGCGTTCTGAAGGGCCCGCGCCTTCGCCTCCGCGAGCGGAAGCGCCAAGCTTTCCAGCCGGTCGAGCGCAGCCGCCAACTGGGCCGCCATCTGATCTAGCTCGGCCATCCGAACCTCTTTGCCGCAACGCGCTGGACCTTAGGCTTTTCGGGGAAATAGGGTCAACGAAAGATCGGCCCAAGATCAACACTTGACGCAAGAGAGTGCTGCTCGCTATGGCGTCCAGCGCTTTCCGGGGCCCGAACGCCACATGAAAAACGCCGAAGCCGCGCCGCTTGTTTTCAACCAGGCGGAGACACGCCGGCTGGCGAACGCGATCCGCGCGCTCTCCATGGATGCCGTCGAGGCGGCGAAAAGCGGTCACCCCGGCATGCCGATGGGCATGGCCGACGCCGCTACGGTCCTCTTCTCGCAATTCCTGAAATTTGATCCCGCCGATCCCCTTTGGCCGGACCGCGACCGCTTCGTGCTGTCGGCCGGCCACGGCTCTATGCTCCTCTATTCGCTGCTTTTTCTGACCGGCTACCCCAGGCCCTCGCTGGACGATATCCGCCACTTCCGCCAGCTCGGCAGCCCCTGCGCCGGTCACCCGGAATACGGTCATCTGCCGGGCGTGGAAACGACCACAGGACCGCTCGGCCAGGGCATTGCCACGGCGGTCGGCATGGCACTCGCCGAGCGCATCCTGAATGCGCGTTTCGGCGACGACCTCGTCGACCATCGGACCTATGTCATCGCGGGCGACGGCGATCTCATGGAAGGAGTCAGCCAGGAGGCTGCGAGCCTCGCGGGCCACCTCAAGCTCAACCGGTTGATCGTGCTTTTTGACGATAATCATATCTCGATTGACGGCCCTACCTCACTCTCGGATTCGACGGATACGCGGACGCGCTTCGAAGCCATGGGCTGGAACACCTTCGCCTGCGACGGTCACGACGCGATCGCCGTGGCGGATGCGCTCGCCGCCGCGCAAACGAGCGACAAGCCCGTGCTGATCGCCGCGCGCACGACCATCGGCTTCGGCGCGCCGACGCGTGCCGGCACGTCGAAGGCCCATGGCGAGGCCCTTGGCGCCGAGGAAGTTGCAGGCGCGCGCGAAAAGCTCGGCTGGCCGTATCCGCCCTTCGTCGTGCCGAACGACATCCTCGCCGACTGGCGGGCCATCGGCGCGCGCGGCAAGAAACTGCGCGACGCCTGGCGCGAACGCCGCAACAAGCGCCCAGCCGAAATACTGAAGTCGTTCTACGACTCGCTCGAAACGGAAGTCCCGCAGGGCCTCTCGCTGCCGCTCAACGAATTCAAGAAGAAGATGAGCGCCGAGAGGCCGGCGATGGCCACGCGCAAGGCGTCGGAAGCGGCCCTCGAGATCATCAACGCAAAACTGGACAAGACGATCGGAGGCTCCGCGGATCTTACGGGCTCCAACAACACCCGCACCAAGGCGATGAAGGTCATCGCGCCCGGCGATTACTCCGGGCGCTTCGTGCATTACGGCATCCGCGAGCACGGCATGGCCGCTGCCATGAACGGTCTGGCGCTTCACGGCGGCGTCATTCCCTATTCCGGGACGTTTCTCGTCTTTTCCGACTACGCACGGCCGGCGATCCGGCTTGCGGCACTGATGGGGCTGCGCCTTATCCATGTGATGACGCACGACTCGATCGGCCTCGGCGAGGACGGGCCCACGCATCAGCCGGTCGAGCAGCTGGCGGCGCTGCGCGCCATACCAAACCTGATGGTCTTCCGGCCTGCGGACGCCGTGGAAACGGCGGAATGCTGGGAGATCGCGCTCGCCGAAGCCCGCCGCCCCAGCATCTTCGCGTTGACGCGTCAGAATCTGCCCACGGTGCGCACGACGCACACGGACGAAAACCTTTCGCGCAAAGGCGCCTATGAACTTGCGCCGGCGGACGGCGAAGCGAAAGTGACTTTCCTGGCGACCGGCTCCGAAGTCGAAATCGCACTCGCGGCGCGCGCGCTTCTCGCGCAGGACGGCATCGCCGCCCGCGTCGTCTCCATGCCGTCGTGGGAATTGTTCGACGAACAAACTGAAACCTATCGTGAAAGCGTGCTGGGACCGGGAACTGTTAAGGTCGCCGTCGAAGCGGCGTCCTCTTTCGGCTGGGAGCGCTATCTGGGCGAGCACGGCCGCTTCATCGGCATGAAAGGTTTCGGGGCGAGCGCGCCCCACAAGGATCTCTACAAGCATTTCGGCATCACGCCGGAAGCGGCCGCAGACGTCGCACATACCCTTCTCAAGACCAAGCGTTAGGAGCAGCACATGGCCATTCGCGTCGCAATCAACGGTTTCGGTCGTATCGGGCGTCTCGTACTGCGCGCGATCCTGGAATCAGGCCGCAAGGACATCACGATCGTCGGCATCAACGATCTCGGTCCCGTCGAAACCAACGCGCATCTGCTGCGCTACGACTCCACGCATGGCCGCTTCCCGGGCGAAGTGATCGTCGACGGCGATCACATGATCGTCGGCGGCCAGAAAATGCTCGTCACCGCGATCAAGAATCCGGCTGAGCTGCCGCACAAGCAATTGGGCGTCGACATCGCCTTCGAATGCACGGGCATCTTCACGTCGAAGGAGAAGGCGTCGGCCCACCTGACGGCCGGCGCCAGGCGCGTGCTGGTCTCCGCACCGGCCGACGGCGCGGACCTCACCGTCGTTTATGGCGTCAATCACGACAAGCTCACCAAGGATCACATCGTCGTCTCGAACGCGTCGTGCACCACGAACTGCCTCGCACCCGTCGTGAAAGTGCTGCAGGACGCCATCGGCATCGAGACCGGCTTCATGACGACGGTGCACAGCTACACCAACGACCAGCCCTCGCTCGACCAGCTGCACAAGGATCTCTATCGCGCCCGCGCTGCAGCGGTTTCCATCATCCCGACCTCGACGGGTGCAGCGAAGGCCGTGGGTCTCGTCATGCCGGAGTTGAAAGGCAAGCTTGATGGCATCAGCTTGCGCGTGCCGACGCCGAACGTCTCGGTCATCGACTTCAAGTTCACGGCCAAGCGTCCGACCAGCGTCGAAGAAGTCAACAACGTGATGAAGGCCGCGGCCGCGGGCCCGCTCAAGGGCATCCTCGACATCGTCACCGCGCACCTCGTCTCCGTCGACTTCAACCACAACCCGGCGTCGGCAAGTTTTGCCGTTGATCAGACCAAAGTGTTGGGCGGCAATTTCGTGCGTGTCATGGCGTGGTACGACAACGAATGGGGCTTCTCCAACCGCATGGCCGACGTGTCCGCCCTCATGGGCAAGCTTCTCTAAGACCATGAGTGGCTTCCGTACGCTGGACGATATCGCCGTCAAGGGACGCCGCGTGCTGGTGCGCGACGATCTGAACGTGCCCATGAAGGACGGCGTGATCGGTGACACGCTGCGCATCGAGCGCCAAGCGCCTACCATCAAGGAACTCGCCGAAAAAGGCGCGCGCGTCATCGTGCTCTCGCATTTCGACCGTCCGAAAGGAAAGGTCGTGCCGTCGATGTCTCTGGCGCCGATTGCACCCGCACTCGCGAAGGCGATTGGACGCCCAGTGGCGTTCGCGGGAGATTGCGCAGGCCCCGTCGCGGAGGCGGCGGTCGCGAAGCTGAAAGACGGCAACGTGCTGCTCCTCGAGAACACGCGCTTCCATGCCGGCGAAGAAAAGAACGACATGGACTTTGCGAAGCAGGTCGCGAAGCTCGGCGATCTCTTCGTCAACGACGCCTTCTCCGCCGCCCATCGTGCCCATGCGACTACGGAAGCCCTGGCGCGTCTTCTGCCGGCGGCGGCCGGCCGTTGCATGGAAACGGAACTCACCCATCTCGAGAAGGCGCTGGAGAATCCCAGGCGTCCGCTGCTGGCGGTGGTGGGCGGCGCCAAGGTCTCGACCAAGATCCCGCTCCTCGAAAACCTCGTGAAGCGCGTCGACGTGCTGGCCATCGGGGGCGGCATGGCGAATACGTTCCTCGCCGCGCAGGGCTACGAAATCGGCAAGTCGATCTGCGAGCGCGATCAGCTCGGGACAGCGAAAGCCATCCTGAAAGCGGCGGGCCAAAAGACCGTGCTGCTGCCGACCGACGTCGTCGTGGCGAAGCAGTTCAAGGCGCACGCACCGTCGCGCACCATCCTCGTCAGCGAAGTCGCCGCAGACGAGATGATCCTCGATGTCGGACCCGCCACCGTCGAAGCTTTCGTCAAAGAGCTCGAAGAGGTGGCGACCATTGTCTGGAACGGCCCCTTCGGCGCCTTCGAGATGGAACCTTTCGATCGCGGCACGGTGGCGGCGGCGAAGGCCGTCGCGGCGCGCACGAAGGCGGGCAAGCTCCTTTCGGTCGCAGGCGGCGGCGATACGGTTGCGGCGCTTAACCACGCGGGCGTGGCCGAAGATTTTTCTTATGTCTCGACCGCAGGCGGGGCATTCTTGGAGTGGTTGGAAGGATTGGAGCTCCCGGGCGTTATGGCTCTGAAGCAATCCAAGGGGGAGTGAAGATGGATATCGCGGCACTGAACCGCATCGCGCGCGCCATGGTGGCGGACGGGAAAGGCATTCTCGCCGCCGACGAAAGCACGTCAACGATCAAGAAGCGCTTCGACAAGATCGGCGTGGACTCGACGGAGGAGAACCGCCGCGACTATCGCGAATTTCTATTTCGTACAACGGACGCGATGAAGAACAGGATTTCGGGCGTCATCCTCTATGACGAAACGATCCGGCAGAAGGCGAAAGACGGCACCCCGCTCGTCAAGCTGATCGAGCAGGCGGGCTCCATTCCCGGCATCAAGGTCGACCTGGGTGCGAAGCCGCTGGCGCTTTGCGAAGGCGAAACGATCACCGAAGGCCTCGACGGTCTGCGCGAACGCTTCGTCGAATATTACAAGCTCGGCGCGCGCTTCGCGAAGTGGCGCGCGGTGATCGATATTTCGCCCACGATCCCGACCTACACCGGCGTCTCCACCAATGCGCAGGCACTCGCGCGTTACGCAGCCCTGGCGCAGGAGAACGGCATCGTTCCTATCGTCGAGCCGGAAGTGCTGATGGATGGCGATCACGATATCGACAAATGCGCGCACGTGACGGAGTGGGTGCTCAAGGAAGTGTTCTACGAGCTCTACAAGCAGCGCGTCGCGCTGGAAGGCATGATCCTGAAGCCCAACATGACCGTCTCCGGCAAGAAGTGTTCAAAGCAAGCCGGCATCGCGGAAGTGGCGGAGAAGACCGTCATGGTGCTGAAGCGCTGCGTGCCTGCGGCGGTGCCGGGCATCGCGTTCCTGTCCGGCGGACAATCCGATGAAGAAGCGACTGCGCATCTGAACGCCATCAACGCGGGCTACGACCTGCCGTGGCCGCTCACCTTCTCCTACGGCCGCGCGCTGCAGGCGGCGCCGCAGGCGGCGTGGAAAGGCAAGCCGGAGAACGTTCCGGCCGCACAGCGCGCCTTTGCGCACCGCGCCGCGATGAACGGCCTTGCGGCTCTGGGCGAGTGGAAGCCGGACCTCGAAAAGCCAATTCTTACTAAGACTGTGGCGTGAGCGAACGCTGCCGTCTCTATCTCATCACGCCATCGCGGTTTGATCCGAAGGCCTTTGCCGACACGCTGCGCGCCGCACTCGGTGCGGGAGACGTCGCCTGTCTGCAATTGCGCCTGAAGGACGTCAGCGACGACGACATCCGCCGCGCCGCCGAAATCCTCATGCCGATCGCGCAGGCGCGCGAGGTTGCGTTCATCATCAATGACCGGCCCGACCTCGCAGCCGAGATGCGCGCCGACGGCGTTCACATCGGCCAGGAGGACGGAAGCTACGCACAAGCGCGCGCCACCGTGGGTCCCGGCGCCATCGTCGGCGTCACCTGTCATAACTCGCGTCATCTCGCCATCGAAGCGGCGGAAGCGGGCGCGGATTATGTCGCGTTCGGCGCCGTCTTTCCAACAACGACGAAGGAACCTAAAACGCGCGCCGATATCGAGATCATCCGGTGGTGGTCGGAGATGATGGTAGTCCCGCAGGTGGCGATCGGCGGCATCACGGTCGAAAACGCGAAGCCGCTCGTCGAAGCGGGTGCGGATTTCCTTGCTGTTTCCGCGGGCGTTTGGTCGCACGGCCAAGGCCCCGCCGCGGCCGTTAAGGCTTTCAACGCGCTCTTCTGAGCCCCGATTGCCTTTCCAAGGCCCGCCCTGCTAGAACCCGCGCGCTCTTTCGACATCGACCGCTTCACACCCCCGCGCCCAAGGGAGCGCGTACTCCATGGCCAAGATCGCAGGCAATGAAATCAGCCCCGGCAAGCTCATTCAGCACGAAGGCGGCCTCTGGATGGCGGTGAAGACGCAGGCCGTGAAGCCCGGCAAGGGCGGCGCCTACAACCAGGTCGAACTCAAGAACATCATCACCGGCACCAAGCTCAACCAGCGCTTCCGCTCGGACGAAGCGGTCGAAGAAGTCTATCTCGAGAAGAAGGACTTCCAGTATCTCTTCGCCAGCGGCGACATGCTGACCTTCATGGACATGGAGACCTACGACCAGATCGAGATCGAACGCGATTTCGTGGGCGATCAGGCGGAGTTCCTGCAGGACGGCATGAAAGTGCTGGTGCAGACCTATGAAGGCCGTCCCATCGGCATCAAGCTGCCGGCGCATGTGACGCTGGAAGTGGTCGAAGCCGACGCGGTGATGAAGGGCGGCACGGCGGCGCCCTCCTACAAAGGCGCGGTGCTCGAGAACGGCTTGAAGGTCCAGGTTCCGCCTTTCATCAATGTCGGCACGAAGATCGTCGTCTCCACCGAGGACGGCTCCTACGTACGCCGCGCGGAATAGAGATGCCCTATCTTTCGCCAGCTCTGAACGTGATGACGACGGCCGCGCGCAAGGCGGGCCGCCGGCTCGTCCGCGATTTCGGCGAGCTCGAGAACTTGCAGGTCTCGATGAAGGGGCCTGCGGATTTCGTGACGTCCGCCGATCAGCGCACGGAGAAGATCCTGATCGAGGAATTGTCGCGCGCCCGGCCGGGCTACACCTTCCTTGTCGAGGAGAGCGGGCTCATCGAAGGCCCCGACAAGACGCACCGCTTCATCATCGATCCGCTCGACGGCACGACGAATTTCCTCCACTCCATTCCCCATTTCGCCATCTCGATCGGGCTCGAGCGCGAGGGCCAGCTGGTGAGCGCGGTCGTCTATAATCCGGTCACGGACGATATGTTCACGGCCGAGAAGAGCCACGGCGCCTACCTCAACGACAAGCGCCTGCGCGTAGCGGCGCGCAAGTCCCTGCCGGAATCCCTCATCGCGACCGGTATCCCCTTCCTCGGCCGCGGCGACCACGAGCGCTATCTGAAGGAACTTTCGGCGGTCATGGGTGCGACATCGGGCGTGAGGCGCTTCGGGGCTGCGGCGCTTGACCTCGCCTACGTCGCGGCCGGCCGCTTCGACGGCTTCTGGGAGCGCGGGCTGAAGCCCTGGGACATGGCCGCTGGCATCCTGCTGGTCCGCGAGGCGGGCGGTTTCGTGAGCGATCTGGACGGCGGCGCGCGTGCGCTCGAAGGCGGGAACATCCTGGCCGCGAACGACACCCTGCACCCCATGCTCCTGAAACTTTTGAAGGCCGCCTAGAACCGTCCACGGATCGGTTGAGCGGGCGCGCGCACGCGACTATTGTCCCGAACGGATCGCTGGGTCGAACTTCCATGTCTACAAAGCAAATTCTCGGTCTGCTGACAGTCGCGTCGGCATCCCTCCTCGCCCTGCCTGCGGCGGCCCAAATGTATCCGGGCGAGGATGTGATCGTGAATCCGGCCGCCATACCGGGCTCGCCGGCATTCGGCGAGAGCTACCGGGTGCACAAGCCGCATCATCACCATCACGTGGTGAAGACGCAGACGGCGGCGACCGATACGGTGACGGCAACGCCGGCGGAGATAACGACGACGTCGCCCGGAGAAACCGACACCGCGCCTGCTGCCGCACCGGCCACCGATACGGCGCCGCCTCCGACGCGGAGACATTCGCACCACACGGCAAGCGCCTCCGCGGCTTCCAACGCACAGTCCGGCGGCATGGGCTTCAGCTTCGGCGATGACGAGCCGCCGGCTCCACCGCCGGCCGCCAACACGCGCACGGCGTCGAACGACACCGGCGCAGCACCGCAGGCCGAGAAGCCGGCCAAGGCGGACGCCTCGACGGCCGGGCTTGCAAAACGCGGCGCCATTCTCTTCGAGCACAACTCGACCGATCCACAGCCCTCGCAGATGGACGGCATCAAGCTGCTCGCGGGCGATCTCAATTCCGCACTGGAAGCCGGCGCCACGCAGATTCAGCTGCAGGCCTTCGGCGGCACTCCGGGCGACAAGGGATCGGAGGCGAAACGCATTTCGCTCAAGCGCGCGCTCGCCATCCGCCAGCTGCTGATCGACAACGGCGTGCCGTCGAACAGGATCATCACGAAAGCGATGGGCGGTGCCACCGACGGTGAGCCCGACCGCGTGGACATCTACGTCCGCGCCTGAATCGCTTCGATCTGCATGTCGACGTCTTTCGCCTCGCTGCCAGCAAAGGCCAGGACTGCAATGGCAAGCGCGGCGACAACCGCAACGGCCGTGAGCGCGATGGCATAGCTGCCGTAAGCAACGGCCATATAGCTCTGCAGCGGCAGATTGCAGGCCGCGAAGAGATTGCCGAGCTGATAGACGAAACCGGGGAACGTCGCGCGCGCTTCCACGGGAGACAGTTCGTTCAGATGCGCGGGGATGACCCCCCAAACGCCCTGCACAAAGAACTGCATGAGGAAGGCGCCGAGCGCCAGCATGACCGGCGTGCTCGAATAAGCCCAAAGTGGAATGATCGGCAGTGTCAGGAGCGCGCCCACGATCAGCGTGTAACGGCGGCCGAAACGCTGCGACAGCGAACCGAGCGTAATGCCACCCAGGATCGCGCCGACGTTGTAGACCATCTGGATGTAGGAAACCGTGTGCGGCTTGAAGAGATGATCGACCTTGAGGAAGGTCGGGTAAATGTCCTGCGTACCGTGGCTGAAGAAGTTGAACGCCGTCATCAGCAGGATCGCGTAAAGCGCAAGCCTCCAATGACGCATCAGCATCTGGACGACGTCGCTGCGGCTGGCGTGCTCCTTGCTCCATCCCGGCGACTCCGGCACGGAGCGGCGGATGTAGAGCACCAGGAATGCCGGCGCGATGCCGACCATGAAGAGGCCGCGCCATCCGACCAGCGGAAATAGAACGCCGTAAGCGAGCGAGGCGAGAAAGTAGCCCGATGGGTAGCCCGCCTGCAGGAGGCCCGAAACAAAACCGCGTGCGTGAGGAGGAACCGATTCCATGGTGAGCGATGCGCCCACGCCCCATTCGCCGCCCATCGCAATACCGAACAGCGCGCGCAGAAGGAGAAAGACGGCGAGGCTCGGCGCAAAGGCCGAGGCGAAAGCCAGTCCCGCATAGCACAGCACGTCGATCATCATTACGGGCTTGCGGCCGAAATGGTCCGCAAGCCGACCGAACAAGATCGCTCCCACCGGGCGCATCGCCAGGGTGAAGAACGTAGCCCAGCTGACCGCCGCGACGGGCACGTCGAACTCTTTGGCAACGTCGGTCAGAACCAGCACGAGAAGAAAATAATCGAACGCGTCGAGCGTCCAGCCGAGATAGCTCGCGGCGACCACATGCTTCTGCTCGGTGGTCCAGCCCTTCAACGCGGCAAACGCCATGTGCCTATCCCCCCGACGGAACGGTGTTCAACCAAACTACGTTGTCATGGCCCGCAAATGCGGGCCATCCAGGTGACGGAATCTCGTTGTTGGGATGTTGCAATTCGTGGTGATCTTTTGAAAGCGGAATAGTACCAACGGAGTGGCCCGCATTGCGGGCCATGACATTGTCGGAGACTACATAATCAACTTGGCTTCGGTCTTCGCCGCCACTTCCTCGCGCGTGATGCCGGAGGCCAGTTCGACGAGTTTGAGTCCGTCCTTCGTCACGTCGAAGATGCCAAGATTGGTGATGATGCGATCAATGCAGGCCACGCCTGTGAGCGGCAGCGTGCAGCTCCTGAGAACCTTGGAGCGGCCCGCCTTGTCGGTATGATCCATCAGCACGATGCAGCGCTTCACGCCGGCCACGAGATCCATCGCGCCGCCCATGCCTTTGACGAGCTTGCCCGGCACCATCCAGTTCGCGAGGTCGCCCTTTTCGGAAACCTCCATTGCGCCCAGGATCGACAGATCGATATGCCCGCCGCGGATCATGCCGAAGCTGTCGGCGGAGGAGAAATAGGACGTCTTCGGCAGCGCCGTAACCGTTTGTTTGCCCGCGTTGATGAGATCGGCGTCGACTTCGTTCTCCGTCGGGAACGGGCCCATGCCGAGCATGCCGTTCTCGGATTGCAGCGTCACATCTATGCCGCCGGGAATGTAATTCGCCACCAGCGTCGGAATGCCGATACCGAGATTGACGTAGAAGCCGTCGTGCAATTCCTTCGCGGCGTGCTGCGCCATGTCTTCACGCGTCCAGGCCATCAGGTCCTCACCGTTCTCTTCTCGATCCGCTTCTCGTAGCGCGGGCCTTCGATGATCCGCTGCACGAAAATGCCGGGCGTATGGATGCAGTCGGCGTCGAGCTTGCCCGTCGGCACAAGCTCTTCGACTTCGGCGACCGTCGTCTTCCCCGCCGTCGCCATCATCGGATTGAAGTTCCGCGCCGTCTCGCGATAGATGAGATTGCCTTCGTGATCGCCTTTCCATGCCTTGACGATGGAAAGATCGGCCTTCAGCCCGCGCTCGAGAATATAGGTCTCGCCGTCGAACTCCTTGTGTTCCTTGCCCTCGGCGATCAGCGTGCCGACGCCTGTCTTCGTGTAGAAGCCGGGAATGCCCGCACCGCCCGCGCGGATGCGCTCGGCGAGCGTACCCTGAGGGTTGAATTCCAGTTCCAGTTCGCCCGAGAGATATTGCTTCTCGA
This sequence comes from Rhizomicrobium sp., assembly GCA_035504555.1. GTDB lineage: Bacteria > Pseudomonadota > Alphaproteobacteria > Micropepsales > Micropepsaceae > Rhizomicrobium. Next base: position 27,668 of record DATJRP010000047.1, on the reverse strand, counting down.
ACGTCTCGTTCTCGCCGACATAGGAGCTGATCATCTTTTTGATCTGGCGGGTCTGCAGCAGCAGGCCCAGCCCGAAATCGTCGACGCCGGCGTTGTTGGAGACCACCGTCAGGCCTTTCACGCCCGAATCCCGCAAGGCGAGGATGAGATTTTCGGGGATGCCACAAAGCCCGAAGCCGCCCGACATGATCGTCATGCCGTCGAAGAGAACCCCGTTAAGCGCCGCTTCAGCGCTGTCATATACCTTCCGCATGGTCCCACGTTCCAGATTATGGTCCAAGGCTTACGTTCTGAGCCTAGCAGGTGCAAGATCGTCTTTTGATAAGAACTAGGGAGGAATTGGTAATGCGGAAGTGCGTAATGGCCGCAGTGGCGTTCGCCTCGGCCCTGGGCGCAACCGATGCCTCGGCACTGGAGCTCTCGAGCCCCGATATCACGCCGGGCGCGACGCTCGCGCCGGCGCAGGTCTATTCCGAATGCGGCGGCGAGAACGTCCCGCCGGCGCTCAGCTGGAGCGGCGCGCCGGCCGCCACGAAGAGCTTCGCCCTCACCGTCTTCGATCCCGACGCGCAAGGCGGGTGGTGGCACTGGATCGTCTACGACATTCCGGCGGCCGCGAGCAGCCTCGCCCATGGCACGGTTTCGCCCGCAGGCGCCCATTTGGGCCGCAACGATTTCGGGCACAAAACCTATGACGGCGCCTGCCCGCCGCCGGGTTCGGGCACGCACCACTACCTGTTCAAGATCTGGGCGCTGGCGACGCCGTCCCTGCCGTCGGACATGGACGCCAAGGGCGAGACGATCGGCCCCTATCTCGAAGCCCACGCCCTCGCGAGCGCGACGCTGACGGCGACGTATGAACGCTGACGGCCGCGCACATAGACGCTGATCATGTCGGACGCACCCAACACGGCGAGCGCCGCGAGATCGCGCCCGCGATAAAGCGGTGCGGCGGCGGCGAATTCGGCGCTCATGCGGCCAAGCCCTGCATCAGCGGCGCGCGCGCCACTCCTCGCGGGAGATTTCCCAGACGTCGACGGTGTAGCTTTTGCCACCGTGCGCGATCTCGCGGCGCTCGCCGCGCGTCTCGCCCAGTCGCTGAGCCACTTTCTGGCTGGGCGCGTTGTCGGTTTGTATTACCGAGATCATTCTGTCGACGGCTTGGGTGAGAAAGGCGTACTGCATCGCGGCACGGCCGGCTTCGTATGCATAACCCTGGCCCCAATAGTCCTTGCCGAGCGTCCAACCCACTTCCAGCGCCGGCCATCCTTCCGGATTGTAAAGGCCGACGCGGCCGATGAATGCGCGATCGGATTTGCGCTCGACGGCCCACATGCCGTAGCCGCGGATCATCCAGTGCCCGAGCATCATCGCCATATTGCGCCACGCGTCGGCACGCGTCATCGGCTCCCCTGTGAGATAACGCGTCACGTCCGGATCAGCCACGAACCGCGCGTAGGCTTCGAAATCGTCCGGCTTCCATGCGCGAAGCAGAAGACGTTCGGTTTCAAGCGTGGGGATCGCGTTGACCATCAGTCGGATACGCGGATGGAAGATACAACCGAACCCCTGATCTCGAACGAAAACGTCCAGGGAAGATAATCCCAGACGATCGCGCCTTCCTCGCGACTCGGCGATACCCCGTGCGGATTCCCGAGACGGGAAATGACGGCTTTTCCGGGATCGCCCAGCTTGATGTCGGCAAAGGTCCAAGCTCCGGACCACGGCGTGCCGGTGAGTTGAATGCTGGCGACGCGTCGCTCGGAATCGTAGCCGATGACGGCATAAGTGATCATTTGAGACGTCTCGTCCGTCTGCAGGGAATAGACATAGAAGATCGAGCTGCCGATGCTTCTCTCGGTCGTCGGACTGCCCAGAATCTTCTCGGCATCGGCGCGGTTCATTCCCAGCCGGAGCGGACCGACCTGGCCGCAGGCATCCGCACCCGTTCCGTCTTTGTCGTATTTCTCGACCGGTTCTTTGTTGAGGTGACACGAAAATCCCCAACCCTCGCGCGTCAGGTGCGGCAGGCCATTTTGCAATGGCTGAGCGACCGCACATAACGGAAGAACTGCGCCGACGAGCGCGGAGCAAAGCGCGAGCCGAAGTGCCCGCACTGGAGTCACCCCTTCTTCTTCACTGCAGCCACGATCTTTTGCGCGGCGTCGGCGAGGTCGCTGCCGGAGACGATGGGAAGGCCGGATTTCGCGAGAATTTCCTTGCCCAGTTCCACATTGGTGCCTTCGAGGCGCACGACGAGCGGAACCGAGAGCGAGATCTCGCGTGCGGCGGCGACGATGCCTTCCGCGATGATGTCGCATTTCATGATGCCGCCGAAGATGTTGACGAGAATGCCCTTCACGTTTGGATCGGAGACGATGATCTTGAACGCGGCCGTCACCTTCTCTTTCGACGCGCCGCCGCCGACATCGAGGAAGTTCGCCGGCTCTTCGCCATAAAGCTTGATGATGTCCATCGTCGCCATGGCGAGGCCCGCACCATTGACCATGCAGCCGATCGTGCCGTCGAGCTTGATGTAGGAGAGATCGTATTTGCCGGCTTCGCGCTCCATCGGATCCTCTTCGTCGGGATCGCGGAGCTCCGCCACGTCTTTGTGGCGGAAAAGCGCGTTGTCGTCGAAATTGATCTTGGCGTCGAGACAGATGACGTTGCCGTCCTTGGTGACGACGAGCGGATTGATCTCGAGCAGGCTCATGTCCTTCGCGAGGAAGGCATTGTAGATGCCTTCGACGACCTTGCCGCACTGCTTTGCCTGATCGCCCGAGAGCTTCAGCGCCGCCGCGATATCGCGGCCGACATAGGGCTGATAGCCCGCCGCGGGCTCTATCTGGAAGGTGAGGATCTTGTCCGGCGTGTGCTTCGCGACTTCTTCGATGTCCATGCCGCCTTCGGTGGAGGCGATGAACGCGACGCGGCTTGTGGCGCGGTCGACAAGCGCGGAGAGATAAAGCTCGCGATCGATGGCGGAGCCGTCTTCGATGTAGAGCCGGCGCACCACGCGGCCATGCGGCCCCGTCTGATGCGTGACGAGCGTCATGCCCAGCATGCGCGTCGCTTCCTTGCGCACATCGTCGATTGATTTGACGACCTTCACGCCGCCGCCCTTGCCGCGGCCGCCCGCATGGATCTGCGCCTTCACCACCCAGACCGGGCCGCCGAGCTTCTCCGCCGCCGCCACCGCTTCGTCGACGCTGAAAGCGGGTATGCCGCGGGGCACCGGCACACCGAAACCGCGCAGCACGTCTTTGGCCTGATATTCATGGATGTTCATGGGATGTCCTCGCGCGGAAGTCTTTGATTATGTTGACTAATATTGAGGTTAGCGATGTCGCCGTGCTTTGCACAATACCAGCGCCCGACGCCCGTGCAAGGCACGCACGCATCGCCCATCCACCGCAAAAGCGTCGTGAAACCGAGGCCCAAATGGTGCGTTAATCGTCCACAGAGGGTTTTGAGTGGGGGCGTCCACCATGCAAAGTCTGAAACGGCAGAGCGCGTTCGCGCTCGCATGCGCGTCTGCGTTCATGGCACTTCTTTCGACCGCACCGAGTTTCGCCGACGTTCCGGATAAGGAAACGGGGACGCTCAACCTCCTGTTCGAGGACGGGTTTTTCTACAACGACGATCGCGATTACACGACCGGCTGGCTGATCTCCTGGACGACCGCGCCGGACGATACGCCGGACTGGGCGATCAATTGGGCGCGCCACGTACCGTTCTTCGGCCAGAGCGGCGTCGTGCGCGCGACGTACGGGCTCGGCCAGGACATTTTCGACCCGACCAACTTCGCGCTCAAAGATCCACCGCCTACCGATCATCCATACGGCGGATTTCTCTACGGCCAGATGGGCTTGGCCCAGATGACGGACGCCAATCTCGACCAGCTGCAGGTGGAGCTTGGCGCGGTGGGACCGATGTCCGTCGCAGGCAACGTCCAGATCTTCGTGCACGCGCTCCTGGGGGACGAGCATCCGAATGGCTGGCATTACCAGCTTCGCGACGAACCCGGACTTGTCATCAACGACGAACATTCTTGGCGGGCGGTGACGAGCGGATCCTTCCTGGGAATTTCCTTCGATGTCGATCCGCATGTCGGCGGCGCCATCGGCAATGTCTACGACTACGTCAATGCGGGCGCGATGGGCCGTATCGGCATCCATTTACCGGACGACTACGGTCCGCTGCGCATCGAGCCCAGTCTTCCGGGCACCAGCTTCTTCGAGCCGACGGGCAATTTCAGTGCCTATCTGTTTTCGGGCGTCGACGGACGCCTCATCGCGCGCAATATCTTCCTTGACGGCAACACGTTCGAGGACAGCCGTCACGTGGACAGGATTCCGTATGTTGGCGATTTCCAGACCGGCATCGCCATTGCCATGGACCGGTGGCGGCTCGCCTACACGCACGTTTTCCGCAGCAAGGAATTCACCACGCAGCAGAAGGCGCAACAGTTCGGCGCCGTCAACCTCTCCGTGCGCTTTTGACGACTTAACGAAAGTGCGATGGGCTTGTTTTTGATCTGCTCTTTTTCGCGCGCACTCGATCAATTCGACGCGATCAACCTGTCGATTCGCATCCAGCGCGACATCTCGCGAAACGTTACGCAGTTTTAAGCTGGCGAAGGCCGTTCGCCGGGCACACATCCATCGTTGAAGAAACAACGGAGGGCGCGAAGCGAAACGACAGGAGGTCGAAATGTTGAAGCTTCCGCAAGGACTCAAAACTTTCTGCAAAGCCGCAACGTTTTCCGGCACGCTCGGCGTGGCAGGCATCGCGGCCGCAGCGCTGGTTGCAACACCGGCCGCGGCGCAACATCACGGTGGCGGCCACGGCGGCGGCGGCTTTCATGGTGGCGGGTTTCATGGCGGCGGATTCCACGGGGGCGGATTCCACAGTGGTGGCTTCCACGGCGGTTACGGCGGCTACGCGCATGGTGGCGGCTACGGACATGGCGGATTCCGCGGCGGCTATTGGCACGGCCACTGGTACGGCCCGAACTGGTATGGATGGGGAATCTACGGCTATCCATACGGCTACGGCTACTACGACGGCTGCGACTATTGGGACTATTACTACGGCTATTGTTACTGAGTGACAGCACGAAGACGCGTTGCGCAAGCGGTGAGTCTCCGTGTCTGCGATTCTGAAAGTCCATTCATTGCCGTCGGTCGCCGCACGCCGTTCGCGGTAAAATGCGCGCACGGAGCCACTGTGCAACCCGGACGGATGGGTATAATTTTTCCACCGCCGATAGTTTCGGTGCGTTTGAGTTTGGAGGGCGCAAGCGAAGCGAGCGACAGGAGATCGATATGCTGAAGCTTTCGCATAAACTCGGTGTAGTCATGAAAGGTGCAGCCGTCGCCGGCGCGGTCGGGTTGGCTGGCGTCGCGTTATCCGCAGCGCCCGCGCTGGCGCAGCATCATGGCGGTGGTGGCGGCGGCTGGCACGGCGGTGGCGCCTGGCATGGCGGTGGCGCCTGGCACGGCGGCGGCGGGTGGCATGGCGGGTATTGGCATGGCCGCTGGTACGGACCGGGTTGGTACGGCTGGGGGGTCTACGGTTATCCCTATCCCTACTATTACGGGTATTATGGCGATCCGTATTACTGCGACTACTACGCCTACTATTACGGCTATTGCTATTGAGCGGACGAGGCCGGCCTCAACAGGCCGGCCTTTTCCTTCGGCAATCCGAGGGGCTTGCTTAAATCTCCCTTTACGGCGGCTTTGTTAAGGTGACGGCGGGGTCTCTCACGCCGCATCATGAGCCAGGATCGCGCGCCCGCGCCAGACTTAAGACCGCTGCGCGTTACCGCGACGGACGTATGCATCTTTGCGGTCGCGCTCGCGGCCATCGCGGTTTACGCGGTCGTTCTCTTCGGCGGCTATGTCCAGCATCTGTGGATCCTCGATGCGAGCGGCCGCCCCGTCGTCAACGACTTCATTGTCTTTTGGGTCGCGGCACATCTGGCGCTCAAAGGTGCCGTGCTCGCCGCATATGACGCGCGTCGCGAACATGCCGCCGAGCTCGCCGCCATCGGGCACACCTATCATCAGGTGCTCGGCTGGTCCTATCCGCCGCTCTTTCTCCTGATCGTCGTCCTGCCGGCGCAGCTGCATTACGTATCCGCCTTCATCATCTGGTGCACGGTGACGCTGGCGCTTTATGCGCTGACCGTCGCTGCGATCGCGAAACGCGCCGTGGCTTTCATGGTGGCTTGCGCCATGCCGTGGGTGCTCGTCGAATTCATGCTCGGACAGAACGGCTTTCTCACGGCCGCCGTCATCGGTGCGGCCTTGCTGCAACTCGAGAAGCGACCGCTGGTGAGCGGGTTGCTGCTCGGCTTTCTCAGCTACAAGCCGCAATTCGGCGTCCTCTTTCCGCTGGCGCTGGCGGCCGGCGGCTATTGGCGCGCCTTCGGCTGGGCTGCGCTGAGCACGCTTTTGTGGAACGGTCTCGCCGGCGCCGTCTTCGGCTTTGAGTCCTACGCCGCGTTCCTTCATGCGCTGTCCAATGCCGCGGACACGCATCTGGTGCGCAGCGATCTCGGCTGGAACAAGCTTCAGAGCGTCTATGGTTTCGCGCGCACGCTGGGCGCGCCGGGCGCGGCCGCCTGGGCGATGCAGGCGCTGGTCAGTATCGCTGCCGCGCTTGCCGTCGTCATCGCCTGGAGAAGCCGCAACACGCCGTTCGAACTGAAAGGGGCATTGCTTCCGATCGCGATCCTACTCGCAACGCCTTACGTGCTTTACTATGATGTCCCTGTGCTTGCGGTTGCGGGCGCGTTCCTCGTCCGCCAGCGCGGCTTCGACCGGTTCGAAGTTGCACTGATGGCCGCCACGGCGCCGTTCCTGCTGAGCCCGTTCCTTCCGGGTTTCGCCGTTGTACCGGGCGCGCTGTTCGCAAGTCTCGCCATGGGCTTCATCGCCATCCGCCGCCTGCAGGCGCAGCCGGCCTACGATTTCGCTTATGCCGGTTAGCAAAAGGCGCGCGGCCCGCGCTATGCTTGGCGCCGATGATGGCCCTCGATTCCCGCTACACGTGGCGGCAAGCCGATACCGGCGACGCACCGCAATTGGAGCTGCTGATGAATGCAGCCATCGCCCAATTGCTCGCGCCTTATCTTCCGCCCGAGGAAGTGACGGCGTCCTTCGCCATCATGGGACTCGACCGGCAGCTGATCGATGACGGCACTTACATGGTTGTCGAACATAAAAAGCGCATCGTCGCGTCGGGCGGATGGAGCGCGCGCGCCACGCTGTTCGGCGGCGATCACACGCAAGGCCGCAATGCCGCGCACGTCGATCCCGCGACGGAGTCCGCGCGCATGCGCGCCATGTATACGCATCCCGACCACACGCGCCGCGGCCTCGGGCGCTTCATCCTGGCCGAAAGCGAAAGACAGGCGCAGACCCGCGGTTTTCGGCGCGCCACGCTAGTAGCCACGATGGCGGGATTGCCGCTCTACCGCGCCTGCCACTACCGCGAAGTCGAGCATTTCCGCGAATCAACGCCGACCGGCGTAAGCGTGCCGCTCGTGCGCATGGAGAAGCCGCTTGTTCCGTGACAAGAGCTGATGCGTTCGCTTCCCGACATTCTCTACAATTTCCACTGGATCGAACCGGGCAGCGTCGCGCGCTCGTCGCAGGCCTATGCGGGCTTTCTGGCGCCGTTCCTGCGCGGGCGCGGCATTCGCGCGCTGGTCAATCTCAGAGGCCCCAATCCGCACTGGCGCTGGTGGCGCAACGAAAAGAAAACGACGGAGCGTATCGGCGTCGAACATCGCGACGTCATGCTGAGCTCGAAACGCCTGCCCACGCGCAAGATGCTCGTCGCGCTGTTCGATGCGTTCGACACGCTGCCCAGGCCCATGCTCCTCAAATGCTCGGGCGGACAGGACCGGACGAGTTTTGCGGCCGCGCTCTATGTCGTTCACGCCAAAGGCTGGGCTGCATTCGACGAAGCGCAAGGCCAGTTCGCGCGCTGGCCTTACCTGCATTTACCCAAACGCCATCAGCGCTGGCTCAAATCGTTTCTGATCTTTGCGCGCGACGATGCCCATGGCCGTCCGCTTCGCGCCTGGACCGCCGAAACCTATGTGCCGGAGAGCTATAAGGCGTGGCTCGAAGCGCGCGGTGAAGGCCAGAGCTTTCACGGCCTCTACGATCCGATGCTGGGGTTATGACGCTCACGCTGCAATACAGGCTCGACGCGATGCCCGGTGTCGTTCTCTGGCCCGAGGCCCTGACCCGCGACATGCAGACGCAACTCGTGCACGAGATCGCCGCACGCACCGCCGACGCGCCGTTCTACCGGCCCGTCATGCCCAAATCGGGCAAGCCCTTCTCGGTCGAGGAGACGAATTTCGGCGCGCTCGGCTGGGTGTCGGATATTTCCGGCTATCGCTACGAAAAAGTTCATCCCGTATCGCACGCGCCGTGGCCGGCCATTCCGGACATGCTTCTGGAGCTATGGAACGCGACGACCGCCTGCCCCGCGCCGCCCGAATGCTGTCTCGTCAATCGCTACGGCACGGCCGCGCGCATGGGCTTGCACCAGGATCGCGATGAGGCGGCGCTGGACGCGCCTGTGTTGTCGGTCTCGCTGGGCGAGGATGCGCTCTTCCGGATCGGTGGGACGACGCGCCGCGGGCCGACGGAGAGCCTGAAGCTGCGCTCCGGCGATGTTCTGATGTTCGGCGGACCGGCGCGGCTCGCTTTTCACGGCATCGACCGCATCATCGGCGGTACCTCGTCGCTTCTTGCAGGCGGCGGCCGGCTCAACCTGACATTGCGGCGGGTAACCCACTTTGCCAGAAAAGAAAAGACGCCCGACCAGGGGGCTGATCGGGCGTCACATGCGCCGTTACGCGCTGGTGCCGGGAGGGGATGACCGGCACCGCGGAGAAACGTCATCCAGCGTGCGAGCGGGGGGGCAGTGCCTGCTGGACGAGTATTCGTCTCTCCGGTGACAAAGCTATGCACTGAAGCCACAGTTTGCAAGAATTTTTTTGGTTCGGCCGAATTGTGTTTTTTTATTAATGACAGTTGCAAATCTAGCACAACATTACACACGCAGCCGGCGAGCCACAGCGCTCCGCCAACTTGGGGCAAGAGCGGGCGCATCCGCTACACGTTTCAGCGTTTCCCTGTCGGCGTGGGCATAGAGCGCCGCAAAGAAGGCTTCACGTACACTGGGACCGCCCGCAACCGATTCACGCGCAAGGACGGAAACACCTACGGGCGCGCGCCCTTCCCGGATCACTCGAAAATACCAGCCCGAGCGGCCCGACATGGTCATCAGCGCGGGCGCATCGGCACGCTTCGCATAGATCGCAAACTTGAAACAGGGCGCGCGGGGCTGGCTCACTTCGAGCACGACATCGCCCCAGCGAAAACGGTCGCCGATCGCGATCATAGTCTCATCGGCGCCTTCGATGGTGAGATTTTCGCCGAAGGCGGCGGGCCAGCAGGGAAACCCTTTCTCGCGCTCCCACCAGGGCCAGTGATCGGCGGGATAGCAGTAGATGGCCTTGTCCACGCCGCCGTGCACGGTGAGATCGGCCTGTCCGTCGCCTTCGATATTGGTGGAGCTTACGAAAACAACGGACGATTCGAGCGGCGCCTTGGCGATGCCGGACAGAACCGGCTCGCCGCGCAGCAGGCCGATTTCGCGCGGCATCCCGACATTCACGGAGACGAGGCGGAGTTGCATCGTCACATCTTCCCCAAATCCTTCGCCGTGCGGTCGATCGCGTCTTTGGCCAGAGCAATGATCTCTTCAACTTCGGCCTCGGTGATGATCAGCGGCGGCGCCAGCACCATCGTGTCGCGGATGGCGCGCATGACGAGGCCGCTCTTGAAACAGTAGTTGCGGCAATGCGTGCCGACGTCGCGGTCCCTGGGAAAGAACGCGCGCGCGGACTTGTCGGCCACGAGTTCGATGGCGGCGAGAAGCCCGAGCCCGCGCACTTCGCCCACGAGCGGATGGGATGTGAAGGTCTCGCGCAGGCGGCGCTGCAGATAGGGCCCGATCGCGCTCTTCACGCGCCCGACGAGGTCGTTCGCCTCCATCACCTCGAGATTCTTGAGCGCCACCGCGCTCGCCACCGGATGGCCGGAATAGGTGAAGCCGTGCACGAGCTCTTCGTTGGCGTGCAGGATCGTCTCTCCCATCCGTGCGCCGAGTGAAATCGCCGAGATCGGCTGATAGCCGGACGAAAGCCCTTTCGCCATCGTCATGATGTCGGGCGCGATGCCATAGGTCCGCGCACCAAACCATTCGCCGGTGCGGCCGAAGCCCGTGATCACCTCGTCGAGATGCAGCAGAACGTCGTACTTCCTGCAGATGCGCTGGGCCTCCGGCCAATAGGTCGATGGGGGAAAGATCACGCCGCCGGCACCCTGTACCGGCTCCGCCGAAAACGACGCGACGCGATCGGCACCGAGCTCCAGAATTTTTTCTTCCAGCTTCTCGGCAATGAGCGCGCCGAACTCTTCCGGTCCGACATCGCCGTAGCCCGCGGCGCGCGCGCCGAACCAGTAAGGCGTCGGCACCTTCTCGAAGCCGTTGAGCGGCAGATCCCATTGCGGATGCATGGGCGTGAGTCCCGACAGCGAGGCGGCCGCCATCGTCACGCCGTGATAGGCATAGTCGCGCGAGAGATGGATTTTCTTTTCCGGCCGGCCTTTGAGATTCCAGTAGTAGCGGATGAGCTTCAGCGCCGTGTCGTTCGCTTCCGAGCCGGAATTGGCGAAGAGAACGTGCTCGTGGCCGTCGGGCAGAAGCTTGGCGAGCTTCGCCGCGAGCTCGATGGTCCATGGGTTGCTCGTCTTGAAGAAGTGATTGTAATAAGGGAGAGTCTTCAGCGCGTCATAGCCCGCTTCGGCCAGTTCCTTGTTGCCGTAGCCCACCTGCACGCACCACAACCCCGCCATGCCGTCGATCATCCGCTTGCCTTCGGAGTCCCACAGATAGACGCCTTGGGCCTTCGTGATCACGCGCACGCCTTCGCGATTCAGCGCTTGCGTGTCGGTGAAGGGATGGACGTGATGGGCGGCGTCGAGCGCCTGCCAGTGACGGGTGAGGTTGTGAGTGGGGGATTCGGTTGTCATGGAATTTCTCCGCGGGGCAAAGGAGCGGCAGGCGATGCGGAGACGAAACTCCGCGCACGGACCGACCTAAGGATTGAAGCCGATCCGGGCGCAGAGGATGAGAAGCGAACGTTTGCGCGTCATGCGCGCAGTATAACGATTTCCGGCGTTGCCGTCACCGATCAGGCCGCTATCGCCGACGGCCCGCTCAGATGCTTGTCCATCGCGCGCTTGAACGCCGGCCGTGCTTTCACGCGCTCGAGATAGGCGCGCACGCCGGGCACGTTCACGAATATCTCCGGTTTGTGCTTGCCGTAGTCGAGCGTCGACGTCATGAGAATGTCCGCGGGACCGAAGGTTTCGCCCAGAAGATAGGGTTTGCTGCCGAGCGCCCGTTCGAGATCGGCCAGGCGCGTTTTGCACGCCTCCATCAGCTCCGGATACTGCACATCGCGGCCGGGCCGTCCCTCCCAGAAGACGTCCCAGCGCAAGAGCTCGATGAAGGGCATCTCAAGCGTGTTGAGCGCGGCGAACATCCATTGCAGGAGCTGCGTCCGCGTGACGGCATCGGAGGGAAGCTTGCCGGCCTTTTCGTAGAGATAATGGATGATGGCGCCGGATTCGAAGAGCTTCAGCTCGCCGTCGGTCAGCGACGGAATTTTTCCGAACGGATTGATGCTGCGGTTGGGGTCGAGCTTCTGCTCGCCCTTGGTCGCGTCCATCCAGTGGCAAGCATAAGGCAGGCCGAGTTCTTCGAGAGCCCACAGCACGCGAAAGTCACGCACGAGGCCCTTTCCGTTGAAGGGGACATTGTAAGCGGCATAAAGCGTGATCATGGCGGTTCTCCTCAATTCGGCGCCGCGGCGCCCGTTTCCACATAGGTCTTCAGTCGGTTGATCTGCTCGCCGAACACGCGGTCGAGGATGGGCGCGAGGCCCTGAAGTCCGCCCTTGGTGTATCCGCCGGTCGCGCTGACAAGCGTGACGTCCGTGCCGTCGCCGGACGGCTTGAGCGACCAGGTCATGACGGTCGTGGTCGCCATTTCCTGAAACGGCCCCATCGCGCCGCGCAGCCTGAGCGTCTTTCCCGGTGAGACGAATACAACCGTCATGTGCTCGACCGAACCGCCGTCCGGCATCGTTTCGCACCAGCAGCCGCCTGCTTTGGCATCGAACGTCAGATTGGCGGGATTGCCCGAGAAGGTGTGCTTTCCGCTCCACCAATGTTGCGGCGTGATGAGGGCCGCATAGATTTTGTCGCCCGGTGCCGCGATATGCGCAGATTCGCTGACGGAGAAGCCGAGCTGGGCTACGTCCGTGACTTCGGCCGACGCGCGGTCTGCAGCGATCACGGTGCATGCGAGCACGATGCCCGCCACGAAGTGGCAAAGGCGCCGTGCGTGGAAGATGTTCGGTCTCATCATCTGCTCCCCTGTTCGACCGATTGCCGGAAGGTCTCCAGAATAGCACTCCAGCCGTTCGGTCCAGCGATCGCGTTGCGGGTCGTCTCGCCCTTTGCGCCCATGCGTTCGAGATGGCGATGCTCGAGCTCGACGCGGGTCCGGCGCTCGCCGTCGGCGATGAATTTTATTTCGACTTCCGTGATGAGGCCGGGATCGAGTTGCCAATCGGAATTGAGCTGCCAGGCGAGGAGCAGGCGATGCGGCGGCTCCCAGGCCAGGACGTGGCCATTGTCGCATTCCGATCCGTCTTCACCCACCTGATACCACCGCCCTTTCGCGAACGGCTGGATGATCGTCTCCTTGAGCGGCACCTTCAGCATCGAGTGTGACGGCGGCCACCAGCGCGAGATGTTGTTCGCGAAGAGGTCGAAGGCGCGCGCGGCATTCGCATTGACGACGACGCTTTTGCGCACCGGCGCGGGCGTGATGTGCTGCGCGGTCATGATTTTTCCCTCTCATCTTCGCCCTTTTGCGCATCGCGCTCGACTTCAGCCGCGAACGCGGTGAGGGCTTCATCCCAGAACTGGTCGAGCCAGCGCCGGATGGCGCCCAGACCCTTCGGATCGATGCTGAAAACGTGGCGTGTGCCTTGCGTTTCCTCGCGCACGAGCCCGGCCCCCCTCAAGACCTTCAGGTGCTGGGAGACGGCCGGACGGCTGACGGGAAGCACGCTCGCGATTGCGCCGACGGGCTTGGGGCCCGAACGGAGTTCCTCGAACACGCGCCGCCGCGTGGGGTCTGCCAGGGCCGTCAGGGCATTATCGTAAGCCATTACTTACAGTAAGTGACTACTTACCGATAGTCAAGGGCAACCCGGTCTTGAGATTGAGGTCCGCCCGGATGGTCCCGGAGGCTGGGAACGTCGCCAGGAAGCCCTCCTGGGTCCAGGTGAGCGACGGCTTGCCGAAGGTCTGCACGGCGCCTGAGACGACCACGCCGCGTCCCTGGGGCTTTGCCAGCGCCGTCTTGACCTCGGTATCGAGCTTGTCGATATCGTGGCCGACATTGAAGACGAGCTTGGTCTCGAGAAGTTTCCCCAACTGGTCGCCGGCGAGAAAGCGCATCACCGACATGATCATGCCTTCGGTGGCGATGTCGTAGTGCACGTTTGCGATACGGATGGTGTTCGTTTGGGCATCGAATTGCGGCTTGCCGCGCAGATAGGCTTCGCCGCAGGAATCGAGCCAGCCGAACGGATCCCAGCCCTGGCTCACGCAGAAGCGCGCGGCGACGACCACGTCCTGTCCCGACGGGAGGATCTCGAGCTTCTCGAAGCGCACATTGCCGCCGCTCATCTTGATAGGCGTCTTGCTGAGCCTTTGCATGGCGAGATTGGCAGCCTGGTCGTAAGGCAGAAGCACGGGCACGACAAAGGCGAAGCGGTCGGAGGGCGATGCGAGCGGCGCGGGCGCCGGCAGGGCGCGATCCCACTGCGTCGCCGGCGGGGTGTCGCTCACCACGACATGCGCGCGCACGTCGACACCCATCGCCACGACCACCGCATTGGCGCGCGTCTGCGGCTGCGCGATGCGGATGCGCTCCGGCTCCAGCACCAGCCACGCCGTGGGTGATTTGCCGACCTGGATGGGGCGTTGCGCCCGCAGCCAAAGGCGTTCCGCCTGCGGTCTGATTTTGATGCCCGACGCCACGTGGCGATCGAGGGCCTTGAAGATGGGCGCGGACAGGCTTTGTTGATTATGATTCCAGAGATCGGCGAAGGACATCTTGATCGGGCCGAGTTTGAGCTCCGCCTGGCTGAGATCGACTGTGCCATGCGCGTCGGTCGCCAACCGCCAATCCGAACCGAGCACCACGGCGGTGTCGGCGTGCACGGCGCCGGTCGCGAGCGAATGCGCCTGCGTCTTGAAGAACGATGTCTTCAGCTGCAGCTGCGCCGTCGCCGCCACCGGCACGTTGATCGCGATGCGATTGGCGGATGCGCTGCCGGTGATCGGGCCCGTGCGTGTGGCCACCAGATCCAGCGTGCATTGCGCGATGGTGCAATTGACGGGCTCGTCCTTGATGTCGGCGATCTGCTCCTTCGTCGTGTCGTTCAAGGCGCCGATGATCGTCTGGATGGGTACGACGAGCGTCGCGGTCAGCTCGGATACGGGAAGCGGCGGCGGCGCGGGCGGCGGCGTGCGTTTGGGCGGCGGCGCGTCGAAACCGCACGCACCGACGGCAAAAACCAGCGACAGAATCAGGGGGCGGCCGAATGCGCGCATGCGCGCATCCTTGCCTATTTCACAAACGCGGGGAAGCTCAACCCCAGGATTCCTGGACGCCCTGCCGCTTCGCGCGATGCGCGATCGGTTGCGATGTCGCTGCCGGAAGCGTCGCCGCCGGCTTTCCCAGATGATGGCCCTGGCCGAGCACGAAGCCGATATCGCGTGCGCGCGCCAGCAGCGTTTCGTTCTCGACGCATTCCGCGATCGTCGTCAGGTTCAATTCCGCGCAAAGCTTCACGATGCCGCGCAGCAGCGTGTCCTCGCGCGTGCTCTTGCCGAGCCTCTGGATAAGCGTGCCGTCCATCTTGACGAAATCGACGTGAAGCCCGTGAAGATATTGCAACGACGTCGCGCCGGCGCCGAAATCGTCGAGCCCGACTTTGTAGCCCAGCTCGCGCAGACTCAGGATCGCCTGGTTGGCCTGGGCGATATCCTTGATCTCGAAAGATTCTGTGATCTCGATCAGGATGCGCGGGGCAAGCGCGCGATTGCGCGCCAGGATGCCCGCGAGCATGCCGAATGCCGCCGGCTGCGACAGCGTGCGACCGGAGACATTGAAGGCGATGCGCTGCGTCGCGTTTTCCGGCTTGAGGGCATGCGCGATGATCTTGATGGCGACCGCGAGATCGAAGGCATCCGCGATGCCGAGTGCTTCCGCAAACCCGACGATTTCGCCGGTGTCGGCGCCGTCGGGAAATCGCGCCAGCGCCTCCCAATACGAAACCTCCTGCGTTTTCAGATCCACGACCGGCTGAAAGCCGAGCGAGAAGCTGCCGTCGGCAACCGTCTGGGTGAGCGCCAGCGCGCGGGCCTCAGTTTCGCCCATCAGCTTGTCGAACGCCGACGACAGGTCCGTGGCCGGCACGTCCGCCTGTTCGGTGAAACGATCGATCACGTAGCGCAGAGACAACATCAGCTGCTCGGGGCTCAGCGCCCTGGTCTTCAGCGAGACGAGCGTCTCCTGGACGTCGCGGGCCTCGATTCCGCCCTCCTTCAGCACCTTGACGATGCCGTCCGCGAACGACGCGCCGCCCACGGCGCCGAAGCGTGTGTCGGACAATTGCACGGCGGCCTTGGCGCCGGCGTTGCGGGCGGTTTCGCCGATCCGCTGCAACAATTTCTGTGCCGCTTCCGCCGGAAGTTTGGAGACGGCCCTATCGAGCCCTGGCACCTCGACCAGCGCCAGCTCGCTTTTCCCGCCCGAAAGACCGGCAACCGCGGCCAGAAATCCTTCACGGTCCGAACCGCCCTTGCCGCCCGCAACTGTGCGCGCCTCGGGCCTTGCGAGCGTGCACGACACGTTGCCCTTGTTCTGCGGCAGCCGGAACAGCGACAGCGCGGCGTCCGTTCCGTCGGCGAGCTTGAGCTTGAACGGGCCGGCGCGACCGCCCGCACCCAGCGAATGAGTCAGCGTCGCGAATTTCGCGCCTTCGCTCGGCTGAAACAATCGCGCGGCCGGCAATCCGACGAGATCGGCCTTGGCGTCGCGGACATAGTCATGAACAGCGCCCGTCGCGAAGGCGATCCTGTTTTCACGGTCCACTTCGAAAAGCAGATCGGCGTTGGCGAAGGCGAAGCCTAAGAGGCGTGCGCGGTAGGGCATAGGGTGCGCCTTGGTTAACGAGCGCGCGATTTTCGGCCCCCAGGTTTTAGCAATCTGTAAATTTAAACATGAGCGGTCAAACGTTCAGCAACAAATGCTGGCGCTCCCAGGGGCTGATGACCTGCTGATAGGCATCGTGCTCGGAGTTCTTAACGTCGCTGTAGAGCACTACGAACGTCTCGCCCAGGACATCCTTGAGATCGGTCGAGGCGCGGAATTTGGCGACGGAATCGAGAATGTGACGCGGCAATTGGTAGCGCGTCGACTCGTAGGCGTTGCCTTCCATGGCTTTCGTCGGACTGAGGTTCTCGATCATGCCGAGATAGCCGCAGGCCAGCGACGCGGCGATGGCGAGATAGGGATTGGCGTCCGCGCCCGGCACGCGGTTTTCCACACGCCGGTTCTGCACGTCCGACACCGGCACGCGCAATCCCACCGTGCGGTTCTCGTGGCCCCAATGCGTGTTGATGGGCGCCGACAGGAAGCGCACGAGGCGGCGATAGGAATTCACGAACGGCGCGATGAGCGGCATGGCGGCGGGGAGATGCTTCTGCAGCCCCGCGATATGCGCGAGGAACAGCCGCGTGTCCTTGCCGCTCTTCGTGGAGAACAGGCTCTTGCCCTTCTGCGTATCGACGACGCTTTGATGGATGTGCATCGCCGAGCCCGGTTCCTGCTCGTAGGGCTTCGCCATGAAGGTGGCGTAGATGTCGTGGCGCAGCGCCGCCTGGCGCACGGTGCGCTTGAAGAGGAAGGTTTGGTCGGCGAGCGCGAGCGGTTCGCCGTGATTGAAGTTCATTTCGACCTGCGCCACGCCTTCTTCGTGAATCAGGCTGTCGATGCCGATGTCCTGCGCTTCGCAATAATCGTAGACATCCTCGAATAGCGGGTCGAATTCGTTGACCGCGTCGATGCCGTAGGCCTGTCGTCCCGTCTGCGGACGCCCCGTCTTGCCGGCCGGCGGCAAGAGCGGATAGTCGGGATCGATGTTCTTCGCCGCGAGAAAGAATTCGAGCTCGGGTGCCACGATCGGACGCCAGCCGCGCTCTTGATAGAGTGCAACGACGCGCCGGAGTACGCTGCGCGGCGTATAGGCGATTTGCTCGCCGCGCTGATCGGTGCAGTCGCAGATGACCTGCGCGGTCGGCTCCTTGTACCACGGCACGATGCGCAGGGATTCGACATCGGGCACGAGATTCATGTCCGGCGCCTGATAGGTCAGCGCTTCGGTTTCCGCATCCGCGCCCGTCACCATCTGGCCGAAGATCGATTCCGGCAACCGCAACGTCTGGTTGCGCAGGCCGCTCAGGAATTTGTTGGTGGGGAGTATCTTGCCGCGCGCGATGCCCGCCATGTCGGAGACGAGGCATTCCACCTCGCCGATGCGATGTTCCTTCAGCCATTCCGCAAACTGATCGACGTCGTGGCGCGACATCAGGCACCTTCGCGATAGTTGCGCACGGCGTTGCCGAAGGCCTGGAAGATGGCGCGCGACACGGGATTCTCGCTCCAGCGCCATTCGGGATGCCATTGCACGCCGAGCACGAAGCCTTTGGCGCCCGGCATGGAGACGGCTTCGATCTGTCCGTCGGGCGCTGCGGCGTCGGCATAGAGTCCCGGCGCGAGGCGATCGATTCCCTGCGAATGGAGCGAATTCACTTCGAAAGACTTTGCGGGCGCGATGCGCGCGAGCAATCCGCCGGGCTCGACGGTCACGGTGTGCGCGGGACCATATTGCGCGTCGAGCGGCGCGTTCGTGTCTTCGCGATGATCGATACGGCCCGGCACTTCGTGCACGTGCTGATGCAGCGTGCCGCCCAGCGCCACGTTCATTTCCTGAAAGCCGCGACAGAGGCCCAGAACCGGCATCCCCTTTTCGATGGCGGCTTCGAGAAGCGGAATGGTTGTGGCGTCGCGGTGTTCGTCCTGCAGCACGCCGTCGCGCGGGGTCGCGCCGCCGTAACGCTTGGGCGAGACGTTCGAAAGCGCGCCGGTGAACAGAAGGCCATGCACATTCGCGAGGATGTCGTGAGTCGAAATCGGCGGATCGAGCACGGGAATAAGGAGCGGAATGGTGTCCGAGCCGTCGCGCGCTGCCAGAATGTATTTCTCGCCCACCATGTGGAACGGATGCTTCCCCACCATACGGTAGTCGCACGGAAATCCGACGATGGGCGGGCGGGGCGGCATTGGGGCTGCTCTCTGAAGTCCGGGACCTAGCATGGGGAAAGCGCAGGCGGCAAGGCGGGCGAAACCGCGCCAAATCGGGCCCGCTTATTCTGCGCTCTTCGCCGAGCTCTTCCCTTCCGGCAGCTTGAACAGCGCCGGATCGAGCGTGACGCCCGTCTGCACGTCACGCAGCGAGACGGTGGTCGAAAGACCCTGCGCGTCGACGACCGTCCATTGCCGCAGTTCGAGAACGGGCGATGTGAAAACCAGCGTGAGATTGCCGTTCACTTTGCTGGACGCGGCGCGCGCATTGACGATGAGCTCGCCCGGTTCGCGCGAGAGACCCGCGATGGACGGGTTTCGTTTCAGATTGAGATCGTCGGAGAGAACAAGGTTCAACGGCGTCGACAGCAGCGGATACGTGTCGATCGTGTTGAGCTTCTTGTTCTGGACCGCGACCGTCGAGCCGTCCGACACGATGAGGACCGGATTGGGCGCATGATATTCGAAGCGCATGCGGCCCGGCTTGTCGATGTAGAAGATGCCCTCGTCGATCTGCCCGTCGGGACCGATCTGCACGAAGCTGCCCTTCAGCGTATGGATGGAATTGAGATAGTCGCTGACACGGTCGAGATCGGCCTGGTCGGCTTCGCTGCGCTCGAAATGCATGAAGCCCGCGGGCGCGGCGAAACTGGCCGGCGCACAGGCCAGGGCGACGAGAAACGGGAGAACGAAGCGACGCATGCCGTCTTCTGCCACCGATGCGTGGCCAAAGAAAGGATTACGCGGCGTTTACCTGCGGGCGCTGCGCGTGATGCGGGCAAAGCCCGTCCACGATCAGCTTCAGGACGCCCTCGAGCTCGCGTTCGAGCTTGGGCAGTGTCAGTTTCGACCACAGCTGCGGATAGCGGAATTTCATGGTCGCGGACTGGATCATCTCGGCCGTCAGTTCCTTGTCTTCCGCCACGAACTCGCCGCGACGCTCGGCTTCGTCCAGAAGCTCGACCAGGATCCTGCGTTCGTTGGCCAGCATCCAATTGGCAAAGGTGGGGCGTTCGCGCGAAATCACCGTCGCCATTTCAAAGGCGCGCGGGTCGCTTTCGAGCTTGTTGTAGGTGCGGCGGAGTTCTTCGAAAAGGAGATCGTGCAGACGCTCGCGCGCATTCTTGTTCGGCGCCACTGCGAGCTTCCTGAGATATTCGAGATCACGCTCGTACGTTTCCGTCGCGATGGCTTCCGCGATATCGAGCTTGCCGGGAAAAAACCGGTAGAGGTTTCCTGGCGACATGCTGCAATCGGTCGCCACTTCCGCCATGGTGGTTTTGGCATAACCGAAATGCGAAAAGCGTTTCTTGGCTGCCTCGATGATCTGGCAACGAACATTGTCTTTTTCGGCCATCCGACGTCTCGCTTCCCAAAGGCGTTTTTCTTTTCACACTCTAAGATAATGGGTATTTCTGAATAATCAACAGATTGTTCAATCTTTCGCAGCGCAGCATGGGCCAAAGCCGAGACCAAGACTTGAAAAATAAATCTGACATTTCAAAACCTTATGGCCACATCGCGGTGATCGGCGCCGGAGCCTGGGGCACCGCCCTCGCACTTGTGGCCGCCCGGGCCGGCCGAAATGTCACGCTATGGTCACGCGAGCCCGAGGTAACCAATTCGATTCTGGCAACGCGTGAGAACGCAATTTTCCTCCCCGGCGTTCCGCTCCCCGACAACATTGTAGCAAGTGCAAACATTATGGAAGCGGGTGGTGCAGACGCCGTGCTGCTGGCGGCCCCCGCGCAACATGCTCGCGCCGTCATAACCGACACGGCGCGCGCCATCACGGCCGGCGTTCCGCTGGTGCTCTGCGCGAAAGGAATCGAACGGGGCAGCGGCAAATTGCTGACGGAAGTTTTGCGCGAAGCGGCACCGCAGGCAGAGCCCGCGATTCTTTCGGGTCCGTCTTTCGCGCGAGACGTCGCGCACGATCTTCCCACCGCGCTCACCATCGCTGCCAGGAAAGACATCGCATTCCGTCTCATCGCGACATTGGGACATGCGGGTTTTCGTCCTTATGCCAGCGAAGATCTGACGGGCGTGGCGCTCGGCGGAGCGGCGAAGAATGTCTACGCCATCGGCTCCGGCATCGTTGCCGGCATGGGTCTGGGCGAAAACGCGCGCGCAGCCCTTCTCACGCGCAGCTTTGCGGAACTCTGCCGCCTCGGCGCAGCCCTCGGTGCGCGCGGCGAAACGCTGATGGGCCTGTCCGGCCTCGGCGATCTCGTGCTGACCGCGACGAGCCTGTCCTCTCGCAATTACAGCTTCGGTTTCAATCTCGGCGAAGGCAAAGCGCCGGCGGAGCTGGCGGCGCCCGGCCATCCGCTGGCGGAAGGCGTCGAGACGGCGGCGGCGCTGGTCGCGCGTGGCGGCCGGCACGGAATCGAGCTTCCCGTGGCGCACGCAATCGCCGATATTTTGGCGGGCAAGCTCACCCTCGCCGACGCCGTCCCGCGCCTCATGGCGCGTCCACTGAAAGCCGAATAGGAGCCGTCATGCTGTTCGTCCTGACCGCCATCGACAAGCCCGGAAGCCTCGATCTCAGAATGGCCACGCGCGACGCGCACTTCGCCTTCGTGCGCGAGACAGGCGTCGTGAAGCTCGGCGGCCCGTTTCTGGACGGGAACGGAAAGATGGCCGGCAGCATGATCATCTTCGAAGCGGCCGATCTTGCCGCCGCCAAAGCGTGGCATGCGATCGATCCTTACACGAGGGCGGGGATCTTCGGGCAATCCGACATCCGCCCCTGGAAGGCGACCGCGAACAATTGCGGCGCAGCGCTCTGATCCGGAGATACACGTCATGGCCTACTGGCTGTTCAAAAGCGAACCCGAGTCCTGGTCCTGGGAGCAGCAAAAGAAGAAAGGCGCCAAGGGCGAGCCGTGGAGCGGCGTGCGCAATTTCACCGCCGCCGCCAACATGAAGGCGATGAAGAAGGGCGATCTCGGCTTCTTCTATCATTCCGGCGACGAAAAAGCCGTCGTCGGCATCGTCGAAGTCATCAGCGAATACCGCAAGGACCCGACCGACGAAACGGGCCGCTTCGGACTGGTCGACGTGAAGGCCGTGGAAGACGTGCCGAAGCACGTGACGCTCGCGGCCGCCAAAGCCAATCCCAAACTGGCCCAAATGGCGCTGGTGAAATATTCGCGCCTGTCCGTGCAGCCCGTGACGCCCGCCGAATGGAAGATCGTCTGCAGCATGGGAGGCATGAAGTAACTTCACCGCTTGGTGATTTGCGGCGCCTACCCCCCTCGACGAGTGTTTCTTCGCAAGGGGAGGCTCTCATGCGTTTTTCGCCGTTCACGGCCATTCTTCTGGCCGGCTTCATCGCGGGCACCATCGACATCGGCGCGGCGTGCCTCATCAACAACCGAGATCCGATCTTCATCTGCCAGGCCATCGCGAGCGGTGCGCTCGGCCGGGCCTCGTTTCACGGCGGGCTGGCCAGCGCCGGCCTCGGCCTCGTGCTGCAATGGGCCATGTCGATCGTCATTGCGACCGTCTACATCGTCAGCGCGCAGATGTTGCCGATGCTCAGGCGCGCATGGCCGGGCTTTGGCCTGCTTTACGGCGTGGGCATCTATTTCGTGATGAATCTGATCGTCGTGCCGTTATCGCGCGCCGGCGGCAAGGGCTATCACTTCGTGCCCGTGAAGTTCGCCGAAGACATGGTGGCGATGCTCGTGTTCGGCACGATCGTCGCGTGGTTCGCGCGCGGAACTACTCCGGACGCGAATAGATAAGCTGCTTCTCTTTGTTCGCGACGCGATAGATGCTGACGCAACGCGGATCGGCGAGCTTGTCGCACAGGACATCGGCGGAGATGAAGTAGTTGGTGAGATGCGTCTTCGCTTCGCAAATGAAGCGCCGCGGCGCATCGCCGGCCCGCAGGAGCTGCGCGGATGCGAGCTCGCCATAGGACGGAATGGCGCCGACGTCTTTGGCGCGCAGGAGCTCGGCCGTGCAAACGGCGAGCTCCACGCGCGCAAGCACCTTGGTGTCGAGCTTGGGACGCACGACGGTCGCGTGCACGACGGGCTGCTCCGCGGCGAGTTGCTGTTGTCTCGCCCGGTAGACGAAATAGCCCGCGACGGCGACGGCGACGATGAGGCCGCCGATGACGACAATGCGCGCCGCCGCCCATTCGCGCTTGAGCGCGCCCATTTTCTTGTCGTCTTCAGGAAGAGACATGGAAAGAGCCTTCGATGAACGCGACGATCAACGCATCGTCGGAATGTTGAAATCCGGGTTCTCGCGCACGCCGCCCTTGGGCCAGCGCTGGGTTACTGTCTTGATTCTCGTATAAAAACGCACGCCTTCCGGCCCGTGCTGGTTAATATCGCCGAAGGCCGAGCGCTTCCAGCCGCCGAAGGTGTGATAGGCGAGGGGCACGGGAATGGGAATATTGATTCCCACCATGCCGACCTTCACTCGGGCCGCGAATTCGCGTGCCGCATCGCCGTCGCGGGTAAAGATGGCGACGCCGTTGCCGTATTGATGCTGCGAGGGAAGCGCGATGGCGTGATCGAAATCGTCGGCGCGGGCGACCTGGAGGACGGGTCCGAAAATCTCGTCCTGATAGGTCTTCATGTCGGACCGGACGCGGTCGAACAGTGAACCGCCCAGATAGAAGCCCTTTTCGTAGCCCTGCATCTTGAAGCCGCGCCCGTCGACGACCAGCTCCGCGCCTTCCTTCACGCCGAGATCGATGTAGTCCATCACCTTACGGCGGTGCGCTTCGGTGACCAGCGGGCCGTAGGCGGCGTCGGGATCGGTGGGCGGGGCGACCTTCAGCGATTCCACGCGCGGCTTCAGGCGCTGGACGAGCGCGTCGGCGATCTTGTCCGTCACCGGCACGGCCACCGAGATCGCCATGCAGCGTTCGCCGGCCGAGCCGTAGCCCGCACCGATCAGCTCGTTCGTGACCTGATCGAGATCGGCATCCGGCATGATGATGGCGTGGTTCTTGGCGCCGCCCATGGCCTGCACGCGCTTTCCGTGCGCCGTGCCGCGCGAATAGACATATTCCGCGATGGCCGACGAACCGACAAAGCTGACCGCCTGAATGTCGGGATCTTCGAGGATCGCATCGACGGCTTCCTTGTCGCCGTTGACGACATTCAAGACGCCGGCCGGCGCACCCGCTTCCATCATCAGTTCGGCGAGCCTCAAAGGCACGCTCGGATCTTTCTCGCTCGGCTTGCAGATGAAGGTGTTGCCGCAAGCGATGGCGACGCCGAACATCCACATCGGAATCATCGCCGGAAAATTGAACGGCGTGATGCCGGCGACGACGCCGAGGGGCTGACGCATCGAATAGATGTCGATGCCGGGGCCGGCACCTTCCGTGTATTCGCCCTTCTGCAGATGCGGGATGCCGCAGGCGAATTCGATCACTTCGAGACCGCGCTGAATGTCGCCCTTGGAATCGGCGATCACCTTGCCGTGTTCGCTCGACAGCATGTGTGCGAGCTCGTCCATATTCTTTTCGACGAGGGCCTTGAAGTTGAAGAGCACGCGCGCGCGACGTTGCGGATTGACGCTCGACCATTCCGGAAAGGCCTTGAGCGCGGCCTCGACGGCTTTGCGCATTTCGGCGCGGCTCGCGAACGCCACGCGCGCAGCCACTTCACCGGTTGCCGGATTGAAGATGTCGCCGAAGCGGCCCGACTGGCCGGGTATGGAGCGTCCGGCGACGAAATGCGTCAATTCCTTCATGGCGGCCTTCCCTTACCGACTGATGCGGATGGCGCTGTTTATCCAAGCGGCCGGGAAGCGGCAATGCGCGAATTGGCGATCAGCGAAAAGGAAAAGGCCGCGCCGGCCCTACAAAAGCAGGAACGACGCGGCCCGAACCCGAACGGAATACCCTTGCGGGGTGTACTCAGGTGCGGTTCAGCGCGAGTTTCTTGCCGTCGGAGAAGCGCGTGCCGACATAGGTGTCGCCCTTCGGCTTCAGCCAGGCAATGAGATCGCCGCTGCCAGCGTAAAGCTGCACGCCGTTGCCGGCGGTCTTCCAAGTGGCGACGGCATTCAGACCTGTCGGGCAGTCCGCGCCCGAAGCGATCGTGCCCGCCGTGCCGCTGGCGTCGGGCGTAAGCGTCAAGGTGCACGGTGCGTCATACGAGCCAACCGTGAGCGTCCAAGCTCCGGCAACCGTGGTGCCATCGGCGTAGGCGAAACCGATACTTGTCAGCGCAAGACCGGCACCCAGCACCAGTGAGGTAAGTTTCGTCATGTGAATATCTCCGTAAGCGTTCAGTGTTCAGAACATAGGAGTGCTTAACCCTGAGGAGAAGTGCGATTTACGCATAGGCCGGATGTCCGAATGTCACATCGAGTTAATACGATTATTTCTTTTGATAACAATATGATATGCGGTACTGTTAAAGTATGGTGCAGCGCAATATCATTGCGCGGCGCGCTTCGAGCCGCATTTTTCCCACATACTGGGACATGATCCTTCGCAATTGCAGCAGATCACTTCGCTCCTGCAGCGAATGAAAAAACAGGCACGGACACATCTTGGGCAGCCGTCACCAATGCTAACGTCAACCGGGGGCTGCAGATGGCAGACATTGCCGGCATCACCAGCGGGCGCGAGCGATGGAGCCGGGACGTACGCATCCCGCGCCACACCCATGACGCACCCTATGCGGCCGTTGTGCTCTCCGGCCGTTACGAAGAGTGCGGCAGCCGCGGGCGGTTTCATGTCGGTCCCGGCCATGTGTTGTTGCACGGCGTCTTCGACGCGCACCTTGATCGCTTCAGCCGCGCCGGCGCCGAAATCTTCAACATCGCGCTGGATCGGAATGTTCCGTTTGCGCTGGGAAGCGTCGCCGATGCAGACGCGATCGCGCGTCTCGCAGAAAAAGATGCGCACGCCGCCGGCGCGGCGCTCTGCGCGCACATCACGCCCTGCGAAAGCGAAAGGGGCGACTGGCCGGATCTCCTCGCCGAACATCTGCTGAAAAATCCCGATTGCCGTCTTGGCGACTGGGCGGAGACGCACGGCCTGGCGCTCGAGACGCTGTCGCGGGGCTTCGGCCGCGTCTTCGGTCTCACACCGGCAGCCTTTCGCGCGGAGGCACGCGCGCGCCGGGCCTTCCACCGGATCGTCCGCGACCGTGCACCGCTTGCGGATATCGCCGCGGCAACAGGCTTCGCCGACCAGCCGCACATGTCGCGCGCCGTCAAAGCGCTGACGGGCGCCACCCCGCAGACCTGGCGACAGTCAAATCGGTTCAAGACGCGCGCCGCACAGCCTGCTTGAGTGCCACCATGACGGCAGACACGCGTATGCGCTTTCGGCTGGTGCCGATCCTGGTCACCGCCTTTCTGGGATTCGCGCTTCCTTACCTCGCGGCTTACACCGCGGTTATCGGCACGCATTTCCTGAACATGCCCTCGCCGCGCGGTCCGTTGCTGCCGTGGCTCTATAGCCAGCACGCGTTTCAGCTCGTCTGGGCGCTGATCGCCATCGCCGTCCTGAAGCGCATGGTGCCGGCGGATTACGGCCTGCACTGGCCGCGCGAGAAAACCTATATCGGCGCCGCACTCCTCTGGGGCGTCTTCTTCGGCGTCCTGATGACGGTCGTCGATTACGCGCCGCAGCTGATGGCGCATATAAAGCCTCAGCTCGGCTATCCGCTGACGCAGGGCAACGTCGCAGGCTGGCTGTTCTTCGAAGGCGTCTATGTGGGACCGACGGAAGAGATTCCCTTCCGCGCGCTGCTCGTGACCTACCTCGCCACCACGATGCCCGGAAAGCTCAGACTCGGCCGCTTCGACATGAACTGGGCCGGCATCATCGTGGCGCTGATCTTCGCCCTCCTGCATGCCACGAATTTCTCGCTACGCGCCTGGCCGCAGGCGCTGGGCCAGCAGATCTATGCTTTCGCGCTCGGCGTGCTTTATGCCTACTGGCTCGAGAAATCGAAGAGCGTCGTGGCTCCCATCGTCGGCCACAACGCGGGCGATGTGGTCGAGTATGCGATCCTGTTCCTGTGGGTCGCCGCGTTCTAGTGCAGCGGCGTCGTGTGCACGTAGCTTTGCACGAGGCTCCCGGCCACGAGGCGCCAGCCGTCCACCAGCACGAAAAAGATCAGCTTGAACGGCAATGAGATGATGACCGGCGGCAGCATCATCATGCCCATCGACATCAGGATCGAGGCAACCGCCATGTCGATGATGAGGAACGGCACGAAGAGCAGGAATCCGATCTCGAAGGCGCGTTTGAGCTCGGACAGCATGAAGGCGGGCGCTAGCGAGGTGAGCGCGATGTCGGCCGCGGTCTTGGGCGGCTTGGCATGCGCCATATCGAGAAAGAGCTTCAGATCCGTGTCGCGGACATGCGCCAGCATGAACTCCTTGAACGGCACGCTGGCACGGTCGAGCGCCACTTCTGTCGTGATCTGCTGGTTGATGAGCGGCTGGACGCCCGCGTCATAGGCCGCTTTCATCGTCGGCGTCATGACGAAGAGCGTGAGAAAGAGCGCCAGCGAGATCATCACGCTGTTGGGCGGCGTCGTCTGCACGCCCATGGCGGTGCGCAAGAGCGACAGGACCACGACCATGCGCACGAAGCAGGTCATCATGATCAGGATCGACGGCGCGATGCTGAGGATCGTGATCAGGGCGATGATCTGCATCATACGGTCGGTGAAGAGACCGCCGCCCGAGAGATCGATGGAAAGCGAGTTGGGCGTCGCCGACGGCGCGCCGGCAACCGCGGCCGATGCTATCGCCGGCGCGAACAGGATCGTCGCAAAGACGAGAAGCGAAAGAAGTCGTTTCATTGCGGCGAACCTTCGATCGCGGCCGCGACAGGCAGCTTGGCGGCGATACCGCTTTCGATGACGCTCGAGCCTTCGGGACCGATAAGGACGACGTGCTCCTTGTCGTCGCGGCGGAGGATGAAAAGCTTGTGGCGCGCATCAAGCATCAGCGTCTCGACGACAGCCAAACGGCGCGTGGCACTGGCGGTCATGATGCCCGGCACGCCGAAACGGCGCGCGGCCAGCGCCGCAAATCCCACCAGC
>DATJRP010000046.1:0-27985 GCA_035504555.1 Rhizomicrobium sp. | reverse complement strand
GGGGATCATTGCGTAATTCGCAAATGACGAGGATTCGAGCGGTTTTCCACTTGAGGAGCGGCGGATGGCGGGCCTCGGTCGGCTTTTCTGACGGGCCTTTCGGTGCGTCATGTGATGGTCATGGCGCGCTTCAGGTTATAGGCGAGAGCGAGAAGGTAGAGGTGGCTTTGGTTGCGGGCGAGCCCCCGGTATCGCACCCGGTCGTAACCGAACCATCGCTTGAGCGTGGCGAACACGCCTTCGACCTCGGCCCGGATCGGCGCGATCAACGCATTGTGGCGCCGCTGCCAATGCGTCAGGGCCGGCCCGCCGCCCCAGCTTTTGTGCATGATCCTGGACTTTATCCGCAGGCTCCTGAGCCAGAGACGTCGCGCGGCTTTGGCATAAGCCTTGTCCGCATAAACCGCTCCTTCATCGCCGCAGACAAGATCATCCGCCGGCACCGTGTCGTTGACGTTGGCGGGGGTCAGCAGGATGCGCCTTATCAATCGGCTTTGTTGATCCACGCCAGCATGCATCTTGTAGCCGTAATGCGTGCCGCGTCGGCCTTTGCGCGCCGTCAAGGCCGCATCTTCATCAACCGCCTTGCGCTCTGCATCCCCAGACGGCGGTCGGAACGGCGTCTCCACCAAAGACGCATCGACCATCGTTCCGCGCTTGAGGATCAGCCCACGCGTCTCCAATTGGCGGGCGAACTCGCCGAACAGCTTCTGCGAAAGCCCTTCCTCGATCAGCCGATTGCGGAACCGGCACAGCGTCGTGTGATCGGGTGCGGCCGCTTCCAGCGACAACCCCAAAAATTTCCGGAACGACACACGATCATTGATCGCCTCTTCCAGATCGGCGTCCGAAAGACCCCACCACTGCTGCAACAGCAGCGCCTTCAGCATCAGCAGCGGCTCAAACGGCGGCCGGCCTGCCCCCTCCGGCTTCAACCGGTTCAAAAGTTTCTCGAACCGGTACCACTTCACTTCCGCCGAAAGCCGCTCCAGCATCGCGTTCTGGCCCAGTTTCGGGGAAATCCATCCATCGCCAAACCCAAGCTGCATCGAGAGGCCCTCCCATGCAGCCAGTGAATCACAACACCCCAAATTCGCAACGATCCCCACGACGGGGAGGCGAAACCGCGCTCAATACCTCCTGATCAGCCCCACGAGCTTGCCCTGTATCCGCACCCGATCCGCGCCGTAGAGGCGCGTTTCGTAGGCCGGGTTGGCGGCTTCGAGGGCGATGGAGTCGCCGCGGCGGCGCAGGCGCTTCAGCGTCGCTTCCTGGCCGTCGACGAGGGCCACGACGATGTCGCCGGTGTTGGCCGTCGAGGATTCGTGGATGATCACCGTGTCGCCGTCGAGGATGCCGGCGTTGATCATGGAATCGCCTGCGACTTCGAGCGCGTAGTGATCGCCGCGGCCCAACATGGCGCCGGGCACGGGCACATCGGAAACCTTGTGTTGCAGCGCTTCGATCGGCGTGCCGGCGGCGATGCGTCCGAGGACGGGCACCGCGATCGCGCCGTCGTTCTCGCCGCTGCTGCGCCGTGGCGCGCCGCCGCTGCGCGTGTCGGCGGAGATGCGGGCCTCGCCGCCGCGGCCGCGCGCGCTCGGCGTATGCGAGAGCCGCTGCGCCTGGCTGCGCGTGGTCGCCGGCCGCTGGGCATCGGCGATGTTTTCCGGCAGCCGCATGATCTCAAGCGCGCGCGCTCGCTTTTCCATGCGCCTGAGGAAGCCGCGCTCCTCGAGCGCCGTGATCAGCCGGTGGATGCCCGATTTGGAGCGCAGGTCGAGCGCGTCTTTCATCTCGTCAAAGGAGGGCGGAATGCCCGTTTCGCGCACACGCTCATGGATGAACATGAGCAATTCATGTTGCTTGCGCGTCAGCATCGATGGTCTCTCCCATGTCTCCGGCGGCGCCTGGAATCGGCCCCGAACAAATCCGAAACATGGCGAATCGTTCTACTTTAGTTCTTATAGTCCGTCAACGCTCAAAATGCAGTGGTTGCATGGATCAGACGCCATCGAGCGGCAGGACGTCGACTTGTTCGCCGACGGCGACGGGGAGCGCGCGCGGCGCACGGACGATCAGGCAATCGGCCGAGGCGAAGGCACGTTGCATGGACGAATCCTGTACTGCGAACGGCTCGGCCCACCATTCGCCATCGCGAAACGCGAGATGCGCGCGCAAATAATCCTGGCGCGAGTCATTTGCGGGAAGACTTTGCGCGACCCGCGCGGTGCGCAGCTCGGATTTCCGTGTCTCGCCAAGCATGGCCGCGATCGCTGGCTTCAGAAACAGGATCGCGCAGACGAAGGACGACACGGGATTGCCGGGCAGGCCGAGGAACGGCGTTGCGCCCAGGTGCCCGAAGATGAGCGGCTTGCCGGGGCGCATCGCGATCTTCCAAAAGTCGAGCACGAAACCTTTCGGCGCGAGCGCCGTGCGCACGAGATCATGATCGCCGACGGAGGCGCCGCCTATGGTGACGATGAGATCGGCGCTGCGCGCGCGCTCGGGCAGGGCGCCCACCGCCTCGACAGTGTCGGGCAGGATGCCGAGATCGACCGGTTCGCCGCCCCAGCTTTCGATCATCGCCGCTATTCCGTACCCCGATGATGCGACGATGCCGCCGGGCTTGCGCGGTGTTCCGGGTGGCGAGAGTTCGTCGCCGGTTCCCGCGAACGCGACGCGCGGCCGCCGCCGCACCGGCAAAGTGGCGAGATCGCCCGCGGCGAGGAGTGCCAGATCGCGGGCACGCAGTCTTTGTCCTGCGCGTGCCAAAACATCGCCCTGCACGAAATCGAGTCCGGCTTTGCGGATATGTTTTCCGCCGATGGCTGCTTCCCGGATCGTGGCCCTGTCGCCGTCCAGCGTCGTGTCTTCCTGTATGACGATGGCGTCGGCGCCTTCGGGCACGACGCCGCCGGTAAAGATGCGCACGGTTTCGCCTTCGCCGACTTGGCCTTCGAACGGATGTCCGGCCGACGCAGTGCCAATCACGCGCAATTTTGCGGGCACCGACGCCGCGTCGCGCGCGCGCACCGCGTAGCCGTCCATGGCGGAGACGGGAAAGGGCGGCTGATCGAGACGGGCCTTTGCGTCTTCGACGAGCACCCGGCCCAGCGCCCGGCCGAGCGGCACCGTTTCAGTCCCGAGCGGTGCAAAAGCCGCCGTGATTCGGGCAACGGCTTCGTCGACGGCGATCATCGTCCGCGCGCGAACATGTCTTCGACGCGGGCGCGGGCGGCGTGTGCGAGGCGTTCGGCCACGTCCTGTGCAAGCCCGCGCGAGCGGCCCGTGAGATAGGAATAGATCTGCGAGGCCGGCACGCCCGCCTGCTTCGCCCAGTCGGTCGCGCGCAGCTGCCGCGAGGTCATGAAATTCCTGAAGGCTTCGCGATCGGCGTTTGGATCGCCGCCCGGCGGTGGCGGGGCCGTCTCCTGGTTGAGCGTCATGGGCCTGGCGCGCGCCTTCGGACGGTCGCTCGTCGCACGCTCGATCCGGGGCTTGCGCGGCGCGATGTAGGCTCCGCTCTTGCCGCCCGATTTCGTCAGCAGACGGATGGATTCGATAACGGCGCCTTTGTCGACGGCCTTGACCATGTCGTAGACGGTCAGCGCGGCGATGCTGGCCGCGGTCAGGGCTTCCATCTCAACGCCGGTTTGCGCCGTCGTTTTCGCCATGGCGACGATACAGACGGCATTACGGTCGGCCTGCGGCTCGAAATCGATGGCGAGTTTGGACAACGGCAGGGGATGGCAGAGCGGAATGAGCTCGAAGGTCTTCTTGGCTGCCATGATGCCCGCGATGCGGGCGGCGGCGAGCACGTCGCCCTTGGGCGCCGAACCATCCATGACGGCCGCGAACGCTTCCGCGGATAGAACGATGATGGCTTCCGCCGTCGCCTCGCGCGCCGTCATCTCCTTGTCGGAGACGTCCACCATGCGCGCCGCACCGTGTTCATCCAGATGGGTCAGATCGCTCATGCCGTGATCTTAGAACCAATCAGCTTGCGTGTCGCCGTTGCCACGTCTTTTTCGCGCATCAGGCTTTCGCCGATCAAGAAGGTGGTGACGCCGGCATCCGCAAGGCGCGCAAGATCGGCCGGCGTGCTGAGACCGCTTTCGGCCACAACCAGAACGTCCCTCGGGATACGCGGCGCGAGCGCGAGCGTCACGTCCAAATCGGTGACGAAGGTTTTGAGGTCGCGATTGTTGATGCCGATGAGGTTTGCGCCGAGCCGCAGCGCACGCGCGAGCTCGTCTTCATTGTGGACCTCGACGAGCGTGTCCATCTTCCAGCGCCGAGCCGCATCGATGAGCGCTTCGGCTGCTGTGTCGTTTACGGCCGCCATGATCACGAGGATGCAGTCCGCGCCCCAAGCACGTGCCTCCACGACCTGATAAGGCTCGAACATGAAATCCTTGCGCAACGCCGGCAGGGATGCGTTGGCGCGCGCGGTCGTGAGATATTCGGGCGCGCCCTGAAAGGATGGCACATCCGTGAGAATGGACAGACACGTCGCGCCGCCCGCTTCATAGGCCGCGGCCAGGGATGCCGGATCGAAATCGGCACGGATGAGCCCTTTCGACGGGCTCGCTTTCTTGATCTCCGCGATGAGGCCGTAACGGCCAGCCGTCCGCGCCCGGTGAAGGGCCGCGCAAAAACCGCGAGGCGGCGAGGCGAGGCGGGCTTGCGACTCGATCTCCGATTCCGGGATACGCAGGCGCGCCGCCACGATCTCTTCGCGTTTGTATACGGCGATGTCGTCGAGGATAGTCACGCGCGGAATCCCTGCGACACGGTTTCGAGCTTCGCCAGCACATTCGCGGCCGCGCCGGAGTCGATCGCCTGCGCCGCGTGTGCGATGCCGTCTTTCAGATCGCCGACTTTGTCGGCGACGACCAGGGCTGCACCGGCATTGAGGATCACGATGTCACGAAATGCGCCGCGCGCGCCGGCGAGGAGCTTGCGGATGGCATCGGCATTGTCAACGGGAATGCCGCCCTTGAGTGCTGAGAGGCTCGCATGTTCGAGGCCGACATCCTGCGGGGCCACCGTGATGGTCGAGACTTTGCCGTCTTCCAATACGGCGACGTGGCTGACGCCGGTCGTCGTCATCTCGTCGAGACCGTCGCTGCCGTGCACGACCCAGGCTTTTTCGGCGCCCAGCTTCGCCAGCACATGCGCCACCGGCACGAGCCAGTCGCGCGAGTAGACGCCCAGCAATTGCCGGCGCACGCCGCCGGGATTGGACAGCGGCCCGAGCAGATTGAAGATGGTGCGGAAGCCGAGTTCGCGGCGTATCGGCGCCACATGCTTCATCGAGGGATGATAGCTCTGTGCGAACAGGAAGCAGATGCCGGCTTCGCGCAGACATCTCTCTGCCGCCGCAGGCTCGAGATCGATGCGCACGCCGAGCGCTTCGAGCACGTCGGCCGTGCCGGTGCGCGAAGACATGTTGCGATTGCCGTGCTTGGCGACGGGAACGCCGCAAGCGGCCACGACAAACGCCGCGGCGGTCGACACGTTGAGCGTGCCGTGACCGTCGCCGCCCGTGCCGCACAAATCGATCGCGCCGTCGGGCGCTTCGATGCGGCGCATGGCGAGGCGCATCGCGCGCGCTGCGCCTACGATCTCTTCTGTCGTCGCATCGCGCACGGCAAAGGCGGTCAGAAATGCGGACATGCGCACGGGCGAAACATCCCCAGCCATCAGGGTCGCGAAGGCACGGGCGGACGTGTCCTGGGTGAGCTTTTCGCCCACGGCCAGGCGCTGGAGGACGGTGCTGAAGTCTTCGAGCGTGCTCATGTGTCCGTCTCGTTTACGACAGGTCGGGACGGAAAAGAAGCGGGCGGCCTCAGGCCGGCTCGCGCACGCGGGTCATGTCGAGGAAATTCTTGAGCAGGATATGTCCCTGCTCGGAGGCGATGCTTTCCGGATGGAATTGCACGCCGTGCAGGGGCCGGCTCTTGTGCATCACGCCCATGATGACGCCGTCGTCGGATTTGGCCGTCACTTCCAGGGTGGGAGGCAGGCTTTCGGGTGCGATGGTCAGCGAATGGTAGCGGGTCGCCAGGAAATCGTTGTTGAGCCCACGGAAGACGCTTCTGCCCGTGTGATGGATGCGGCTCAGCTTGCCATGCATGGGTTCCGGCGCGCGCACGATCCGCCCGCCGCTCGCCTGGCCGATCGCCTGATGACCAAGACAGACGCCAAGGATCGGCATGTCCCCGTCGGCTTTGTCGATGAGTTCGAGGCAGATACCCGCCTGGTCGGGGTAGCAGGGGCCGGGCGACAGCACGATGCCCTCGGGCCGCATGGCGAGTGCTTCCCCGGCTGTCAGCGCATCGTTGCGGCGCACGACGACTTCGGCGCCCAACTCGCCCAGATAGTGGAAGAGATTGTACGTGAAGCTGTCGTAATTATCGATGAGCAGCAGCAAAGCGGTTGGTTCCTGTTAGGCCTGGAGGGCACTATAGGGCGGCCGTGCTGAATGGCGAAGAGGTGTTATCGCAAGAGCCAGGCGAAGGCACGCCGAATGAAAGCACGCCGCCAGTGTCCACACAATCGCCGTGGGCGATCAGCACACGCTCGGAAGGCCAGTTAACGATGCGCGTGAGTGCCGAGCGCGCCAGGCGTCGCCGGATGAACGACGCACGCCATTCGCGTGGAGCGCCGGGATGGGGTGCCACGATCCCATCCAGCCGCGCGAGGACACTGCGCCAGCCTTTGAACCAGTCAGGCCGAAAGTTCTGAATCAGATCGCCGAAGAGGGCGGTCGCGCTCTGGCGATGAAAAAAAACCACTTCGGTAAGAAAGGGACTCCCGCGCACGATCACTTGCTCGACATCGCTCGCCCATGCCGCTTCCGGCCGATCGGATAATTCGGCGTCGAATGCCAGGTCCTTTCGTTTGCGGCGAAGGTTCGGCGACGCATAAAGACGGGCCGCCGGGTAGGTGGACTTCCATTCGGCGAGGAACAGGTGATGGAGCGCATTGGGGGACACCAGATGACGAACGACGCCGAGCGCATCGATTTCGCGGCGCAGGCCATCCGATAGCGCGATCGGAGACCATATAAAGAGTTCGCCGCCGGATAATCTGACGACGGCCATGCGGGTCGAATAGGGAAAACCCAGGAACGACACAACAGGTCCTTCGGCCGACCAGATGTTGGGGCCGAACGGATGCAAATGCTCAAGACCCATATAGATCGGGTCGACTTCGTGGGCGTAGCAAACGGGCGAAGACAGCGGCTCGTCGTCAGCGTTCATCTTG
Organism: Rhizomicrobium sp.; assembly: GCA_035504555.1. GTDB lineage: Bacteria > Pseudomonadota > Alphaproteobacteria > Micropepsales > Micropepsaceae > Rhizomicrobium. The sequence continues at coordinate 20,710 of DATJRP010000046.1, read as the reverse complement.
GCGCAGATTATAGATGAGGCCGTGCGGATCGCGAACGTAGCAGCGCGGGAATTCCGGCTCGTCCTTGATCACTTTGCAGCCGTTCGTCGTCAGCCAGAGCTTCGCGTCCTGCACGTTTTTCACGCTCACTTCGAGCACGGGACCGAGCGCCGGGCCGTGTTCGATGAACAGATTGATGTTGGGTCCGTGCAGGCTGATCATGTTCGGCGTTTCTCCGGTGATCTCGAAACCCAACTGGCGGACGTAGAACAGTGCGGCCGCTTTCGGATCCTCCGCCTGGATCAGTATGTCGGTCCCGAAGCCGTTCCCCATCGCCGCTCTCCGCCGTCCCCTGCCCACGATATTGAGCGCGACGCGCGAGACTTTCAACTTGGCTCGCCCGCCTGTTACGCTTAGCAGCCGCCATCCCCGAGGACCCGACATGAAATACCGCAAACTGGGCGCTTCCGATCTGAACGTTTCCGAGATTTCGCTCGGCTCCTGGCTGACATTCGGCGTGGGTGTGGAGCGCGACCAGGCAGCGGCGTGCGTGGACAAGGCCTTCGCGCTCGGCATCAACTTCATCGACACGGCGAATGTCTATGGACGCGGCGCTGCGGAGACGTTTCTCGGTGGAGTCCTCACGGGCCGCAAGCGTGACAGCTACATCCTCGCCACAAAGGTCTGGGGCCAGATGAGCGCGACGGACCAGGGTCTTTCGCGCGCACAGATCGTCAAGCAGCTCGACGCGTCGCTGAAGCGGCTGCGCGTGGACCATGTCGATCTCTATCAGTGCCACCGCTACGATCCCGGGACGCCGCTGGAAGAGACGATGACGGCGCTGAGCGACGCCGTGCGGCAGGGCAAGGTGCGCTATATCGGCTTCAGCGAATGGTCGCCGCAGCAGATCGAAGACGCTTTCGCCCTTCCGGGCGTCGAGCGTTTTGTCTCGAGCCAGCCGCAATATTCGCTGCTCTGGCGCAGGCCCGAGCAGAAAGTCATCCCGATCTGCCGCGCCCATCACGTCTCGCAGATCGTCTGGTCGCCGCTGGCGCAAGGTGTGCTCTCCGGCAAATACCGTCCGGGCGCGGCCATACCGCCGGAGACGCGCGCCAGCAGCACGACCATGAGCCAACCCATACAGGGCTGGATGCGCCGCGAAGTGCTGGAAGCGGTACAGAATCTCGTGCCGATCGCGCAGGAAGCGGGATGTTCGCTGTCCCAATTCGCGCTCGCCTGGGTGCTGCGCGAGCCGAACGTGGCGTCGGCGATCGTGGGCGTGAGCAAACCGCAGCAGCTTGCTGAGAATGCGGCCGCGTCCGATCTCAAGATCGATCCAGCACTGTTCGCCAGGGCGGAAGCGATTGCCGATGCGATTCCGCGGCCGCAGCGCTGAACCCTATTTTTTAGGATCGAGTTTCAGCGACGCCGAGTTGATGCAATAGCGCAGGCCCGTGGGGCCGGGGCCGTCGTTGAAGACGTGGCCCAGATGCGCATCGCATTTGGAGCACAGCACTTCCGTACGCACCATGCCGTGGCTGCGGTCGGTCTCTTCGGCGATGTTCGAATCGACGGCGGGACGCGAGAAGCTCGGCCAGCCACAGCCGGCGTCAAATTTGGCGTCCGACTCAAACAACGTCTCGCCGCAGCAAATGCATCTGTAGGTCCCGGGCGTGGTGACCTTGTCGTATTCTCCCGTGTAGGGGCGCTCCGTCGCCTTCTGGCGCGTCACGGCATATTGCTCGGGCGTCAGTTGCTGACGCCATTCGGCGTCCGTTTTGATGATTTTTGCCATTTTTGGATTTCTTCCTCACTTGTACCGTTAAAGATGGTACGCAAACCGCATTTGGACAAGCTGTCGCAGCCGCCTTGTCGCAGCCAACGCCCTTGAGGGGACCGTCGAGACTCAACTATCTTTCCGGCTGCGTTCCAGGCCGGTCCTGTTGCGCGCGTCATGCGTTCCGTGCCGCTGCTCAATCGGTCGAGGACATCGCATGTTTCCTTCGGAATTGCGCCGCGAGATCGTGCTGCTCCTCTGCGCAAAGGCGATCGTCCTCCTCGCCATCTATCAGTTGCTTTTCGCTCCACTCGCAAAGCCCGAACCCGACGGACGGGCCGTGCGCACGCATCTGCTCGCGGGAGAATGATCATGGACCTCGTCGAACTCTCGCGGCTGCAATTCGCCGTCACTGCGCTTTATCATTTCCTCTTCGTGCCGCTGACGCTCGGTCTCTCCGTTCTCCTCGGCATCATGGAAACGGTCTACGTCATGACCGGACTTCCCATCTGGCGCGACCTCACGAAGTTCTGGGGCATGCTCTTCGGCATCAATTTCGCGATGGGAGTCGCCACCGGCATCACGATGGAATTCCAGTTCGGCACGAACTGGGCCTTCTATTCGCACTATGTGGGCGACGTCTTCGGCGCGCCGCTGGCGCTCGAAGGTCTGATGGCCTTCGCCCTGGAAGCCGTGTTCATCGGGCTCTTCTTCTTCGGCTGGGATCGCCTGTCGCGCGTCGAACATCTGATCGCGACCTGGCTCGTTGCGCTCGGCACAAACCTTTCGGCGTTGTGGATTCTTGTCGCCAATGGCTGGATGCAATTTCCCACCGGTGCGCGGTTCAATGTCGACACCATGCGCATGGAAGTCACCGACTTCATGCAGGTCTTTTTCAACCCTGTCGCGCAAGCGAAATTCGTGCATACCGTCAGCGCGGGTTACGTCACCGGATCCGTCTTCGTGCTTGCGGTGAGCGCTCTTTACATGCTGCGCGGACGCAATGTGGAGTTTGCCAGGCGCTCAATGACGGTTGCCGCGAGCTTCGGCTTTGCGTCGGCACTTTGCGTCATCGTGCTGGGCGACGAGTCGGGCTATACGGCGGGCGTCAACCAGAAGATGAAGATCGCCGCCATCGAGGCGATGTGGGATACGCAACCCGCGCCGGCCTCATTCACGCTGTTCGGCTTTCCCGATCTCAAGACCCATACCACGCACGCGAGAATCGAAATCCCCTGGGTGCTGGGCCTGATCGCGACGCGCTCGATAGACAAACAGGTGCCGGGCATTAACGAGCTGGTCGCGTTATCCGCTGCGCGCATCCGCGACGGCCTCATCGCCTATGACGCGCTCAAGGCGTTCAAGACCAACCGCAGCGATCCACAATTGCGCGCTACCATCGAAGCGCATGCGCCAAACCTCGGCTACGCATTGCTGCTGAAGCAGATCCGTCCCGACATCGAGAATGCAACGCCCGCCGACATTGCGCGCGCCGCAGCCACAACGATTCCGGACGTGCCGGTCCTGTTCTGGGCGTTCCGCATCATGGTGGGACTGGGATTCTGGTTTGTGCTCCTCTTCGCGACGGCGTTCTGGCTGTCGGCACGGCAGCACCTCCATCGCTACAGGCTATTCCTCATCGCCGCCTGCTGCAGTCTCCCGCTTCCCTGGATCGCCGCAGAGCTCGGCTGGATCGTGGCGGAATATGGCCGTCAGCCCTGGGTGATAGAAGACGTGCTGCCGACCGCGCTGGGCGTGTCGTCCGTGGGCGCGGGAAATGTGCTGACAAGTCTCATAGGTTTCTTCTTTTTCTACACGGCGTTGCTGGTAGCCGACCTCTATCTCCTCACCAAATACATCCGGCTCGGTCCCGCGGGACCGGAAACGGCGCGCGTGGCCGTGCTGCGCGCCGCAGCGGAGTGACCCAATGAGCTATGAAACACTGCGCATCATCTGGTGGCTCCTGATTGGCGTCCTTCTGGGCTTCTTCGCCGTGATGGACGGCTTCGATCTCGGAACCGCAGTCCTTCTCCCGTTCATCGCGAAGAACGACATGGAGCGGCGCGTCGTCATCAATACGGTCGGGCCGGTCTGGGAGGGCAACCAGGTCTGGTTCATCATCGGCGGCGGAGCGATCTTCGCGGCATGGCCGTTGCTCTACGCGGCGAGCTTCTCGGGCTTCTATCTCGCCATGATCCTCGTGCTCTTCACGCTGATCCTGCGGGCGGCGGGCTTCAAGTTTCGCAGCAAGATAGAGGCGCAAAACTGGCGCAACACCTGGGACTGGTTGCTGTTCGTGGGCGGGCTGGTGCCCGCGCTCGTGTTCGGCGTTGCATTCGGCAATCTCTTCGAGGGCGTCCCGTTCGGATTCGACGACAGCCTGCGCATGCAGTCCGACATCACGCTGATCGGTCTTCTCAACCCCTTTGCACTGCTTGTGGGGCTGGTCAGCCTCGCGATGATGGTCCTGCGCGGCGCGTGCTGGCTCAACCTCAAGACGGACGAACCGATCCGGCGGCGCGCGCAATCGGTTGTGCCTCTCGCCGCACTCGCGTTCATCGTACTTTTTGCCTTGGCCGGTTTCTGGGTTTCGCAGATCCCAGCCTTCGCGATCACAAGTCCCATAATGCCCGACGCGCAGCCCAACCCTCTGGGCAAAACGGTCAGCCATGTGGGCAGCTGGTTCGCGAACTACAACACGCATGCGGTGCTTTGGATATTGCCGCTGCTGGCCGTCGCCGGCGCTTTCTGCGCCGCGCTGCTGAGACGCTGGCCGGCCTTGTCGCTTTGGGCGTCCGCGGCCGCGCCCGCCGCATCGATCGCGACCGCGGGTGCAGCGCTCTTCCCGTTCCTGATGCCGTCATCAAGCAGTCCGGGTGCAAGCCTGACGGTTTGGGATGCATCATCCAGCAAGCTTACACTCGGCATCATGTTTGCCGCAGCCGTGGTCTTCGTGCCCATTATCGTCGCCTATATGGCCTGGGCCTATCACGTGCTTCGCGGACCGGTCACGGCCGAACAGATCGAACGCGATTCCGGCGAAGCCTACTGAGAGGATTTTGCGATGTGGTATTTTTCGTGGGTGCTCGGTCTCGGCTTTGCCGTCACACTCGCGGTGTTGAATGCGATGTGGCTGGAAGAGCGCGCCGGTCGCGAACGTCGCGACAAATAGGAACGGCGCGGCGACCCGCGCCGCCGCGCCGATGTTGTCTTCAAACCTACGCTACTTCACGTTGTCCGTCTTGCGGATGAAGGCCGCGACGGCGTCGTGCAATTCCTTCAGCGATTGCTGATTCGCGTAGACCATGTGCCCGGACTGGTAATAGTGGAACTCGATGTTGCTCATGAGGCTGTCCGGGATCGGCAGGTGATGCATCTCGTACCAGCCCTCGTAATAAGGCGTGGCGAGATCGTAATAGCCGCCGTTGACCATCACTTTCAGGGTGGGGTTCTGCTTCATCGCGTTGGCGATGTCGGGCATCACGTTGGTCGCACCCGGGAACGCGACGGGCATGCCCGGTTGCTTGTGCTTGAAGTCCCACCAGCGGAAGACCGGGTAACGCGCCATGTAGGTCTTGCCCTGGCCGAAGTTCAGCGTGCTCCGCACATAGTCGTTGAAGGCTGAAACATAAGCCGAGCGCAGCGACGCCGACTGCGGGTCGTAGTCGGACTCCTTGCTCAGGGGATCGAGCGTCGGACCGGAAAAGCGCGTGTCGAGGCGGCCCGTTGTGAGCCCGATCGAGTCCTGCAGGGTCTTCTCGAACTCGCCGCCGTTGATGCGCAGATCGGCCTTCAGGATGTACCAGACGGGAAGCCCTGTGAATTCGTGGAGCTTTTGCGCGATCTGCGCCTTGCGCTGCGGCGAAAGGCTCTGGCCCGCTCTCAGTGCCTGCGCATAGTCCGTCATCGCGAACTGCTCGACGGTCTTGACGAAGGTCGGAAGGTCTGCCGGTTGCTGACCGGGCAGGCGATGATGGTACCAGGCCGTTGCCGCATAAGTCGGAAGTGCCACCTCGTAGGGCAGATCGACGCCGGGATTGGTATCGGGTCCATCGACGGAGAGCGTGAAGTTGAGGATCTGGGAGAGCAGGATCACGCCGTTCAGGTCGATGCTGTCGTTCGTCTCGAGCTCGTTGGCGACGACCGCAGAACGGGGTGTGCCGTAGCTTTCGCCGAACAGATATTTCGGCGAATTCCAACGGCCATATTTCGACAGGAACTCCTGGATGAACGATGCGAACGCATGCGCGTCCGGATCGACGCCGAAGAACTCCTTCTCCTTGTCCTTGCCCGCGATGCGGCTGAAGCCGGTTGCCGGCGCGTCGATAAAGACAAGATCGCTGGCGTCGAGGAGCGTGGAGTCGTTGTCGACGAGTTGATAGGGCGCCGCGGGCGTGTGGCTGTCATTGGCCGTCACGACACGCTTGGGCCCGAACGCGCCCATGTGCAGCCATACGGTCGCCGAACCGGGACCGCCATTGTAGAGGAAGGTGATCGGACGCGTCTTCGGGTCCGTGCCGCGTTTGGCATAATAGACGAAGAACATCGAGGCTTCGGCGGAAGATTGGTCCGCTTTCGCATCCGGGTTCTTGTCGCCGCCGTTCTGGGCGGAGTCGTTCCAACCCGCGGGATGAACGACGAGCGTGCCCGCGGTCGCCTGATAGGCGATGCCGTGCACCGATCCGCCGGTAACGGACTCTTCGGATTTGAAGAACTTGCCCGAATAGAGATCGGGTTTCTGCGTCTGTTGCTCGTCTGCGCCGAACGCAAGCGTGGCGGCGAAGAGCGCGGCGACGGAGGCCGTGATGGCGAGTGTGCGTTTCATGGTTTCCCCTCCGCCTTATTTCACGTTGTCCGTCTGCCGAATGAAGGCGGCGACGGCGTCGTGGAGTTCCTTGAGCGACTCCTGGTGCGCATAGACCATGTGCCCGGATGGATAGTAGTGGAACTCGATGTTGTTCATGAGATTGGCCGGGATCGGCAGGTGATGCATCTCATACCAGCCTTCGTAGTACGGCGTGGCGAGATCGTAGTAGCCGCCGTTGACCATCACCTTCAGCGTCGGATTCTGTTTCATGGCGTCGGCGATGTCGGGCATCACATTGGTGGCGCCGGGGAATGCGAAGCCGGCGTTGGGCTGCTCGTGCTTGAAGTCCCACCATTTGAAGACGTCGATTTCGGGTTGATAGAGCTTGCCCTGTCCGAAATTGAGCTGATTGCGCACATAGGCGTTGAACGCCGACACATACGCCGAGCTGATCGCCGAGGATTGCGGATCATAATCGGCTTCCTTGCTCAGCGGATCGATCGTGGGACCCGAGAAGCGCGTGTCGAGGCGGCCTGTCGTCAGGCCGCTCTGATCCTGCAGCGTCTTCTCGAATTCGCCGCCGTCGATGCGCAGATTGGCCTTGATGATGTACCAGACGGGAAGGCCGGTCACTTCGTGGATCTTCTGGGCGATCTGCTGCCGGCGCTGCGGCGACAGGCTTGAGCCCTGCGAAAGCGCTTGCGCATAGTCGCCCATGGCGAAGCGCTCGACCGATTGCACGAAGGGCACGAGGTCCTTCGGCTGCGGACCGGGAAGCTTGTGGTGATACCAGGCCGTCGCCGCATAGGTCGGCAGCGCCACTTCGTAAGGTATGTCGACGCCCGGATTGGTGTCGGGCCCGTCGACGGAGAGCGTGAAGTTCAGGATCTGCGAAAGCAGGATGACGCCGTTGAGATCGACGCTGTCGTCGTTTTCGAGATAGTTCGCCACCACGGCCGAACGAGGCGTGCCATAGCTTTCGCCGAAGAGATATTTGGGCGAATTCCAGCGATTGTATCTGGAGAGGAATTCCTTGATGAAGTTCGAGAAGGCGCGTGCGTCGACGTCGACGCCATAGAAAGCCTTTTCCTTGTCCTTGCCCGCGATGCGGCTGAAGCCGGTGCCGGGCGCATCGATAAAGACGAGATCGCTTGCGTCGAGCAGCGACCATTCGTTGTCGACCAGTTGATAAGGTGCGGCCGCGGTGTGCGTATCGTCGTTGGTCACGACGCGCTTCGGTCCGAAAGCGCCCATGTGCAGCCACACAGTCGAGGAGCCGGGACCGCCATTGTAGAGAAAGGTGATGGGACGGTTCTCGGGGCTCTCGCCGCGTTTCGAATAATAGACGAAGAACATCGAGGCTTCGGCGGAGGATTCATCGGCCTTGGCGTCCGGGTTCCTGGCGCCGCCGTTCTGCGCGGAGTCGTTCCAGTCCTTCTGGTGGACGACGAGCGTACCCGCGACCGCCTGATAGGAGATTCCGTTGACGGATCCTTCCGTCACGGATTCCTCAGACTTGAAGAACTTCCCGGAATAAAGATCGGCTTTTGTGTCGCTCTTGGGCGTATCGGCCGCGACGAAAGCGACCATGGCAACCGCCGCGACGGCGAGCGTCCCGCCGATCATGTATGCGCGTCTCATGAAATCTCCCTTGTTCGGAATGCGCGGGCTCCTGCTTCGGCCGGATTGCGAACGAGCCGCGGGAGGCAAGCGCGAGCCGCCGCCCGAATCCAAGTATTACCGATCTTTGCCGGTCGCGCGACAGGGGCGGTCACTGCAGGGCGGCTATGACGCCCGGGCTGCCTGTCGAAGCCGAGATGAAACTTTCGCAATCCGGCGCCTTGGCCGACTGCCCGCCTCCGGCGTTTAATGGGCGAGGCGGATGCAAAAAAAGGAGACGACGATGCCGGTCAGAACAGCGGATGCGGAGTGGCGTGGCGGTTTGCAGGACGGTTCCGGGATCGTGCGTCTCGGCAGCCGCGCCTTCGAGGGACCCTATTCGTTCAACTCCCGCTTCGGCGACGGCAAGGGAACCAATCCCGAAGAGCTGATCGGCGCCGCCCATGCCGGTTGTTATTCCATGGCGCTCGCGGCGGGCCTGGCTCGGGAAAAGGTGACGCCGAAGCGCATCCACACCGACGCCAAAGTCCATATCGAACGTGTGGGCGAGGGCATGGCCATCACCAAGATCGAGCTCGAGACGGAAGCGGAAATTCCGGGCTACGACGCCGCCAAGTTCCAGGCGCTTGCGGAAAAGACCAAGCAGGAATGCCCGGTGTCGAAAGCCCTGGCGGGCACCACGATCACGCTGGCGGCGAAGCTCGTCGGCTAACTACGCTGCGTCTCGGCCGCAATCCGTTCTGCTTCCGCGGCGGCTGTCATCAGTGCCTTGGCCTTGTTGACGCTCTCTTCATATTCGGCGAGCGGCACGCTGTCCGCGACGATGCCGCCGCCTGCCTGCACATACATCATGCCGTCTTTGACGACGGCCGTGCGCAGCACGATGCAGGTGTCCATCGCGCCGTTGGCCGCGAAATAGCCGACCGCCCCCGCATAGACCGCGCCGCGTTTTTCCTTTTCCAGTTCGTCGATGATTTCCATGGCGCGGATCTTGGGGGCGCCCGAAAGCGTGCCCGCCGGCAGACCCGCCGCCAGCGCGTCGATCGCATCGAGGTCGCCGCGGAGCTTGCCTTCCACGTTCGAGACGAGATGCATGACATGCGAATAGCGTTCGATGAAGAAGCTGCCCGTCACCTTGACGCTGCCGATCTCCGCCACGCGGCCCACGTCGTTGCGGCCGAGATCGAGCAGCATGAGATGCTCGGCGCGCTCCTTGGGATCGGCCATCAGCTCGTCGGCGAGCGCCATGTCTTCGGAGGCCGTCGCGCCGCGCTTGCGCGTGCCGGCGATGGGACGGATGGTCACCGTGCCGTCGCGCAACCGCACGAGAATTTCGGGGCTTGAGCCGACGATCGCGAAGCCCGGGAATTTCAGATGATAGAGGAACGGCGACGGATTGAGGCGCCTGAGCGAACGATAGAGTGCGAAGGACGGCAGCGCGAAGGGACGGCGGAAGCGCTGGCTGGGAACGACCTGGAAGATGTCGCCGGCGCGGACGTATTCCTTGGCCCGCTCCACGATCGCCAGATACTCGTCGAGCGTCGTGTTCGATGTGATTTCCGGCGTGCCGCCCGCGCTCGCGCGCGAGACCGGCGCCGCCGGCGCCGGGCGCTCGAGATCGGAGATCGTGTCGAGCACGCGCTCGCACGCGCGCGTGTAGGCGGTGCGCGCGCTGACGCCGTCTTCGGGCCACACGGGTGAAACGATGGTGATCTCGTCGCGCACGTTGTCGAAGATGGCCGTGATGGTCGGGCGCAGGAGGATGGCGTCGGGCAGCTTGAGCGTGTCGGCGGGCGGCGGCCCCAGACGCTCGACGGCGCGGACGAGGTCATAGCCCAGATAGCCGAAGAGACCGACCGCCATGGGCGGCAGATGCGGCGGCAATGCCATCTGCGTCGCGCGGAACAATCGCCTCAATGACTCGAAAGGCCGCGCTGCGTCGTCGGCGGGCTCGAACACGTCGGGCGCGCCGCGCGCATTGCGGTTGATTTCGGCTTGGCCGTTGCGGCAGCGCCAGATCAGATCGGGCTTGAGACCGACGACGGAATAACGCCCGCGCGTTTCGCCGCCTTGCACGCTTTCGAGCAGAAAGGCGTTGTCGCGGCCTTCGGCGAGCTTGAGATAAGCGGAAACCGGTGTGTCGAGATCGGCTATGCGCCGCGTGTAGACCGCCTGGGGACGGCCTTCGTCATAGGCGCGCGCGAACGCCGCAAAGTCCGGTTCGATGGCCATCGGTCGCTCACGATCCTTCCCCGCCTACCACGCGATCGACTTGCGACTGGTTGATGGTCACGCCCTGCGCGGCGCGCGCCGCCTTGCCCATGCCAGCCTGGATATCGGCGCTGATCTGCCGGCCGAGGCCCTGCGCGAAGGCGATGAGTTGCGGATCGCCGGCCACGATCGGCGGGTGGAACACGCCCGTCACGCGGGCGACCATGTAGCTCTTGCCATCGGCGGCGGTACCGGAAACCGTCTGGCCGCCGGGCACCGAGAATACCTTGGCCAAAAAGTCGGCGCTCATCACCGCCGTCGGCTGATCGCGCATGAGCGCGGGACTCGACAGGAGGATCCCGTGATACTGAGCCGCGATCTGCGCCAGATTTCCGCCGGCATTGGCTTCTTTCGCAATCGCCTCCGCCTTGGCCGCGAGCCTCTGCACACGCTGATCCTCCGTCCACACGGCGAGCGCCTGCGCGCGCACCGCATCGAGCGGCTTCAGCTTCTGTGGAATGACCCCGTCGACCTTAATGATGTAATAGCGACCATCCGTCGAACGGAATGGATCGTCTTCCGTGCCGATGTCGGATTTGAAGACCTGATCGAGAAAGTCGGGCGTCGTGGGAACGTCGGCTTTCGATCCGTCCTGCGCCATGCCGTGCGCGTCGGTCGTGGCGACGTGGACCACATGCATGCCGACTTTCTTGGCGGCTTCCGCCATGTCGGCGCCGGCGTTGTGCGCGTCGTCATAAGCATTGATAACGTCTTCAAGATGGCTCGCGGCCAGCTGCTGGAACAGCTCCGCTTTGAGCGCGGGCCGCGCCTCGTCAAGCGTCGTCGTCTTGCCGGGCGTGATCTTCGTCACGCGCAGGAGCGACCAGCCGGAGCCGAAGGCGGATTTCACCGGCTGGCTTATGCCGTCGAGGGGCAGCGCGAAGGCCGCCGGTCCCTGTACGGGACCGAGGTCGGCTTGCGTCAGACTGCCGAGATTGAGAGCGGTCAGCATCATGTGCTGCTGCGTGGCGATGTCTTCGAAACTCGTGCCGGCATCGATCTTGGCACGCGCGGCTTTGGCCGAGGCTTCGTCCTTGAAGTCAATCCGCTGGATGTCGCGGCGGTCGGGAACGATATAGGTATCCTTGCGCAGATCATACGTCTGCTTGATCTGGGCGTCGGTGACCTGCACCTGGCTCTGCAGATCGTCCGGGCCGAGCTCCGCGTAAGTGAGCTGACGGTATTCCGGCGTGCTGAAACGGTTCGCGTGCGCCTTGATATAGGCGGCCAGAACCTGGTCCGGCGGCGGCGATATCGGTCCCGCGGCGTCGGGCGGCAGGATCATGTACTGCACCGCGCGGCGCTCGCTCAGATAGGAAACGATGGCGCGCACATAGCCCATCGGAAGCTCGGCCGCGCTGGCACCGGCGCGCACCAGTTGCTCGCGCGTAAGTTCGCGCTTGACTTCGGCGACGAAGCCCTGCGGCGTGTAGTTGATCCGCTGCAGAGCCTGATTGAACGCGAGATCGCTGAAGTTGCCGTCCGGCCCCTGGAAGCCCTGAATGCTGCGGATGGTCGAGGAGACTTCGTCGTTTGACGTCAGGAGGTCGAAGCTTCGCGCCGCATTGTCGAGGGCCGTGTCGTCGATCGCCTGTTCGAGGAGCTTGTCGCCTATTTCCTTCGCGCGCGCCGCGGAGAGTTGGGTGCCGCGCCGGGTGGCCGCGTTGCGTGCGTTTTGGAAGTCGCGCGAGAAATCCTGGGAGTCGATCTTGGTGCCGCCCACGGTGGCGATGCTCGTGTCGACGCTGCCGCGAAAGATGTCAGCGATGCCCCACACGACAAAGGTGGCGCTCAAAGGCAGGAGCAGGAGAAAGCCAACCCACTTTGGAAGACTGCGCATTTGTTGAAGCATGGGTAATATCCGGGCGTGGCGGTAAAAGGCGGCGGATGATAGGGATGGCCTCAGGGGCGGGCAAGGTCGGCCCCCTTTAGGCAAGACAGGTACGGCATGCGTCCTTTGGTGGCGGGGAACTGGAAGATGAACGGCCTCGGCGCCTCGCTCGCCGAAATCGAGATTATGGCGGCCGACGTGAACGGCGCGCCGGACGGGCCGGAAGCGCTTATCTGTCCGCCCGCAACCCTGGTGGCGCGCGCTGCTGCGCAAGCGGTCGGACGCATCGCCATCGGCGGGCAGGACTGCCATGCCGAGCCGTCAGGCGCGTTCACGGGCGACATCAGCGCCGAGATGCTGAAGGACGCCGGCGCGCGTTATGTGATCGTCGGACATTCCGAGCGGCGGCAATTTCACGGCGAAACCGACCGCGACGTCGCCGCGAAGGCGCGCGCTGCCTGGCGCGCCGGGCTCTCCGCCGTCATCTGCGTCGGCGAATCCGAGGCGGAGCGCGACGCCGGGCGGGCGCTCGACATCGTCGCCAACCAGGTTCGCAACAGCGTGCCGGACGATGCAGACGGCGCCCGCGCCGCCGTCGCCTATGAGCCCGTCTGGGCCATCGGTACCGGCCGTACACCCACCAATTGGGAAATCACGCAGATGCACGCCCACATCCGTGCCGAACTGGCGGGTCTTTTGGGCGCCGGGGGACGCGATGTCCGCATTCTCTACGGCGGATCGGTCAAGCCGGCCAACGCCGGGGAAATCCTTGCCTTGCCGGACGTGGGCGGGGCGCTTGTGGGCGGAGCGAGCCTGAAAGCGAAGGATTTTCTCGAAATTTTCAGGGCAGCGTCCCGAAAAGTTTAACCAATCGTTCCCACCGTTCCTTAACTCGCAAAAAGGCATCATTGCGACAGTTACAGCGGGCGGGTCTTTCCTTTGATGTCGCGGCTTTCCTTCGATATGGCCGAAGTGCTGGTCTACGACCCCGTGTCGTCCAACCGGAACGCCACGCGCGCGTCGCTCTATACCATCGGCTTCCGCCGGATCGAGACCGTCGCCACGATCGACGCTTTTCTCGAAAGCATGCGCCGCAGGCCGCCCGATCTCGCCCTGTGCGAAGCGCAGGGAACAGAAGTCGAGATCTGCGACACGATACAGAATCTGCGGCAGGGCGTTTCGACCTATAACCCTTTCATCGTGACCATCGTCACGGCCTGGGAGCAGACAAGCGCGATCGTCAATCGCGTGCTGAACTCCGGCGCCGACGATCTTCTGCTGCGGCCGTTCTCGACGACGACATTGCAGGCGCGCATCTCCAGCCACATCGAGCGGCGCAAAGGGTTCGTGGTCACAACCGATTATGTCGGCCCGGATCGCCGGCGCCTCGGCGACACGCGTCCGTCCAACGTCAATATCTTCGAGCCGCCGAACTCGCTTCGCATGAAGGCCCTTGAGCGCCTCACGTCGGAAGAAGCCACCCAACGTCTCGATCGCGAACTGAGGATAGCGCGTGACATGCTGTCCACGGAAAAGCTGCGGCGCGATGCCTTCCAGCTTTGCATTCTCTGGCGCCTGATGTCGGACAAGGACCCGGCAGGCGTGGATTACGCCGACGATATCGCGCGCCTCCGGGACAAGGCCCGCGCCATTTCGCGCCGGTGCACCGATACGCAATACGACAAGGCGATCGAATGGTGCGAGTCCGTGCAGGCCGCGATCGAAGGGCTCGAAGTGGGCATCGACCGCAACGCATCCATGCACATGCTGGGTCATGCGTCGCTCAATCTGAGCGCCACCTTCACGCCGGAGAAGACGGAGCAGGAGCATCTCGAGGAAGTCGATGCCACCGTCACGATCATCAAGGCGCGCAACGCGCCCAAGCTCGCATCGTAAAATCCGTTCCGCGCTCCCCCTTGGCGCGCATCCGTTGACTCGAGACACAACGCCATCCCATGCTTCCGGCACGGGTGGGGGTATCGATGGGGCAGCGCGCCTACGGTTTCGGGCTGAGCCGTGACGGGCATATCGCCTTCGCCGCCGCCTACATCGCCATTTTGGTTACCATCGGCAGCTTTGGTTTTTTCCGCTTCGCCGCGACGACGCTGCCGCTGCTGCATCTGCTGCATGTCGGCCAGCAGAAAACGGCGGCGCAGGTCTCCTACCGCGCCCGCCCGGTTCCCGATCCTGCCTTTCCGCACAGGATGAACGTCTATCCGCGCGTTGCCGTCCTCAACCGCCAGCAGGGCACGGTCGTGCTTCGTCTCCTCGTGCTGCCGGACGGCGAGGTCGGCGACGTCCATGTGGTTAAGTCGAGCGGCTATCCGCAGCTGGACGCGGCGGCGCAGGTCGAGGCGGGGAGCTGGCGCTATCTTCCGGCCGTCCGCCGCGGCGAAGCCGTCAGGGCGGAACTCGAGGTCGCCATCCGCTTCAGGCTGGCCGCCTGAGGCATCGCAACCTTTCCCTCGGCCCCGCTTTGGTCTAAGGAGCGCCCGGAAAACAGGTTCCCCGGATCCCCATGCAGGCCGTCCTCCTCGTCGTGCAACTCCTCGTTTCGATCGCCCTCATCGGCGTGGTCCTTCTGCAGAAGTCGGAAGGCGGCGCGCTCGGCATGGGCGGCGGCGGATCGGGGCTCGGCGGACTGTTCTCGCCACGCGGCGCCGCGGACACGTTGACGCGGACGACAGCGATCCTCGCCATCGCATTCTTCGTGACAAGCCTGCTGCTGACGCTGCTGGCGCTGCGCGCCCATCCCGAATCAAACGTGGTGCCGGGCATGCCGACGCAGAATTCGCTGAGCTTTCCGCTTCCCAAGCAGGCGCCGAAGCCCGGCGGTCCACAAGTTCCCGCGGTTCCGACGCCGCACTGATAATCCTTTCGCCTCAGAGGCTTCGCAGCGCTCTCGCGCGCCGGCGGAACTCGCAAAAACAAAAAGCGCGTTTCGCGCTTGAGTGAGCCCATGCAGTCTCGATATGGTCTAATTCCATGGCGCGGTTGATCTTCATCACTGGCGGCGTGGTTTCCTCGTTAGGCAAAGGTCTTGCGTCGGCCGCACTCGGCGCGCTTTTGCAGGCGCGCGGCTATCGCGTGCGATTGCGGAAACTCGACCCCTATCTCAACGTCGATCCGGGGACGATGAGCCCCTATCAGCACGGCGAAGTCTACGTCACCGACGACGGTGCGGAGACCGATCTCGATCTCGGACATTACGAGCGCTTCACGGCCGTCTCGTCGTCGAAGTCGGACAACGTCACCGCCGGGCGCATCTATCAGGAAGTGATCTCGCGCGAGCGGCGCGGCGGCTATCTGGGTCGCACCGTGCAGGTGATCCCGCACGTCACCGACGCGATCAAAGAATTCGTCATGACGGGGCAGGACGACGTGGATTTTCTCCTCGTCGAAATCGGCGGCACGGTGGGCGACATCGAAGGCCTGCCGTTCTTCGAGGCCATCCGCCAGCTGGGCAACGAGCTTGGCCGCGAACGCGCCGCCTTCGTGCACCTGACGCTCGTGCCCTATATCGAAACCGCGGGCGAACTGAAGACGAAGCCGACGCAGCATTCGGTGAAAGAGCTGCGTTCGATCGGTATCCAGCCCGATATTCTCTTGTGCCGGTCAACCCATCCCATTCCGGACGAAGAGCGCCGCAAGATCGGTCTCTTCTGTAACGTGAGCCCGGAACGCGTGATCCCCGCGCTCGATCTTCCCACCATCTACGAGGCGCCGGCGCGCTATCACTCCGAAGGCTTCGATACGCAGGTGCTGAAAGTGTTCGGCATCACCGACGCGCCCGCACCCGATCTCACGCAATGGCGTTGGGTGGTCGACCGGGTGAAGAACCCCGACAGCGAAGTCCGCATCGCCGTCGTCGGCAAATACATGCAGGTGAAGGACTCCTACAAATCCCTGTCGGAGGCGCTCGCCCATGGCGGCCTCGCCAACAATGTGCGCGTGCACATGGACTGGATCGACAGCGAGGTCTTCGAGCGCGACGACGCGGCGGTTTATCTCGAGAACGTCAGCGGCATTCTTGTGCCCGGCGGCTTCGGCGAGCGCGGCACCGAAGGCAAGATCGAAGCGGTGAAGTTCGCGCGCGAGCGTCAGGTTCCGTTCTTCGGCATCTGCTACGGCCTGCACATGGCGGTCATCGAAGCCGCGCGGGACCTCGCGGGCCTCGAAGGGGCGGGCTCGACGGAAATCTCCGTGCCGCGCCATCCGGTCATCGGCCTGATGACGGAATGGACCAAGGGCAACGAAGTCGAAACGCGGGCCGCCGACGGCGATCTGGGCGGCACGATGCGGCTCGGCGCGTACCCTGCGGTTCTCGAACCGGGCAGCCGCGTGGCCGAGATCTACGGCTCGACCGAGATCAGCGAGCGCCACCGCCACCGCTATGAAGTGAACGTGGGCTATACGCGCCAATTGGCCGAGCACGGTTTCGTCGTCTCAGGCTGGTCGCCGGACAAACGCCTGCCGGAGATCATGGAAATCCCCGACCATCCCTGGTTCATCGGCGTGCAGTTCCACCCGGAACTCAAATCACGCCCCTTCGCGCCGCATCCGCTGTTCTCGTCGTTCGTGTCGGCGGCGGTGAAGCGCAGCCGGCTCGTCTAGCAACGAAGCGGGCGCAGATTTCGGCCGTATACGGTTCGGTCCCAATGCAACTTACCCCTGCGATCAGGGCAAACAACAGGGCGTGCCAAAAACGCGGGGCCATGGCGCATGCATTTAAACCTTGCGCGACGGGCATCAAACGGAATCGGAACGAAAACGCAAGGCAAAGAACAGGGGGAAGCAGGGCGCAAAATCGTCCGCATACGGAATTATCGTCGAGTGAAAACTCGCTCGCCGGAGTGACGACGAATGACCCGGCGCGGGACGGCCGCGCGCCCTGGCTTGCGACAACCACGGCAAGCCGTTCCGGTTCGCGATCGGGAATTTCGGGAAACTATAGAAAGTCTACGACCGTTTGATCAAACTGTGAAGGTGAACCTTCAGGGGACAGTGACGATTTGTGATGACGAACGGGCAACGGATGTCGCCGCTTTGATCCCGCCCCGGAAGAAACGCCCCCAAAAGGCGGCTGCGGTGAAGGGATGCCACTTTGAAATTACGGGGCCTGTGATGGAGCTTTCGATCACATGAAGAAAACACTCGCGGCGCTTTTGGCCGCTCTGGTTGGCATCGTGCCGTCGTTCGCGGCGGCGAGCGCACCGGCCCTGCGCATGACTCGATTGACGGGGCCAATATATCTCGTCGAAGACGAGCACTATGTGGCGACGAACTCGCTGGTGTACATAGGGCCCACGTCCGTGACAGTCGTTGGCGCAACTTGGACGCCGGATACCGCGAGCCTGCTGGCAGCGCAAATCCGAAAATTGACAAATCGGCCCATTCACACGGTCATTGATACCTCTCCCGACCCAGAATGGTCGGGGGCAATGCTTATTGGAAGCGAATCGGCGCCAAAATCGTCGCCATCCAGGTAACCTACGATTTTCTGCAGCGGCATTGGACGGCAACAGTTGCCGGCATTCGCAAGAACCTCCCCGCCTATCCTGATCTTCCGCTCACACTTCCATCCGAGGTCCACAGAGATAGTTTTGTGTTGCAGCATGGCGATGTCCAAGGGATTTACCTTGGTCCCTCGCATACGGCCGCCGATATCTTTGTCTGGTTTCCGAGAGAGGGAGTACTCGACGCAGGATCCATCTTGAAGGAGCATCTCGGCAACATGGCAAAGGCCGATGTGAAGGAATATCCGAACACCCTCCATAAGCTGAAGGCGCTCCACCTTCCCATTCGCACGATCATCTCTGGCCATTGGTCGGCGGTTCATGGGCCTGAACTCATCGATCGTTACCTGCAGATGCTTGCGCAGGACGCACGCTATGGTGCGCATCCATAGTTGTTACCTGGAAAATCTACCGCGACCGAAACGCCATCGAGCGCATGTTCGGAAGGCTGAAGGACTTTCGCGGGATCGCAATCCCATATGACCAAAGCGCAGACAACTTGCTCGCAGTCGTCCACGTCACGGCCGACATCTATTACTTGTTATGAGTCCGGAACCTAGCGACGCAATCCTCGGCGCCGGCGTCGCATAGAACGCCTTGAACCCTGCCGCGCGCGCGAGCGCTTCGCCGCCGCCGGCGATCAGCGCATCCACATCCGATGCCGGCAACGCCAGGCTGGTCGGCAGCTGCGAAAGCCGGTCGCGATCGGGCGGGTCGAGCAGATCGAACGAAACCATGGCCACGGTGAAATGCACGTCGTCGCATTTCCAGCCTGCGAGGCTGCCGCGCAGGCGCACGATATCGGCCTCGCTCAATTCCTTGCAGCGATAGTGCACGAGCTTGCGCTGCCAGTTCGCGAACTCGCGATTGAAAAGATCGAGGCTGGCGCGCTTGGAGGAGTTCAGGGGCGTATTGACCGCCGCCATCGCGAGATCGACGCCCGCGGGACCGTGCGGCGTCAGCACCCAGGAATTATCGGTCGACTGTCCTGCATCGACGACGACGAACAGGAGCTTCTTCACATTCACCGCCTGCTCGGGCGTCAGCGGTGCGTAAGGAAGATCGGCATATTCCTCGCGCCGCAACGTCACCGACGCGAGCCCGTAATTGTCGATCAGACCGCCGTCGAGCAGCTTCACATATTTCTCGACTTGCGGGTTCTGATAGTTCGCGAGCGCCTGCGCGTAATCCTGCAGACCGCTCAAATCGGACGGCTGCTTCAGCGCTTTCGTGGCCCATGCCGGCAGCTCGTATTTGCAGGCGCCGGCATAGCTCTGGATGACGATCGGCGCGAACGCGACGGGCACCGCCGCCGACGCGGCGACCGCTTCCGAGATGGGAAGCTTCGTCAGATCGCTGCACAGCGCGTCGAAGTTCTGGTGGTCGAAGACGAACGGCGTCGCATTGTAGATGTCGGATGCGTTGATCCAGACGACCGGCCGGTCGGGGCGTTCAAGGTCGGCGAATGTGCTGCGGCCGAAGAGATGCGCGTCGAGCCACGCCTGCGCGCCGCGGCGGTCGTTGACGCCGCCGCCTTCGATCAGGCGCAGCCAGTTGGTGGGATCCCAGAAGCTCGTGCGCAGTGCCGATTCCATGTCCTGGACGAGAAAGCGTTCGCGGAAGTCATCAAGCGAGGCTTCGCCGCGATAACCGAAATACGCCGCCGTGATCGACCCGCCGGAGACGCCGGAGACGAGATCGACATCGTGCAGCAGCGTCGTACCGTCCGGCGCCGGCGTTTTGGCGAGCGCTTTCAACACGCCGAAGGAAAATGCTGCCGCGCGCGTGCCGCCGCCGGAGAAGGCGAGACCGACAACCGTTTCCTGATGTTGCGGCGACGGCGCCGCCGACGCGGTCGGGGTTGCGCCGGTCCACGGCTGGTTGATCGGTTGATTGTCGATGTCGACGGAGCAACCGCCGACAAGGGCCGTAAGACATGCAGCCGCGCATCCGGCGCGAAAGGAGTTCATGGTCGCCCCCAAGTCCCCGCATCGAGGATAGGGCAGGCGACGCGCCCGCTCCATGGAAATTTCAGCGCCCGCGCCGAACGTTTCGCATTTTGTTGCCGAACCTTTCCCTAACGCCTGAGCGCCAAACGGATGCAGACTCCGCTCCGCTCTTTGAAATTGTGAAGTTTTTTCGGCGTGCGGAGGTCAGCCCGTGACGGCCGCCGCGCTCAGCTTGGCGCGCCAGTGCTTCTCGCGATCCTTGAGCAGCGCCGGGATCAGCAGCGGATTGTCGTCGGTGACTTCTTCGACGATCTCATAGCGGAAGGACGCGTCGCCGTGCGCGTTCCACGCGGCCTGCATCGCCTTGTTGCGATGAAGGCCGGAGCGCAGCGTGAACCATTCGCGGTTCTGATGCGCGTCGAGATTGGGCGAGAAGCCGGTCCAGATTTCGCCCGATGCGTCGCAGCGGATCGCGAACACGCCCTGCAGCTGCTTGCGTTCTTTGTAATTGCGGACGGCTTCCTTCTTGCCGGCGTTGTCCATCAGCGTTTCTTCTTCGCGAGCTTGTCGAATGCGATCAACGTTTCGATCAGTTCCGGCAGCGCCTTGAACGGCGTCATGCTGGGGCCGTCGCAGGGTGCGTGATCGGGATCGGGATGCGTCTCGATGAAGAGCGCGGCGATGCCGACGGAAACCGCGGCGCGCGCGAGCGCGGGCACATATTGGCGCTGGCCGCCGGCGCGATCGCCTTGGCCGCCCGGCTGCTGCACGGAATGCGTGACGTCATAGACGACCGGACATCCCGTCTCCGCCATAATCGGAAAGCCGCGCATGTCGGTGATAAGCGTGTGATAGCCGAAGCTCGTGCCGCGATCGCAGAGCATGACCTTATCGTTGCCGGTCGAGGCGATCTTCGTGACGATGTTGCCCATGTCCTCGGGCGCCAGGAACTGGCCCTTC
>DATJRP010000045.1:0-65214 GCA_035504555.1 Rhizomicrobium sp. | reverse complement strand
GCGTATGTCCAGGACGACGTCGGGATCCTGCACGACATCATCCGTGAACGGAGCTTCTGCCTCGTGGCGGCTGCGATTGACGGAGAGCCGCAATTCGCCTATGCGCCGGTTGTCATTGATGATGAGGGTTCGCGCGGCCGCGCGCGCTTTCATCTGGCTCGCGCCAATCCGCTGGCGAAGCTTGACGGCGCGAAGGTGCGACTCTCGGTCCTTGGGCCCGATACCTATGTCTCGCCCAACTGGTACAGGACCGAAGGTCTCGTTCCGACGTGGAATTACATCGCCGTCGAGGGCGCTGGCACTGCGCGGCAGCTCGACAAGGCTGCATTGCGGCAGCTGCTGGTCGATCTTTCCGCCGTCCACGAAGAGCGCTTGCGTCCCAAGGTGCCATGGACGGTCGACAAAGTGCCCGAGACGAAGATGGACGCGCTGTGGAACGCCATCATCGGTTTTTCCGTGTCGCTCGAGACGCTGGAAGGCAAATTCAAGCTCTCGCAGGACAAGAGGCTGGAGGATTTCGACGGCGTTGTCGCGGCGCTCGAGGCGCTGGGCAGTGCGGGTGCAAAGGCCGTCGCCGCCGCCATGCGCCGGGCGCGGAAGCCCTAGCCCGACGAGATCGAAAGCTTGCGCGCCAGAAGGCGCTCATAATGCGGGCGCGCAGCGTCGGCGAGGGCTTTGTATTCGTCCGCCAACGGCTTCGGCGGCCGCGATTTCTGCTGCGCAAATCCCGTTGAGCGCTCGACGGCGTCATACCAGACCTTGCCCCAGATGCCGTCGCTGGCGCGCGCGCCCGCCGGCCAGGAAAGCATTGTGTCCGTGAAGGGAATGTCGAGCGCCTTGCACAGCACCGACAGCGCTTCGCGCGGCGAAGCCAGGACATCTTCGGATTCGATGACGGGCGGCGCATAGCCCAGCCGATCCGCCTCGCGCTCGAACAGCTCGCTCTGCTGTACGAAGCCGATGTCGGCGAGCGTCACATCGGGACGCTTCTCCGTATAGGATGCCAGCACGCGCTCGGGCGAACGGATGAGAAATGCGTTGCGGCACCCGCTGATCCAGCTTCGGTCGAAGCCGTCGAGCATGTGGTGCGTCATGTGCTTTTGGTAGAAGATCGGCCGGCCGGCCGGCACGGGACCGAGGAGCAAGTCCACGATGGCGCGCCCGTCGGTCGAATAGGCGGCCAGCACTTCGTTGCGCATGGGATGGGCGATGCCGCTTTGCTTCAAATACGCCGCATAGAACGGCTCGTCCACGACGGCCGTATCGGGGCGGTTCTCGAATGAGCGCATCATCGCCGTCGAAATGTTGCGCGGACCGGACCACATGGCGATACGAATGGACACAATGATCTCCTAGAACACGCCCATGGCTTCGACGTCTTTGAGCACAGCATAACGTTCGCGCAACCGCCTGGTCATGGGACCGGGCAGGGCGCCGGGCAATTGGCGGCTGTCCACGGAGCGTACCGGTGTCAGACCGCCGAAGGTGCCCGTCACGAAAGCCTCATCGGCGTTGTAGATATCGCCGAGCACAAAATTGCCGAGACGGACGGGGATGTTCTCGCTGCAGCAGATCGTGATGACGTTCTGGCGCGTGATGCCGTTGAAGCAGAAATCGCCCGTCGACGTGCAGACCTCGCCGCCGCGCACAAAGAAAAAATTGGTGGCGTTGCAGCTCGAGACGAAGCCGTTGGGATCGAGCATCAGCGCTTCGTCGGCGCCCGCGGCGATCGCCTGGTTGAGCGCCATGATGAGGCTTAGCCGACTGTGCGAGTTGATCCGCATGTCGAACATGTCGGCCGGCGTGCAGCGGATGGTCGCGGTGAAAAGGCTCAGGCCTTTCGTGGCGATGGCGAGGCTCGGCTCCTTATATTCGGCGATGATGACAATGGTGGGCTTGCCCAGCGCGTTGCGGGGATCCTGGTTCGGCGCCTTCTTCTTGCCGCGCGTGACCATCAGTCGGATATGCACGCCGTGGCGCATGCCGTTGGCGTCGAGCGTCTGCTGAATGGCGGCCGTCAACTCGGCGGGGCTCAGCCCGATCTCGAGTGCGATGGCGCGCGCGCCGGCATAAAGCCTGTCGAGATGCGGCTTGAGAAAAAGAATGCGTCCGTTGTGGACGCGCAGGCCTTCCCAGACGCCGTCACCGAGTACAAACCCGGCATCGAGCACGGAGACGAGCGCTTCTTCGCGCGCGACAAGCGCACCGTTGAGATAGATACGCGCGGCGGCGTTGCGCGGATCGTCGGCAAAATCTTGACTTCCTGGCACGGTGAAATCCCAATCGACAGAGGATTTCGATTTTAGCAGGTAAGATGCGTTAGCCAACTCAGATTGCGTGTGAGTTGCAGTCCATTGTGAATTAGAACCGCCTTAACCGGGCACCGCATACCGTGGGCAAACGACGCGCGCGGGGGCGACGATGGATCAATTGTCCGACGAAGGATGCAGGCCGCTCGATCCGGAGAGCGTGTATCCCGGCAACCGCCATGTGTTGGCCTACTGGCAATCGCTGCGGGCGGGCCGCGCGCTGCCGTCGCGCGCGCACTTTGATCCGAGCCGAGTCAGTCGGTCGCTTTCCAGACTCATGGTCGTCCAGGTGTGGCCGGGCGAACGCATCGTCTGCAGGCTTGCGGGCACTGCGATCGTTCACATGGTAGGGATGGAGCTGACGGGCTCCGACATTGTTGCGAACACGCCACCGGAATTCCGCCGAGAGCGTCTGGCGCGCTATTCGAACTGCATGGACGGATTTCTCCATCGCGCCGAGCGGATGCCGCTGGGCGCCTCGGGCGCCGCCATTCGCGCAGAACACCTTATTCTCCCGTTCGCCGACCTTCGCGAGGACGGTTCGCGGCTGGCGCTCCTGACGGCCGACTGGGTCGCGCCGTTCGACGAACAATTTATGTCGGCTGCGAGCGCGTTCGACGCTCCGGATGTCTCGGAATACATTGCGCTTCGGTAATCGAACGACCCCGGCGGTGCCGGGCGGGGCTTGACTGCGTATCGCAGCTGTTGGCTGAGTTCGCCCATGAGAAGCGGGTTGTCCGGGGTTGCCGCCGTCTTGCTGGCGCTATGTTTGGCGGGCTGCGCAAGCGGCCCGCGGAAGCATCGCGAAGCCCCTGAGCCGCCCAAGCACCCGCCAACCGAGATGCTTCTCCCTTATGCCGCGCCTGATGGCTCGCTCACCCGCGCGCAGATGGAAGCCGGGCTGCGGCGCGACTTCGACAAGGTCGATCTCGACCACAATGGCTGCCTCGACGACAATGAAGTCCGGGTAATCAATGAGCAGCGCTGGAAACGGGATGGATCGACCGCGTCGCCGCTGATCGACTTCAAACACAATGGCTGCTTCGATTTCGACGAATATGCCGCGGCCGCGCGCTCCTTGTTCGACCAACTCGACCGCAACGGCACCGGCAAGCTGACGGCACAACAGTTGAAACCGGGTTCGAAGCCCGCGCAGCCGGGCCAGGGCACGAGCGACGCGCATCGTCACGGAAATGGCAATCCGCCGCCCGGCGGTTGAAAAATCCTGGCGCCTGAAAGGCTTTGCCGTTCCGCGTCGCTTCGATGTCGGCCGTCATGTCCTTGACAGGGAATCAAGTGGGCCTTACATCGGCCGTCTTTCGCGACTGACCCTATCCGGGTCTTGCGCGGGGGCGTAGCTCAGTTGGTTAGAGTGTCGGCCTGTCACGCCGAAGGTCGCGGGTTCGAGCCCCGTCGCTCCCGCCACTTCTCTTCAAAGAGGGTGGTTGCAATTTCCTCTAAAATCCCTTTGTGGACACGGCGAATCTTGCGCTAAACCGCGCATTGCACGAGGGGTCGCGCTGCCTATACTGCGCCCGCGAAAAACGACCGGCCGCGGGTGGAAACCTCGTGCCGCGGCCCGAAGGACAAAAGATGGAAAGCCTGCTGTTAGAGTACCTTCCCATCCTGATCTTCCTGGGGATCGCGGGGGTGATCGCCGGCGCCCTTGTCGTGGTGCCAATCCTGGTTGCGCCCTCCAAGCCGGATCCCGAAAAGCTCTCGGCCTATGAATGCGGCTTTAACGCATTCGACGATGCACGCCTCAAATTCGACGTGCGCTACTATCTGGTTGCGATCCTATTCATAATCTTCGACCTCGAGGTTGCATTCCTCTTCCCCTGGGCGATCACGTTGCCGCATACGGGCGACCTCTTCGCCTTCTGGTCGATGATGGTGTTCCTGGGCGTTCTGACGGTCGGCTTTATTTATGAGTGGAAGAAAGGTGCGCTCGAATGGGAGTGATCCAGGCGGGCCAGGCCGGTAGGGCAGGTGTCGAGGGCGGAAGGCCCGTTACCGACAATGATCCGTACTTCAAGGCGATGAACGCCGAGCTCAAGGACAAGGGGTTCCTTGTCGCGAGCGCCGACGCACTGGTGACGTGGGCCCGTACCGGTTCGTTGATGTGGATGACCTTCGGTTTGGCCTGCTGCGCCGTTGAAATGATGCAGGCCAGCATGCCGCGCTACGACCTCGAGCGTTTCGGCTTTGCCCCGCGCGCCAGCCCACGCCAATCCGACGTGATGATCGTCGCCGGTACCCTCACCAACAAAATGGCGCCCGCGCTTCGCAAGGTCTACGACCAGATGCCCGAGCCGCGCTACGTGATCTCCATGGGTTCCTGCGCCAACGGCGGCGGCTATTATCACTATTCTTACGCCGTCGTGCGCGGCTGCGACCGCATCGTGCCCATAGACATCTATGTTCCAGGATGCCCGCCGACGGCCGAGGCGCTTGTTTACGGCGTTATGCTCCTGCAGCGGAAGATCCGCCGCACCGGCTCGATCATCCGGTGAGCGCTCTTATGGATATTGAAGCCTTCGGCAAAGATTTGGCGGCTGCTCTCCCGGGTGCAGTGACCGGCCAGAGTTTTTTGCGCGGCGAACTCACCGTCGACGTCAAGAACGACGAAATTCTTCGCGTCCTCAGCTATTTGCGCGACAATTCTCAATGCCCGTTCGACCTGCTGATCGATGTCACCGGCGTCGACTGGCCCCAGCGGCCGAAGCGGTTCGATGTCGTCTATCATCTGCTCTCGGTCAGCAAGAACGTGCGCGTGCGAGTGAAAACGCAGACCGACGAAAATACACCGGTCGCGTCGGTCGCCGGGCTTTTCCCGACCGCGAACTGGTTCGAGCGCGAAACCTTCGACATGTACGGAATCGCCTTCGCGGATCACCCCGATCTCCGGCGCATCCTGACCGACTACGGCTTTTCCGGCTATCCGCTGCGCAAGGACTTCCCGCTCACGGGTTACGTCGAAGTGCATTACGACGAAGAGCTCAAGCGGGTCGTCTACCGGCCGGTGAAACTCGTGCAGGAATTCCGCGATTTCGACTTCGTGAGCCCGTGGGAGGGCGCGCCTTTCATTCTGCCCGGCGATCAAAAGGCAAAGAGCGATGGCTGAGACGGCCGCCGACGCGGGCACGACAACAACCATCAATTTCGGGCCGCAACATCCTGCCGCCCATGGCGTTTTGCGCCTCGTGCTCGACCTCGACGGCGAGATCGTCACGCGTGTCGATCCGCATATCGGCCTGCTTCACCGCGGCACCGAGAAGCTGATCGAGCACAAGACGTATCTGCAGGCGATTCCGTATTTCGACCGGCTCGATTACGTGGCGCCGATGAACCAGGAGCACGCCTTCGCGCTGGCGATCGAAAAGCTTCTGGGCCTCGAAGTGCCGAAGCGCGGCCAATACATCCGTGTGCTCTATTGCGAGATCGGCCGCATCTTAAACCATATGCTCAACGTCACGACGCAAGCGCTTGACGTGGGTGCGCTGACGCCGCCGCTCTGGGGTTTCGAAGAGCGCGAGAAGCTTATGGTGTTCTACGAGCGCGCCTCGGGCAGCCGCATGCACGCGGCCTATTTCCGCGCCGGCGGCGTGCATCAGGATTGTCCGCCGGAGCTTCTCGAGGACATCTATAAATTCTGCGAGCACTTCCCCAAGGTGCTGGACGACATCGAAGGGCTCCTGACCGAAAACCGCATCTTCAAGCAGCGCAATGTCGACATCGGCGTCGTCGGCCGCAAGGACGCGTTCGCCTGGGGGATGACGGGGGTCATGCTACGCTCGACGGGCCTCGCGTGGGACCTGCGCCGCGCGCAGCCCTATGAATGTTACTCCGAGCTCGATTTCAAAATCCCGGTCGGCAAGAACGGCGACTGCTTCGACCGCTACCTGATGCGCATGGAAGAGATGCGCCAGGCCAATCACATCATGAAACAGTGCATCGAGAAGATGCCGTCAGGCCCCGTCGTTTCGACCGACAACAAGATCGTGCCGCCGCGCCGCGCCGAGATGAAGTCGTCGATGGAAGCGCTCATCCATCACTTCAAGCTCTACACGGAAGGTTTCCACGTGCCGGAAGGCGAAGTGTACGCCGCCGTGGAGGCGCCGAAGGGCGAGTTCGGCGTCTATCTCGTTTCCGACGGTTCCAACAAGCCCTATCGCTGCAAAATCCGCCCACCCAGCTATCCGCATCTGCAGGCGCTCGATTTCATGGGCCGCGGCCATATGATCGCAGACATTTCCGCGATTATAGGCTCTCTCGACATCGTATTTGGGGAAATCGACCGGTGAGTGTACGCCGTCTCTATCACGAGCAGCCTGCGAGCTTCGCGTTTCCGCCGGAGGACGAAGCCTTCATCGCGAGCGAGATCGCGAAATATCCGCCCGGCCGTCAGGCGAGCGCGGTGATTGCACTGCTCTGGAGAGGCCAGGAGCGCTTCGGCTGGGTGACGAAGCCCATGATCGAACACGTCGCCCAACGCCTCGGCATGGCGGACATCCGCGTGCTGGAAGTCGCGACCTTCTATACAATGTTCAATCTCGAGCCGGTGGGCGAGCATCTCGTGCAGGTGTGCACGACGACGCCGTGCTGGCTGCGCGGGTCCGACGACGTCGTCGCCGCATGCAAGAAGCACATCGCGCCGACCCAGCATACGATCTCCGCCGACGGCAAGTTCTCGTGGATGGAAGTCGAGTGTCTCGGTGCTTGCGTCAATGCGCCGATGCTCCAGATCGGCAAGGACTTCTACGAAGACATCGACGGCCCCACGACCGAGAAGATTCTCGATGCCTTCCGTCGCGGGCAGAAGCCGATGCCCGGGCCGCAGAACGGCCGACGTTCGTCCGAGCCGCTCGGCGGCGCGACCACGCTGAAGGAGTTCGGCTGATGCTCGCCGACAAAGACCGCATCTTCACGAATCTCTACGGTTTCCAGGACTGGGGTCTTGCCGGTGCGCGTGCACGCGGTTGCTGGGACGGCACGAAGGCAATTCTCGAGCGCGGACCCGATGCGATCGTCGATCAGATGAAGAAGTCGGGCCTGCGCGGCCGCGGCGGCGCGGGCTTCTCGACCGGCCTCAAATGGTCGTTCATGCCGAAAGAGGTGAAGGAGCGGCCGCATTATCTCGTCGTCAACGCCGACGAGTCCGAGCCCGGCACCTGCAAGGATCGCGACATCATGCGTCACGATCCGCATCATCTCGTCGAAGGCTGCCTGATAGCGTCCTTCGCGATGCGCGCGCATGTCTGCTACATCTATGTGCGCGGCGAATTCATTCGCGAACGTGAGATCCTGCAGGCGGCGGTCGATCAGGCTTACGAAGCCAAGCTGATCGGCAAGAACAACATCCACGGCTGGGACTTCGATCTCTACGTCCATCACGGTGCGGGCGCCTATATTTGCGGCGAAGAAACGGCGCTGCTGGAAAGTCTCGAAGGCAAAAAAGGTCAGCCGCGCCTGAAGCCGCCGTTCCCGGCGAATGTCGGCGTCTACGGTTGCCCGACCACGGTCAACAATGTGGAGTCGATCGCGGTTGCGCCGACCATCCTGCGCCGCGGACCGGAATGGTTCGCCGGCATCGGCCGCCCGAACAATGTCGGCACCAAGGTCTATTGCATCTCCGGCCACGTGAATAAGCCCTGCAATGTGGAAGAAGAGATGGGCATTCCGCTGAAGGAACTCATCGAACGTCATGCGGGCGGCGTGCGCGGCGGCTGGGACAATCTGCTCGCGGTCATTCCGGGCGGCGCCTCCGTGCCGCTCATCCCGAAATCGATCTGCGACACCGTGCTGATGGATTTCGACGCGCTGCGCGACGTGCAGTCGGGCCTCGGTACGGCCGCCGTCATCGTCATGGACAAGTCGACCGACATCGTGAAGGCGATCGCGCGTCTCTCCTATTTCTACAAGCATGAGAGCTGTGGGCAATGCACGCCGTGCCGGGAAGGCACCGGCTGGATGTGGCGCGTGATGACGCGGCTGCAGAAGGGCGATGCAGCCGTTCCGGAGATCGATCTGTTGCAGGAAGTCACAAAGGAAGTCGAAGGCCATACGATCTGCGCGCTGGGTGACGCCGCGGCATGGCCGATCCAGGGCCTCATCCGGCATTTCCGTCCCGAGCTCGAACGCCGGATCGCGGCGCGCAAATCGCAACCGATGGCGGCGGAGTAGGCAATGCAGCATCTCGCGCAAATCAACATCGGTCGCGTGCGGGGCGGTCCCAACGACCCCCGCATGGCGGACTTCTATTCCAATCTCGCGCGCGTGAATTCTTTGGCCGAACGCATGCCCGGCTTCGTCTGGCGCCTGAAGGACGAGACCGGCGACAGTGCTATGGCTCTGCACTGGCCGGGCGATCCGACCATGAACGTGAACATGTCCGTGTGGGAAAGCCCGGAAGCATTGGGCAAGTTCGTCTTCCAGACCGTCCATCGCAACATCTACGCGCGCAAGCACGAGTTCTTCGAAACGCCGAACGACATCACTGTGGCGTTGTGGTGGATTCCCGCCGGTCACATTCCGACGCTCGAAGAGGCAAGAGAGCGCCTCGACCATTTGAATGCCCATGGCCCCGGCGAGTTCGCGTTCGGCTGGGCCGATCTTCCGTCGGCGAAAGCCTTTCTCGAGAAGAAGTGCGCCTGATGCCATCCCGCAAGCTCATCGTCGACGGCAAGGAAATCGAGGCGGACGACAACATCACGCTTCTGCAGGCCTGTGAGCAGGCCGGCGCCGAAATACCGCGCTTCTGCTATCACGAGCGCCTGTCCGTCGCCGGCAATTGCCGCATGTGCCTTGTCGAATGGGTGGGCGCGCCCAAGCCGCAGGCGTCCTGCTCGCTGCAGGTGAAAGACATCTTTCCCAACAAGGACGGCACGCCGGCCAAGATCAACACGAAGTCGCCTTTGGTGCGCAAGGCGCACGAAGGGGTGATGGAATTCCTGCTCATCAACCATCCCCTTGATTGCCCGATCTGCGATCAGGGCGGGGAGTGCGATCTGCAGGACCAGGCGATGGGCTATGGCCGCGCCAACTACCACCGCTTCAAGGAAAACAAACGCGCCGTCGAAGACAAATATATGGGCCCGCTGATCAAGACGATCATGACCCGCTGCATCCAATGCACGCGCTGCGTGCGCTTCGCGACGGAAGTGACGGGCGTGCCGGATCTCGGCGCCACCGGCCGCGGCGAGGACATGGAGATCACGACCTATCTCGAGAAGGCGTTCGCCTCGGAACTTTCGGGCAACGCAGTCGACCTTTGCCCGGTGGGCGCGCTCACGTCGAAGCCTTATGCGTTCAACGCCCGCTCGTGGGAGCTGACGAAGACGGAATCAGTCGACGTGATGGACGCGCAGGGCTGCAACATCCGCGTCGATACGCGCGGGCCGCAGGTGATGCGCGTGCTGCCGCGTCTCAACGAAGCTGTCAATGAAGAGTGGATCGGCGACAAGACGCGTCACGCCTGCGACGGCCTGATCCGCCAGCGTCTCGACCGGCCTTATATCCGCCGCGGCGGCAAGCTGCAGCCGGCGAGCTGGGCGCAGGCCTTTGCCGCGATCGAGTCCAAAGCGGGCGCACCGGAGAAGATGGCGGCCATCGTCGGCGATCTGGCGGCGGCCGAAGAGATCAAGGCGCTCAAGGACCTGATGACGGTGGTGGGCAGCCCCAATATCGACTGCCGCCAGGACGGTGCCAAACTCGAAGCGTTGCCGCGCCAGTCCTATCTTTTCAACACCTCAATTGCGGGCGTCGAAGCGGCGGACGCGCTTCTGATCATTGGCGCCAATCTGCGCTGGGAAGCGCCCGTCCTGAACGCGCGCATCCGCAAGACCTGGCTTGCCAGCGGCATCAAGATCGCCAATGTCGGTGTCGCCTACGACTTGACTTATCCCGTCCAGCAGCTGGGCGAGACGGCGGCCGCGCTGGAGCAGATCGCGAGCGGCGCGTTTCCTTTCGCGAAAGTCCTGAAGGACGCAAAGCGGCCGATGCTCATTGTCGGTCCCGGCGTCGTTGCGCGTCCGGATGGCGCGGCGCTTCTGAAGCTGGCGGCGAAGATCGCGGGCGACACGGGCATGATCGGCCCGGCCGGCAAACCGTCCGAAGGCGGCTGGAACGGATTCAACGTGCTGCACACCGCGGCGTCGCGCGTGGCGGGTCTCGATCTGCGCTTTCTGCCGGGCAAAGGCGGTCGCGACGTGGCGGGCATTCTCGACGGCGCGTCGAAAGGCGAGATCGATTTCGTCTATCTGCTGGGCGCCGACGAGATCGACATGAACCGCCTCGGCAAGGCCTTCGTCGTCTATCAGGGTACGCACGGCGATGCCGGCGCGCACCGCGCGGATGTCATCCTTCCGGGCGCGGCTTACACCGAGAAAGACGGTCTCTACGTCAATTTCGAAGGCCGCGTGCAGCGCGCCGAACGCGCCGCGTTCCCGGTCGGCGAGGCGAAGGAAGACTGGGCGATCCTGCGCGCGTTGTCGGACGTCCTCGGCAAGCGGCTGCCGTACGACACATGCGAGGCCCTGCGTGCCGCCATCGTGGCCGATGCCCCGCAATTCGGCGACACGGGCGTGTTGCCGCCGCAACCCGGCGCGGACCTGACGATCTGGGATGCCATCGGTACGGCCGGTCCGATTGACACGACGACGGCGCTCGGCTCGCAGATCGCCGACTTCTACTTGACCAATCCGATCGCGCGCGCGAGCGCCACGATGGCGGAGTGCAGCCGGATCTTCGTGCACGGCGAAACTCTGATGGCGGCGGAATAATCGATGATCTTCGTCCAGGCCTTTCAAAGTCTTGGTCTGCCCTATGCCTGGGCATGGGCACTCAGCCAGCTGCTGACGATCGTAATTTTCGATGTTCTGCTGCTGCTCATCGTCGCCTATGTGCTCCTCGCGGACCGCAAGATCTGGGCGGCCGTGCAGATGCGCAAAGGCCCGAATGTCGTCGGGCCCTTCGGTCTTCTGCAGACCTTCGCCGACCTTTTCAAATTCATGCTCAAGGAAGTGATCATTCCTTCGAGCGCGAACAAGGTGATTTTTTTCTTGGCGCCCATCGTCACCGCCACCTTGGCTTTTGCGGGATGGGCCGTCGTGCCGGTGGCGGATCACTGGGTCATCGCCAACATCAATGTCGGCATACTTTATCTCTTCGCCGTCTCATCGCTCGGCGTCTACGGCATCATCATGGGTGGCTGGGCGTCGAATTCGAAATATCCGTTCCTGTCGGCGTTGCGCGCGGCAGCCCAGATGGTGTCCTACGAAGTCTCGATCGGCTTCGTGATCGTCACCGTTCTCCTGTTTGCCGGCTCGCTCAATCTCTCCGACATCGTCCGCGCCCAGGAACATCGCTGGTTTGCCTTTACGATCCTCTTCCCCATGCTGCCGATCTTCTTCGTGTCGGCGCTGGCCGAGACGAACCGTCCGCCCTTCGACCTCGTCGAGGCGGAGTCCGAACTGGTCGCCGGCTTCTTCGTCGAATATTCCGCGACACCGTTCATGCTGTTCTTCATGGGCGAGTACATCAGCATCCTGCTGATGTGTGCGCTGCTGTCCGTCTTGTTCTTTGGAGGATGGCTGCCGCCCGTCAATACCTGGCCGTTCACCGCCATTCCCGGCGTCATCTGGATGATGCTGAAGATATTCGTCTTCTTCTTCCTCTTTGCGATGGTGAAGGCGATCGTGCCGCGCTACCGCTACGACCAGTTGATGCGCCTGGGCTGGAAAGTGTTCCTGCCGACGTCGCTGCTCTGGGTCGCGGTGACAGCGGGCTGGGTCGTTTATTGGCACCATCATTAGGACAAGACGTCATGGCCACGCTCGATCGTACCGCACGTCAGATATTCTTCTGGGAGTTCATCAAGAGCTTCTCCCTGGCGATGCGCTATTTCTTCTCGCCTAAGGCGACGCTCAACTATCCGTTCGAGAAGGGACCGCTCAGTCCCCGCTTCCGCGGCGAGCATGCGCTGCGCCGTTATCCCAACGGCGAAGAGCGCTGCATCGCCTGCAAGCTCTGCGAAGCCATCTGCCCAGCCCAGGCCATCACCATCGAAGCCGAACCGCGCGAAGACGGCAGCCGCCGCACCACGCGCTACGACATCGACATGGTGAAGTGCATCTATTGCGGTCTCTGCCAGGAAGCCTGCCCGGTCGACGCGATCGTGGAAGGCCCGAACTTCGAGTTTTCCACCGAGACCCGCGAAGAACTCTACTACAACAAAGACCGGCTGCTCGCGAACGGCGACCGCTGGGAGCAAGAGATCGCGCAGGCGCTCGAGCTCGACGCGCCGTATCGGTGATGGTGAAAGAATGAGTGACAGGAACCTTTCGCAAAAATCTGTCATTCCCGCGCAAGCGGGAACCCAGGGAGGCCGACTCGTTGCTCCGGGTCCGCGCGGGAGTTTACGCTTCGGCCGCGCTACGCGCGGACTGGGGCGCGGGGATGACACCGTTTGTTCGAGCGGACACGAAAAGGCGAGCGGAGCAAACACATGCTGCTGACAGCCATCGCCTTCTACGTCTTCTCGGCGATCCTCATCGCGTGCGCCGCGATGGTCGTGCTGTCGCGCAACCCCGTGCATTCGGTCTTCTTCCTGATCCTTGCCTTCTTCAACGCTGCCGCCCTGTTCGTGCTTCTCGGCGCCGAGTTCCTCGCGATGATCCTCGTCATCGTCTATGTCGGCGCCGTCGCCGTGCTCTTCCTTTTCGTCGTCATGATGCTTGATGTCGATTTCGCGGAATTGAAGACGGGCGTGCTGAAATATCTGCCGCTGGGGGCCGCCGTCGGCATCGCGCTGCTGGCCGAGCTGATTTTGGTGGGCAAGGTCTGGACGACGCCCGAAGCTGCCGGCTCGGTGCTCGCCAGCGCCACGCCGGCGCATCTGACCAACACCGCCGCGCTCGGCATGATCCTCTATACGCAATACGTCTATTACTTTCAGATCGCGGGCCTCGTCCTGCTCGTCGCCATGATCGGCGCCATCGTGCTGACGCATCGCCGGCGACCGGGCGTGCGCCGCCAGTCGATCAGCCGGCAGAACGCGCGCACTGCCGCGATGTCGGTCGAAATGGTGGACGTTCAACCAGGGCAGGGTGGCTAGGATGCAGATCGGCCTCACGCAATATCTCTTCGTCGCGGCCTGCGTTTTCACGATCGGCGTGGTCGGCATCTTCCTGAACAGGAAGAACGTGATCATCATCCTGATGTCGATCGAGCTCATCCTGCTCGCGGTCAACATCAACTTCGTGGCTTTTTCGTCGTTCCTCCATGATCTCGTGGGTCAGGTCTTCGCGCTCTTCATCCTGACGGTTGCGGCGGCAGAGGCGGCCATCGGGCTTGCCATCTTGTCCGTCTATTTCCGCAACCGCGGCAACATCGAAGTCGAAGACGTGAACCTGATGAAAGGCTGAGGCGTGTACACTGCGATCGTATTCCTGCCGCTTCTGGGCTTTCTGATAGCCGGTCTCTTCGGCCGCCTGATCGGCGTGCGCGCGTCCGAGATCGTGACGACGGGCTTGTTGTTCGTCTCCGCCGCGCTCTCTTGTTATGCCTTTTACGATGTGGCGCTGCTGGGCCACGGTGCGATCATCCCCCTCGGTCAATGGATCGTGTCGGGCACCTTTGAAGCGGACTGGACGATCCGCGTCGATACGCTGACGGCGGTGATGCTGGTCGTGGTGACGGGCGTGTCCTCGCTCGTGCATCTCTATTCCGTCGGCTACATGCGCGAAGATCCGAGCCGGCCGCGGTTCTTCGCCTATCTCTCGCTCTTCACCTTCGCGATGCTGATGCTCGTGACGGCGAACAATTTCCTGCAGCTGTTCTTCGGCTGGGAAGGTGTGGGGCTCGCGTCCTATCTGCTGATCGGATTCTGGTATACGCGGCCGTCAGCCAATGCCGCGGCCATCAAGGCCTTCGTCGTCAACCGGATCGGCGATTTCGGTTTCGCGCTCGGCATCTTCGGCGTGTTCTACATCTTCAAGACGCTCGACTTCGACACGGTCTTTGCGGCGGCGCCCGCAATGGTCGGCAAGACCTTCGTCTTTGCGGGTCACCCGGTCGATATCCTCACGACGCTCTGCCTGCTTCTCTTTGTGGGCGCCATGGGCAAGTCGGCGCAGATCGGTCTCCACACCTGGCTGCCGGACGCCATGGAAGGCCCCACGCCCGTCTCCGCGCTGATCCATGCCGCGACCATGGTAACGGCCGGCGTGTTCCTCGTCTGCCGCTGCTCGCCGCTTTACGAGCTGGCGCCGACGGCGCTCGCCTTTGTCACTTTCATCGGCGCCACGACGGCCTTTTTCGCGGCTTCCGTCGGGCTCTTCCAGAACGACATTAAGCGCGTGATCGCCTACTCGACCTGTTCGCAGTTGGGCTACATGTTCGCGGCCGCCGGCGTCTCGGCCTACGGCGGTGCGATGTTCCACCTTTTCACGCACGCTTTCTTCAAGGCGCTCCTGTTTCTGAGCGCGGGCTCGGTGATCACCGCCATGCATCACGAGCAGGATATGCGGAAGATGGGTGGGCTCTATAAGCAGATCCCCTTTACGTGGCTGATGATGCTGATCGGCAATCTGGCGCTGACCGGCGTTGGCATTCCAATCCTCGGCATCGGCGCGGCGGGCTATTATTCGAAAGACGGCATCATCAACGCGACCTTCACGTCTGGCACGCCGATGGGCGAGTACGCCTTCTGGCTTACCCTGACGGCGGCGCTGATGACGTCCTTCTATTCCTGGCGCCAGTTCCTGATGACCTTCCACGGCCCCTATCGCGGCGCTTCGGAAAAACACCTCCCGCATGCCGATGCCGGCGCGCATGCGCATGACGAGCCGTCGGATGGGGAAGAGCATCATGCCATTGTGCTCTCCGAGGTTCGTGAATCGCCGCTGTCGATGCTCATCCCGCTGGGCGTGCTGGCTGTTGGCGCGCTCGTGGCCGGTGCGGTGTTCGACAACATGTTCGTGGGCGACGTCTCGAAGGAGTTCTGGCGCGGCGCGGTGGCGGCGATCGCCGGTCACGGCGCGCACGAAGTGCCGCTGTGGGTCGAGTTCGGACCGTTCGTGGCCACGATCGCGGGCTTCGCGATCGCCTACTACTATTACGTCCTGCATCCCGAGGTGCCGCCGGTCATGGCCGCGCGCGGCGGGTTCGTCTACAAATTCCTCTACAACAAATGGTATTTCGACGAGCTCTATGATTTCCTATTCGTCAAGCCCACGATGCGGCTCGGCCGCTTCCTGTGGAAATTCGGCGACGGCACGATCATCGATGGGCTGGGGCCTGACGGGATTTCCGCTCGCGTCCTCGACACGACGCGCGGCGCGGTGCGCCTCCAGACGGGTTATGTCTATCAGTACGCCTTCGTGATGCTCGTCGGCGTCGTGGCGTTCGCCACCTGGTTCATGGTCGAGGGAGGCTTCAAATGATGAGCCATCTCCTCTCGATCATCACCTTCCTGCCGCTGGTCGGCGTTTTGGTCATTCTGGTAGCGCCGGCGACGGCTAAGCCCGTCGCGCTTCTGACGACGCTGGCCGATTTCGCGCTGTCGCTCGTGCTGTGGGCGAATTTCGACGGTCATTCGGCGGGCTTCCAGTTCGTCGAACAGGCGACGTGGCTCGGCCACAACATCACCTATCACATGGGCGTCGACGGCATCTCGATGCTGTTCATCGTGCTGACGGCGGGTCTGATGCCGTTCTGCATCCTGGCGAGCTGGAAATCGATCGAGAACCGCGTCCCGGAATACATGATCGCGTTCCTTGTGCTCGCGACGCTGATGATCGGCGTGTTCTGCGCGCTCGACCTCGTCCTCTTCTACGTGTTCTTCGAGGGCCAACTCATCCCGATGTTCCTCATCATCGGCGTGTGGGGTGGCAAGCGGCGCGTCTATGCGAGCTTCAAGTTCTTTCTCTACACGCTGCTCGGCTCCGTGCTGATGCTGCTCGCGATCCTGGCGATGTACCTGCAGTCCGGCACCACCGATATCCCGACGCTGCTCGCCCATCCGACATTCTCGCCGGCGATGCAGACGTGGCTGTGGCTCGCCTTCTTCGCGTCCTTCGCAGTGAAGATGCCAATGTGGCCGGTCCACACCTGGCTGCCCGACGCGCATGTGGAAGCGCCGACCGCTGGCTCGGTGATCCTTGCCGGCATCCTCCTGAAGATGGGCGGTTATGGCTTCCTCCGTTTCTCGCTGCCGATGTTCGCCAGTGCGTCGGAGTATTTCACGCCGCTGGTCTTTGTTCTCTCGGTCGTCGCGATCATCTACACCTCGCTCGTGGCGCTGGCGCAGGAGGACATGAAAAAGCTTATCGCCTATTCGTCCGTCGCTCATATGGGCTTCGTGACGATGGGTATCTTCTCGCTGACGCATCAGGGCATCGAAGGCGGCATCTTCCAGATGCTGAGCCACGGCGTCGTCTCGGGCGCTCTCTTCCTCTGCGTGGGTGTCGTCTATGACCGCATGCACACCCGCGAGATCGCGGCTTATGGCGGCCTTGTCGAGCGCATGCCGATGTATGCCGCCTGCTTCATGATTTTCACGCTCGCGAACATCGGCCTGCCGGGCACCGGCGGTTTCGTAGGCGAGTTCTTGACGATGCTGGGTACGTTCGCCGTCAACAACACGGTCGTGATCTTCGCCGCGACGGGCACGATCCTGTCGGCGGCTTATGCGCTTTATCTCTACCGCCGCATCATCTTCGGCGCGCTGGTGAAGCCGGGTCTGCAGGCGATCCAGGATCTTTCGCTGCGCGAGATCGCCATCCTGACGCCGCTCGTGGTTCTGACGATCGCGATGGGTGTCTATCCCAGGCCGGTGATGGATGTGACGTCGGCGTCCGTCGCGAATCTTATCCAGCAATACAAGACGGCGCTCGCCACCGACCACGCGCCGAAACTCGCCCGGGCAAACATGCCGGCTAGCGCGGCGACACAAGGAGCAGGGCCGTGACGTCCCTTCCGCACGATCTCACCGTCATGATGCCCGAGCTCGTGATGGCCGGCGCAGGCCTGCTCCTGCTTCTGGTCGGCGTGCTGCAGAAGAACGACCGCAGCATGGGCATGCTGTCGTTCCTGGCCATCGTGGCAATGGCAGGCTCGGCCTTTTGTGTGGTGATGCAGCCGACCGACGCCAGCGCGTTCGGCGGCGCCTTCGTGGCCGACGGCTTCGCGAAGTTTTCGAAGCTGCTGATCCTTTTGGGCGCTGCGCTTACGCTTATCATGTCGCTGGGCTTTTTCGTGCGCGAAAAGATCGCCCGCTTTGAATTCCCCGTGCTCGTGACCTTCTCCGTGCTTGGCATGATGCTGATGGTGTCGGCGTCGAGCTTTCTCGCGCTTTATATGGGCCTCGAGCTGCAAAGCCTGGCGCTCTATGTGCTCGCCGCATTCAATCGCGAGTCCGTGCGGTCGAGCGAAGCGGGGCTTAAGTATTTCGTCCTCGGCGCGCTGTCCTCGGGGCTGCTGCTTTACGGCATTTCGCTCATCTACGGCTTCACCGGCACGACGGACTTCGGCCATGTCGCCGCCGTCATCAGGCAATCGGGCGCGCCGATCGGGTTAATCTTCGGGCTCGTGTTCCTGATCGCCGGCCTCGCGTTCAAGGTTGCAGCCGTGCCGTTCCACATGTGGACGCCGGACGTCTACGAGGGATCGCCGACACCTATCACGGCGTTCTTCGCGATGTCGCCCAAGATCGCCGCCATGGCGCTGTTCCTGCGCGCGGTCATCGTGCCGTTCCCCGATGCCGTCCATCAATGGCAGCAGATCATCATCGTGGCGTCCGTGCTTTCGATGCTGCTCGGCGCTTTTGCAGCCATCGGCCAGACCAACATCAAGCGTCTGATGGCCTACAGCTCCATCGGTCATATGGGGTACGCATTGCTGGGACTGGCGGCAGGCACCGTCGCCGGCGTCCAGGGCGTGCTGATCTATCTCGTGATCTATCTCGTCACGAACGCGGGCGTCTTCTCCTGCATTCTCGCCATGAAGCGCAACGGACAGATGGTGGAATCAATCGGCGATCTCGCAGGCCTTGCGCGCGAACAGCCGCGGCTAGCGATGGCCTTCGCCTTCTTCATGATCAGCCTTTCGGGCATCCCGCCCTTTGCGGGCTTCTTCGCCAAGTTCTACGTGTTCCTGCCGGCGATCCAGGCTGGTCTCTATGTACCCGCCATCATCGGCGTGATCGCGAGCGTGATCGGCGCGTATTATTACTGGCGCATTTTCAAGGTCATGTATTTCGACGATCCATTGTCGCCTTTCGACAGCGATCTGGGTATAAGCCTCGGCTCGATTATCGCAGCCTCGACGGCATTCACGCTGCTCTTCATCGTCGCCGGCGCACCGCTAATCGCGGTTGCCGAAACAGCCGCCAAGTCGCTCGTGCCGTGACCACGAACCCGGCGTGGCCGCAAGGTTACGCGCTCAGGGCGTTCGAGGTGATCGACTCGACGAACGAAGAGGCGCGCCGCCTGGCGCAGGCCGGAGAGAAAGGTCCCGTCTGGATCACCGCCGACCGGCAGAGCGCAGGTCGTGGCCGTCGCGGCCGCGCGTGGGAAAGCCCGACCGGAAATCTCGCGGCGACGTTGCTCGTGCGGCCAGAAAAGCCGCCGGGCGAAGCTGCGCAATTGTCGTTCGTAGCGGCGCTCGCGGCTTCCGACATGGTCCAATCCTTCACGCAGAGCGCACGCGTGGCCGTGAAGTGGCCAAACGATGTTCTGGCAGACGGACGAAAGATCGCAGGCATACTTCTGGAGTCAGCCAGTGGCGGCGGCCGTCTCGACTGGCTGGCGATCGGCATCGGCGCTAACCTCGCGCAGCATCCCGACGGCACGGAATTTCCTGCGACCTCGCTCGCGGCCCTGGGTGAGACCGTACCACCCGCCCCCGATGCCCTGCAGCGGCTCGCCTGTGCCTGGGCAAAATGGTATGACATTTGGAACGCGCGCGGCTTTGGCGACGTTCGCGATGCGTGGCTTGCGCGTGCTGCGCAAATCGGGGGACGGATCAGGGCCCGTCTGCAGAACGAGGAAACCTCCGGCGTGTTCGAAGGCATAGACGAAACGGGGGCGCTGATCCTGCGCGAGGCGCAAGACCGCACGCGCATCGTCGCCGCGGGCGAAGTGTTCTTCTGAGGGTCAGCCATGCTTCTTGTCATCGACGCGGGAAATACCAACATCGTCTTCGCGGTGCACGACGGCCACACCGTGCGTGCGGAATGGCGTGCCGT
Organism: Rhizomicrobium sp.; assembly: GCA_035504555.1. GTDB lineage: Bacteria > Pseudomonadota > Alphaproteobacteria > Micropepsales > Micropepsaceae > Rhizomicrobium. The sequence goes on along the minus strand of DATJRP010000045.1, from coordinate 45,660 downwards.
CACCGACAATGCACGCACCGCCGATGAATACGCCGTGATGCTGATCCCTTTGCTGCAGTTGCAGGGCATCAGCTTTTCCGACGTGGACAACGCGATTATCGCGACCGTCGTTCCGGCGGCACTCTTCAATCTGAAGACGCTGTGCCGTCGCTATTTCAAGTGCGAGCCGCTCGTCGTCGGCGATCACAATGTCGATCTCGGCATCCAGGTGCTTACCGACCGACCGGCGGCGGTGGGTGCCGACCGTCTTGTCAACGCGGTGGCGGCGCACGCCACGCACAAGGGCGCGCTCATCGTCGTAGATTTCGGCACGGCGACGACGTTCGACATCGTGGCGCCCAATGGTGACTACGAAGGCGGCGTGATAGCACCGGGTGCCAATCTTTCGGCGGAAGCGCTTCACAAGGCGGCGGCCATGCTGCCGCGTGTTGCCGTCGAGCGCACGCAGGCCGTCATCGGCAAGGACACCGAGCCCGCGATGCGCTCGGGACTTTTCTGGGGCTATATCGGCCTGATCGAAGGTCTCGTAAAGCGTATTAAGGAAGAATACGGCCAGCCGATGACCGTGATCGCCACGGGCGGTCTTGCGACGTTGTTTTTCCGGCAGACGCCCGCCATCGATTACATCGATCCCGATCTCACCATCCGCGGCCTTGTTCTCATCCACGCGCGCAACGCAGCGGCCAAGGCGTCCGTTTAATTCTGATGGATGCATCCCGCATGAACGCAGAATTGGTCCTCCTGCCCCTGGGTGGCGCGGGCGAGATCGGAATGAATTTCAATGCCTATGGCTATGGCCCGCCGAACGACCGGGAATGGATCATCGTCGATTGCGGCGTGCTGTTCGGGCGGGAAGGGCCCAACCCCGGCATCGATCTCATCATGCCGGACATCCGCTTCCTCACCGAGCTCAAGGACAACATCCGCGGTCTCGTGCTGACGCATGCGCATGAAGATCACATCGGCGCGGTTCCCTATCTCTGGCCGGAGCTCGAATGCCCCGTCTATGCGACGCCGTTCACGGCGCGCCTGCTGGAAGACAAGCTTTACGAAGCCGGCCTGGAGGATCGCCTGCGCCCGAAGATCGTGCCCCTCGGCGGCACGCTGAAGCTCGGGCCGTTCGACATCGAATTCGTGTCGATCACGCATTCGATTCCCGAACCTAATGCGCTCGCCATCACCACGCCGCTCGGCACCGTCGTGCACACGGGCGACTGGAAGCTCGATCCCGATCCCTTGCTGGGCGAAGTCACCGACGAGAATGCGCTGCGCGCGTTGGGCGACAGGGGGGTGCTGGCGCTCGTTTGCGATTCGACCAACGCGCTGGTGCCCGGCGAATCCGGTTCGGAAGCGCGCGTGGAGCAAAGCCTCGAAGAGCTGATAGGCACGCTGAAGGGCCGCGTGGCGGTGACGGCGTTTGCATCCAACGCGGCGCGGCTTGGCAGCATCGCGCGCGCGGCGAAGAAGCATGGACGGCAGGTGGCCCTGGTCGGCCGGGCGATGCATCGCATCGTCAACGCAGCGCGTGAAACGGGCTATTTGGCGGATTTTCCTCCGGCGTTGGATGAAGAGGAAGCCGCGCAGCTGCCGCCGTCGCGCGTGCTCTATCTGTGCACGGGCAGTCAAGGTGAGGCGCGCGCGGCACTGGCGCGCATCGCCTCGGGCGATCACCCCAATGTCAGTCTCGGCCCCGGCGACACCGTGATCTTCTCGTCGCGCATCATCCCGGGCAACGAGCTTCCTATCTTCGACATCCAGAACAAGCTGGCCGCGCTCGGTGTCGAGGTGCTGACGGAACGCGATCATTTCGTCCACGTCTCAGGCCATCCTGCGCGCGAAGAGCTGGCGCAGATGTATCGTTGGGTGAGGCCGCGCATCGCCGTGCCGGTGCATGGCGAGATCCGCCACATGACGGAACACGCGCGTCTCGCGCGCTCGCTGCAGGTGCCGGAAGCGGTCGTCATCGGCAACGGGCAGATGCTGAGGCTGGCGCCGGGCCGGGCCGAAATCATCGACGAGACGCCGTCGGGCCGCATCTATCTCGACGGGCGCGTGCTGGTGGACGAAAGCCACGACCATATGCGCGAGCGCCGCTCGATGAGCTTCGCGGGCGTCATTTCCGTGACGCTGGCGCTGGACGGCAAGGGTCGCGTCGCCGGAGAGCCGGCCATGCTGCTCGAAGGCGTCCCGGACGCGATCCACGCGTCGGTGCTTGCCGCCGTGGACGAGGCGGTCCGCCGGCACAATCCGAAGCGGCAGAGCGAAGAGCAGTTCCTCGAGAATGTCCGCCGCGCCGCCAGGCGCGCAGCGCAGGACGCCTGGGGCAAGAAGCCTGTCACCCGCGTGCAGGCCATCCGGGTTTGAACGGCGGCTCCTGCCCCTTTAGATAGGCTTCAGCGCAATGAGGAGAGACGGATGATCGGGCGGCTCAACCACGTGGCCATCGCCACCAAAGACATCGCCAAGGCGGCGAAGGTCTATCGCGACACGCTGGGCGCCAAAGTCTCCGAGCCGGTGCCGCAGCCCGACCACGGTGTCACGACTGTTTTCGTCGAACTTCCGAATACGAAGATCGAACTTTTGGAGCCGCTGGGCGAGAACTCGCCGATCGCAAAGTTCCTCGAGAAGAACCCCGGCGGCGGAATGCATCATGTCTGCTACGAGGTGGACGACATTTACGAGGCGCGCGACCGCATGAAGGCCGAGGGCGCCACCATCACCGGCACCGGCGAACCCCGCATCGGCGCGCATGGCAAGCCCGTCATCTTCCTGCACCCCAAAGACTTCGTCGGCACGCTGGTCGAGCTCGAGCAGGCCTGATGCACTGGATCGTCCTTGGAGGCGCCTTCGCGATATTCTGGTATCTGGCGCTGCAGATCGTCCTGCCCATAGGAAACCAGACGGCGCACGAGGCGGGTGAGACGCTGGTGGCGGGGGCAGAGCCCGGCGCGCCGACTAGGCCGCGGCTGGGGCTGAAACTGGCCGTGGCGACGGGGTCGGCCGTGGTCCTCTGGCTGATCCTCTACGGGCTGGTCCTGCTGAGGGTCATCGAGCTTTAGCTTCCCCCCGCTCGAGGGGATATCGCCTTTGCCTGCCGAGCAGACGGGGCCAGACATGCAAAAGGCCGGTTTCCCGGCCTTTGCTGGTTCTCTCCCCGAACTTGGCCGCTCTTTGGCGGTTGGGATGCCTCCTATAAGAGAGTCGCGACCTATTGTCACGCAATTTCTGGGGTCAATATGGAGAATTTCGCGCATGAATATTCTCTCATCCGGCGTACGGACGGCGTTTCTTGACTCTCGCGTCGCACCCCCGAACCTTCTGGGGGCGAGGCGCATTCCCTTGTGAGCGAAGAGGCATGCGTGACGCCCGCCAAGCGGGCACTTGAGGGTGGGTATGCGTGCTTTCGCAATCGTCCTGACCGCCATCGTCCTTTGTGCCGGCGCGCTCCCGGTCGCAGCCCAGCCGTGGCGCATCACCAAGGACCATTGGACCGAGGCCGACGAGGAAGGCTTCGGAAAGTTCGTGCAGGCGTTGGGCGAGACCGATTGCAGCTCGTCGGAAAGCTGCCTGCGCAATGCCGCCAATCCGTATCGCGACACCGACCAACGCTTCCTCGACATCGACGTCGACTGCGCGAAGCTGCCGTATCTGCTGCGCGCCTATTACGCGTGGAAGAACGGATTGCCGTTCAGCTATGTAGACGGCATCAGCGGCAAGGGCGGCGATCTGCGTTACACCAAGACGCCCAATCATCCGACCGGCCGTCACGATATCGTCGATCATGGCGGCGGCATCGACGGCGCGGCGGCGGTCCGCGGCGTGATCGGAAGCGTCTATTCCGGCACCTATCGCACTGACGTGCGCGACACCAAGGGCATACTGTCCGATTTCTATTCGCCCGCGCTGCAGCCCGGTTCCATCCATCCGGGCACGCTCGTCTACGACATCAACGGTCATGTCGGCATCGTCTACAAGGTTGATGCGTCGGGCCGCGTCTACTACATGGACGCGCATCCCGATTTCACCGTGTCGCGCAGCGTCTATGGCGCCCAATTCGGCCAGAGCCCGGCCAGGCTTGGCGGCGGCTTCAAGAACTGGCGACCCTTCAAGCTTGTCGGCGCGCATCCCGATGCGAATGGCGACCTGATCGGCGGCCACATGGTGTTCGCGCAAAACGACCAGATCCCCGATTATTCGCTGGTGCAGTACAACGGCACCGAGAACAATACGACCAACGATCCGACCAAGTCGCGCTTCGTCTACAACGGCGCTGAGCTCGGCTTCTACGAATACGCGCGCGTCGCGATCTCCGGCGGCAAGATGGACTACAATCCTATCTACGAGTTGAAAGTGACGATGCAGACGCTGTGCAACGACCTGAACGACCGCGCGCAATATGTCGATCAGGCGATCTCGGAGCAGTTCCCGTCGAAGCCGCATCCGGCGCGCCTCCCGGACAACATCTATGGCTCCAACGACAGCCAGTGGGAAAGCTACTCGACGCCGTCCCGCGATGCCCGCATCAAAGCGGCCTTCATGCAGTTCTATAAGGACATGGCGGAGATGATCGATCTCTACCACAAACGCGATCCGCGCATCGTCTATGACGGCAACTTCCTGAAGCAGGATATGGAGCAGGTTTACGCCAAGCAGTCGAAGGCGTGCACCATCACCTATCTAAGCTCCGACAAGCATCCCGTGCCGATGACGTTCGACGACATGGTGCATCGGCTCTACAAGATGTCGTTCGATCCGTATGATTGCATCGAATATCGCTGGGGCGCGGAAGGCTCCGAGGCGGCGCCCTGCACGGACGGCGATGAGAAAAAGCGGTGGTACGCGGCCGAGCAACGCTTGCGCAATCAGTCCGACCGCACCTACGACATCACGATGGCCTTCACTGTCGAGGATCTCGAGAAGCACGTGAGGGGCACCGGTATCGACCAGCCCGCGCCGATCGATGTGAAGTCGCTGATCGACGGCATGGGCGAGCAGGTGAGCTTCCAGGGCATGGCGCCCGTCGGAAAGTGAGCCTCACTCCGGCACGGAATCGTGCGCGTGGCAGCTTGGGTCCTGCTTCCAGAACACATAGGACAGGACGACGCTGACAAGCGCGCTTGCCACCAGCGCGCCGACGAGAATGCCTACAGCGACCGCCTTGGTCGAGACAATCAGCGCCACGAGCGTCGCTACCCCCGAGAAGATGAAGAAACGTCCCGCCCAGCGGTTGGTCTTTTCCCAGGAATGATCGCTCTCGAGCGTCCATGGTGTGCGCACGCCAACAAAGAAATTTGAGCGGGTCTTGCCCATGAAATTGCCCATGACAATGACGAGTGTCGCGACTGCCGGCAGCACGGTCTGCAGGACAGGCGTGGATATGCCGAGCGCCGTCAGAACGACATGGATCTGCGCCAGCGCCGCAATGGCAAGGCCTCCCGCGAAACCTACGGCGAAGAACGTGCGCGACCGCGTGAGATTGTTGCGTCGCGGCTCGATTTTCGTGATGGCCCAGAAGAAGATGAGGAGCGCCACCATGATTGCCGGGCCGATCAGCAGCCCCGGTATCTTGTGCATGTGACCATTAACGTGATCGTTCAAGTCCCAATGGGTGGCGATCAAAGCGGTGTCCGGAATCTGCACCCATGCCCAGCCGGTGAACGCGATCACGACGGCGAGGAGGGCGAAGCCTGCAATCAGGAGCGGGCGAAGAGCCATTTGGCGGCGCCTTTCTTGTTGAGCTGCGCAATGTCCATAAGCGCACCGATCGCTTCTTCGAGCGCGGACATGTTGAGCCGGTAGATGATGGTGGTGCCCTGCCGTTCGGTGGTGACGAGACGGGCCGCCTTCAGCACGGAAAAATGTCCCGAGAGCGTGGGCTTCGACAGCGTGAAATGCTCCGCGAGCTCGCCGGCGCTCATCGCTTTCTTGCGCAGGAGCTGCAGGATTTCGCGCCGCACCGGATGGGCGAGGGCGTCGAACAGATCGCTCATGGCGGATATTTAGGGAAACGACGAAATAAAGTCAAGATGTCTGTGCCGATTAGCCGGGCGTTGGCGTGCGAAAACGAGCGCAGTTGCTCTCTCGCGCGCGATCCCGCAAAAAGGCGGCAGACCCTCCGCGCATTGAGGCGCTTTCGCAATGTCCGTCGACAAATCCCGGCTCCCCTCCCGCCATGTGACCGAAGGTCCGGAGCGTGCGCCGCATCGCTCCTATTATTACGCGATGGGGCTCACGCAGGAGGAGATCGACCGTCCGTTCGTGGGCGTCGCCTCCTGCTGGAACGAAGCGGCGCCCTGCAACATCGCACTCATGCGGCAGGCGCAGTCGGCCAAGCGCGGCGTCAAGGAAGCCGGCGGCACACCGCGCGAATTCTGCACCATCACCGTCACCGACGGCATCGCGATGGGCCATGAAGGCATGAAGTCGTCGCTCGTTAGCCGCGAAGTGATCGCGGATTCCGTCGAGCTCACCATGCGCGGGCATTGCTACGACGCGCTAGTCGGCATCGCGGGCTGCGACAAGAGCCTTCCCGGGATGATGATGTCCATGCTCAGGCTCAACGTGCCGAGCGTGTTCCTCTATGGCGGCTCGATCATGCCCGGAAAATTCAAGGGCAGGGATGTGACCGTCGTCGATATCTTCGAAGGCGTCGGCCAGTTCGCGGCCGGAAAAATGTCGGCGGAGGATCTCCACGATCTCGAATGCCACGCCTGCCCCGGTGCGGGCGCGTGCGGCGGACAGTTCACCGCGAACACCATGGCCTGCGTCGCCGAAGCGATCGGCTTGGCGCTTCCTTATTCCTCCGGTCCGCCGGCGGAGATCTTAAGCCGCGACGATTTCGCCCTGAAGGCCGGGCAGGCGGTGATGCATCTGCTCGAGAAGCGCATCAGGCCGCGCGACATCTGCACGCGCAAGGCGTTCGAGAACGCGGCGGCGGTCGTGGCGGCCACGGGCGGCTCGACCAATGCGGCGCTGCATTTGCCCGCGATGGCAAACGAAGCCGGCATCAAGTTCGATCTCTTCGATGTGGCGGAGATCTTCAAGCGCACGCCTTATCTCGCCTCGCTCAAGCCCGGCGGTGAGTACGTCGCCAAAGACATGTGGGAAGCGGGCGGGGTTCCGATGCTCATGAAGACGCTGCTCGACGGCGGCTATATCGATGGCTCCTGCATGACGGTAACCGGCAAGACGGTTGCCGGGAATCTGAAGGACGTCACGTTCAATCCGAGCCAGAAGGTGATGCGCGCGGTCTCCAGTCCGCTTGCGCCGACGGGCGGTGTGGTCGGCCTCAAAGGCAATCTCGCGCCGGAGGGCGCCATCGTGAAGGTGGCGGGCCTCAAGCATCTGAAGCACCGTGGGCCCGCACGCGTGTTCGATCGCGAAGAGGATGCCTTCGACGCCGTACAGGCGCGCAATTACAAGGAAGGGGACGTCATCATCATCCGCTATGAAGGCCCGAAAGGCGGACCCGGCATGCGCGAGATGCTGTCGACGACGGCGGCGCTCTACGGTCAGGGCGTGGAGAACGTGGCGCTCATCACCGACGGGCGCTTTTCCGGCGGCACGCGCGGCCTCTGCGTCGGCCATGTGGGACCCGAAGCGATGGACGGCGGTCCGATCGGGCTTCTCAAGAACGGTGACATCATCGTCATCGATGCCGAGAAGGGTACGCTCGACGTGGAGTTGAGCGAAACCGAACTCGTGGAGCGGCGCAAAGCGTGGAAGCCCAAAACGCCGGATTTCGGCTCGGGCGCGCTCTGGCGCTTCGCCAAGAATGTCGGCCCGGCGCGCGACGGCGCCGTGACCAATCCTGGCGGGTTCGGCGAGGTGCGTTGCTACGCAGACATCTGATGGGTCACACTTGACCCGATTGTTCAACGGATTCGGGGAAGACCTTGAGCAAATTTCCGGATGACGGGATCGACTGGCACGGCTGGAACGCCGCGACGCTCCGGAAGATCGCGCAGAAGGACCGCCCCGTATTGGTGCTGGTGGCCGACCCCGATCCCGCGGTGGCGCCGTTCCTGAGCGGGGTCGTCGAAGCCGCCCGTCAGAACCCGCGGCTGTGCGAGCTTCTGCGCCACGATTTTCTCGCGCTCTTCATGCCGGTCGAGGATCTGCCGGACGAGCTGTCTTCGCTGGGCGCGGGCCGGCATTATCACGTGGCTATCGTCTCGCCGTCCGGCTTCACGCCCATGACGACGTTTCCCTTTCACACCTGCACACCGTCGGAAGTGGTCGAGCAGATCGTCGTGGCGCTGGAGCGCATGTTGGAGACGTGGTGAGGGTCGCGCGAGCCGATGGTGCAGCGTGCTTCACGCCGTTCGCCAGACATGTCCTTCTGGCAGCGCTATGTCGGCGCCCCAATCTTCGGCAATTCGACCAGCATGGAAGCGGTAGACGCTGAAAACGATAGCCTCGAAGCGGGTCCCGTCTCCGCGACGCCCTTCAAAGCTGCCGGACCGTGCCCTTGACGCGCCACCGAACAAAAACCTTGTCCTCTTCGCCGAACATGTCCTCGATGCTTATGGCGATGTCGGGGATCATCGCCTTCATCTGGACGAACATTCGAATCGCGCCGTGGTGACCGTGCGGCCAATCCGGATATTTCACGTCATGGAGCCGAAAATCCTCCGTGAAAAAAGCACGGATTGCCGATGGATCGGGAGATTGAAGAAGCCTCGGCAATTGCGCGATGACGGCTTTATTTTGCGCGCTTTCTTTGGGTCCGTTCGGCATTCGATTAAGACTCCCTGATCGGCTGCACCTTCTCGCCGGGGGTTACCCTGCGGCACCCCTTCCTAGGGCTGGACGCGCTGCGTCTCGACTTCGCGCGGTGTTTCCGATCGCCGCCGACAGCGGTCGCAGGCGGGCTCTTGATGCCGGCCGCGGTGGGCGATCTCATGGCTCCCTCCGGCTTGTCCGCACGGGCTCCATTCAACGCGCGATACGCATATAAATGTCACAACCATGTGAGGCGATATGTCGAAATTAAGGGGGTGGCCGGCTAAATTCCGTGAGCGCGCATACAGGTGCAATCGCGGCATACGAATTTCAGCCTGGCGTGCTAAAATCACGTGATCTTCAAGGCGTTGGGGGCCAATGTGACGGTATCGCTTAAAGTAAATGGGATGGATCATGACCTGGACGTGGAGCCGGATGCGCCACTTCTGTGGGTCATACGCGACGAGCTCGGCCTGACGGGCACGAAGTTCGGCTGCGGAATCGCCCAGTGCGGGGCTTGCACGGTTCACGTCGACGGCGTCGCCACACGCAGCTGCATGGTTCCTGCGGGTGCCGTCCAGGGCTCGGAAATCGTCACCATCGAGGGCCTGAGCGCGAACGGACTGACACCGGTGCAACAGGCCTGGATCGATCATCAGGTACCGCAATGCGGCTACTGCCAGTCCGGGATGATCATGGCGGTCAGCGCGCTGCTCAAGACCAATCCGGCGCCGAGCGATGCGCAGTTGAGCGCGGCCATCACCAATATCTGCCGCTGCGGGACGTTCCCGCGCATCCGCGCCGCCGTCCGTGCGCTCGCGCAACGCTGACGGAGCCGCAGCCATGCCTTCACGTCGTGTAATCCTTCTCGGCGGCCTCGGTGCCACCGGTGCGCTCGTCGTCGGTTATGCCTTATGGCCCAGCGACCGGCTCGCGCGCGTCGACAAGCTCGCGGCCAAAGCCGGCGAGCGCTTCGTCAACAACTGGATCAAGATCGCCAATGACGACACGGTGACGATCGTCGTGCCGCATTGCGACATGGGCACGGGCATCTTTACGGCGCTGCCGCAAATGGCGGCGGAAGAACTCGATGCGGACTGGGATAAGCTGCGCGTCGAAGCGGCTCTGCCGGATCCGCTCTTCGCCAACGGCGCGCTGGCGGAAGGATTTATCCTCTCCGGGCAGCACATGACGCGCGACCAGGTACCGGCGTTCCTGCGCGGCACGGTCGACAACACGTTCCGCACCGTCGCGACCTATATGGATTTGCAGGTGACTGGCGGCTCGTCCGCGGTGCGCGCGACGGGTGTTTACGGCATGCGCATTGCGGGCGCCGCCGCGCGCGAAATGCTGGTCAAAGCTGCGGCTGCGCGGTGGAACGTCGCGCCGGAAGACTGCGCGACCAAATTGAACCGCGTCCTTCACAAGGCGTCGGGCAGGAGCTTCAGCTACGGCGAACTGGCGGAGGACGCCGCCGCCTATTCGCCGTCTTCGAGTCCAAAGGTCAAGGCGAAAAGCGAATACACACTCGTCGGCAAGCCCGTCCCGCGCATCGACATCCCGAACAAGGTGAATGGCGCCACCAAATACGGCATCGATACGGTCGTTCCCGGCATGCTCTACGCCGCCATCCGCATCTCTCCGGTCTTCGGCGCCAAGTTGCTGTCCGTCGAAACGGCGCATATTGCCGGGCGTCGCGGCATCAGGCAGGTCGTCAAGCTGGATGACGCCGTAGTCGTGGTCGCGGACCGTTTCTGGCGCGCGCGCGACGCGGCGAGTGCGCTCGTCCCGGTGTTCGACAATGGCGCCAATGGTTCGGTCAGCTCGGAAACCATCACGGCGCGGCGCATTGCGGCGCTGAACGGCGATCTCAAGCGCGATACGAAGATCGGATTCGGAGCGGACGCCATCGACCAGCCAGGCCGGCGCTCGTACGAAGCCGTCTATCAGGTTCCGTATCTTGCGCACGCGCCGATGGAACCGATGAACGCGACGGCGCTCTACGGGAACGGAACGCTCGAAGTCTGGGCTGGCGCGCAGGACGGGCTTGGTGCGCGCGCGTATTGCGCCAAGGAAGCGAAGCTGCCGCTGGAGAAAGTGACGTTCCATCTTCTGCCGATGGGCGGCGCGTTCGGGCGCAGGTTGCCGCAACAATGGAACTACCTGACCTACGCAGTCCAGACAGCGATGGCTGTCCCGGGCACGCCGGTAAAGCTCGTCTTCACGCGCGAGCAGGATATGCAACACGACTACTATCGCCCCAATGTGATGAGCCGCATGCGTGCGGCGTTCGACGCCAACGGCGCGCCGCTGGCATGGTCGCACGATTATACCGTGAACGACGGCCCCAATCCGGCGGCCGGGAAAGGCGACCCGGATCCGCAGGCGCATATCGCCTACGGGATCCCCAGTCAGGAATATCGGACCGCGAAAGTGCCGACGCATATCCCGACAGGCCCCTGGCGCAGTGTGGAAGCGTCGTGGCACGGCTTCTTCGTCGAGTCTTTCATCGATGAACTGGCGCACGAAGCGAAAGCCGATCCCTTCGCCTATCGCGCGGCACTGCTCGGCGCGAAACCCCGGCATCTCGCCGTGCTGAAGAAGGCGGCGGCGGCCGCAGGCTGGGGCACACCGATGCCCCAGGGACAGGCGCGCGGCATCGCCCTGTTCGAAAGCTTCGAGTCGATCGTCGCTCATGTGGCGGAAGTGGAAGTCAGCCCCGAAGGCGCGCTCACGGTCCGTCGCATTGTCGCGGCGATCGATTGCGGCATGGCCGTCAATCCCGATGGCCTCAAGGCGCAGATCGAAGGTGGAATCATCTTCGGCCTGACCGCTGCGCTTCACGGCGCGATCACCATCGACAAGGGCGCGGTGATGCAGGCGAACTTCCCGGACTACGAAATGGTGCGCCTCGCCGAATGCCCCGAGATCGAGGTCCATATCGTCGAGAGCGACGCACCATTGGGCGGCGCGGGCGAGCCGGGCGTGCCCCCGGTCGCGCCGGCGGTTACCAATGCCATCTTCGCCGCGACAGGGGTCCGCATCCGCGAACTGCCGATCACAAACCAGAAGCTGACCGCATCGCCCGCCCGGTCCGCCGCCGCGAATTAGCAGACAATGTTCAATTCCTGTATCGGGGATGGCCGGCAAGCACTTGTAATATTTAACATTTCTATATATGTCGAGGGCCGGCCGCTTGTGAGGCGGAAAGACGTGGCTTAGGTTGTCATCGGTTCTGGGCCTTGCGAGGGGGCAACACCATGATGCGTACTTTGAGTGCTATTGCGCTAGCGTTCTCGCTCCTGGTCGGTGTGGCGGAGGCAGGGGACACCAAACTCGCCTATTTCCAGCCCAAGAACATCTTCCATTCGGGCCTCAAAAATACGCACACCGTGGCACTGACCTTCGACGACGGCCCGAACGGCTACACGGAGGATGTGCTCGACGCGCTGAAGGCGCTGGGCGTCAAAGGCACGTTCTTCATCGTCGGCAAGATGGCGAAGACTTATCCGGGCGTGCTCGCGCGGATCGCGGCGGAAGGACATCTTCTCGCCAATCACAGCGCCACCCATCCCTTTCTCGGCAAGCGCTACGACGAATATCCGGATCTGTTGCTCGACCAGATCCGCGAAGTGGACGACGAAATCGCGCCGCTGATGCCGGCCGGCACAAAGTTCTACTTTCGCGCCCCCTACGGCAGCTGGCGCACGGCCCATGCCGATATCCTGAACGCCGATCCGGTGCTGAAAAAATATGTGGGGCCCATCTACTGGGATGAAGGCGGCGACATCACCATGAGCGACGACGGCTACATTCTGAGCGCCGCAGACTGGGATTGCTGGCATCGCGGCTGGGACGCCGACACCTGCGCCAAAGGTTACCTGCGCGAGATCCGCCGCAAGAACGGCGGTGTGGTGCTGATGCACTGCATCCACTCGCAGTCGGCCGAGTTGGCCGCGGCGATCATCGCGCCGCTGATCGACGAAGGCTACAGCTTCGTGCGCGTGGACCAGATCCAGGATTACCGGCAATACGAAACGCCGCCGGAGGCGACGGGACCTGTCGTGGCGTTCAACGGGATACCGAAGTAAACAGACCTCTAACGAAATACTCTCTCTCAAAAATAGAATGTCATTCCGGCGAAAGCGGGAACCCAGGGTGCGAAGAACTCAGGCTTCGGAACGATCGTTACCAACCACGTCAGGTGTTCGCGTCCCACGATCACCTGGGTACCCGCTTTCGCGGGAATGACCTGCTATTTTAAAGAGCTGTCCAAAGACCCGGCGCTTTAAATTCCCGCCCACCAGGTGTAGCCTTGGTCTTCCCAATAGCCGCCCTTGCCGCCGTTGATGTGCGCGAAGCTCTCGACGAGTTCGATGCGTTCGACGTATTTGGCGTGCTTGTAGCCGAGCTGGCGTTCGCAGCGCAGGCGGACCGGCGCGCCGTGCGGAATCGCCAGCGGCTGGCCGTTCATCTCGTAGGCGAGAATCGTCTGCGGATGGCAGGCTTCGATGAGATCGAGGCTCTCGTAATAATAATCGCCATTGTCGCTCATCGGGTCGGCGCAATAAAAGACGACATAGCGCGCCTTCGGCAGCGGATCGGCCTTGTCGAGAATGAGGCGGAGCGGCGCGCCGGTCCATTCACCGATGCAGCTCCAGCCTTCCACGCAATCGTGTCGCGTGATCTGCGTGCGCGATGGAAAGGCGCGCAAATCGTTCAGCGACATCACGAACGGGTTCTTGACGAGGCCGCTCACGGGAATCCGCCAGTCGCGGAAATTGTCGGCGGCGGCCATGTTGTAGGCGGTCGTGCCGGGGTTGAGTGTGCCGTTCGCCTTGAAGACGGGCGAGAGATCGGCCTTTGAATATTCCGGGGCCAGCGACCACGAGCCTGCGAACAGCCGCTGGATGCGTTTGGTGAGGCCTTCCGCGCTGTCGAGCACTTTGGGAAACCAATGCGTTTCGGAAAGTCCGCGGCAACCGCTCAGGAGAAGCGTGCCGGCGCCGGCTGCGGCCGCCCCAAGAAACCCGCGGCGCGTCCCCCTGTTCGCGTCAGCCATGCGACGTCTCCTTCTCGTCGGGCTCGATGGCGTACCAGCCGGTGATCATCGAACGCAGATTGTTCCAGGTGCCGGAGAGCACCACCATCACGATGTGAATGATGAAGAAGCCCAAAAACGAGAAGGCGCAGATGAAATGGATGGTGCGGGCGCTTTGCCGTCCGCCGAAGACCCAGAGAAGACCCGGAAACACGCTGTCCATGGTGGGCGACATGGTGAGGCCTGTCAGCACGATCAGCGGCCCCAGCACGAAGATCACCGTGAAATAGGCGATCTTCTGCAGCGCGTTGTAGCGCTTTGCCGCTTCGCCCTTGGGAAAGCGCAGGCGAAGATGATCGAGAATCTCGCGACCGATGTGGCGGATGTCGGCGCGGGTGGGAAACAGGTCCTTCTGCGCATGCTGTTTCACCAGAGCATAAGTGATGAAGGCGAGCCCGTTGATCACGAGAATCCAGGCGAAGAAGAAGTGCCAGAGCCGCCCCATGGCCAGCCATTGCGGACCGGGCAGGGTCACCCAGTCGGGGAAGCCGCGCGCCGTCAGCTGACCGTCTTCGTAGGAGGCTCCGAACAGACCCGTCGTGTTGAACTGCCAATGTCCGATCTGGGTCACACCCTTGACGATATGGCCCGCATTGTCCTGCTCGCCGAAGAGCGACACGAAGGGATGGTCGAAATTGGATATCTGTCCCCAATAAAGCGCGGGATGCGCGTTGAAGATCTGCAGGCCGCTCATCAGCATGACGAGCAGGCAGAGCGCGTTGATCCAGTGCAGCGCGCGCACCATTCCCGTGTGCCGGTAAAAGAGCTCCCGTTTGGTCATCCGTTCCCGCCACCATACCAGATAGGATTGCCAGGCGCCCGCGGCTTGCGCACGTGCCGCCCTGAGTCGGGCCTCCAAGCCAGATATGAGCCGCGTCTCCACCCTAGTTCCTCAATCTCCGTCCATCATGCGCGACAACGCCTTTTCCGTCCAATTCGCGGCAAGGGGGAAAAGCGTTACAGAGGCGCCGGTGTGTGTGATTCTTTCAGCGATTCCCGAGTGGGCCATGGTCAAGATTAACATCGGAAACGGCCTCGAGATCGATGAGAGCGAACTTTCCGAGAACTTCGTGCGCGCGTCGGGGCCGGGCGGGCAGAACGTCAACAAGGTCGCGACCGCCGTGCAGTTGCGATTCGATGTCGCCCGGTCGCCATCATTGCCGGACGACGTGCGTGCGCGACTCGTGAAGCTGGCGGGACGGCGCATGACGAAAGACGGCGAGTTGATCATCGTCGCGAACCAGTACCGCACGCAGGAGCGAAACCGAGAGGACGCGCGCACGCGGCTGATTGAACTCATCGCGCGTGCTGCCGAACCGCCGCCGCCTCCGCGCCGCAAGACGAGACCCACCCGAGCAAGCAAGGAGCGGCGGCTGTCGGACAAGAAGAGGCGCGCCGAGATCAAACGCGGCCGCAGCGGCTCACACGACTAATTCGCATTCACGAAATTAATGATGTCCTCGCGCAGCGTGGTATTGCCGCGCAGCATCGGCGCGATCGACAGGATGATGCCGACGTGGCTGATGCCGGGATAGACGCGCGCTTCCACGGGACTGTCGAAGGACCGAAGCTTGGCGGCGAAGCGCGCCGTGTTGCCGGGCCCGACCGTTGTGTCCGCATCGCCCGTGGCGAGTAGCATCGGCGGGCGTTTGCCGTCGATATAGGTGATCGGTTGCGTATCCTCGCGATGGGCACCGCCGAAAATTGCGATGAGCGTGGGGTCGGTCAGCGGCAGGAAGTCGTAGGGGCCGGCGATCCCGATCACGCCGCGCACTTGAGACAGCTTGGCGCCTGCTTCATCGAGATAACGCGGATCGGCCGCCAGCATGGCTGCGATGTAGGCGCCGGCGGAATGGCCCGCGAGGAAGATACGGTCAGGGTCGCCGCCATACTCCGCGATATGCGCGTGCACATAGGCGAACGCCGCCGCTCCGTCCTTCAGGAAATCGGGATAACGAACTTCGGGATAGACGCGATAGTCGGCTATCGCGACCACGATGCCTTTGGTGGCGAAGGACTCGCCGAAGGCCAGATAATCTTCCTTGCGCCCGGTCTGCCAGGAGCCGCCGTAGAAAAAGAGGATGACCGGCGCTTTGGCCGTCAGATGATCCGGCGTGTAGATGTCGAGCGTCTGACGGGGCGCGGCGCCGTAGGCGACGTTCTCTTCCACGCGGTAACCCGATCGCGAGATGAGAAGGTTGAGCGCCGGCGCGATGGTCTCGCATCCGGCTAGCGCGAACACGACCAGAAGGACGGCGGCAGCGCGGGCTGGAGGCATCGCTTATCCATCGGGGGAGGTCAGGTGCGGCAAGAACCCTATTGGATCACAGGGTTGCGGCGCCGTCTTCCGCGCTCACAAAAAAATTCTTCCGGGCTGCATCCGGATGGGCTTGCCTCTGCATCTAAAGGGCGGGACCGGGCCTCGAGGAGACCTCTGTTCCTGGCGCTACGGCAGTCCGGTTGGGTCCGGCACCCTGCCCGACAACGGATTCTCGCGCGCCCTCGTGGCGAAGATCACGGCGCAGGAGCGCACCGTCATCTGGTTCGAATGGGGCACGGCGGCGGTGCTGGTTGTCCCCGTCCTCTTTTCACACCCTGGGGGCGCCTGATCGCGCCATTCGAGAACGTCGCGTTGGATCTGGGCCTGTCCTTTCTGTTTGCAATCGCTGTGCCGCGATCGCGCTGACGCAAGCGAGTTTGTGCTGGTTCGCGGAGTGAGACGTCAGCGCTGGCCGTAGCGCTCGCCCTTCTTGCCGCGAAAGGCGAGGTCGACGGTCGCCAGTCGTTTCTCCCCCGGCACGCGCATCTCCGCGCCCTTCATATATTTCATCGCCTGATAGTCGCCCAGCGAGTCTTCAAGCGCGTTGGTGAAGCCTTGCGCGTCCTGCGCCTTGTTTGCCTGGATCTTTACGAAGCGCAGCGCATCGAGACTGTTCTCGGCCACGCGTTGCGCATAGGCATAGGTTGCACGCTCGAGCGCCGTGGGGCTGAACACGCGATTGACGAAACCGTATTCGCGCGCTTCCTCCGCCGAGATGAACCGGCTCTCGAAGCAGATCTCCTTGGCGCGGCGGATGCCGATGTCCCAGGGGATCGACATGTATTCGACAAAACCCGCCAGAAACTCCGCGTCGGACGCTGCGAAAACCACATCGCAACACGCCGCCAGCATCCAGCCTGCATAGATGCAATAACCTTCGACCATCGCGATAGTGGGCTTGGGGAAGTTCCGCCAGCCCACGAGCAGGTCGAGATTGTATTTCTTGAACTCGTCATAGGTTTCAATGCCGGGTTCGGCGCCCAGCGCTTTGTGATAAGCGAGCGCGTCCTCCGTGCCGAGATCGTGGCCGGAAGAGAAGTTCCCGCCGCTGCCGCGGATGACGAGCGCGCGGATGCCTTTGTCCGCCTTCGCAAGCCGGAAACCCTCGTCGATCTCGTCGAGCATGCGATAGCTCTGCGCGTTCTTGTAACGCGGGCGGTTGAGCGTGATCGCCGCGACGGGGCCGTCGGTCGTGTAGAGGATGTCGTGGAAAGCCATGTGCGTCTCCCGGTGTTTGGCCGGAGCATGTCACGGAGCGCTGCCGGACCGTCAACTGGGCGTGAATTGCCCAAGGCCGCGGACCTGTTACAAATGGCGGCCTGCAAGGAGGACCGGTCTTGGCTGAGATTTCGCATCTGCTTGAAGAAGCGCACACACTGTTGCCCGAAGCCGTCCGCCTGCGCCGGCGCATTCACGCCAAGCCGGAGCTCGGCCTCGATCTCCCCATCACCACGCAGGCCGTTCTGGACGGGCTCGAGGGCCTCGACGTGCAGATCGACCGCGGGCCGTCGACGTCGGGCCTGATCGTGTCCCTGACCGGCACCAAGGCGGGTTCCCAGAGCGGGCGGACCATTCTTCTGCGGGGTGACATGGATGCGCTGCCGATGCCGGAAGCGACCGGCCTCGACTTCGCCAGCGAGTTCGATGGCCGCATGCACGCCTGCGGGCACGACGCGCACACGGCGATGCTCGTCCAGGCGGTGCATCTTCTGCATCGCCGCCGCGACCAGCTCGCGGGCACGGTGAAGTTCATGTTCCAGCCAGGTGAGGAAGGTCACCACGGCGCGCGCTTCATGATCGAAGACGGCCTTCTCGACGCCGATCCGAAGCCGGACGCCGCGTTCGCGCTGCACATCACCCCCAATTTCCGCGCTGGCGCCATCACTGGCAAGCCGGGTCCGATGCTCGCCTCCGCCGACAAATGGATCATCACAATCAAAGGCAAGGGCGGTCATGCGTCCATGCCGCATCTGGCCGTCGATCCCATACCCGTCATGTTCGAGATCGGTCTCGCGCTCAACGCGATGGCGACGCGGCGCTTCGACGCGTTCGATCCGATCGTGCTCACCTGCGCGAAAGTCTCGTCGGGCACGACCAACAACGTCATCCCGGAATCCGCTGAGATGGTCGGTACGCTCAGGAGCTGTTCCGAACATGTGCGGGAGCAGGCGCGCAAGGGCATCGAACGCGTAGCGAAGAACGTGGCGGCGGCGCATCTCTGCGAAGCGAAGGTCGAGATCGAGCCCGGCTATCCCGTGACGCTCAACGATCCCGAATTCACCGCTTTCGCGCGCGATGTGGCCGAAGACCTTTTGGGCGCCGAGCATTACGTGCCTGCCAATGCACCCGTGATGGGTGCGGAGGACTTCTCCTATGTACTCCAGCGCATGCCCGGCTGCATGTTGTTCCTGGGCGTGATGCCGCAAGACCATCACCACGATCACGTGGCGCCGTGCCACTCGAATCACATGGTGCTGAACGAAGACAGCATGGCCGTCGGCATCGCGCTGCATGCGGCCATCGCACAGCGCTATCTGGACGGCGAGGGGCCGGCGGCTAGAGCCTGAGAATTTTCCCATGACTTTGCCGCAATTGCGCGGCACGCTTTGCGCGCGAAGACCGCGAAGGGGTATGTCATGGCGTCCGGCAACAGGGGAGATGGCGGAGCAGTCGCCGCGGCCGGCGAAATTCATTACGGTTATGTCGTCTACCAGCTGATCGCGTCACTCCTTGGCGCGTTCGCCATCGCCGAATTCGTCAAGCACTTCGTGCATATCGACTGGCACGGCATGCTGGCGGTGCAGGCGGCGATCTGGAACGTCTCGATCGCGCCTCTGCAGAATCTCATCTTCGGCTGGATGGAGAAATCAACCGGCGAGCATTTCGAACCGTTCTGGCGCGACTATCTCACAGTGGGCGCCGTCGTGCTTCTGTCCTTCGCGCGTGCCTCCCTCGCCTATGATCTTTCATCGGCCAACAACCAGCTTCTCAGATGGGGCGAGATCATCCTCGACCTCGTCACGCATGTGCTCCTGTGGCCGGTGGCATTCCTGAAAGCGCTGCTGGGCGTATTCGAGAAGGATCCCGACCATGCGCCCTACATCGTGCTCCTGACGCTGACGCCGTTTCTTTATCTCGTGATCCTCTTCGGCGTTAACGCGTGGCTTGCATAGCTCAAAAGAACCAGAACTTCACGCAGACGAGTACGAGCACGCCGGCCAACGCTACGCGCACGGCGGTGTCGGAGGCGCGTGCCGACACGATGCTCATCACGATGATCGACGGAATCGAGCCGACGAGCAGCGAGCCCAGGATGTGCCAGTTTATCGCGCCGAGAAAGGAATGTCCGATGCCCGCAACCAGCGTCAGCGGCACGGCGTGCGCAATATCCGAGCCGACGATGCGCCGCGCCTCCAGTTTCGGATAGAGAAGCACCAGGGCCGTGACGCCGATGGCGCCCGCACCGACCGACGACAGTGAGACGAGCACGCCGAGCACCGCCCCCGTGAGGATCGTCAGCCGCCGCACGCGCTCCGGCGGCATTTCGGGGACGTGGGCGCTGTACCAGCGCATCATCGGCTTGCGGAGCAAGAGCGAAATGGCCGTGAAGAGCAGGGCAAAGCCCAGTACGCGCGTGATAATGATTTGCGTTGCCTTGCTGTCGACGTGCAGGAAATAGAGCGCCGCGATGGTGAGCGCTGTCGCTGGAATGCTTCCCAGCGCGAGGCGCCCGACCACGCGCCAGTCGACCGTACGGTTATAGCCGTGCACGACCGATCCGCTGGCCTTTGTGACCGAGGCGTAGATCAGGTCCGTGCCGACGGCCGTCACCGGATGTATGCCGAAGACCAGGATCAGAAGGGGTGTCATCAGCGAGCCGCCGCCGACGCCCGTCATCCCGACGAGCCCACCCACCAGCACGCCCGAGAGCACGTAGCGCGGATCGACAGTCCCAAGAAAGTGCAGCAGTCCGATTATTGTGGGCATTTCACAGGTCTCTGGACGTGAGATAACGCGGCGGGATACGCCGATATGTATGATCCTCTATCGTCTTAGTCAAGAAAAGCCACCCGTCCGCCATCTGCCAAAACGAAGGACGCAGCATTTGGTTCACTTGACGGCGCGGGTTGCGGACGGTGACATAGGAACCGATGATCGGGGGGGAACATGCGCGCGCGGTGCATGACATTCGTTGCGGCGTTGGCGTTTGCGACTTCGGCTAATGCGGCGGTTATCAGGGTCGACATCACGGACCGCATGCCCTTTGCCGGCGACATGAACTTCGGCGATGCGGGGCCCTACGAAAAGATCCGGGGCATCGCGCATTTCGCGCTCGATCCGAATGCGCCCGCGAATGCGTCCATCGTTGATCTGAAGCGCGCGCCGCGCGACGCGCACGGCCTCGTCGTTTTCACCAGCGAATTCGTCGTGCTGCGGCCGGTGAAGCCGGTCGCCTCGACGTTGCTCTATGACGTCAACAATCGCGGCCATATCGCGATCCTGGGGCAGGTGGACGGCAAGGTGCCCGCCCACAACGATCCGACGACTGTCGAGGACGCGGGCGACGGCTTTCTCATGCGTCACGGCTTCACGCTGCTGTTCTCGGCCTGGACGTGGGATGTGGCGCCCGGCAAGCCCGGCGACCGGCCACTGGTCTTTGCGCCGCCTGTGGCGCGCCACGCCGACGGCTCGCCGATCCTTGGGCCCGTCGAAAACGAATTCACGGTCAGCGCGCCGGCCGACATCGCGACCTACGCAGGCATGCAGGGCCTCACCTATGAGCCGGCGACACGCGATGATCCCGATGCGACGCTGACGGCGCGGGCGCGGCCCGAAGCCCCGCGCGTAGCCGTGCCGCGCCGGAGCTGGCGCTTCGTGGGGCCGGAGAGGCCGGGCGGGCCGGGGCGCGTCGAGCTCGACGGCGGCTTCAGGCCGGGCACGCTTTACGAACTCACCTATGTCGCGAAGGACCCGTACGTCACCGGCGCGGGCCTGGCCGGCATCCGCGATCTGCTGGCCTGGTTCCGCGATCATCCGTTCGCAGGCGCACCCGTGCCGCGGCGCACGCTCATCTTCGGCATCAGCCAGTCCGGCCGCCTCATCGGGCGCATGCTGCATGACGGCCTGGACGTGGACGAGGGCGGCAGGCTCGCGTTCGACGGCGCCTATATGGAAGTGCCCGGCGCGGGCGGCTCGGCTGGCTTCAACAGCCGTTTCGCGCAGCCGACGCGTCATCCTTCGATGCTCGAGGAGCACGACTTTCCGGCCGACGCGTTTCCCTTCACCTCGATGCCGTCGCGTGATCCCGTGACAGGCAGGACCGCTTCGACGCTCGACCATGCGCGCGATGCACAGGGCCAACTGCCGAAACTGATCGTCGCCAACACGTCGACGGAATTCTGGAACCGCGATGCCTCGCTGACTGCGACGACGCCCGACGGCAAGGCCGACGTCGCGCCCGCGCCGAATGTGCGCCTCTACACCTTTTCCGGCGCGCAGCATTATGTCGGCCGGTCCGCGACGCGCTGGCCGTATGTGAATTGCGTGTCGACCACGGACCACTATCTGCCGATGCGCGCGCTGATCCTGGCGCTCGATCGCTGGACGGGCGGTGGCGCACCGCCGCCGGACAGTGCGTATCAGCACATCGCAGACGGCACGCTGGTCAGCGTCGCCGGTTATCGTGCGGCCTTTCCCAAAGGCATCGGCATCGCGCCGCCGGAAGACAATCTCCACGAAGACCGCCTGATCTTCGGCGAACGTTTCGCGCGCGAAGGCATCGCCGACTACATCCCGCCGATCCACGGCCGGTCTTACGGCACGCTCGTGCCCGCGCCCGATGCCGACGGCAACGATCGCGGCGGCGTGCGCCTGGTCGAGCTCGAAGTGCCGCTCGGCACGCACACAGGCTGGAACGAACGCGATCCGGCGACGGGATTTCCCTGGGCTGATGCACGCTTCGACGGAAGCTTCGAGCCCTTCGCGCGGACCGAAGCCGAACGTCGCGCCACGGGCGATCCGCGTCCGAGTCTCGAAGCCCGCTATCCTACGCGCGCGGATTACATCGCCAAAGTTCGCGCCGCCGCCGCGCGCGAAGTGGAAGCGGGGTTCCTGCTGCCCGAAGATGTGGAGCGCACGGTGAAGGAAAACGTCGGCCTCTACGACCGCATCATGGCGAAGGACCCGAAGGATCAGAGTTGTCAGTATTTGTTCGGGCCGTGAGCGCTGGCGGATGGGGTGGGATTCGAACCCACGAGACCCTTGCGAGTCTGCCGGTTTTCAAGACCGGTGCCTTCAACCGCTCGACCACCCATCCGGCGAGGCGGATCAGATACTGAACCCGCCCGGCGCGTGCAAGCAGCGTGGCGGCCGAGGGCCGCGATTCGCTGTTTGCAGGCTATTTGCAGGGACGGGTTCGCGCGCCGAACACCCTACGACTGCCGATCCGCCTTGTGCGCCAAGACGATAGAGCCAGGCGCGATTCCGCTGCGTGCCGGGAACAGCAAATTTGCAGCGTAACACGGCGCGCCGCTATTCCGCGGCGGCCTGTTCGTACGCATCGCCCTTGAGGCGGCGAATGAACGCTTCGATCACCTCGCGGTCGGCCTGGCCCATCTCGGGCGCATCCGTCTCGCCGCACTCTTCGTTCTTGCGCGCTTCGTCGAAGACCATCTTCATCAGCCGCGGATCGCCCTCCAGCGCCCGTTCGAAGAGGCGGTGCACGAGATGCTCGATCCGCGTGCGCCGCTTCGTGGTCTTGCCGGTGCGCACGACGATGCGCTGGACGAGAAGCGTCGCCAAAAGCGCGCTGACGTTCAAATCCCGGCGCGGACGCCCCTTCGGATTGCCCGACTGGCCTTTCTTCCACTGCGTATGCTTTGGCGGTTTGCCGTAACCGATGTCGTAGTGCCGTCCCGATGCCATGATGTTGTCCTTTCGTTGACGCAAACGCGCGCGCGGGCGCGAGCCCGCGTGTGCTGCGTTTCGGTTTTGGAAGAAAGCCGGAATCAAAAACCCGGCCGCTCGAACGAGCGCCGGGCCGAGAGACTCCAGACTGGCGAGAAGATTAGGCCATTTGATCAAACACGGTCAAGAAAAATGAACAGGGAATTATTTCGCTGTTAGGTCGCGATGCGCGCCGCAGCACGGCAATTCTATCCGCGGCGATCAACAAACAGCCCGGCGGAGAGGAGCTGCCTAAGTCATTTTCTTCAACAGGTGAATGGCTGGCGCGCCGACAACACCCGCCGCTTTCATCGCGGACCTCAAATCATCGGACTCCACAAACTTCTTCGCGCTGTCGAAATCCGAAAAATCCATGACGATGGTGACGGCGTTCGGGTTGTCGACGGCCTGGAGCACGTGATCGTGGTTCAGGCCGGCGGCCTTGCGGGCGCCTTTGTGTTTGTCATAGGCCGGCTTCCACGTGGCATAGTCTTTGACAGTGTGATGAACGATGACCATACCCATCTGATCTTTTCCTCCTGCATCTATCCGCAAATAGCATTTTCAGCCGACCGGGCATAGACGCCGGTTGTCGAACGTCAGACAATGTCGGATCACTTTCGGGATCGACGAAGGCGGGGAACAAATATGAAGCGTGCACTCTGTTTTGCCATCCCTCTGGTGTTTGCGGGCGCGCCTGTTTGGGCCGCACAGTCAAACGGCAACGCGGCGTTGGCACTGGCGGCTCAGATTGGCGCCGAGGATCCCGCGCTGTCGGCGCAGCAGAAGTCGGTGCTGACATATTTCCTCAACAGCCAGACGAACGTGGCGCTTCCGGCCGGCGTGCGCAGCCTCACGGTCAAGGCCGACAAGATCACCTGCCGGATGGGTGACGTCGATATCGGCCTGCACGCCTGCACGCTCGCCTTCGGCGCGAAGACGGTCACGAAATCGGGCGCCGCAGGACAGATGCTGCTGGCCACGATGCAGGAGAACGGCGTTCCGTCCGACGGCGCAGCCGGCACGATCTTCTACAACGCGACAGCCGTCAGCTGCACGATCGACGCGACGCAAGTCGAGTCGCATGACGGCGGCGGCGCGAAATGCACGTTCGCGAATGGGTCGTGAGAAGGCGCCTCAAGCCGTCGGCTTGAACCGTGCATACAACCCCGCCATCGCCTCGACGACCTGCACGGATTCTTCGCGGTCGACCGTCTCGTTGTCGTCGCCATAGCCGCGCATGTCGCCGCCGCGGAGGTCCTGCATGACGATGCCGTCGCGGCGCGCGAGCATGCTGACGCCGTCATAGACGATGCCATAATTCACTTCCGGCTGCGGAATGAGCCAGCCGATCTGGCCGCGCACGGGCACGATCGAATTGTCGTTCATAAGCGCGCGCGCCGCATAGCCCGTGCAGTTGATCACGACCTTCTCTTTCAACGTGTCGAATTCGGCGGGGCCGTGGAATTCGCGGTGCGCGATCATGCCGCCGGCCATGAGGAAGTCCGTCATCAGGGTGTGCGCATAGTCGGGGATGTTGAAGACCATGTTGGAGGTGCGGCGCACGGACGGCACAGGGAAGGGCGTGGCGCCCGGTGGCAGGACGTCCGTTTTCGGCAGAAGGTCGCGGATGCGGCCGGAATAGGTGGCGAAGCCGAGCGGATCGGGCGGGGGATGATGGGCCGCGACTTCTTCGGGCGACAGATCGGAGAGGAAATAGCGGTCGCTCCATTCGACGGGCGTGCCGGGAAAACCGAGATAGCTGCGATAGGTCTTGAACGAGATGCGCGCCATCTCTTCCCACAGATCGCCAAAGGCGGGACCTGCGACGTTTGTCAACGCAATGCGTGAGTCAGGCGTAAACGTGCCCGTCGCGCGATAGGACCGCGTCTTGGGCATGAGCTCGCGCGCGTAGATGGTGACCTGCGCGCCCGCCTCCTGCGCCAGCCGCGCCGAGGTCAATCCCAAGGCACCGCAGCCGATGACGGCGATCCGTGTCGGACTTTTCGACATCGCCTTGCGCACGGCAATGGTGCCCGAGCCCCAGGAGAGCGACCAGCCACTGCCGCCATGGCCATAATTGTGCACGACGAACGTCTTGCCGATCTCCTCGGTGTCGAGGCGCGGGCCCGCAGCGCGGAACGGCCGCAAGCACACCGTGATGTCGAACAGGCGGTCGGCGCGGGCGCGGACCGGCGCAAGCCGCGGGACGGCATCGTAGACAGGCAAAGTGTCGCGCGCCGCATCGGCGTCGCCGTTGGTTGTGCAGCCCGCGAGGCCTAGTCCGCCGAGCGCGAGCGCGCCGCGCATAAGACCGCGACGATCGAGGGTCCGACGATCCGAAGGCATGCGGTACACCGGCGAGGAACGACGAGGCGGCCAGCAGACGGGAAATATCCCGGACCGTCAACCGCGCAGGAGAGTCGCCATTCGCGTTTTCCAGATTATTCTTCGGGACGGACTGTCACCCTTCTCTCCGTTCCTTCAGTTTCGACCGCGAATCTGACAAAGCAATATTCAGGACCCCCGCATGCTCGACTCTCGCCCCGGAAAACTTCGTTCGCAGCGCGACATCAATATGTGGCGGATTCCGCTCGCCCTATCGCTCGCGGCCATCGCGCTATTCGGTATCACGCTGATCCCCGACATCCTCGACGCATACGGGATCATCCACATCCCGTGGTGGCTGACCATGGGCAGCATCGACGATGCGCGCGCGATCCTGTCGGCGATGATGGGGGCCGTTGCGACCGTGCTGGCGCTGATCTTTTCGGTCGCCCTGCTCGTGCTGTCGATGGTCGCGACGATGTTCGGGTTCCGGCTCCTGTACCGGTTCCTCCAGGACTGGGTGACCCAAACGACGATCGGCGTTTTCATGGGCACGTTCATCTACGTCTGCCTGTGCTTCCTGGTCACGCACGAGGACGCCCACTCGCGGTTTGTCCCGCAGATATCACTGATCACGAGTTGGCTGCTCGTCGTCTGCAGCTTCGCGTTTCTCGTCTTCTACAGCCACCGGATCGCGACATCGATCCAGAACCCCGACATGATCGCGCGGGTCGTCGACGACCTCTATCCCGCCTTGGTCGGCATGCATGAGCGTGACCGCGGCGAGGGGACGGGCGCGTTGCCGGACGACGACGCGATCCTGGCGCGCGCTGAGTCCGGCGGCATCGTCGCGTGCCGGCACAGCGGCTACCTGCAGCATCTCGATCATGGTCCGCTCGTCGCGGCCGCGCGCGATGCCGGCGCGCTCGTCGTGCTCAGGTTCCGCCCGGGCCAATTCGTGCTGCGCGGCGAGCCGCTCGCGTCGGTCGTGCCGGCGCACCAGGCGCCCCGCCTTCGGGCGGCGATTGAACGCCATATCGTGATTGGCCGTCATCGCACGCTCTCGCAGGACAGCGAATTCGCCATCGCGCAGATCGTCGAGATCGCCATCCGCGCACTTAGCCCGGCTGTCAACGATACCTTCACGGGGGTCGCATGCGTCGACTGGCTCGCCGATGCGCTGCTTGTGCTCGCGGAACGGCCGTTGATCGAGGGCAACTGGTACGACGCCGCAAGCGAGCTTCGTGTCTGGCTCCCGGCGGTCCGGATCGAGCGGCTCACCAAGCTCGCGTTCGACCAGATCCGGCAGGCGTCGGCAACGACGCCCGCGGTGCTGATCCGGCAGCTGGACGTGATCCGCCGCGTGGGGCCACGGATGCCCGATGCCGCGCGCCGCGCACTCGTCGAGCAGACCGAGGCGATCCGCGACACCGCGACCGGACTCGTCGCATTGGACAGCCGCGATATTGAAATCGCGTACCAGCGCGCACGCGCCGCGCTCACCAGTGTCCGACCCATGCCGGTTTAGCGGCCTCGGAAATCGCGGGCTATTGCAGCACGATACCGGGATACCAGCCGCTCTTTGCCAGGAACGCGTGCGGATCGGTCATCCGGATGATGTCCCGCACCGCCTGACGCTTGTCGGCGGCGTGTTCGTAATAGGATTTGCAGATGCGGTAGCCGACCCCGTAGCCGAGATCGGCAGGGTTGTCCGCCGTTCCGTTGTTCAGCCACTGGGAGAGATCGGTCTTGTCTTCGTCGGGGACGAAGCGGGTTTCGATATCTTTCTCGTGGCCTTTCATCTCCGCGACATACACGGAATAGCCGGCGCCCGATACCAGTTCGGTCAGGAACTCGGCGGCACCTTCGATCACCGAACCTTCGAGCACCGTCCAATGCGCGTCGTCGTCGACCAGCGCCTGGACTTGCTGGACGTGGACGTATTCGTGCGTGACCACGTGCACGAAGCGGTCCTCGACGCTGGCGTTGAGATAGTTGATGCTGCAAAGCGCTTCGAGACCGATCTCCACGCCGGTCGCGGGACTTCCGATACCGACCGGCTTGCCGCGCCCGATCGCGATCGTCACGGGTGGGAATCTTGCTTCCGGATAGAGTTCACCCAGTCTGTGAAGAGCGATCTGCAAGCGTTCCTTAACGTGGGGCAGGACCGTCACGCAGCGCCGTGCGTCGATATACATCTCGGGACGCTTGGCGAGCATGTCGGCGATGCGGGCGCCGGTGACGTTGCGCGCCTGCGCGAGCGCGTGCAGGCCTTCCGAGCCCTTGTCGAGGTAGTCATGCTGGAACTGGTCGGCCGTGGGATGGCCGTCTGCGGCGTCATAGACTTTGTAGAACAGGTCGACGTCGCTGATGTCGATGACCGGACCGGCAGCCGGCTCTGCGGCGGCTGTCGCTGCAGCGCACGCGGCCAGGATGGCGAACACGACCCCACGCGGACGCATAGCTCCTCCGATGGCTCTTTTGTCTCGTCATTTTCATGAGAGAAGGGCTGTTCAACCGCAAGTGCCCGGATCGCACTGCTGCCATGAGCGGTGGGGAACACTGCTCAACTAGTCCGGGTTGATCGTTGGGCAGCCTCGGGGTGATCGTTTGAGGGGGCACAGCTTTGACATCGTCCATCCGCCGCCTGGCGGCGTTT
The DNA here is from genome assembly GCA_035504555.1 of Rhizomicrobium sp. Lineage (GTDB taxonomy): Bacteria > Pseudomonadota > Alphaproteobacteria > Micropepsales > Micropepsaceae > Rhizomicrobium. The sequence goes on along the minus strand of DATJRP010000045.1, from coordinate 17,583 downwards.
TCCGCGTTGGCTGTCCCTTCACCGGCACCGGCAGCGAGATCGAGCGGGGCACGATCCTCATCCGCGACGGCCCGCGCATTCGGTTTCGCGGATCGCGCCGGTTCGCTCGAGCCGGGCAAGGACGCCGACGTCGTCGTCTGGAGCGGTGTTCCGTTCGAGCCGCTGTCGCAGCCCAAGGCAATCTTCATCAAGGGCGAAGAGCAGCCGCTGACGTCGCGGCAGCTGCAATTGCGCGGTCGCCATAAGACGCTGAACGCAGCCTATCCGCCGGAGTATCGGTGAGAATTATCGCAGAGCCCTGAGACTGCTGGAGCTTGCGGAGGCGATCATGTCGGGACCGTCTACGCGATAGCCTTTTTCGCGCAAGAGATTGGGTACGCCCGTGTTGCCGACGAGATGGCCGGCACCGACGGTGATGAAATAGGTGTGCTTCTCGTTCAGCATCGCCTCGATCTGCGGCACCCAGCGACGATTGCGGTCTTCGAGGAAAGCTTTCCTGTACTCCGGCGACATACCCGAGCTTCCCGCACCGTAAGTGGCAAGCGCTGTCGTGTCACCTTTCTCCCAAGCGGCCAGCAAGCCCGAAATGATATCCTTATGACTGGCGATGATCGTCGCGAATGTGCGGCGAAGCCTGGTCATTTCCTCGTTGATATTCCCGTCGCCCATCAACAGACGGAACTGGAATTCCCCCGTCTCCAACGCACGGAAATTCTTCACGCCACGTGCCACGGCCTGGGCGTAGACTTTGTTATCGACGCCTTCTGCCGCGATGAGGCCTGTTTCGCCGTCGGCCGCCCCCTGAAGAGCCATCGCTGCAAGCCAAGGTCGCATATAAACGATATTGGTCGGGTCGGCATGGGTCAGGAAAATCACGTGGCGGTAGTTGTCGCGCATCTGCCGATCGAAATAGGATGGCAGCGACACTTCGACTGGCAGGAAGCCGTTGCTCTGAAACATCTGCGTAAGCTGGGTCCGGCTTTCGGTGTCCATGGGGATTTCGAAGACGAACGTATCGGCGCGCTTCATCGCGGCGGCGATCTCGGGTGTCTGCCAGTCTATGTTTTTCGGCAACGCATGAATGGAGCCGAGCAGATACGCCGTGCCTCTCGGACCGTGGACAACCCACATGGCGGGCGTCGCCGTAATGACGTTCGTTGTCGTCGCGTTGGCAGTTGTCGCAGGCTTGGCCGGTTTCGGGTCAACCCGCTTCGGATCGCGATTCGTGAGCCCGGTCCTCAGCAAAACCGCCGGCGCTGCAGACGGCTTGGCCGCCGTGGGCGTGGCCGCAAAAAGTGCTACGGCGAGTCCGATCGTAAAGGCACGCATCCAAGAAGTCCCCAGCCAGCACAGAAAGATTGGCCGGCCAGCGGTAAAAATCGACATAAGCCGATAGTTCAAAATGTCGGAACAAGCGGTATGATCACCTGCATTTTCCCTCCGTTTCGCAAGCTCCGATGAGCCAGAGTCCCATTCGCCTCGAGATTCCGCGCCGCGGCGTATTGCGCGCCTTCGCCGGCGTGTTCGCCGCGGCTCCGGTCTTTGCGATGCCCGTCACGACCGGCTGGGATGCGGCAGCCCGAAGCGTGCGCGCGGAGATGGCGTGGGCGTGGCGCAACTATGTCGAGCGCGCCTTCGGCTACGACCAAATCAAGCCGGTGAGCGGCGGCGCGGAACAGTTCTTCTTTCCGAACGGTCCGGGCCTCGGCCTCAGCATGGTGGAAGCGCTCGACACGCTCTATCTGATGGGGCTGGACGCGGAACTCGAAACGGCCGTCTCCTGGATCACGCACAACCTCCGCTTCGATATCGACGACTATATCCAGGTCTTCGAGACCAACATCCGCATGGTCGGCGGGCTGCTCTCCGGCTGGCTCGCGACAAAAGACAAGCGCCTCCTCGATCTCGCGCACGACCTGGGCAATCGCCTTCTGCCGGCCTTCACCAAATCGCCGACGGGGATGCCCTATCGCTTTGTGAATTTGCGCACGGGCGCGGTGCGCGATCCGGTGTCTTTCCCGGCCGAGATCGGAAGCTATCTCCCCGAATTCGGCACGCTCGGGAAAGCCGTCGGCGATACGCGCTTCTATGATGCGGCGAAGAAGGCGTCGAAAGCGTGTTTCGACCGGCACTCGGCGCTGGACCTCATTCCCGACACGATCAACATTGAAACCGGACAATGGCAGAGCCGGCGCGCCTCGATCGGCCCGCCGTCGGATTCCTATTACGAATATCTCTGGGGCGGATGGTTCCTGTTCGGCGATGCCGATCTGAAGCGCTGGTTCGACATTTTCACGGCCGCCACGCTCAAATACCAGGCCCAACGCGTCGACGGCCGGCTCTGGTTCGCGCAGGTCGATTATGAGACGGGCGCGATGTTCGATCACCACCAAAGCGAGCTTGCGGCGTTCTATGCAGGCCTGCTGGCGAAGGCCGGGCACATGGCCCACGCAAGCGATTACCTCGAATCCTGGGCGGCCGTGCAGACGCGCCTTCGTGTGCTGCCTGACGGCTTCGACTTCGCGAAATTCGCGCCGGACCGCGTGGCGAACGAACTCCGCCCGGAATTCGCCGATTCCTGTTCGGCTCTTTATTTTGCGGAGCGGAGCGAACACGTGCGCGAGCTCGCACGCATACATTTCGAGAACATGAAGGCGACCAGCCGCGCGGCTTATGGTTACAGCGGCATTGCCGACATCACGACGACGCCGATGAAGCAGGACGATTCCTGTCCGGGCTATTGGTGGGCGGAGCAGATGAAATATTACTGGCTCATCTTCTCCGACACGAAACGATTCGATTACGACCATCACTATCTCTCGACCGAGGGAAAAGTTCTTCTAGGGCTCAAATAACTATGAGGGGTAGGCGGCCCATGCGGCGCTCAGCTTTGGGAATTGCGTTCGCGAGCTTGGTCGCAGTCACAGCGCAAGCGGCCGCACCCGGCGATTACGCCTCCGAGGTCAATCCCTTCATCGGCACGACCAATGGCGGCAACACCTATCCGGGCGCGACGCTTCCCTTCGGCATGGTCGCCTTCAGCCCGGAAGAGACGCCGCTTCCCGGTAAGCGCTACCCAATCGCAGCACCCGGCGGCTACGAATGGCGCGTCATCGGCATCAAGGGTTTCAGCCTCACGCATCTCTCCGGCACCGGCTGCACGGGCGCGAGCGGTGATGTCCCGTTCATGCCGGTGACGATTCCTGTCGAGATGTCGCCCTCGGCCGACGACAGCTTTTCCATGTATTCGAGTTCGTTCACGCACGCGCACGAAGAGGCGGCGCCCGGCTGGTACAAAGTCACGCTCGACAATGGCGTGACGGCGGAACTGAGCGCCACGCTGCGCACAGCGGCCGCGGAATTCCGCTTTCCCGCCGGCAAGCCTGCCAATCTTCTGATTCGCACCTCAGACTCGGAAGTAGGCTCGAGCAATGCGAGCGTAAAGGTCAATCCGGAACGGCGCGAGGTGACGGGCTCCGTCACCAGCGGGAATTTCTGCGGCTATCTCTCGCCCGATCGCCGCGAGAGTTACTACACGCTCTATTTCGTCGCCGAATTCGACCAGCCCTTCACGGCTGGCGGCTCCTGGGAAGACAAAACCGTGCACGCGGGCGCAACGGACGCGCACGGCGGCACGACCTATGGCGATCGCGGCCATCCGCCGGGCGACAAGGGTTCGGGCGCATGGATCAGCTTCGATCCCGCGAAGACGCCGGTCGTCGGCATGCGGGTCGGCATCTCCTATGTGAGCGAAGCCAATGCGCGCGCCAATCTGGCGGCCGAAAATCCCGGCATGCCCATCGAGGCCGTGCGTGACGCCGCGCATAAGGTCTGGAATACCAAGCTCGGCCAGATCAAGGTCGAAGGCGGCAGCAAGGATCAGCGCACGGTCTTCTACACGGCGTTCTATCACGTGCTGATCGAGCCCAATCTTTTCAGCGACGTCGACGGGCGCTATCTCGGCATGGACGGGCAGGTGCATACGGTCGTGGCGCCGCAGCGCGCGCAATACGCGAATTTCTCCGGCTGGGACGTCTACCGCTCCCAGTTGCAGCTGCTGACCTGGCTCGATCCGCAACTGGGTTCCGACATCGCGCAATCGCTGCTCAACCAGGCGAACCAGAACGGCGGCGACTGGGACCGCTGGACGCATCTGACCGGCGGCACCAGCGTGATGAACGGCGATCCGTCGGCGCCGGCGATCGCGGACATCTATGCCTTCGGCGGCCGCGATTTCGATTTCAGAGCGGCGTATGCGTCACTGCTGACCGCCGCGACGGTACCGACGGAGAAAGACCTCAGCCATCACGGCTGCGAAGTGCAATGCATCGGCGAGCGTCCCGGTCTCGACCAATGGTTGAAACTGCATTACATGCCGGTCGGCGCGCCGGGCTGGGGTGCGGCGGCCGATACGCTCGAGATGACGACGGCGGATTTTGCGCTTTCGGAGTTCGCGAGCGATCTCGGCGATACGGCGAACGCGCGCGTGCTGCGCGCGCGCTCCGGCTGGTGGCGCAACATCTTCAATCCGAACGCGACACCGGACGCAGGCTATATCCAGCCGCGCAATGCCGACGGCACCTGGCCGAAATTCGATCCCAGCGCTGAGGAGAACGGTTTCGTCGAAGGCTCGGGCGCGCAATATGTCTGGGAAGTGCCCTACGATCCGCAAGGGCTGTTCGACGCCATGGGCGGCAACGCCCGTGCGGCGGCGCGGCTCGACAGCTATTTCTACAATCCCGACGGAAGTCTCGCGGTGACGAATGCGGGCGGCCTGCATGCGGAACTCAACAACGAACCGTCGATCGGCGATCCCTGGCTCTACGATTTCGTGGGCGCACCATGGAAGACGCAAAGCCTCGTGCATGCGACGCTCGATGCGCTCTGGACCAACACACCGGGCGGCATTCCCGGCAATGACGACCTGGGCGAGATGTCGTCCTGGTATGTGTGGGCAGCGCTCGGGCTTTATCCGCTCTATCCCGGCCGTGGCGATCTCGTGCTGGGAAGCCCGCTGTTCGCGGAGGCAGATGTCGATCGTCCCGGCGGACGCGTCGTGATCCGTGCGAAAGGCGCGGCATCGGATGCGCCTTACATCGCCACGCTGAAAGTGAACGGCGCCCCGAGCGACAGACCATGGCTGCCGGCATCGTTCGCACTGAAGGGCGGCGCGCTCGACATGACGATGTCGAAAACGCCGAACACGAAATGGGGCCCGCCGCCGCCGTCGTTCGGGCCGAACTCGCGCTAAGCGACGCCGTTGCGGATATACGCCCGATCCGCCCAGCAGGCATGCGTGCCGCTGCAGAGCTTGTGCGGCAGCGCGATGCGGCAGACCGGGCCGTCCTCGATATGTGCGGCGTCGAGCAGGATGCATTCCGACGTGCCCATGTTCTCGTCGGTGACGAAGCTCACGATGTAGCCGTCGTCTTCTTCCGTCGAACCGAGCCGCGGCGCGAAGGGCGCCTCGCTGGCGTAGCGGCCGGGGCCGAGCTTATAGCTCCAGCTTTCGCCGGACTGCACGTCGCTCTTGACGAAGCCGTCGAAAAGGAACCAGCCGGGCACGAGCATGGTGTTGTAGACGTAGCGATACTTCCGGCCCGCGAAGCGCTGATTGATGGTGCCGAATTCCAGCACGCGATCGTCGAGCCGTTCTTCCCGCGTGGAGCCGTCCTTCAGATTGAAACGCCAGCGGTGCAGCTTGGACTGGAAGCTGTGGCCGTCGAGATAGGCCATCATGTGCTCGAAGCCGGCCGGCGCATCCTTGCGCGGTTTCGGCATCGGCACGTCCTGGAAATAGCCGTCGAGCACGATCTCGTCGCCGTCCTCGTAAGCATTTACCCAATGCAGCACGTAAGTCGGCTCGGCTTCGAACCAGCGCACGGGAGCGTCACCGCGGCGAGGCACGATGGCAAATCGTGTCGGTAAACCGGTATGTTGTCGCACGGCATGAACATCGCGCTTTAAGAGCTCTGCATCCCAGAAGAGCGGCATGTCGTTGAGGATCGCGTAGTTCTCCGTGAACGCCATGTCATGCGGCAGGCGCGGGCCAGGCAGCGGCACCGCCTGATAGCGCGTGAGCCGGTTGTCGCGATCGACGACGCCAAAATGGAGATACGGCGCGTGCTTCGAATAGTTGAAGAACAGAAGCTCGCCCGTCCGCTCGTCCGTCTTGGCATGCGCCGAGATGCCGTCGATGGGCACCCATGCTTCGGGACCCTGCTGCTCGAGCGTTTCGGGATCGAGGCGATAGCCTTCGCCGCACTGATAGAACGTCGACAGCGCGCGGCCCGCATGCACGACGACGTCCGTGCTGGAACTGTCCTTCAGCGATCCGTGAGCGCAAAAGCCCGGCCGTTCGGATGTGCCCGGCGGATCGGCGAGGCCACCCCACAGCGAACGTCCCGCTTCCTGTTCCGCCGCGAAACAGCGCGTGCGCACGAAGCGGTTGCGATAGTTCGCGCCGCCGTTTTGGAAATCGATCTGATGGATCATCCCGTCGCCGTCGAAGGGATGGAAGCGTCCCAGCGGCTGATGGATCTGGTTCTCCGTGTTGCGGAGATAGACGCCGTCGATGTCGCGCGGGATTTCGCCTTCGATGACGTCGAGCGCGCTCGCGTTCACCTCTTCGAACAGGGGCGTCCAGGCGCCGTTCAAATAGGGATGGTTGCTAGGCTTTAATGAACTGACGATCGGATCGAGGCGCTCGATTTTCACGGCCATTCCTCCCGTTTTCCCAAGGTTAGGCCCGGAAATGGCTGTGCGAAAGCGGGACTTTGTAGGAGCATTTCCGACTAGCCCTCGCGCGGGCCCTTCGACTAAGATCTTGCGTCGCCTAGGGCAGTGATTCGAATCGATGCGCGTGCGGGACTGGATGGCGATCGCCATGATCGCGGGCGGCCTTGCTGCCTGCGCCACGACGCCGCCGCCTTATACGCCGGTCAGCGTGCCGCCCAATGCCGGCATCTACAAGATCGGCCAGCCCTATCAGATCGAGGGCACTTGGTATTATCCGCGCGAGCAGCCCGACTATGACGAGACGGGCATCGCTTCTTGGTACGGCCCCACCTTCTACGGCCAGCACACGGCCAATGGCGAGACCTTCGACGCGAGTGCCCTGACGGCCGCGCATCGCACCCTGCCCATGCCGGTGAACGTCCGCGTGACCAATCTCGAAAACGGCCGCTCGTTGATCCTGCGGGTGAACGATCGCGGGCCGTTCGCGCGCGGACGCATCATCGACGTCTCCGAGCAGGCGGCGAAGCTTCTGGGCTTTTACGGAAAAGGTACGGCGCGTGTGCGAGTCACCTATATGAGCCGCGCCGATCTCCCCGGAACGAGCGCCCCCGCAGGACCTGAAACCCCTGCTGCCATCGCCAACGCGCTGCCGGCCACGCCCGCGGGCGCTGTGCAGGTCGCAGCCTTGACGCCCGTGCCGGGTCTTCCCATGGAGGCGCAGGCGCGCACGGATACGATGCCGGCGCCGGCGCCGGAACCGCCAGAGGTGACGGCCGACCTCCAACCCGACGGCCACGTGACGCACGTTCCCGTCCCCGCCGTGACGCATCTCTATGTTCAGGCCGGCGCGTTCGGCAACCTGGAGAATGCCCACCGCCTGGAGGCGCGCCTCAGCGCCGCGCATGGCGTTACGATCTCGCCAATCGACAGGAACGGGCGGCGGCTTTATAGGGTGCGCGTCGGGCCGATCGACGATGTGGGCGAGGCCGACGCCGCACTGGCGAGGGTCGTCAAACTCGGCGGCACCGACGCGAGAATCGTCGTAGACCAATAGGGATCATCGCGGCCCGTGCCATCGCGGCCGCCATCGAGGAGCTACCGCATGCGGCACTTCCGCAAACTTGTTCCCGTGCTTGCCGCCTTCGCGGCATTTGCGTTTGTGGTGCCGGCTTCGGCCGAGATCGCCACGAATGCCGAACACGCCATCATCATGGACGGCGAAACGGGACAGGTTTTGTGGGCGAAGGACGCCGACACGCCGACGCCGCCCGCTTCGATGAGCAAGCTCATGACGCTTGACCTCCTGTTCGAGCATCTGAAGGCCGGAAGCGTCAAACTGACGGACACGTTCCCTGTCTCGCAGCGCGCCTGGAGCACGCAGGGCTCGAAGATGTTCGTCTCGCTGGGCTCGAACGTTCCCGTCGAATCCCTGATCCGCGGCATCATCATCACCTCGGGCAACGACGCCTGCGTCGTGGTCGCCGAGGGACTCGGCGGCACCGTAGAGAACTTCGTCGATATGATGAACAAGCGGGCGAAGCAGCTGGGACTCTCGCACTCCCATTTCGTCAATCCCAACGGCTTGCCGGATCCTCCGGGGCAGTTGATGTCGGTGCATGACCTCGCGATCCTCGCGCGCCATCTGATCTACGATTATCCACAATACTATCACTACTTCGCGGAGCAGAGCTTCCAGTGGAACGGCATCAAGCAGCAGAACCGCGATGCCGTGATCGGCCTTTTGCCGGGAACGGACGGCCTCAAGACCGGCCACACGGATGCGGCAGGATACGGCATCGTGGTGTCGACGGTTCGCAGCGGCCAGCGGCTCATTCTCGTGCTGAACGGCCTGCGCTATCCCGAGCTCGACAAGATGACGCCCGCCGCGCAGGACTGGCATGGCGTCCGGCAGCGCGCGGAAGAAGCAGCCCGCGTGATGGGACTGGCTTTCCGCGAATTCCATCACTATCCGCTCTTCAAGGAGGCCGAGCAGGTCGGCACGGCGCAGGTCTGGCAAGGCTCGCGCGATACGGTGCCGCTCGTCACCGCCAATCCCGTCGATGTAACCATGCAGGTGGATTCGCATTCGGCGATGAAGGTGGTGCTCACCTATGACGGTCCGGTGAAAGCGCCGATCGCCAAAGGTCAGCAGATCGGCACCGTCGACGTGACGGCGCCGGATTTTCCGGGTCTCAAGATTCCCGTCTATGCGGGCGAGAGCGTGTCCAGCGCCGGCTTCTTCGGAAAAATCTACCTGGGCTTGCAGGCTTTGCTCTGGGGCCATTCCGGCAGCAAATGACGAGAGCCGGCCGCTTCATCACGTTCGAAGGCGGCGAGGGCGCAGGCAAATCGACCCAGGTGAAGGCGCTGGCCGCGAAGCTCTCGGCGCGCGGCATCGACGTCGTGGTGACGCGCGAACCGGGCGGCTCGCCGGGTGCGGAAGACATCCGCAAATTGCTGGTCGAAGGCGAGCCCGGACGCTGGGATGTGCTGTCCGAAACGCTGATGATCTTTGCGGCGCGTGCCGATCATGTGGCGAAGACGATCAAGCCGGCGCTGGCGCGCGGCGCCGTCGTGCTATGCGACCGCTTCACGGATTCGACATACGCCTATCAGGGCGCCGGGCGCGGCATGCCGCGCGAAACCATCCGCCGGATCGAATCCATTGCGCTGCCGGATCTCAAACCCGATCTCACCTTCATCCTCGACTTGCCGGCGGAAGAGGGACTGAAGCGTGCGTCCGCGCGCCGCCACGGCGAAACGCGCTTCGAGCATTTCGACGTCGCGTTCCACGAACGCCTGCGCGAAGCCTTCCGCGATATCGCCAGACAGAACACGGCGCGCTGCGTCGTGATCGACGCGATGCAAGCGATGGACGCCGTCGAGGCGGAGATCTGGCGCGTGGTGGAAGCGCGCTCCTTGGCGGCGGGGGCGCGATAATGCCGCCGCGCCGTCCCAAAGCCGAAGAAGCCGCGGTCGAAACCGATCGCATCGCGGGCCAGTTGCATCCGCGCGAGGAATTTCGCTTCGTGGGGCAGGATGCGGCGCTCGCCCGCGCCTCGCGGGCCATCCGCAGCGGGCGTCCGCCGCAAGCCTGGCTGATCGGCGGACCGCCGGGCGTCGGCAAGGCGACGCTGGCCTATCGCATCGCGCGCTATTTGCTGCGTTATGGCGCGACGGACTGTGGCCCCGAGGATTTGAGCGTGGCCGAGAACGATCCCGTCTCCGCGCAGGTGAAGGCCGGCGCGCATCCGGGACTGCTCGTGCTGAAGCGCGGGCTCAATCCCGAAACCGGCAGGCTGATGACGGTCCTGTCCGTCAACGAGATCCGCAAACTGGGCAATTTCTTCGGGCTTACGTCCGGCGCGGGCGGCTGGCGCGTCGCCATCGTCGATACAGCCGACGAGATGAACGACCACGCGGCCAACGCGCTTCTCAAACTGCTCGAAGAACCGCCGCCGCGCGCCATGCTGTTGCTGCTCGCACACGCGCCGGCGCGACTGCTGCCGACGATCCGTTCGCGTTGCCAGCGGCTCGAACTCAGGCCGCTCACCAACTCCGCACTTGAAGGCGAGCTCGCTAAGCGCCTGCCCGATATGTCCGCGCCCGAACGCGCGAGCCTCACCAAGCTCGCCGGCGGTTCGATCGGCACTGCGCTGAGACTTGCGGGCGACGACGGCCTCATGCTCGCGACGGAAGCGGAGAATTTGATCGACCGCGCCGCATCGCCCGATTTTTCCGCCACGCTTGCACTCGCCGACAAGATCGCGCGCATCGACGACGGCACGGAGTTGTTCGGGCATTTTCTGCTCGACGCTCTAGCTGCGCGCATCCGCGCCCGCGCACGCGAGGCCGACGCGCAAGCGGGGATGGACCGCTGGGTGGCGCTCTGGGAGCGTCTGGAAAAAAGCTTCGCCCGGACGCAGGCGTTGCATCTGGAGCCGCGCCAGACGATCCTTTCCGCCGCGCAGGCGCTCGCGCAAACAGGCCGGCGCGGAACGCTATAATTCTCCAATAAAGTCGTGTCATGGCCCGCAAATGCGGGACACCCAGGTGAGGGTGGCACGACCACGAAGAATTGTGATAGTGCCTCTTCCCGACAGATATCGCGAAAACTCAACCGGGTGGCCCGCTCGCGCTGACGCCGGCGGGCCATGACAAGATAGAAAATGCTCGTCGACAGCCATTGCCATCTCGATTTTCCGGATTTCGCCGGTCAGGTGCCTGAAATCCTTGCGCGGGCGCGCGAGAACGGCGTGGGCGCCTGCATCTCCATCGGCACGCAGCTTTCGCACTTCGACGGCGTGCTGGCCATAGCCAGGCAGTACGACAATGTGTGGTGCTCCGTCGGCATCCATCCGCATGAAGCCGAGAAGGAGAGGCTCACCGATGCGGCGCCGCTTCTCGAACGCGCGCGCGATCCGAAAGTGGTGGGCCTCGGCGAGACCGGTCTCGACTATTTCTACGAACACAGTCCGCGCGCCGAGCAGGCGGAGAATTTCCGCTGGCATATCGCGGCTGCGCGCGAGACCGGCCTGCCGCTCATCGTGCACACGCGCGACGCCGACGACGATACCATCGACATCCTGCAGAGCGAGATGAAGAAGGGCGCCTTCACGGGCCTCATCCATTGCTTCACCGGCACGCGCAGGCTCGCGGAGGCGGCGCTCGATCTGGGCTTCTATATCTCGGCGTCCGGCATCGCGACGTTCAAGAAATCGGATGAACTGCGCGCCGTGCTGCGCGACGTGCCGCTCGACCGCCTGCTGGTCGAAACCGACGCGCCCTATCTGGCGCCCGTGCCCATGCGCGGCAAGCGCAACGAGCCCGCCTTCGTCGTGCACACCGCCGCGGCCATGGCCGAGCTGAAAGGCGTTTCGCCCGACGCGGTCGCACGCGCCACCACGGACAATTTCTTCCGTCTCTTCGGCAAGGCCGTGCCGCCGCAATGACGGACATTCTCGAAGCGACCATTCTCGGCAGCGGGTCTTCCAGCGGCGTGCCGCGGCTCGGGGGCGCCGATGGGGCGGGCGACTGGGGCGCGTGTGATCCCACCAATCCCAGAAACCGCCGCAGGCGCTGCTCGCTGCTGGTGCGCCGCAAATCGGCCGCGGGCGAAACGCATGTGCTGGTCGACACGTCGCCCGATCTGCGCGAGCAGCTGCTGGCGGCGCATGTCGCCCGGCTCGACGCCGTCCTCATCACGCATGACCACGCCGACCAGCTGCACGGCATCGACGATCTGCGCGCCATCGCCTATCTCATGCGCCGGCGCCTCGACTTCTACAGCGACGCCGGCACGCTCGACCGCATCCGCAAACGCTTCGGCTATTGCTTCGAGGTGCCGGCGGGCAGCGACTATCCGCCCATACTCACCGCGCACGCGTTGCACGAGCCGTTCCGGCCGATGGCGATCGAAGGCGCAGGCGGCGCGGTGCCCGTTGAGATTTTCGAACAGACGCATGGGCGCATCCATTCGCTCGGCTTCCGCTTCGGGCCGATCGCCTATTCGAGCGACGTCAATCATCTGTCCGACGAAGCGCTGTCGTCGCTGGGCGGCGTGGACACCTGGATCGTCGATGCGCTGCGCTACACGGCGCATCCCACCCACGCCAATGTGGAGACGGCGCTCGGCTGGATTGCGCGCGTCAAGCCGCGCCGCGCCATCCTCACCAATCTCCACATCGATCTCGATTACGAGACCCTGAAGCGCGAACTCCCCGAAGGCGTCGAGCCCGCCTATGATGGGCTGACGGTGACGGCCGCGATATGATGGCGAGGCGATGGCCCAGGAAGTGACTCCCGAGATCATGAACGGCTGGAACCAGGGCGGGCTGCCGCACATGCTGGGCATCAGCGTCACGGCGTGCGAGCCGGGCAGGGTGGAAGGCCGCCTGCCCGTCAAGAAGGAACTGATCGCCGGCAACGGCGCGCTGTGGGCGCCGGCGATCGTGGCGCTGGCCGACACGCTCTGCGCCTACGGCGTCTCGACCAAATGGCCCGAGGCTGCCTCCGGCTTCACCACTGTCGAGCTCAAATGCAATTTCATGGGCACGCTGGGCGCGGGCGCCGTCAAGGGCGTGGCGGAGCTGCTCCACGGCGGCCGGCAGACGCAGGTCTGGGACGCCAAGATCACCAACGAGGAGACGGGCAAGCTCCTGGCCGTCTTCCGCTGTACACAGATCATCCTCTATCCGAGGGCCTGAAGACCGCCGATTTGCGGCTTGTCAATCCCTTGCGGGCCGCGCGCGAGGGCTTCAGAATCCCCGCCGTTGAACCGGTTCGGACGAGGCGTTCCATGTCCAAAGATCATCCCCCGCTGACGGACGAAGAGATCAAGGCGATCGCGGCGCGCCGCGCGGAATCGCTGAAACGCATCCAGGAACTGAATGCGAAGAAGGCGACGAAGGATTTCGGCGGCGACAAGGCCGGCGGCAAGGGCAAAGGCGGCCCGTCCAAAGGCCGCATCTTCCGCCACCAGGGGCGGTAGGGCTTTTTCCGATTGGCCTGCTGGGACCGCCGGCGGGCGGTCCCTCTACGTCTCCAGATACACGTTCAACTCGATCTGCACCCCGTCGGGATCCGAAAAGAACACCTGGTGCAGCGGCCGTCCCGGCACAGCCGTCTCGCGGAATGCGATCCCGGCTTTGGCGAGCCGTGCGCGCACGGCCTCGAGATCGGACGCGGCGAACGCCACGTGATCGAAGCTGCCGGTGCTCTTCAGCTCGCCGCCGTTGCGCCCGCCCACGAGATGCACGACGGGTTTGTCGTCCAGCCACAGCCACGCGCCCGGAAAGTTGAACGGCGGACGGTCGCCGTCGATGAGGCCCAGCGCCTCCGCATAGAACGCGCGCGACTTCGCGAGATCGCTGCAGAGAATGGTGACGTGGTCGAGGCGGGCGAGGGGCATGGGACATCCTTTGGGCTCAACCTACTCTAGCCTGAAACGCCGCCGCCCGAAATGAACCGGCGATGAACGGCGGCGACGGATTTCGTTCGGCACCGGCCCGCCAGTCTCGCCGGTGCGGCTGTTGCCGCAACGTACCCCTTCAAAGAAATCCCTGGTAACAGGGACTTTAACGGCGCTTTCGAAAAAACGCGTCCGCACGGGCGCGCATCCGGATCAATGCCCATGGGCTTTTCCGCCGTTCCGGAGCGCGCGGTCGTGGACGGGAGCAGGGGATACCAGGGACATTTTCATCCGTGTACGAAGTAATAGATTTCACGCTCCGCTGCCGTCTGCTGCTGACATGGCTCGCCGCCCAGATCCGCGCGCGCAGTGCGTTAAGCGACACGCAGACGATTCATCAACGACCCTCGGGTCCGTCGATGCAGGTGTTACCGGCCGCGCGCGCGAGCCGCGGACCGAAGTCGATCTTTACGATGTCAAAGAGCCGGGCTTGAGTCTGCGCCGGCTTTGCGCGCGTGTGAAGAGAGACGTTTGGGGGACGCCCGGTGCCGCTTCGTTGCCGGTTTCGCCGACGGACGTTGACGAATGACCGTCGGTCGGCTACTAATGACTGGCGGTCATTAACGAGAGGCCGCCATGATCGCATTCGAGGGCATGCGCCACATCGCGCTCAAGGTCGCCGACGTCGAGCGCGCGGCGCGGTTCTACGAAAAGGCCTTCGGCATGCGCCGGTTTGCCGGCAAGCGCGGCGCCACCTATCTGCGCCACCACGACATTGCCAAAGGCGTGCCCAGCGTCTTCTCTCGCGATCCCGACGGCTACACCTTCCAGATCATCAGGTTTCCGCGTTTCGCACGCGCCTATATCGCCATGCTGCTGGCGCTCAATTGGCTTCGACGATAACGGCGAAGCCGCCGCGCCGCCGGCTCGATCCGGATGCCAGGCGGCTGGAGATTCTCGATGCGGCCGAGCGCGTGCTGCGGCGGCGCAGCGTCGAAACGGTGCGCGTGGAAGACGTCATGCGCGAAGCCCGCGCCGCCAAGGGCACGTTCTATCTCTATTTCGCCTCCTGGGACGATCTGCTCAAGGCGCTGCGCGCGCGCATCTTTGCCCGCTTCGACGAACGCTTCCCTCCGAGGACCGGCGCAAAGAGCCGGGCCGACTGGATGAAGCTGGTCGACACGATGGCGATGGGCTTCATCGATTACACGCTCGCGCTGGGCGGGCTGCACCGGGCGATTTTTCACGGACCGCCCGCGGCGACGGCGGGACAGGACAGCGCCACAGCCCGCATCGCAAGCCTGATCGAGGCGGGCGCAAAAGCCGGCGCCTTCGCCAAGGTCGACGCCGAGACGACCGTGCAGCTTCTCTTCGCCATGCTGCATGAAGCCGTCGACGCGATCGAAGCCGGCCAGGACCGAAGCCGCGTGCTGCGCACCGTGCGCGCGCTGCTGGCGCGATGTCTGGCGGCGGATGTTCAGGACAGAATGGGGCGAGGTTGAATCGTTTCTCCATCCGCCATCACCCGGCGCCGCCCTATGGCGCGCGAGGCCGCACCAGGGCTTTGCCGACCAGCTCCTCGAGCAGCGGCGATGTGGGATAGGGATGAACCTTGTAGTGCCGGAAGCCTTCGGCAAAGGCGACGCCGAAATGCTTGCCGCGCCGGCGCGTCCAGGATTCCATCGCGCCCGTGTAATCGTCGATGCCGTGCTGTTTCGTCACCCAGGCGCGTTGGCTTTCATGCGCCGCGAGCATCGCGCGCTTGGCCTCGAACTGCGCCGCCACGTCGACGGCGAAATCGCCTGAGACTTTCGCGTTGTTGCGGTCGCGGCCTTCGATGGGATCGGCGAAATAGAGATGGGGAATGGCGGGCAGGGGCGGCGCGCTGCCGGTTTTGTAATTGACGACGGGCGCCGCGAAGCAGGCGTCGCGCACGAGCAGGCTCGTCGCCTCGTGATCGGGATGATAGTCGGAGGGCGACGCCGTGATGACGAGCGCGGGCTTGAGCGCGCGGATCAGCTCGGTCGTGCGGCGCCGCGCGGCATCGTCGTTGAACACGGCCAGATCGCCGAAGCCCGCGCAGTGATACGCCGCGCCGATCATCCCCGCCGCCGCTGCGGCTTCCGCTTTTCGGATGCGCGCGGTCTCCTCATTGCTCCATTCGACCGACCCGCAATCGCCGGCCGTCATCGTGGCGATGGTGATCGCGTGGCCGTTCTCCGCGAGCAGCGCCAACGTGCCGGCGCACAGAGTCTCGATGTCGTCGGGATGAGCATGAATGGCGAGGATGGAGGGCATGGTGGGTCCTTCGGGCGCCCAGAAATATGAAAACTTTGGACAAAGTGACCTAAACCAAAGGACTGCGTTAATCGGCGTAGCGCTCAGCAATCGCGCGCGCCCGTTCGACTTCACCGCGGGCAAGTCCAAGATTATATTGAAGTGCGTCGCGCGTCGTAAGCCAGTCCTTCGGTTGCAACAGTTGGTCGCCGCTTGCGTACGGAGCTATCGGATTGTTGTAGTTTCGAACTGCGTTCGCAGTATCAACAAACTGTCGTGTGATTGACAGCTCCGTGCCCGCTACCACTTGATAAAACAAGTCCAATTTTGGGGGCAGCCTCAAGACAAGTTGTCTAGCTAAGAAGTTACCGTTCATAGTGTCTTCTGGTGGTTCGGTCGCAGCCGCTAATAACTCGCCAACGCGCCGCACCTCGGCATCTACGTCCCAGATGGTATTACGCATTGAACCAGCAAGTGTCTTCGAGCGCTGTAAGCGGGCACGGTATTCCAAGTGACTCTGCCATTGCGTTGCTATAACCGGCGCGAGGATCGCTACAAGAATCGCGCCGATAGTGCCGATGGCTTGAATATATCCAGCCAAGCCGGGATGACACTCGACCCATCGCAGCCAAGAATTCGGCTCAAACGTGCATGCATCCCACGTCGTCATCTCGCCTCATCGAGTCCGCTCGGCTGGAGCCTAAAAAAGGTTTCTAAGCCCACCCGAAAGCCTTCAGGATCGCGCCTGCGATAACGGTTGCAGTGAGCGTGATTGTAAACGGATGCGATAGTATCGCGAGAAGCATGCGCCTTCGTTTTCTGATGTCTGGGTGCGGATACCTGAAAGTCAGGGTTTCGTCGCGTAGGTCATAGGTCATCGACGCGTAGCCGCCACGTTTCCACGCTTCGAACCATCGTTCCAGGCGGGAGAACCAGCCGATTTCTGACACGGCATCCTCCAATTGGAGCCTGTCACTGGCACATGACGTGTCGCGACGGCTCCGCCGATGTCGCGACGCGTGGGACGATGATTGCGAATCAGTGTCTGTAGATTACCCTAGTTCGGGGCTGCAGGCTACAAATTTCCCATAATATACATTATACGAAAAACTGAGGCGATAGTATACTTGACGTAGGAAACGAAAGGCCCTATAAAATCGGCATCAGAGGAAAATTCCGATGCCGAAAGCCCTTCCGAAACGCTTCACCGATGCAGCCGCCGCCCGCAAGCACCTTGAGGGCTTGCTGTGGCCGAATGGCCCCGTCTGTCCTCACTGCGGCGTCATAAACGAGGCTACGGCGCTCAAGGGAAAAAGCACCCGTCCGGGCGTCTATTGGTGCAACGCCTGTCAGGCCCCGTTTAGCGTGACTGTGGGAACGGTTTTCGAGCGCTCCAAAATCCCCCTCAATACGTGGCTCTATGCGAACCACCTGCTTTTGGGAGCGTCCAAGAAAGGCATTTCCAGCCATCAACTGGCCCGTATGCTCGGCGTGACCTACAAAACCGCCTGGTTCATGTCGCATCGCTTGCGTGAGGCCGCGACGCCGGTTGCCGGATCGGAGCCGCCTCTTGGTGGCGACGGCTTCGTGGTCGAGGCCGACGAAGCGGAGATCGGGCATTCGGTCAAATCGCGTCCCCGCCCTCGCGCGAAGAACAT
>DATJRP010000044.1:0-7293 GCA_035504555.1 Rhizomicrobium sp. | reverse complement strand
CTTTCTCGATCGGCTCACGACGCTGCAAAACGCCACGCGGGCGGACGCCACCCATCACAGCATCGAAGATGCCTGGAGCAACGACGTCAAGATCGACATTCCCGAAACCGGTGTGTCGCTGGGCGAGGTGTTGACCTATCTGCGCGGCTGGCTGGGCCACGACATCCACATCAGCGGCAGCGTCGTGCATGCGGGCGACGCCATCGTGCTCAACGTGCGCGGCAGCGGTTTCCCCGCGAAAACCTTCACGGGCAGTCCGACAGAGCTGGCAAAACTTACGTCGGAGGCGGCCGAATATGTCTACGGCCAGTCCGAACCCTATCTCTACGCCTCCTGGCTCGAGAACAACGGCCGTGACAAGGACGCCATCACCCTGGTTCAGGGCGTCTATGCCGGCGCGCCCGAAGAACAACGCCCCAACCTGCTGAACGCCTGGGGCAACGCTCTGGCGGATTTGGGCGACATCCCCGGCTCGCTCGAAAAATATCGCGCAGAAATCCGCCTCAATCCCGAAGCATGGATCGCCTACAACAATATTATCAATGACCAGATCATCTCGGGCGACGAAGAAGGTGCGTTGCAGACCGCTGCCGAAATGGAACGCGCGGTGAAGCGCCTGGGAATTTTCTCCAAACCTGTGAACCCGGTCTATTTCCAGAATCAAGAGATTCTGAGGATGGATTTGCCCGTTGTCCACGCCGCGGTCGTTGCCGATATGGAAGCCAATCAAGGCAACGGAACGGCCGTCACGCAGGACGCGCCGGGCGTTGCGGAATTTCTGGTGCGGATGCACGACCCGCGTGCGGCGGAGCTGGAGCTCGAAACTTCGCCGGGCGCCGGAAGCGATCCTTTCGTGATTGCGGATACCGCCTTTGTGCGCGGCCTTATCCGCCTGTTTGCGGGCCAATATCAGGCCGCCTATCTCTTGCTTGTGGATGCGGACCGGCGGGTCTCGCAATCGCCGGCGGTCGCCACCAGTTTCTACGCATCGCCCGCTTGCGATGCAGCCCTCGCGGCGGACATGATCGGCTTGCACGACGTGGCCGACGCCGACATCAAGCGCGGCGGCCATTTTGAGGTTTGCTATCGCTACAAGGCGGATATCGCGGACCATCGCGGGCACTGGGCCGAAGCGCAGAAAGACTATGCCGCCGCGGTCGCACTCGCGCCGTCCATGCCGGCCGGCTATTTCAGCTGGGGCGACGCGCTGATGCGCCATCACGACTACAAAGGCGCAGCGGCGAAATTCGCGCAAGCGAATGCGAAAGGTCCGCATTGGGCCGATCCGTTGAAACGCTGGGGCGATGCGCTGGCAGCGATGGGCGATTACGCTGGCGCCATCGCGAAATATCGCGACGCCGAACCCGACGCGCCGCGTTGGGGCTCGCTCCAGATCGCCTGGGGCCACGCGCTCGACCGTCTCGGCCGCCACGACGAAGCCGTCACCAAATACCGCGCCGCCCTCGGCATGGACATCACCGGCGACGAGCACTGGAGCCTGCGCGGCTGTTGCGGGTGAGGGAGCTAGCGCAGGTTTGCGCGGATCCAGGCGGCGAATTCCGATTCGCCGATCGAATTCTCGGCAAGCGCCGTCACCGCAGAAATGCAATCTGCAGCTTCGGCATCGAGCACAGCGCCGTTCAAATCCAGAAAGATGCCGACGGTCAAAAAAGCAATGCGCTTGTTACCGTCGACGAACGCATGATTTCGGATCAGTCCGAATGCATAGGCAGCTGCCAAGTCCGCCAGGTCGCTCACCTTCTCATAGGCAAACAGATTTCGCGGCCGCGCCAGAGCCGACTCCAGGAGTCCTTGATCGCGAACACCTTCGGCGCCGCCGAAGCGTGCGATGCTCGAACTGTGAAGGAGCAGAAGCGTCTCTTGCTCAAGCCAAACCGGCTCGTTCATTTTGCGAGCGCCGCGAACACATCGCGATAGCGGTCCATGAACGCCTCGCCGCTTTCGATCTGCTCTTTCACCCGCGGATCGAGCGACGTCAGCACATAACCGGTCGGCGTCTCCACGGCGTAGAGCATTTCGCCTTGCTTGGTGCGCAGCCGCGCCAGCATTTCCTTCGGCAGAACGAGGCCGGTCGATGTTCCGACTGCCCGCAATTTGAGTTCCAGCATGGCGCACAATCCCATTACTATGTTTATTATAATACAACAATACCAGCAATTTCAACCCCATCGCGCATTTTCAGCGACTTTCGCTCCAACACGCCTCACGGACCGCGATCTTCGCGACGAACGTTGGTACCTGCGCGGGTGAGATGGTGTTCGCAAAAAGGCGTTGCCTTCGACAGCGTGTCGCGCTGCCGATGTGAATGGCGCCGGCTCGTCCTCCGAAGCGGGCGAGCCGCGAAAGAGGAAGCGCGAGCGCCCCGCCCGCATCGTGACGCTTATTTTGCCAGCGCCGAGAAGACCTCGCTATAACCTGAATTTCTACCCGAACATTCGCCACGCGAGCCAGACCAGTGCGGCGAATGTAGGATAGGCACTGAGCCCCAGACCGAAAGCACGGGCCACAGGGGCTATGAGGTAGCCGATCCAGAACAGCGCGCGGCCGACGATAAAGGCGATGGCCATCGCGGGGATAAGCGCCAGCATCCCGTGCGGCAGCGCAAGCGCCAGCCCCATCCAGGCGATCGCCGCGAGCACAGTCTGCTCCAGCGTGTTCTGATTGTAGCGCAATGTGATCTCGATCAGCCGGCTCTCAGAGCTGCGCGCACCGTCGATCGCGTCGGCCACGAAGAATCGCTGATTGGCTATCACGGCGATTCCAGCAAAGAGAGCCAAGGCCGGAAGAAGCAACCATTGTGCGGCGAAGGCGAGCCGTGCGGCGCGGTCGTCACCGTCAGGCAGTGGCAAATTCAGATTTGGCAGCTGCTGCCAGAAAATAAGCAGAACCAACACCGCGGCTGCCATTCCGATGGCGACGAACGCCTGCTTCAACAACATCACGTCCACCCGATTCCTCAAGCGCCAGCCTATTCGGACGGTTGCCCGGCCGATTCCTCAAGCGATTCAAACCACCCGGCGGCCTTCTTTTATCGGGGACTGTTCGTCGGCGTGGCGGACGTGGACGGTGCAGTGCCTTCGCTCGCTTGCCCCTTGGCGGCGCCGTCGCTGATGTTCACGCTCGTGTTCTTGGGAACGCCGGAGCCTTTCACCGCCATACCCGGCGCGCCGCATGATTGCTTGCCGGTCGCCGGGTTGGTGGTGACGACTTGGCCCGCAGGACACGACAATCCCGTCATCGTCCCTTCGGACGCCTGACCCTTCGCAGCACCATCGCTGACGTTTCTGGCTAGCGTGCCTTCGGCTGCAAACGCCGCCAAAGCCACAACGGACGCACACGCCATGAGAGAGAGTTTCATTTTCATTTCGACCTCCCGGCAGGCCCCTGTGATGTCATTCTATACCTCCGCGCACGCGACCCCAAACCGGCGCGATTGAAACCGGCAACAAAAAGGCTACGCACGTCGCCCAACTGTTCGCGTTCTCAATTTGATCAAGATGTGCTAGGCTTCCTGCAGGCTGGATTTTCGCATCTGGCGTAGTTCGCGAGTTGCGCCCCACGGCACCGTCCTTCATGAGCTTCCGCATCCGCGACATCGCACTTCCAGAAGAAAAGGCCGCCGCCCTCGCCTTCATCGAGGGCTCACAACATTACGAGCATGATGTCGAGCCGAACCGCAGACTCGACGACGCCGTCGCGGCCGAACATTTCGCGCTGTTGCGGGAGCGTATGGCAACGAACCGGGGGCGCATCTTCGTTGCCGAACTGGACGGCCGCGTTGTCGGATGGGCGGTATTCTTCGTCGAGCAGCACCCCGTGTTCGTCACAGAGGATCAGCGGACCTACGGCTATATCGCCGAACTCTTTGTCGAGGAACACACGCGAAGCCACGGCGTCGGCCGCGCCCTCATCGGGTCCTGCGAGACGGAGGCGCGGCGGCTGGGCCTGGGCCACATCATGATCGGCGTGCTCGCGAGCAACACACGCGCTGCGGACGTTTATACGCGCGCCGGTTATACGCCGTATTCATCGGAGCTGCGGAAGTTCCTCTAGAGAACCGCCGCACACGGACGAAAAATTCCCTGCGCGGCCCTGTTTTTCGACACGGGGGGCGAGCCTCGCGTCAAAGAAAGCCACAGGAGACAGCCCTTTCCCGCATGCGCGTGCGCGCGCGAAAAACGCGTCGCCCTGTTCTTCGCCCTGTTCGCAGGGCGGGCGTGCAAGGCGCACGAAACGGCTACACACACGCCCTTGCGATCAGCTTGCGCAAGAATCCCTCGCATGCCGCGAGCTGGCTCAGCGCCACAAACTCGTCCGCCTTGTGCGCCTGGTCGATTGAGCCGGGACCGCAGATGACGGAGGGGATTCCGGCGCGCTGGAACAGGCCCGCTTCCGTCCCGTAGGCGACGGTCTCGACGCTGTTGGCGCCGGAGATCTCGCGGGCGAGTGCAATCGCGGGCGAATCCGGATCGAGCACGAGGCCCGGATAACCTGCCTTCAACTCGGTGTCGATAGAGGCTTCGGGCACGGAGAGGCGATAGCGCGGAAGGATCTCGTGCTCGGCATGACGACGTGCGGCTTCGAGGATCCCCGCACCGTCGCGATCGGGCAGATTGCGGTATTCCCACGTCACCGTCGCATCGCGCGCCAGCACGTTCACCGCCGTGCCGCCGGAGATCATGTTGGCCTGCACCGTCGTGTAAGGAGGCTCGAAACGCGCGTCGCGATGATGTCTCACCGAATCGCCCAGCTCCTTCAGATAGGCGACGAAGGCGCCCGCCATCATCACGGCGTTGGCGCCCTTGTCCGGTGCGCTCGAATGGCCTTCGCGGCCGTGGCAGCGCGTGTGGATCACCGCGCCGCCCTTGTGCGCGCCGACGACCTTCATTTCCGTCGGCTCGCCGACGACGGCCAAGGCCGGACGGATGCCGTTGGCTTTCAGATCCTCGAGCAGCGCACCGACGCCGGCGCAGCCCACTTCCTCGTCGAACGACAGCGCGAAGTGGATCGGCCGTTCGAGCTTTGCCTGCGCAATCTCGGGCAGAAGCGACAGCGCCGTGCCGATGAAGCCCTTCATGTCGGCCGTGCCGCGGCCGAACATTTTGCCGTCGCGCGTTTCGGGCTTGAACGGATCGCTCGACCAGTCCTGACCGTCGACCGGCACGACGTCGGTGTGCCCGGACAACACGTAACCGCCCTGTTGGCCCGGACCGATCGTCGCGAAGAGATTGGCCTTGGCGCGGCCGGGATCGTAGGTGCGCCGGCAACGCGCGCCGGCGGCTTCGAGAAGCTCCTGCGCAAAGTCGATCAGCGCCAGATTGGAACCGCGGCTGGTCGTATCAAAGGCGATAAGGCGCTCAACGAGCGCAAGCGACGTATCCGTCATGGCATCAGCCGTCGAAATTGGCTGCGGGATTTCCGATCACGCTCAGGAATTCGCGGCGCGTCAGCGGATTCTTGCGGAATTCGCCCAGCATGGTGGACGTGACCATGGTCACGCCCTGCTTGTGCACGCCGCGCGTGGTCATGCATTGATGCGCCGCCTCGATGACGACGGCCACGCCTTTCGGCTCCAGCACCTTCTGGATGCAGTTGGCGATCTGCGCGTTCATCTTCTCCTGCACCTGCAGCCGGCGCGCATAGGCGTCGACGACGCGTGCGAGCTTGGAGATGCCGACCACCTTGTGGGTCGGCAGATAACCCACATGGGCGCGGCCGACGATGGGCGCCAGATGATGCTCGCAATGGGATTCGAAACGGATGTCCCGAAGCACGATCATGTCGTCATAGCCTTCGACTTCCTCGAAGGTGCGCAGCAGGAATTCTTCCGGGTCTTCGCTGTAGCCGGAGAACCAGTCCTCATAGGCGCGCGCGACGCGTTCGGGCGTATCGCGCAGGCCTTCGCGTTCGGGATCGTCGCCCGCCCAGCGCAGGAGCGTGCGGATGGCCTCCTCAGCGTCTTCGCGCGAAGGGCGCGGCGCGATCGACGTCGTGACAGGAACAATTTTAGGGGCTTTGGACATTCGAACCTTCCGCTAAGCGCCCGCGAAAATAACGGCGCCATCCCGGAATTGCCCGAGACCGTTAATGAATCTGGCGGCGCTCGTGCGGGCTTTCAAGCAGGAAAGGCGGGATCTCGGCCTCGAAGGCTTCGCCGGACGCGGCCAGCATCTGGTAGCGTCCGGCCATCGCGCCTGACGCCGTCGGCAGCGGGCAACCGCTCGTATATTCAAAGGCTTGGCCGGGTTCGATGACGGGCTGGGCGCCCACGACGCCGGGTCCGCGGACCTCCTGGATGCGCCCGCTCGCATCGGTGATATGCCAATAGCGCGACAGGAGCTGCACCGTCTCGCTGCCCCGGTTCTCGATCGTCACCGTGTAGGACCAGAGATAGCGGCCCATTTCGGGGTCGGACTGATCGTCGAGAAAAGCAGGTTTCACGCGAACGCGGACGCCGCGCGTCACGCTTTCGTACAACAATCGCGGAGCGGCGTGCTCCTGCCCCCAAGCCGGATCCTGCATGGCCCGATTATCGCCCGCGTCTCCAGGCTCACGCAAGCAGCCTCAGGGTTGCAGGTTAACGCGGCCTAATACTCTGGCTCGACAGCCACTTCTGTCTTTACCGAAAGCGCAATGAAGCATTCCTCATGCGCGCGATGGTGGATTTCGTCCAGCGTGGCTTTGTCGACGCTCACGCCCGGCGCGAAGCGCACGCGCGGCCTCAGCGTGACATGTCCCATCCACAATTTGCCGTTCGGCCCCTTTTCCAACGTTCCCACCGCCTCATCGTCATAGGCGTCGACAGCCAGCCTTTTGCGGGCGCAGACCGCAAGGAAGGTCAGCATGTGGCAGCTCGACAGCGAGCCCACGAACGCTTCTTCGGGATCAACCCTGCCGGCATCGCCCTTGAACTCCGGCGCCGCGGAAGACGGAACCACGACCGCGCCGTCCTTGAAGCGGATCTCATGGGCGCGGTTGTAGGTGTTGTAGGTGAAATCATCGCTGGTGCGCGCCCAGTGGAGCGTCGCGTGATGGTCGGACATGGCACCTCCTCTTAGAAGAAGGGGCTGACGTAGATAAGGGTTAGAGGTTAGCCCATTTTTTGAGTTGTTCGAACTGCTGTTTAGGCGCTCCGTAGTTGAAGCGGAACTCGCATTCCTTGAGGAAGAGATAGAAGGTCTTGCGCGGGATGCCGTTGTATCGACGCAAGGTGCGCTTGGCCTGGTTCCAGAAATTCTCGATGCCGTTGATGTGATGGCCGCGGCGGCTCAC
>DATJRP010000043.1:0-28779 GCA_035504555.1 Rhizomicrobium sp. | reverse complement strand
AACCTGAAGCGCGCCATGACCATCACATGACGCACCGAAAGGCCCGTCAGAAAAGCCGACCGAGGCCCGCCATCCGCCGCTCCTCAAGTGGAAAACCGCTCGAATCCTCGTCATTTGCGAATTACGCAATGATCCCCCTTGCGGGGAGGTCGACGCGCGCAGCGTAAGCGAGCACGCCCGCCTTCGCTAAAGCTTCGGCGGGTCAGGAATGTCACCGCGTCCGCCGAAGCTTGGCGTAGGCGGATCGGGTGGGGGCCCCGCGCAGGCGTCCCCGACACAATCCGCGTTGCGGATTGTGTCGACTTCCCCATCGAGGGGAGGTGGGTCGCGCTCTAAACCGGCTTTCTGAACCTGAGCGTCATCCGGTCGCTTTCGCCGATGGCGTCGTATTTCGTGTGATCGAAATTCGGGTTCGCGGGCTGGCCGCTGGGGGCGCTTTGCCGGGTCGGCGGCAGGGTCCAGACGCCGAGGGGATAATCCTTCGTGTCCTTCGGATTGGCGTTGATCTCGGATTGCGCGTCGAGCACGAAGCCCGCGTCCTTGGCAAGCTTCACGACATAGGCCGTGTTGACGTAGCCGTCGCTCGCATCCTTCACCATCGGGCGCGGATCGGCGCGGTGATCGACCACGCCCAGGATGCCGCCCGGCTTCAGCGCGGCATAGAAATCCTTGAACGCCTTCTCGGGATATCCGGGCGTGCGCACCCAATCGTGAAGGTTGCGCACGGTGAGGACGAGATCGGCGGTGCCCGCCGGCACCAGCGGGCCCGAGGTCTGGTTGAAGACGGTGGTCGCGATGTCGCCGTAAAGCGCCTTGTCGGAGAAGCGCTGCGGCAGCGGGCGCGTGGCGCTCGGCAGCGCCGCGATGTAGCGGCCGCCGGTGGCCTTGGCATAGGGCGCGAGGATTTCCGTCCAGTAGCCGCCGCTCGGCCAGATCTCGACGACCGTCTCGCGCGGCTTCAATTGCCAGAAGGTGAGCGCTTCCAGCGGATGGCGATATTTGTCGCGCGCCACGAAATCGGGCGAGCGGGTGGGGCTTGCGACGGCCGCGGCGAGCTGGGGATCGGCTCCGGCCGCGAATGACGTCGACGCGAACGGCAGCGCTGCCGCCGAGGCTATGACCGCGATGGCGGCCAGTTTGCGAAGTTCCATGGTTTTCCTCCCTCTGTCCGGCCGCTTCCTTAGCCTGTGCCGGTTGCCGGCGGAAGACACAGCGCGGTGATGGCGCCGTTTCGTTGCCGGAAATCGCAGCCGTCCCCCAAATGTCGCTCTTCACGGGGGCCGCGCGGCGGCGCAGACTCCGCCTGTGCTCTTTGACAGCGTAAAGGCCGAAACCATGGCGCCGGCGCCCCCGCGGCGTGCTGCGTGCGGCCCAGAAAGGACGTATACGGATGATTTCCGCCCCTGCGCGGCCCTGTTTTTCGCCATGCGGACTTGGCCTCGCGTCGAGGAAAGCCCCGTCGCCGGAGGCTTTCCGGCATGCGCGCGCGGGCCCGGAAAATTCGTCGCCCTGTTTTTCACCCTGATCGCAGGGGATGGATGCGACGGGCGCGTCATGGCAACAGCAGGCCGGTTTCGCCGTTTCGGTGCCGTTTTCGTCAATGCGCCGGACGGACCTTGTCGCTCGGCATGTCCGAGAGCTGCGCGCGCGTCACGTCGATGAAGGCGACATGCAGCGCGGGATCGTAGCGCACGCTGGAGGCGCGAAGCCGCGTGGTCACGCATTGGTCGAGCGCGATGCTCACCCATTCGGCGCGGCCCTCGACCGCGTCGACGCGGCGGATGCGTCCCGCCCACACGCCGAACGGCGCTTCGACGGGCACGCCGTGAGGAACGCGCACGGGCGTGGCGAGACGATCGAGGCGGCGCAGATCGGGACCGACGCCGAAGCGGTAGGGATAGACCCGCGGATAACGAAAGCCGATGCAGGCGTGCCTGTAGGGCTGCACGTCGGGCATGCGGTCTGCCTGCGACAGCGGTTCGCCCAGCGCGATCTGCTGATGCAGGATCTGCGCCTGGGCGCCGGCCGCACGGGCGAGGAGCGCCGCCGCGACGATGCCCATCGTTGTCGTCCTCGCGCGCATGGCCGCTCAGCCGCTGGCCGTGCCGAGCTGTAGCGGCAGATACGACGTCGTTCCGTTGCGCATGACGAGCAGCGCCACCGACGGCCTGTGGCTCGCCTCGGCCGAATGGATCTGCGATGCGGCATCGCCCGGCGAGTTCACCTTGTGATCGCCGACGCGCAGGATGACGTCGCCCGCCTGCAGTCCGCTCTGGTCGGCGCGGCTTCCGGGCGTCACGCCTGCCACGACGGCGCCGCCCTGAATGTCGTACTGGTCGCGCTCGTCCGCCGGCACCGGCTGAAGCTCGAGACCGACCGGCGACCGGTTCGCCGCGGCTGCGGCGGATGCCATCTTCTCGGCATGCTCGGTGCCCACGGTGACGTTGAGCTCGCGCTGCTGTCCGTTGCGCCACACCGATACGTCGACCGTCTTTCCGGCCGGGACGTCTGCCACCGCGAAGGAGAGATCGCGCATCGTGGCGATGTGCTCGCCGTTGAACGCGGTAATGACGTCGCCCTGACGGATGCCGCCATGCGCCGCGGGCGAATCCGGCGTCACGAGATCGACGAGCACGCCCTCGACCTTGTTCAGTCCGATGGCCTTGGCGAGCGCGGGCGTCACGGCCTGCATCTGGACGCCGAGCCAGCCGCGCGTCACGTGACCATGGGCGCGCAATTGCGCCACCACTTTCGACGCGACGTCGGACGGAATGGCAAAGCCGATGCCGACGCTGCCGCCCGAGGGCGTATAGATCGCCGTGTCGATGCCGATCACATGGCCGGACTGATCGAACAGCGGACCGCCGGAATTGCCGGGATTGATCGGCGCGTCGATCTGCAGAAAGTCGTCATAGGGCCCTTCGTTGATGTCGCGGTTGCGCGCCGAGACGATTCCTGCGCTGACGCTGCCGCCCAGTCCGTAGGGATTGCCCACTGCGACGACCCAGTCGCCGACCTGCTCCTGTTTCGAATCGCCGAACGACACGTAGGCAAGCGGGTGCGGCACGTCGATCTTGAGGAGTGCCAGATCGGTCTGCTTGTCGCGGCCGACGATATGGGCGGCGTGTATCGAGCCGTCGGTGAGCGTGACCTGAATGTCCGTGGCGTCGTCGATGACGTGATTGTTCGTCACGATGTAGCCCGCGGGATCGATGATGAAGCCGGATCCGAGCGCGTGCGTCGGCTTCTGGCTCTGCTGACGAAAAAGCTGTTCGGCATTCGGCCCGAAGAACTGCCTCAGCATGTCGCCCATGGGACCGTTCTCGTCGAGCTGGTTGCCTGCCGAAGGCTCCACGCGCTCGGTGGTGGAGATGTTGACGACGGCCGGCTTCACGGTTGCGACGAGCGCAGCGAAGCCTGCCTGCTTGCCGACGTGAGGCACCGAAAGCGGCGGCGGCACTTCGGTCGCGCGTGCGGCGGCGAAGCCCGCGATGCCGCCTCCGGCCAGCAATGCGGCGATGGAAAGAACACCAAGCGTTGAACGTGTCTTTCGATCCTTTTTCTCGACGGTATCCATGGTTTGCGGCCTTCGAAATCATTGCCGCATCACGATGCGGCGCTTACACGAAGAAAACGTGGTGCGTGCCTTCGGGCTGCGCAACGTCTTGCGCCGTTAAGAAAAATTGAGGTCGACGGCGCCGCGAATCCGGCCGTCCGCCGCGCGTCGATGCATGAATTCGACGTCATGTCGGGCGAACGTTTCTGCTCGCCATTTTTTCGCCCCATCGCGGGCGTTGTTTTTCGCGCGGCTGCACAATGCGCTCGCCGCACGCGTGATCGCGCGCCCGTTTACCAATCTTTCCGCGGCGTGAATGACAAGACACACTGGTTGCATTCGAATTTTTCGATCACCAATTCGGGAAAGACGCGCGCGCAGGAACGATCCGCGCGTCCTCTGGTCCGCTCATCGTGCGACGGACGCCTCCGCGTGCGCGGCCGCTCAACGGAACAAGGAGCAAGGTCATGCCCGAGGGCGACATCCATTCCGAACTGACGCGGATGGCGTACAAAGCGCTGCGTGACGCGCCGCCGGAATTGCCGGACGCCGCAAGCCGGTTTCTCGACAAGATCGGCCGCACGCCGCCGCTGCTTGCGCCGCTGCCCTTCGGCGAGACTGCTCTCGCGCCGGTGATATCGAAAGCCGCGGTCGACGTGCACTACGACCAGCATCACCGGGCCTACATCCAAAAAGTGCGCATGCTGACCAAGAACAGTCCGTTTCTCGGTCGCCCGCTCGAAGAGATCCTCATGCGCACGGCGGACCGTCCCGAATGGCGGAGTCTTTTCAACAACGCCGGCCAGGCCTGGAATCATCGTTTCTACTGGAACAGCCTGTGTGCCAATCCGGCGGAGCCGTCGCCCGCGTTCGGCCATGCGATCAAGCGCGGATTCGGATCGTTCAATCTTCTGAAGGAACTGTTGGTCGCGGCCTGCATAAGCCAGTTCGGCAACGGCTGGATCTGGCTGGTGCTCGATCGTGGCAGCCTCAGGGTCCTGGCAACCGGTAATGGCGACAACCCGATCGTCCGTGGCCATATCCCCCTTCTCGCCATCGATGTATGGGAACACGCCTATTACCTCGATTATCAGGGCCGTCGCGGCGACTACGCGCGGGCCGTGGTGAACAGGCTCCTGAATTGGGACTTCGCGTCGGCGTGTTTCGAGAAGGCGACCTGGCCCGCAGCGGACGATCGCGCCGCGCAAAACTAGGATCACGGGTCATCTAGAGCTGTTCGACCGCGGACAACGAGAAGCTTTCGCCCTTCGGGTTCTGGCCGATGATGAGGCTGGTGCTGCCGGAAAAAGAGTAAGGCGGAACGGGCAGATTGAGCGGCGCCGGCACGCCCTGGAACACGCGCCCGGCCAGATCGTATCGCGAGCCGTGGCAATGGCAGAGATAGCCGCCCGGCCATGAAGGTCCGAGCGCGCCCGGCGCCGGCGTGAAGGTCGGAATGCATCCCAGATGCGTGCAGATGCCGACGAGCACGAGATACTCCGGCCGGATCGCGCGGCACCAGTTCTTCGCGTAGTCCGGCTGCTGCATCTGATCGGAATCGGGATCGCGCAGCATCGAAAGCAGCGTCTTGTCCTTCAGGCCCGCCAGGATCGCCGGCGTGCGGTGCACGATGAAGATGGGATGGGAGAGCCAGCGCACCAGAATCTGCTGGCCGGGCGCAATCTGCGAGAGGTCGACGGTGATGGGGCTTCCCGCGGCGAGCGCACTGGCATCGGGTTCCATCTGATCGATGAAAGGCCAGCAGGCGAGGACCGCACCGGTCGCGGCCATCGCACCCGTGGCGATGTAGAGAAAATCGCGCCGCTTGATTTCGCCGGCGGGCCCCTGTGTCCGGTCGTCCATCGTGCCCGCGTCGTTGGCGGGCCCTTGCGTCGAAACCTCAACCATGGCTTCGAGGAAACGCGTACGTGCCGCATTCGGATCGCATCCGCGTCGCAGCGACGCGCGCCGATCATGAAATCTTGATCATGAACGGGTCATCTTTGCGCGGCGGGACGAGCCTTCCCGTTCTGCGCGACACAAATGCGGCGACCGGTTAGGTCCCGAACACCCGTTCGAAATTGCCCGAGTAGAACGCGGTCTTCACGTCCTCGGAAAAGTCCTTGAGCACAGCTTCGAACTTGCCGATGGGATCCTTCGAGCCTTCGGGATGCGGGAAGTCGCTCGAGAACAGGAAGAGCTCGGGCCCCGCCTGGCGGATGAGCGCGCCGACATCCTCGCCAGGGAACGGCGTGAACGCGACCTGGCGGCGGATGTATTCGCTGGGCTTCAGCGTCAGCTCTTTCAATTGCGCATCGGTCTTCATGAAGAACTTCGCCGCCATGTCGAGTCGCGTCAGGAACGCCGGCACCCAGCCGCCGCCGAGCTCGATCACGCCGCCCTTGAGGTTCGGGAAGCGTTCGAACACACCGTGGAAAACCATCGCCGACAGGAAAATCTCCGGCGCGTGCGGCAGGACCATGTAATCGAGCACGCGGAGATTCTCGCCGCCGCCCAGCCAGTCGGTACCGCGCTCGCGGCCGTTGTTCTCGTAGGCCTTGGGGAGCACGCGCGTGCCCTGCCCGATGTGGAGCACGAAGGGCAGCTTGGCTTCCTGGAGGCGCGCCCACAGCGGATCGAGTGCGGGATGGCCGGGGCTCATGGCGCCCGCCGGCGCCGCCGCGATCCAGAAGGCGCCGCAGCCGTCGGCGCGCGCGCGTTCGAACTCGGCGATCGCCTGCTCGGGATCGTCGAGCGGCAGCGAGGCGACCGCCATCAGCCGGGGATCGCCTTTGCAGAATTCGGCCATGCCGCGATTGTGCGCGCGGGCGCCGCCATATTTCAGGGCCAGGTCCTCGCCGCGCAGGAATTGCGTGCCGGCGAAGGTCGAGAACACGAGCTGGCGCGAGAAGCCCAAATGGTCGAGCGCCTGCCGGCGCTCCTCCCGATCGGTGGCTCCATAAGCGCCCCAGCCCTTGGCGCTTGCGATGACGTCCTTTTCGAGCTCGGCCGTGGCCTGGGCATCGCTCCGCCGGGCGCTCGCCAGCGCAATCGCTTTGGCGGCCATCTTGCCGGCGCCGCCGAGCGCCATGGCGGGCAGCCGTTCGCGCAAGGCCGGGTCGGCATAGCTTCCCAGCCACTCGAAGGTTTCCATGATGTGGCTGTCGGCGTCGCAATAGCGCCGCCTAGGCGCATAACGAGCGGCATAGCTGGAGACGGGCGCGTTCATGGTGTCCTCCGGGCGTGCTTTTCGCAAATGGTCCGCCCCGCGCCGGGTTCTGTCAACACGCTGCAAAACAGCCCTGCCCGGCCATTTTGGCCCGGAATCCTTGCCCCGAACGGCTCCGAATCCGCTATAGCCACCCCATGTCGTCCGTGACCAACACCAAGGATCTGAAGGCCCTCGTGGCCGAGCTCGAGGAGGCGCAGTACATCGCCCTCGACACCGAATTCATGCGCGACCAGACCTACTGGCCGAAGCTGTGCCTGCTGCAGGTCGCGGCGCCGGGAATAGAAGCGATCATCGATCCCTTGTCCGAGGAGATCGATCTGGCGCCGTTCTTCAAGCTCCTGAAGTCGCCCAAGATCGTGAAGGTGCTGCACGCGTCGCGGCAGGACATCGAGATTTTCTATCATCAGGGCGGCCTGATCCCCGATCCGTTGTTCGACACGCAGATCGCGGCGATGGTGGCGGGCTTCGGCGAGTCCGCGTCGTACGAAACGCTGGCGCGCAAGCTCGCGCATGCCGAGATCGACAAATCCGCGCGCTTCACCGACTGGTCGCGCCGTCCGCTGTCGAAGCGCCAGCTCGAATACGCGCTGGCCGACGTGACGCACTTACGCGTGATCTATGAAGCACTGGCGAAGCAGCTCGAACGCACCGGCCGCACGAGCTGGGTCGCCGAAGAGATCAAGGCGCTGCAGGACCCGGGGCTCTACAAGCTCGATCCGACCACGGCCTGGAAACGGCTCAAACCGCGCACCTCGAACAAGCGCTTCCTTGCGATCCTCGCGGCGCTGGCCGAATGGCGCGAACGCGAGGCACAGACGCGCGACCTGCCGCGCAACCGCGTCATCAAGGACGAAGCCTTGATGGAGATCGCGGCGCATCCGCCGGCCGATTCCGCGGGCCTCGAACACATCCGCGCCGTGCCGAAAGGCTTTGCGACGTCGCGCCTCGGCAAGGGCCTGCTCGAAGCGCTCGCCAAGGGCCAGACCGGCGAGCCGCCCGACGGCATCGAGCCCGAACGCCCGCGGCGCAAGCGCGAACCGTCGGCGTCTTCGATCGATCTCCTGAAAACACTGCTGCGTCTGCGCGCGGAAGAAGCGGGCGTGGCGCCGCGTCTGATCGCCAATGCGGAAGACATCGAACGTATCGCCGCGCGCGAAGATCAGGGCGTGGCCGCGCTCACCGGCTGGCGCGCCGACGTCTTCGGCCACGACGCCAAGGCGCTCCGCGACGGCAAACTTGCGATTGCGCTGGAAAAAGGCGAAGCCGTGGTCGTGGAACTGGAAGAGTAGTCTCGCTGGGACCGGCGGCGTCCCGCCGGCATTCTTCAATCTGTGTTGCTATAGCCGGCGGGACGCCGGCGGTCCCAGCAAGCCAATCTCAAAAAATTCACGTTGTCTCTTCGAATAACTCCCGCCCGATGAGCCAGCGGCGGATTTCGGATGTGCCGGCGCCGATCTCGTAGAGCTTGGCATCGCGCAGAAGGCGGCCGGTCGGATAGTCGTTGATGTAGCCGTTGCCGCCCAGGCACTGGATCGCTTCGAGCGCCATCCACACGCCTTTCTCCGCCGCGTAGAGAATGGCGCCGGCCGCATCCTTGCGCGTCGTCCGCCCGCGGTCGCAGGCCTTCGCCACGGCATACACATACGCGCGCGCCGTCGAGAGCGTGACATACATGTCGGCGAGCTTGCCCTGCATGAGCTGGAACGAGCCGATCGGCTGACCGAATTGCTTGCGGTCGTGAACATAGGGCAGCACGACGTCGAGGCACGCCTGCATGATGCCGAGCGAACCCGCGGCCAGCACCGCGCGCTCGTAATCGAGGCCGCTCATGAGGATATTCACGCCGCCACCGGCGCGGCCAAGGACGTTCTCTTCCGGCACTTCGCAATCTTCGAAGATGAGTTCCGCCGTGTCCGAGCCGCGCATGCCGAGCTTGTCGAGCTTCTGCGCGGTGCGGAATCCCTTGAAATCTTTTTCGATGAGAAACGCCGTGATGCCGCGCGGGCCCGCGTCCGGATCGGTCTTCGCATAGACGACAAGCGTGTCGGCGTGCGGGCCGTTGGTGATCCACATCTTGGTGCCGTTGAGCACGTAACGGCTCCCACGCTTCTCCGCGCGCAGCCGCATCGACACGACGTCGGAGCCCGAACCGGTTTCGCTCATGGCGAGCGCGCCCACATGTTCGCCGGAGATGAGCTTCGGCAGATAGCGGCGTTTCTGCTCTTCGCTGCCGTTCTTGCGGATCTGGTTGACGCAGAGATTGGAATGCGCGCCGTAGGAAAGGCCTATGGCCGCCGAGCCGCGGCTCACTTCCTCCATCGCCACGCAATGTTCGAGATAGCCGAGACCGGTGCCGCCATAATCCTCTTCGACCGTGATCCCTAAGAGCCCCAGCGCGCCCAATTCCGGCCAGAGATGGCGCGGGAAGGTGTTGGTTTTGTCGATCTCTTCGGCGATCGGCGCGATCCGGTCGGATGAGAAGCTCCGGACGCTGTCGCGCAGCATGTCGGCCGTGTCGCCGAGGTCGAAATCGAGCGTGGGATAGGAATTGGGGATGGTCATGGCGCATTAACCCGCGGTTGGGACCGGAGTAGTTACTCTGTCACGGGGCGCTTCCCAAGCCGGAAATGCTCTGGTACATCCCGGCCCCCAATGCGGTCGTGGCGGAATGGTAGACGCACTAGCTTGAGGTGCTAGCGGGGCAACCCGTGGAAGTTCGACTCTTCTCGACCGCACCAACCTACGCAGCGAAGCAGCGGAGGTTGTCCTTCGTAGCCCGCCAGGGCGAGGCAGGACGTGCGACGTCTCGCCGCCTCGGCGACAGGCCTCGGACTAATGTCCGGGAGAAGCGAGAATCAGCCAAAATTCCCTGACCAGCCCGCGAAGCCGGGCCGTCATGCCGCCGCGCGATTCCACGGCATGATTGCGAGCAGCCGGGCCATGCCGCACCAGCCGGAGAGGCCGGCAAATACCAGCCCGCAGCCGACGAACGCCGAAATCGCTGCGAACCAGGGCGACGCGGTCGCGGCCAGGGTCAATCCCAGGAGCACAAGGCTACCCGCCGCGATCTGAACCTGGCGCTGCAATTCGATCGGTTTGGAGCGGTCGAGCGACGTCGGCAGCCCCGCCTCTTTCCAGCCGGCGAGGCCACCCTCCAGCAGATAAACCTCCGGCGCACCGCAGACCGCGAGCTTCTCAACATTGTTCGCCGTACGGCTGCCGGCCTGGCAATGGAAAATCACGGCCGGACAGCCGTTACCCAAATCCTGCCCGCGCATCTGAGACAGCGGCATAAGCTTCGCACCCGGGATGCTCTCG
This sequence comes from Rhizomicrobium sp., assembly GCA_035504555.1. GTDB lineage: Bacteria > Pseudomonadota > Alphaproteobacteria > Micropepsales > Micropepsaceae > Rhizomicrobium. The sequence goes on along the minus strand of DATJRP010000043.1, from coordinate 18,673 downwards.
CGCGCATGCTCCATCGGCTCGCGGATATCGACGAGCTGCGCGCCCTTCTCCGTCATCAACCGCTGCGCCTCGCGGGCGTCGATGGTTCGGATGGTCATGATTTCTTCCTTCCACAATAGATTTCGTGAAGCACTTCGATGACGCGCGCCGCTTTTCCGTCGGGGAGGCGGTAATAGATGGTCTGTCCGTCGCGCCGCGTGGCGACGAGTCCTTCCTCGCGCAATTTCGCCAGATGCTGTGAAAGTGCGGACTGGCTGAGCCCCGACGAAACCACCAGCGCACCGGCGGAACGCTCGCCGTCCACGAGGTCGCACAGCACGGCCAGCCGCGCTTCGTGCGACAGCATCCTCAACATCGCCGCGGCCTTTCCGGCATTGCGGCGCATGGCGTTTCTGTCCTTTTGATCGAGCATCTTCTGTCTTTATATAAGCCATTGCTAATTTAGATATTTCTAATATATTGTCAAGGATGCAATGGAGGACAGGGCTGTGGAACCGAGGATTGAACCGTATTTCGATGAGGCGACGCTCACCGTCACCTATCTGGTCAGCGATCCGGAAACGGGACAGGCGGCGGTCGTCGATCCGGTGCTGGACTTCGACGCAAAGTCCGGCCGCACCGCCACCCGTTCGGCCGACGCGGTGCTGGCCGCGGCCAGAAAGCAAAATCTCACGATCGCCTGGATCCTAGAGACGCACGCCCACGCCGACCATTTATCGGCGGCGGCTTATCTCAAGGAGAAAACCGCCGCCCAAGTTGCTATCGGCGAGAATATCGAAGCGGTCCAGAACGTGTTTCGTCCGATCTTTCATGCGAGCGACCTGACAGGCGATGGCAGGCCATTCGATCGTCTCCTCAAGGACGGCGAACGTTTCGCGCTCGGCGCACTCGACGTCGAGGTGCTTCACACGCCCGGTCACACGCCGGCCTGCGTGAGCTACCGGATCAGCAACAATGTGTTTGTGGGCGATACGCTGTTCATGCCCGATTATGGCACTGCCCGCACCGATTTTCCCGGCGGCGATGCGCACACGCTCTACCGCTCCATTCAACGACTGCTGGCATTGCCGCCGGAAACCACACTGTGGATGTGCCACGACTATAAGGCGCCCGGCCGCGACACCTATGCTTGGAAAACGACGGTGGCCGAGGAGCGGGCCCGCAACATCCACGTCCACGAAGGCGTGAGTGAAGACGCATTCGTCGCCATGCGCACGGCGCGCGACAAAACGCTTTCCATGCCGGCGCTGATTCTGCCGTCGGTGCAGGTGAACATCCGGGCCGGCCGCATGCCGCCACCCGAAGACGACGGGAAGATCTATCTCAAGCTGCCGGTGAACGCCCTTTAATCTGCTTCGATCGGGCGGTACAGGCTGGACAAAAAACCGAAAGGCCCCTGAAATAGTACCCATTCAAAAGGGGCCAAGAATGAACCGTATCGTCCGCTGCATCGCCACCGCGATGGTCTTCGGCTTCGCGAGTATCGCGCTCGCGCACGCAGCTCCGATGGCACCACCGAAAATCGTCTTCGGCGCCGCTGACCCGGCGCTGGCCCCTGCAGGCAATTATGCGCTCGACCCAAACCATACTGCGGTCGTCGCGCGCGTTTCCCATATCGGCTACTCGTTCAGCATCTTCCGGTTCGGCAAGACGGCCGGCAGTCTGACCTGGGATCCGAAAACCCCGGCCACCTCGAAGCTTTCGGCCAGCGTCGAGACGGCGTCAATCGAGACGCCGGTTCCCGGCTTCGCAACCGAGCTCGCGGGCGCCCAATATCTCAACTCGTCCGCCTACCCGCAGGCCACATTCGTCGCCACGAGCTTCCGCCCCACCGACGCCACACATGGCAAGGTGGACGGCACGTTCACGCTGATGGGAAAGACAAAGCCCGTGACCTTCGACGTCACGCTGGTCGGCGCCGGTCCTGGTTTCTTCAACCATCCGCGGATGGGCATCCACGCGGAGACGGCGATCAATCCGCAGGACTATGGCCTGCCGGCCATGTTCGGCAACACGACGGCGCTCGTCATCGACTCGGAATTCGTGAAGCAGAATTAGGCGCCGCTAAATTCCCTCGCCGTCCACCCCGATGTGGATGCCGCATTCGTCCTTGTCGAGCCCAGACCAGCGGCCGTCGCGATAGCCTTCGCCGGACTGAACGCGGCGCGTGCAGGGCATGCATCCGATGGAGGGATAGCCATCGTCCACGAGCGGATGGCGCGGGATGTCGTGCTCGGCCGTATAGGCCTCAAGATCGGCGAGCGACCAATCGGCCAGCGGATTGAAGCGGAAGCGGCCGTCGAAATATTCGACTGTCTTCATCTCGGCGCGGGCGCTGGTCTGGAAGCGTTTGCGGCCGGTGATCTGCGCCGAGAAACCCCACAGCGCGCGCTTGACTGGCATGACTTTGCGGAAATCGCAGCAGGCATCGGTGTTGCGCGACCAGAGCGTGCCTTCTGGATCGAGGCGGGCGCGATCGTCGGGATGCGGCCCGATGGTGCGCAGATCGGTCAGACCCAGCACGTCCTGCAGCCGGTCGCGGTAACGCAGAGTCTCGCCGAACAGCTTGCCAGTACTGAGAAAGAGCACCGGCGTCGTGGGATTGATCTTCGCCACCATGTGGAGCAGGATAGCCGACTCCGATCCGAAGGACGACACGATGGCCGTCTCGCCCGGGAATTCCTCCGCCAGCGCCAACCGCAGGACACCCAGGGCATCGCGCCCATCCGCGGCGGCTTCGAGCTTGGCGAGACGGGCCGCCGCCAGCGGGTCGCGCGCGCCCAGGCCCTGCCGGTCAAACGCTCGCGGAGCGATGCCGCGCGCCTGGTCGATGATGGTGACGCGGGCTGCGGTCATCCGAACCACCAATGCGCCAGCGCGCGTGTCTTCTCGGAAATCTGCGCAGGAGAAAGCCCGCTCGCGCGCCAGTCAGCCCGCCTGGCGCCGATCTCGGCCACCCGTTCGCTCCATTCGAACCCGAACTGGTCGGAGAGCCACTCCCGGATCAGACGGACAAGGCCCGGGGAGCGGCCGCGGCTTGAGACCGTCAGCAGCAGGTCACCCCGGCGTACGGTCGCAGGGACATGGAAATCGCACAGGAGGGGCTCGTCTTCGACGTTGACGGGGATGCCGAGCGCCCTCGCCCGCCCCGCCAGCGCCGCGGAAATCTCGTGCTCGAGGCCCGCGATATAAAGGGCGGAAAGCCCCGACAGTCCATCGCGGTCATCGGGCCGGATATCGACCGGATGGACCCCCGCCTCCGCCAAGTGCGCCCGCCGCTTGGCCTGCGCCTCTCCGGCCCCGGCGAGGCCGATTTTCACCTTGGAGGGATCGAGTATGAGGGGAAGCACAACCCGCTCCTGCGGAACCTGAAGTTCTACACAGAAGTAGGAGCGTACACCCAATAATGCAACAAGTCAGTGGAAAATCTAAGAATCTACACTATAATTTCGTATAATAGTTCAGGGCGTCTTGAGCAACTCGGTGATCGAGACACCGATCTTGTCGCCCTGGATGATGATCTCGCCACGGGCCACCGGCTTGTCGTTGGCCATCACCAGTACGGCGTCGTCCTGCTTCGAGTCGAGTTCGATGACCGCGCCGCGGCCCATGCGTAGAAGCTGGTGCATGGGAATGACCGATCGTCCGAGCACGACGGAGAGTTCGACCTTGACGGTTTCGATGTTGGAAGCCATGTGCCCTGCCCAGAGATGATGCGTTCAACCTTGCCCGTTCATGCTTTCGAGAAGGTTAAAATCGTCGTGACAGAGATTGAATGGCGCGTCGGCAAAGGGCTTCAGCCTTACGAGGAGGCCGTCGCTTTCATGGAGAGTCGCGCGGCGGCAATCGCTGAAGGCCGCGCGACGGAACTCGTTTGGCTGGTCGAGCATCCGCCGCTTTACACCGCCGGCACGAGTGCGAAACCGGAAGACCTGATCGATGCACGCTTTCCCGTGCACGCCACGGGCCGCGGCGGCCAATACACCTATCACGGGCCCGGCCAGCGCGTGGGCTACGTCATGCTCGATCTGAAACCGCGCGGCGGTGATGTGCGGGGCTTCGTGCGCGATCTCGAGGAGTGGCTGATCCGGACGCTCGCGCGCTTCAACGTCAAAGGCGAGCGGCGCGATGGCCGCGTCGGCATCTGGGTGACAAACGGCAGCCGCGAGGACAAGATCGCGGCCATCGGCGTGCGCGTGCGCCGCTGGGTCACGTTCCACGGCGTCTCGCTCAACGTCGATCCGGATCTCGATCATTTTTCGGGCATCGTCCCCTGCGGCATCCGCGAGCACGGCGTAACGAGCCTGGTGGCGCTCGGTCTGCCGGTGACCATGGCCGATGTCGATGTCGCGCTCAAAACGGCATTCGATGAAGTTTTCGGCGAATAGCCCAAATTTCGGCTCAAGTAAATGTCGACGGTCTTCAGAGATTTTTGACTGCTTCTACTTAGGTTCGATCGTATGGGTCAGTTGCAACCGATCAACAGGGCGTGGGAGCTCGACCGCAAGGCCAGGCTCGAAGGCTGGCCGTTCCGCTGCGACGCGATGCTGGAATTCGAACGCGCCGAGCTCAACGAACTGCGCGAACTGTGGCGCGCGCTGGCCGCGGGCAAGACTGCGCCGTCGCGCACCGATTTCGACGCGCGCACGCTGAAGCCCTACCTCCGCAACATCATGATCATCGAGCGCGTCTTCATCGGACCGGAGCGCTGGCGCTATCGCACGCGTCTCGCCGGCACGGCGGTGGCCGACATGATCGGCGATCCTACCGGCAAATTCCTCGAAGAACAGCTGCCGCTCGAATTGGTGCCGCGCTGGACAAGCGTCTACGACGCGACGCTCGACGGCGGTCGGCCGCTGCGGCTTGTCGCCAATTTCGAATTGCCACAGCTCGTCTTTCTGCGCGGCGAAGCGTTCGTTGCGCCGCTCGCGGATCGCGAGGGCAAGCTCACGCTCGTTTTCGGCTGCATCTACTTCGGGCCGAAGCCCGCAAACCGCTAACCGCCGCGCTTGCGGCGTTTGGGGGGCGCGGCCGATCTGCGGCCGAGACCGATCTGCTTGGCGAATTCGGAACGGCGCGCGGCATAGTTGGGCGCCACCAGCGGATAATCGGCGGGCAATCCCCACTTCGTCCGGTATTCTTCGGGGCTCATGCCGTAGCGCGTGCGGATATAGCGCTTCAGCATTTTCAGCTTCTTGCCGTCTTCAAGACAGACGATGTAATCGGGCGTGATCGACTTGCGCACCGAAATGGCCGGCTTCTGCGGCGACGGGGCGTCAGTCTGCTGCGCCGGCGAAAGCCCGCCCAGCGTCGCATGAATATTCTTGATCACAATCGGCAGTTCCGCGGGCGCCAGGTGATTGTTGCGAACATAGGCCGCCACAATTCTGCAGGCCGCATCCAATAAAGCCTCGTTCGTATCCATCACTTCCCTTGCCACCTTCTGTGCTCGGGCATTTGCGCCCAGAATCGTATTGCGGTGCGCGCATATTACATACGGGCCGCGGATTGTCCCGCGCACCCCTTGCAAGACTGCGATGACGTCCCAAACCACACCAAAGATTGGTGTTTTCGCCGTCTGCCGCTGCCGGCCTGCATTCAGGCCATCTTAACCACGTTGCCCCATCGTTCGGTATCCAAAGGGCAAAATCATGACGCCGAACAGCTTTCGCATTGCCACGACAGATATGGCTCGGGCACCGCGCATAGGGCTCGCCCGCCTGACCAAGATGGCCTTCGACGGCGCCGACTTCACGCCATTGTGGAACGAGCTGGTCGTCCGGGTGCAGCAAGATCCCCAGGATACGGCCGCGTTGATGGACCTTTCGGCGATCGCGCAGCTGACCGGCGACCCGAAAACCGGCGCCTCGCTGCAATCGCGCGCGCTGGTGCAGGACGTCCTTTACCGCTCGCCCATGACGCAAAGCAGCCCGCGGCTCAGAGTGCTGGCGTTTGCCGCGCCCATCGATATGGGCGGCAACACGCCCATCGAATTCCTGCTCGAAGGCAGCGACGTTCAGCTTGAAACGCTTTTCATCGCGCAGGGCCTTGCGCTGCCCGATCCACTGCCGCAGCACGACGTCGCCATCGTCACCATTCCGGACTCGAGCGAGACGCGGCCGATGCTGGCCATGATCGAGGCTTTCGCACCGCGCTGGCCGCGGCCCATCCTCAACCTGCCGCAAAAGATCAAAGGCCTCGACCGCGACCAGCTGTTCAAGCTGCTGCACGGCTTGCCGGGCATCGAAATCCCCATGACCGGGCGCGTGTCGCGCGAAGATTTCTCGGATATGGGGCTGTCCGACGTCATCCTGCGCGACGTGATCGCGGACGGCGAATTCCCGCTGATCGCACGCCCCGCCGGCTCGCACGCGGGCAACGGCCTCGAGAAGATCGACTCGGCCGCGGCGATCGACGCCTATCTCTCGACGCGCCCCGAAGACGAATTCTTCGTCTCGCGCTTCGTGGACTATGCGGGCGCCGACGGATTGTTCCGCAAGTACCGCGTCGTGTTCGTCGACGGCAGACCCTACGCCTGCCACATGGCCGTCGGCGACGAATGGAAGGTCTGGTATCTTAACGCCGACATGACCGGCAATGCATGCAAGCGCGCCGAAGAGGAACAGTTCATGGTCCGCTTCGACGAAGACTTCGCGCTCTGGCACGGCCAGGCGCTGCGCGAAATCGCCTCGCGCATCGGACTCGATTATTTCGCCATCGACTGTGCGCAGACGTGCGACGGCAAGCTTCTTGTGTTCGAAGCGGACAATGCGTCGATCGTCCACAACATGGATCCGGCCGACATTTTTCCCTACAAGGGCCCGCAGATGCGCAAGGTCTTCGATGCCTTCGTCGCGATGCTGCACAAGCACGCGAGCACAGCCGAGGCGCGCGCGGCGTGAAGACATCGTCCTGGCCCACGCTCGATCCCAAGGACTGGCCGTCGTTCCGGCGCCAGGCGCACATAATGCTGAACGACATGCTCGACTATCTCGAGCACACGCGCGAGCGCCCCGTCTGGCAGCCCATTCCGGATGTCGTCCGCGCGTCCGTGCATCAGCCGAACCCACACAACGCCGAGCCGCTGGAAGACGTCTATCGCGAATTCCAAGACGCGATACTGCCTTATGCAACGGGCAACACGCATCCCGGATTCATGGGCTGGGTGCATGGCGGCGGTACGCCCGTCGGCATGCTGGCCGATATGCTGGCCGCCGGGCTGAACGCCAATCTCGGCGGACGCGATCACATGCCGATCGAAATCGAACGGCAGATCGCGGAATGGGCGCGGGGATGGTTCGGTTTTCCCCAAGGCGCGAGCGGTCTTTTCGTCACCGGCACGTCGATGGCCAACCTGATGGCCGTGCTGATCGCACGGGCGGAAGCGTTGGGTGAAGGCGTGCGGGCGCACGGCATCGAGGGCGTGTCGCTGCGCGCCTATGCGGCCAAAGGCGTGCATGGCTGCGTGGCACGGGCGATGGATTTCGCCGGCCTCGGCAGCGATGCGCTGCGGCTGGTGCCGACCGACACGCTGCATCGCATGGACGTGGCCGCGCTCGACGCGATGATCACAGAAGACCGCAAAGCGGGATGCCTGCCCTTCCTCGTCGTAGGCACGGCCGGCGCAGTCGACACCGGCGCGATCGACAATCTCACCGTGCTGTCCCGCATCGCGCGCAAAGAAAAGCTCTGGTTCCACGTCGACGGCGCATTCGGCGCGTTGGCCATATGGTCCGAACAGTTGCGGCCGAGACTGTCGGGAATCGAGCACGCGGACTCGATCGGCTTCGACTTCCACAAATGGGGCCAGGTGCCCTACGACGCGGGCTTCCTGCTCGTGCGCGACGGCGAGAAACACCGCGCGACCTTCGCCTCGCCTGCGGCCTATCTCCGCCGCGAGACGCGCGGGCTTGCCGCCGGTTCGCCCTGGCCCACGGATTTCGGCCCTGATCTGTCGCGCGGCTTCCGTGCGCTCAAGACGTGGTTCACGCTCAAAACCTACGGCACATATCAGTTGGGCCGCATGATCGAACAGAGCTGCATGCTGGCGCGGCACCTCGAAGCGCGCGTCCGCACCGAGCCGCAACTCGAACCGCTTACGTCGGCGCAGCTCAACATCGTCTGTTTCCGCTACCGTTGCGACAACGCCGACCGCATCAATGCCGAAATCGTGGCCGATCTGCATGAGCAGGGCCGCGTGGCGCCATCTGCGACCACCATCGGCGGTAAGCTCGCGATCCGCGCCGCCTTCGTGAACCATCGTACCGAGCCGTGCGACGCCGATGCGCTGGTGGAAGCTGTCCTCGAGGCCGGCGCGAAGAAGACAGTGCCGGCTACCCTCAGCACCTACGTCATCACGCGGCGTGCTGTGAGCGCATAACTTTCAACCGCCGCGCGCGAAGCTGATGGTTTCGTCCACCAGCGCATCCAGCGCATCGACAAAAGGCCGGCCCTGCGGCGGCGGGAGCAGCGAGAGTTCCGTGCAGGCGATGAGAAAGGCGTCGGCGCCCGCATCGTGCAATCCGGCAATCGCAGACTCGTAACCGGCACGCACCTGTTCGGTGATGGCTTTCGCCTTCACGGCGCGGATCGTGGCAAAGACGGCCGCTTCGCCTTTTGCTTCCGGAAAGAGCGCTTCGAAACCCGCCTCGCCCAGACGCTCCGCATAAAGCCCGACCTTCTGCACGGCCGGCGACGCGAGCATGCCGATTGTCTTCGGCCTGGGCTGCAAAGCGCCGAGACGCGCAATGGCTAGCGCGATCATGTCGAGCACGGGAATGTTCACGCCGTGCGCGATGGCGGGCAGATAGTAATGCGCCGTGTTGCAGGGGACCGTGAGGAAATCTGCACCTTGTCGTTCTAAGCCTCGCGCCATCGCGATGAGCACCGGCGTCGGATCCTCGCCCGTGCCTTCGATCAGGGCTGCGATGCGCGACGGGATCTTGGGATTGTTGTCGACCAGCACGCGGATATGATCGGCGTCGTCGCGCGCGGGCGTTCCTTCCACGATCCGGCGCAGGAAATCGACGGTCGCCTCCGGTCCCATGCCGCCGATGACGCCGACGGTTTTGTCGCGCGCAGCCATCGCTCAGGAGTAGCCCGGCAGGTCGAACGCGTCGGGATAGCCGAACAATCCCGCCGAGCCGCCCGTGTGCAGGAACACGATGTTGCCGCTCTTCGGGAAGAAGCCCTTCTGCACGTGATCGATGAGGCCGTCAAAGCCTTTGCCGGTGTAGACGGGATCGAGCAGGATGCCCTCGAAGCGCGCCGCCAGCTTCACCGCCTCGCGCATGCCGTCCGTCGGCAGGCCGTAGCCGGGCCCGACATAGCCGCTGTTCGCCACGATGTGCTCGCGCTTCACGATGCCTTTGGCGCCGAAATACTCGGCCGAACGCACCGCGAGATCGAACACCGATTGCTCCTGCTTCTCCTTCGGCGCGCGCACGGAAATGCCGAGCACGGGAATATTGGTGTTGAGCGCCACGAGTCCCGCCACAAACCCCGCCTGTGTGCCCGCGCTGCCCGTCGCCTGCACGATGTGGTCGATCTTCACGCCCATCTCGTTTGCCTGATGCAACAGTTCGAGCGCACAGTTCGCATAGCCCAGCGCGCCCACGGGATTGGAGCCGCCGCCCGGAATGATATAGGGCTTCTTGCCCTTGTCGCGCAGATCGGCCGCAAGCGCTTCCATCTCCGCATTCATGTCCGCGCCACCGGGGCGTTTGGAAATGGTCGCACCGTGCAAGCGATCAAGCAGCACGTTGCCGTTGAACCTGTAGGCCTCCGAATTGTCACCGGTACGATCCTCGAGGAGGATGTGACAGTCGAGGCCGAGCTTCGCTGCCCCCGCCGCCGTCTGCCGCGCGTGGTTGGATTGCGTCGCGCCCTGCGTGATGACCGTGTCCGCGCCTTTCGCCAGCGCCTCGCCCAACAGAAATTCGAGCTTGCGCGTCTTGTTGCCGCCGGTCGAAAGCCCCGTGCAGTCGTCGCGCTTGATCCACAACCGCGGCCCGCCCAGATGCTTCGACAGACGATCCATCGGCTCGAGCGGCGTCGGCAGATGGGCAAGATGAACGCGGGGAAAGCGGGCGAAATGCATGTGCGGTTTCCTTTTCTTCGTATATTAGCCGAACGATCACTGACTTCCCTCCCCTGCGCATCGCGCGGAGGAGGAAAAGTCACTTCAGATACTTGTCCCACCACGCCAGTGTACGCTTTTCCTCGTCGGCGATGTGGGCGGGATCCCTGAGACCATGGCCTTCGCCGGGATAGATCGCATAAGAGACCGGCACGCCCAGGTCGTGCAATGCGTGCCAGAATTCCTGCGTCTGCGGCGCGGGGCATTCGATGTCGAGCGCGCCAACATAGGCGAAGACCGGCGTCTTCACGTTCTTGATGAAGGTGATCGGCGAGGATTTTGCGTAGACGGCCGGATCGTCGTACACGCTGGCGCCGAAATACGGGATCATCCATTCGTCGATGCCGTTCTCGCCGTAGTAGGATTGCCAGTTCGCGATGCCCGCGCCGGCGACACCGGCTTTGAAGCGGTTGGTCTGTGTCACGGTCCACATGGTCATGTAGCCACCATAGGAGCCGCCGGTGACGCCGAGCCGCGCATCGTCGATAGGCGCGTCTTTCTCAACCTGATCGATGCCGGCCAGGATGTCGCGCAGATCGCCGTAGCCGAAGTCGCGGACATTGGCCTGCGTGAAGGCTTCGCCCTGTCCGAAACTGCCGCGCGGATTGGGGAAGAAAAGCGCGTAGCCCTTCTCGAGTTCTTTTTTCTCCAGCCCGGGACCATTGAAACGCGGAACGGAAGTCGCCGCCGGCCCGCCATGGATGACGGTGATCATCGGCAGCTTGCCCTTGGCGTGCAGCGGCAGCAGCAGCCAGCCCTGCACGTCGTAGCCGTCGCTTTTCCAGGTGATCCTTTTGACAGTCGCGGGCATGGTGAGGCCGGCGTTCGCGTGCGTCAGGTCGTGCCAATGGCCGACCTCGCCCACTTCGATTTCCGGAGGCGTCGTATAGCTCTCGTGAACCGTTGCCGTCACGTGCGAAGGACAAGCTTGCGAAATGCCGCCGTTCTCGCCGCGAACGGTTTCTTCGCCCCACCACAACACAAATCCTGATGGGTATCCTTCTCCAGTACGCTGAATGAGATGTGTCTGCGATCCGACAAGAACCTCATACCGCAGGTACCCCTCGCAGCTCCAGGCAAGACTGCGCGCTGAAGCTGGCATATCCGGCTCAAGGTTGACGGTAGTGCCGCCAGCGACCGGAACCGCGAAGACGTCGCCGCCAGTCGAACCAAAGTCGCTCATCAGACCGCTGATGAAAGCGACTGTCTTGCCATCACGCGAGACGACCGGATCGGCGATCTGGTGCCGCGCAACCGGCGGGTCGAAGATCACTTTCGCCGTGCCGTTCACGTCGAAGCGATAAAGCTTCGCCACCCACCAATTGTTGTCGCCGTCGCCATGGGCGGCCGTGCCGACGAAGCCGGAACCGTCCGGTAACACATCGAACTGATAGACGAACATGTCGGCGGGCGATTTCCAGACGAGCTTGCCGCCGTCGAGAACGCCAATGCGCTGCTCCGGCACGGGGCCGCTTAAATCGCCGGTGATCGGCGCGCCGGGCTGTGTGGCGCCGACTTCTTTCGTGGCGCCTTCGACCGCCAGCATCGCTAGCTTGCCGTCCGGCGCGTATTTGATGTCGCCGATGGTGCCGTTGAAATCGAGGATGTCTGTCGGATTGGAGCCGTCGGCGGCGACGGTGTAGACCGAGCGCGCATGCGTGCCGGGCTTGCGCAGCGCAAAGGCCAGCGTCTTTGCATCGGCGCTCCAAACCGGCGATGACGGCCAGCATTCGCGCACGCCACCGCAAGGAAGCGCCACAGAGGTCGTGTGCTTTCCGTCGACCGTCCGGATCACCAGCGCGCGGATGACGGGTTCGCCGCCCGACGGCGACGCATCGCCTTCGACCGACGCCACGTTCTTGCCGTCCGGTGAGATGGCGACCGACAAGAAGCGATGGACCACGCGATCCTCGGCCGCAGCCGGTGCAATTGAAAGCGCCGCGAGGCAGAACCCAGCTGCAAGCGCACGCGACACATTGAGTCCGACAGACATCAGATACCCCCATTATGCGATGCTGGCTCAAACTGATGGCCGCCGATGGAAACCTTTTTCTTCCGGCGGTTCCGCCTTGTGCAGATCGATGCTGGTGACTTTCGAACCCGCGGGCCCCTGGGTACAGGCGCCGACCAGCGCTTCCACGGACTTCGTCGAGCCCGACACGAGCGCCTCCACCGTGCCGTCGGAGCGGTTGCGCACCCATCCGTCGAGATTGAGCGCGCGGGCCTTTTCGATGATGAAGTTGCGAAAGCCCACGGCCTGCACGAAGCCTTCGACCTTCAGCCGCAGCGATGTGATGTCGTCGTCGCTTTCCGCCATCTATTTGTCGTCCTGGGAAGCGTCCGTCGGGTATTCCGCCTGAATCGCATCGAGCTTATTCTGCAGATGCACACGGTGTTCTTCCGTCAACGTTCCTCCGTCCGCCTCCCGCAGCCGCAGACCTTCGTTGCGCAAGTCCAGAAGCGCCTGAACCTTGGGCGGGTAGTGATGGAGGCGACCTTGCGGGGGATATCCGCCATGCAGCAGCGGATCGGATGGCTGCAGACCAAGCGTAGTCGGCGGTGACACATACGGACCGGCCGAGGCCGGACCGAGCAAGAACGCGAACGCGCCGGCAAGAGCTATGCGCTTCATCGCGCTCTCCAGTTCACGCGAACTCCAGGATCACGTCGTCCAACGCCAGACTGTCGCCTTTCTTGGCGTTGATGATCTTGATCGTACCGTCGCGCTCGGCGGAAAGCACGTTCTCCATCTTCATGGCTTCCACCACCGCCAGCGTTTCGCCGGCTTTCACCTCCTGCCCCTGATGCACGTTGATCGATACGACCAGGCCGGGCATGGGACAGAGAAGCAGCTTCGACGTGTCGGCGGCGACTTTGGCCGGCATCAAGGCCGCGAGTTCCGCAGCGAGACGGCTCCGGACCGTGACCAGCGAACGGGCGCCGCCGTGGATCACTTCGTAACCGCCGTGCTTGCGCGCGATCTGAATGGCGTAGCGCTGGCCGTCCTCGATCAGATGCATGACGACCTCGCCGGGCCGCCATGAAACCTTCGCGCCGTAGAATTCGCCGGAAACGTTGGCGGTGATCGTGTCGGCGGCGAAGGACGCATCCGTCACCTCGTATTGCGCGTCGCCGAGCGCCACGACGTATTCGCGCGACGGCGCGTGCGCACCGTTCAGGGTGCCGGAGATGTCGCCCGCGCGCTGCGTGCGCACGAGCTTGGCCACGACCGCCGCCGCCACGAAGCGCCGCGACAGCGCACGATCCAGCGGACGCCCGTGGAAACCGTCTGGATATTCTTCGGCGATAAAGGCCGTCGTGATCCGGCCACTGCGGAAGCGCGGGTGATGCATGATGGCGTCGAGGAAAGCGATGTTGTGGTTGATGCCTTCGATGCGGAATTCGTCGAGCGCCGATCCCATCGCATCGATGGCCCGCTCGCGCGTCGGCGCATGGGTGCAGAGCTTGGCGATCATGGGATCGTAATAGATCGAGATCTCGCCGCCTTCGTAGACGCCGGTGTCGTTGCGCACGGTGACCTCTTCGCGCTTGCCTTCGAGCGGCGGGCGATAGCGCGACAGCCGTCCCGTCGACGGCAGGAAGCCGCGATAGGGGTCTTCCGCATAGATGCGTGTTTCGACGGCCCAGCCCGTCAGCTTCACGTCGCTCTGCTTCAGCCTGAGCTTTTCGCCATAGGCCGAACGGATCATGAGCTCGACGAGATCGACGCCCGTGATCAGCTCCGTCACCGGATGTTCCACCTGCAGGCGCGTGTTCATTTCGAGGAAGTAGAAGTTGCGGTCCTTGTCGACGATGAACTCGACGGTGCCCGCGCTGTCGTAGCCGACGGCCTTGGCCAGCGCGACCGCTTCTTCGCCCATGGCCTTGCGCGTGGGTGCATCGAGGAACGGCGACGGGGCTTCTTCAATCACCTTCTGATGGCGGCGCTGGATGGAGCACTCGCGTTCGCCCAGATAGATGACATTGCCATGCTTGTCGCCCATCACCTGGATTTCGATGTGGCGCGGTTCGGTCACGAATTTCTCGATGAAGAGCCGGTCGTCGCCGAAGCTGGCGCGCGCTTCGTTCTGCGAGGACTGGATCGCCTGCGCGAGGTCCTTTTCTTCGAAAACAATGCGAAGACCCTTGCCGCCACCGCCGGCTGACGCCTTCACCATCACCGGGTAGCCGATGTCCTTGGCGATGGCGCGCGCGTGGGTTTCATCTTTGATCTCGCCGACGAAGCCCGGAACGGTCGTGACCTTCGCAGCAACCGCCAGCTTCTTCGATTCGATCTTGTCGCCCATGGCGGCGATGGCCTTGACGTTCGGCCCGATGAAGACGACGCCGATCTTCGCAAGCGCTTCCGCAAAAGCCTCACGCTCGGACAGGAAGCCGTAGCCCGGATGCACCGCTTCCGCACCGGTGTCGCGGCATGCCTGCACGATCTTGTCGATCTGGAGATAGGATTGCGCCGACGGCGGCGGCCCCAGATGTACCGCTTCGTCGGCCATTTCCACGTGCAGCGAGTCGGCGTCCGCGTCGGAATAGACGGCGACCGTCTTGATGCCCATCTTCCGCGCCGTTTTGATGACGCGGCAGGCGATCTCTCCGCGATTGGCAATCAGGATCTTCTTGAACATGCCTCGTTAGCTCTTCCCTGCCATCGTCTTGTCGCGGGCTGCGCGGAACTCGCTGTCCTTATACCAGTCGGGCCACATGTCGCTGTTGGCGATTTCGTCACCCAGCGCATAGAGCGCGTCGAGATCCTGGACCGGACCGGAGAGATCCCAGTTCGGATTATATTCGTCCGAGGGCTGGTGATAGTGGTGCAGCAGATAGTCCTGCCGCACAGCCTTGCCCGCCGCGACGCCGCCGTCGATCAGATCGTAGCCGCCGCCCGGATCGAGCATCGGCACACCCACCTTGGCGAGGCTGATGTGGTCGGAGCGGTAGAAATAGCCTTTCTCCGGCTCCGGATCGGCGGTGATGACGCGGTTCTGCGTCTTGAGCACCTTGGCCAGCATGTCCTCGAGCTCGGAGGCGCCGCTGCCCACCACGATCATGTCGTGCGCGCGGCCTTCGGGAATGTTCGCGTCGAGGTTGATGCCGGCTACGATATGGCTGAGCGGCCAGACGGGATGCGACGCGAAATACTGCGAGCCCAGAAGTCCCTGCTCCTCCATCGTCCAGCAGATGACGGCGATGGAGCGCTGCGGGTGCGGCTTGTCGCTCGCGAACTTCTCCGCGATCTCGAAGATGCTCGACACGCCCATGCCGTTGTCGACCGCGCCGTTATAGATTTTGTGCGGGCCGGGCACATCGGGCTTCACGCCCAGATGGTCCCAATGCGCCGTATACAGAACATATTGGTCGGGATGCTTAGAGCCGCGGATCACGCCGATGACGTTGCGGGTATGGATGTGCGTGACGGTCGACTGCGCGTCGGCCGAAAGGCTTTCGCCCGTCATCGGCACGGCCTTGAAGCCCGGCTTGTTGGCGGCGGCTTTCAGCGTTGCGTAGTCCAGGCCCGCGCGCTTGAAGAGATCCTTCGCCGTGTCGAGCGTGATCCAGCCTTCGATCGCCGCGCGGTTCATGTTCCGGTTTGGGACATCAAGCCAGGATTTTGCGCCCGAATTCGAATTGCGCACGACTTGCCAGCCATAGGCCGCTGGCACAGTCTCGTGCACGATAATGGCGGCCGCCGCGCCCTGCCGCGCCGCTTCCTCGAATTTGTAGGTCCAGCGGCCGTAATAGGTCATCGCCTTCCCTTTGAAGAATTTCGGATCGGGATTGGGATCTTCGTTGCCCGGATCGTTGATGAGAATGACGACCGTCTTTCCCTTCACATCGACGCCCGCATAGTCGTTCCAGTTGTATTCGGGCGCGACCACGCCGTAGCCGACGAAGACCAGCGGCGCGTTTTTCACCTGCACGTCGGGGCTCTTGTAGTGCGCCGTCCAGTAGACGGCATCATCTGGGAATTTGGGCGTGATCTCCCCTTGCGGCGTGGCGAAGGAGAGGTGCGATTTTGCCGCGTCGAGTGTGATGTTCACGGCCGGCACGGGCTGGAAGTAGCTGCCGTGATTGCCGGGCTCGAGCCCGATGCGTTTCATCTCGTCGGCCAGCCATTGTGCCGCGGCTTCGCCCGCGACCGTACCCGGCCCGCGCCCCTGGAAGGCGTCGTCCGCGATTGCCTTGTCCCGCGCGCCCAGGTCCTGGGCGGTGATTTCGGGGCTGGTGATCGGATGGGCCGGATAGGACTGCGAGAAGGCGGGAACGGCAAGAAGCGAAGCGCCGGCGAGGACCGCCAGGACACGCGTGGGCTTGGAAAGCATGTGCGGACAGAACCCCTCTGTGGACGGGGGCGCATCCTAAGTCCTTCCGCGCACGGCGCAACGCTCCTCTGCGCGGCAAGGCGGCCCGGAAAGCGGCCGGCTCTGCTAGTCTGGATCGAGCCCCATTCGGGGAGGGCCGCCGATGACCGTCGCCGAGTGGACGCTTTTGGGCGCCGTTCTGCTTTACCTCCTCACCTTGGCACCGGTGAAGCCGCTCGGATACCGCACCTTCGACAACGCCAATCCGCGCAATCCGGAGTTCTACACGCCCGGCATACGATCGCGCGCGCTTGGAGCCCACCTCAATGGCATCGAGACGTTCCCGTTCTTCGCCGCCGCCGTTCTCCTCGCCGAGTTCCGCCATATGCCGCAATCCCGGATCGACATTCTGGCGGTCGCATTTCTTGCCGTGCGTTTCGCCTTCGTGCTTGCCTATCTCGGCAATCGCCCGACGTTACGTTCGCTGCTGTGGAACCTCGGGTTTTTCGTCAACGTCGCAATCTTTCTTATGCCATGGTGGTGGCCGGCTTATGGCGGCCTCTGAGATTACGCAAGAGGAGCAATGCAATGGAATTCATCCGCTCGCACGGGACCAAGGCCGCCGGCCTTCCCTTTTCCGACGCCGTCCGCGTGGGCGACGTGCTCTACCTCTCGGGCCAGCTGGGCAACCTGCCCGGCAAGATGGAGCTGGCGCCGGGCGGCATGGAAGGACAGACGCGGCAGATGATGGAGAACATCGCCCGCGTCCTGAACGCGAACGGCCTGTCCTTCGACGACGTCTTCAAATGCCTCGTGATGATGAAGGACATGAACGAGTGGGGCGCGTTCAACGAGGTCTATGTCGATTACTTCAAGCCCGACCGCCTCCCCTCCCGCTCCGCCTTCGGCGCCGCCGCCCTCGCCCTCAACGCCGCCGTCGAGATGGAATGCTGGGCCTATGCGGGGAAGAAGTGAGAGCCGATGGACGCGAAGTTTCCCACGCCGCCCTTTCGGTGCTCGGAGTGCGATGAGATTCACCACGAGCTGCCGGACGTAGGCTACCGCGAGCCTGCCTATTGTTTTGGCGTGCCGGAGAAAGAATGGTCACAGAGGATTCACTTGAGCTCCGATACTTGCGTCATCGACAACGAGCACTTCTTCGTACGCGGCGTGATGCAATTTCCAGTCCTGGGCACGTCCGAAACATTTAACTGGGGCGTCTGGAGCACGTTGAGCAAGGCGAACTTCGATCGCTATGTCGAGCATTACGACGCGGACCTATCCAGCTGGGAACCGATGTTCGGCTGGCTGTCCAATAGGCTACCCGGCTATTCCGACACACTCGCGCTGCCACTCACCGTTCGGACACAACAAAAGGGCAAACGCCCGTTGTTCACATCGGAAGACGCCGCCCACCCGTTGACGCAGGACCAACGAGCTGGAATCACAATCGAGAAATGGTGGGAAATCGTGGGACCGGTCCTGCACCAAGGCGATCGCTGATTAGCCCCAGTTGACAAAGTTTCTGAAGAAATCGGGAAACGCACGACATAGCGACGAACTAGCCTCGCTATATGAGCAATGACGTCAGAGCGCGGGCGCCCCGCCCGCATCGTGGCTGGCACGAACGCGGATATGTGCCGCATTTCGATGCCGGTGCCGTTGTGCAGGCGGTCTCGTTCAGATTGGCGGACAGCCTACCGCGCGAATTCTACGAGAAAGCGGCGGCCGTCGCCGCGAACGATATCGAGCGGGCCGTCTTGCTTGAGCGGGGAATCGATCAGGGTCGTGGAAATTGCATTCTCAGCGATCCCAAGAATGCCGAAATTGTCCGTGGCGTTCTCCAGCATTTCGACGGGGAACGTTATCGGTTGCTTGCGTGGGTCGTCATGCCAAACCATGTCCACGCCATGATTGAGCAGATGGAAGGCTATTCTCTGACGGGTGTTCTGCATAGCTGGAAATCGTATTCGGCGCACGCAATCAACAAGGCGCGCGCTTCGGGCCGTCAGGTGTGGTCGCCCGATTATTTCGATCGCTACGTCCGTGATGAAGACCACTACGCGCATGTAAAATATTAGGGGCTGACGTAGATAAGGGTTAGAGGTTAGCCCATTTTTTGAGTTGTTCGAACTGCTGTTTAGGCGATCCGTAGTTGAAGCGGAACTCGCATTCCTTGAGGAAGAGATAGAAGGTCTTGCGCGGGATGCCGTTGTAT
>DATJRP010000042.1:0-42407 GCA_035504555.1 Rhizomicrobium sp. | reverse complement strand
CTTCGGCCCGGTGAAGGACTACGAATGCTTGTGCGGCAAGTACAAGCGCATGAAGTACAAGGGCATCGTCTGCGAAAAGTGCGGCGTCGAAGTGACGGTGCAGAAGGTGCGCCGCGACCGCATGGGCCATATCGAGCTCGCATCGCCGGTGGCGCACATCTGGTTCCTGAAGTCGCTGCCCTCGCGCATCGGCCTCATGCTCGACATGACGCTGAAGGATCTCGAGCGCGTTCTCTATTTCGAGAACTATGTCGTCATCGAGCCGGGGCTCACGCCGCTCAAGGAGCGTCAGCTCCTGACGGAAGACGAGTTCTATCGCGCGCAGGACGACTACGGCGAGGACAGCTTCACCGCCATGATCGGCGCCGAAGCCATCCGCAACCTTCTGCAGGCGATCGACCTCGAGAAGCTGCGCGACAGCCTCCGCGCGGAAATCGCGGCGTCGAACGGCGGCGAAAAGCCCAAGAAGCTCGTCAAGCGGCTGAAGGTCGTGGAAGCCTTTATCGATTCCGGCAACCGTCCGGAATGGATGATCCTGACGGTCGTTCCGGTCATTCCGCCGGAACTGCGTCCACTTGTGCCGCTGGACGGCGGCCGCTTCGCGACCTCGGACCTGAACGATCTCTATCGCCGCGTTATCAACCGCAACAACCGCCTGAAGCGGCTGATCGAGCTCAAGGCGCCCGACATCATCGTGCGCAACGAAAAGCGCATGCTGCAGGAATCCGTCGACGCATTGTTCGACAACGGCCGTAGAGGCCGCGTCATCACGGGGGCCAACAAGCGCCCGCTGAAGTCGCTCGCCGACATGCTGAAGGGCAAGCAGGGCCGCTTCCGCCAGAACCTGCTCGGCAAGCGCGTCGACTATTCGGGCCGTTCGGTGATCGTGGTCGGTCCCGAACTCAAGCTGCATCAGTGCGGGCTGCCGAAGAAGATGGCGCTCGAGCTCTTCAAGCCGTTCATCTATTCGCGGCTGGAGGCCAAAGGCTTCTCGCAGACGGTCAAGCAGTCGAAGAAGCTGGTCGAGAAGGAGAAGCCGGAGGTTTGGGATATCCTGGAAGAGGTCATCCGCGAGCATCCGGTGCTGCTCAATCGCGCGCCGACGCTCCACCGCCTTGGCATCCAGGCGTTCGAGCCGGTGCTGATCGAAGGCAAGGCGATCCAGCTGCATCCGCTCGTCTGTACGGCGTTCAACGCCGACTTCGACGGCGACCAGATGGCCGTGCACGTGCCGTTGTCGCTCGAAGCGCAGCTGGAAGCGCGCGTGCTGATGATGTCGACCAACAACATCTTGTCGCCCGCCAACGGCAAGCCGATCATCGTGCCGACGCAGGACATCGTCCTCGGTCTTTATTACCTGAGCCAGGAGCGCGAGAAGGAGCCGGGCGAAGGCATGGTGTTCAACGACATCGGCGAGATCGAGCATGCGCTCTTCTCGAATTCGGTGACGCTGCACGCCAAGATCAAGGCGCGTTACAAGACGGTCGACGCCGAAGGCAAGCCGATCATCCGGCGCGTGGAATCGACGCCCGGGCGCATGATGATCGCGGAAATCCTGCCGCGTTCGCCGAAGATCCCGTTCGAGCTGGTCAATCGCCTTCTGCGCAAGCAGGAGATCAGTCAGCTGATCGACGAGGTCTACCGCCATTGCGGTCAGAAGGAGACGGTGCTCTTCGCCGACGCGCTCATGTCGCTGGGCTTCCGTGAAGCGTGCAAGGCCGGCATCTCGTTCGGCAAGGACGACATGGTCGTGCCTTTGACGAAAGAGAAGCTGATCGACGAGACGCGTCATCGCGTGCGCGAATACGAGCAGCAATACCAGGACGGTCTGACGACGGACAAGGAAAAGTACAACCTCGTCGTCGACATCTGGTCAAAGTGCACCGACCAGGTCGCGGCCGAAATGATGAAGGAAATCTCCGAGCCCAAGATCGACCCGAACACGGGCCGGGTGCTGGAGATGAACTCCATCTACATGATGAGCCATTCCGGTGCGCGCGGTTCGCCGCAGCAGATGAAGCAGCTCGCCGGCATGCGCGGCCTGATGGCGAAGCCGTCGGGCGAAATCATCGAGACGCCGATCCTTTCGAACTTCAAGGAAGGCCTGTCGGTGATGGAGTACTTCAACTCCACGCATGGCGCGCGCAAAGGTCTGGCCGACACGGCGCTCAAGACGGCGAACTCGGGTTATCTCACCCGCCGTCTCGTCGACGTGGCGAACGACTGCATCATCACGACGGAAGATTGCGGCACCAAGCACGGCATCACGGTGCAGGCGGAAATCGACGGCGGCCAGGTGGTCTCTTCGCTCTCCGAGCGCATCCTGGGCCGTACCACGGCCGAGGACGTGAAGCATCCCGACACGGGCGATGTCATCATCAAGCGTGGCAAGGAGATCACGGAAGACGTCGCCGAGAAGATCGAAGCGGCGCACGTCCAGAAGGTGCGCGTCCGTTCGGTGCTTGCGTGCGAACTGACGGACGGCGTGTGCGGCAAGTGCTACGGGCGTGACCTCGCGCGCGGCACCAACGTCAACATCGGCGAAGCGGTCGGCGTCATCGCGGCACAATCAATCGGCGAGCCGGGCACGCAGCTCACCATGCGCACCTTCCACATCGGCGGCGCAGCGCAGATCGCGGGTCAGTCCAAGATCGAGGCGAGCTATGACGGTAAGATCAAGATCGTCAACCGGAACATCGTCAAGAATTCCGATGGCGAGCTGGTCGCGATGGGCCGCAACATGCAGGTCGCGATTGTCGATCCGAAGGGCCAGGACCGGGCTTCGTACCGCATCACCTATGGTGCGAAGCTGAAGGTCGACGAAGGCGCGATGGTGAAGCGCGGCGATCGTCTTGCTGAGTGGAACCCGAACAGCCTTCCGGTCCTGACCGACACGGACGGCATCGTGCGCTACGAGGAACTCGTCTCCGGCGTGTCGCTGAGGGATGTGGCCGACGAAAAGACGGGCGTGACCAACAAGGTCGTCATCGACTCGCGCGGCACGGGCTCCAAATCCCAGGAGCTGCGTCCGGCGATCATGGTCGTCGACAAGAAGGGCAAGCCGATGGTGCTTCCGACGGGCGACGCGCGCTATGCGCTGCCCATCGATGCCATCATCTCGGTCGAAGATGGTGCAACGGTCCACGCGGGCGACGTTCTGGCCCGCATTCCGACGGAAGGCGCCAAGACGCGCGACATCACGGGCGGTCTCCCGCGCGTGGCGGAGCTCTTCGAAGCGCGCAAGCCGAAGGAATGCGCGGTGCTGGCGGAAACCGACGGCTTCATTGAGTTCGGCAAGGACTACAAGAACAAGCGCCGCGTCATCGTCAAGCCGAAGAGCGACAAGGTCGAACCAACCGAGTACCTGATCCCCAAGGGCAAGCACATCAGCGTGCGCGAGGGCGACTATGTGGAGAAGGGTGACTACATCGTCGAAGGCAATCCGTCTCCGCACGACATCCTGCGCATCAAGGGCGTGGAGGAACTGGCGACCTATCTCGTCAAGGAAATCCAGGACGTCTATCGCCTGCAGGGCGTGAAGATCAACGACAAGCACATTGAAGTGATCGTCCGCCAGATGATGCAGAAGATGGAGATCACGGACGGTGCCGACACGACGCTCCTCAACGGCGAGCAGGTCGATCTGATTGAGATGGACGAGGCGAATGCGAAGGCGCTCGAGCACGGCGGCAAGCCGGCGGTCGGACGTCCCGTGTTGCTGGGCATCACCAAGGCATCGCTGCAGACGCGTTCGGTGTTCTCGGCCGCCTCCTTCCAGGAGACGACGCGCGTCCTCACCGACGCCGCCGTCAACGGCAAGGTCGATACGCTGGAAGGCCTGAAGGAAAACGTGATCGTGGGCCGGCTCATCCCGGCAGGCACGGGCGGCGCCATCGCGCGTCTGCGCCACATCGCCGGCGAACGCGACCGCGTCATTCAGGAAGAGCAGGCGAAGTCGACGCCCGCCCAGATCGAAGGCCCGCCGCAGGCAGCGGCCGAATAAGGCCGCTACAGCGAGTGATTACAGCGCCGCCGGGAGAAATCCCGGCGGCGCTTTTGTCGGTTCTCTCTCTAAGGAGGTTCCGACGTCGCGCCATTGATCCATACCGGTAGCAGCCACCAATCTTCGATAGGCAAGTTCGGCCTCGGAACGATCGTGAGGAAACTCAGTCCTAAGGCCAACAGGAGCCGCTTTCTCGACGATGAACCGCTCAGCCTGACAACGCCGCGTAGAGAAGCGCGCTGCCAATGAGTGGGTAAATCAGCATTCCGAAACCGTCGACAAAGCCGAGCGGATATGGCCCTTGAATCCTGAGCCAGATGAAAGCGGGTTCGAATCCGATCCCGTAGTACCGCCCCCAGATCAAATTGTGTAGCGAACTTCGGCGCAGTGGTTCGCTAAAGCATCGGGGTCTGCAGGGTAGATGAACATTGCCGAGAAAATTGCGCCGAGAACGACAATCAATGCGATCACGCGGCGCATTTTACCTCAGATCAGCTGCACATTCTCGTTCGCCGGCAGTGCACCAAATCTTCGCTCGCGCGCGTGGAATGACGCGAGGGCTTCCGTCAGATCGGCCGCTTCGAACTCCGGCCACATGCGGTCGGTGAAATAGAGTTCGGCGTAGGCGCTTTCCCAGAGGAGGAAATCCGACAGACGTTTCTCGCCGCCGGTGCGGATGACGAGGTCGACGTCGGCCGGATCGGCGCCGCCGGCGACGAGCCGCGAAAAGCTGTCGCGCGTGAGATCGCAGTCGCGGGCCGCGCGCAACGCCGCACTCAGGATCGCGTCGCGTCCCGAATAGTCGATGGCGATGCGCAGATTGAGCGTGTCGCCGCCGATGGTCGCGTCTTCCGCGCAGGCGATTGCGGTGACGAGGCCTTCGCTCAGCCGATCGCGCCGCCCGATCACCGTAAGGCACACACCTTTCTCGATGAGGTTTTCGGTCTCATCGACGAGATAGGAATGAAACAGGGTCATCAGCGCATCCACTTCCGCCTCGGGCCTGCGCCAGTTGTCGCTCGAAAAGGCATAGAGCGTGAGCGTGCCGACGCCCTGCTCGGGCGCCGCTTCCACTACGCGGCGCACGGCCTTGATGCCCGCTTCGTGGCCCAGCGCGCGCGGCACGCCCTGGCGCACAGCCCATCGCCCGTTGCCGTCCATGATGATTCCGACGTGAAGTTTGTGTGCGCAAATACTTTGCATCGCAAAGCCATCCCACAAAAAAAGATCAGACAGGCAGAATCGAAAAGCGGCCCGCCGGCGCGTCCTTGCCGGCCGCCTTCGCCGCATCGCGCACCAGCTGTTCGAGCACGGTCAGATAGTCGAGGAAGCGCTTGCGCCCCGCTTTCGTGAGCTTGCAGCTCGTGTGCGGGCGATTGCCTTCGTAGCCTTTCGTCACGTCGACGAGGCCCGCTTCCTGCAGCACCTGCAGATGGCGGCTCAAGTTTCCGTCGGTGAGCCCGCACAGCTTCTTGAGATCGGCGAACGCCAAACCTTTCGGATGCGCCATCAGCGAGGTGAGAAGTCCCAGCCGCGCCTTCTCGTGGATGACGCGATCGAGGCCGTCATAGGCGAACGGAGCTTCGTTGGTTTCAGTCTTCGACATCGTCCTCTCCAGGCGCGACATAGAGGATCGCGGCCAGCAGAAGCTGGCCCAACACGAAGGGGACGCCCATCGTCCAAGGCGAAAGCGTGTGGCTCTGGCTCGCGACGACCAGCGTCACGAACCCCGCCAGGAAATACCAGGCGCCGGCGAACACGACCATGCGCGGCAGCGAGCGCGCCGACGCGAAGATGCCGAGACTGACGAGGATCTGCCAGAGGCCGGGGAGCATCCACAGCGCTTCGGGCGCGAACTTTCCCAGCATGATGGCGAGCATGACGCCGGCAGCGCCCGCGGGCAGGAATTGTTCGACGGCCTGCTGGATCATCGCGTCGGCGAGGCCCGAGTGATGGCGCTGCGAGCGCGCCTGCATCTCGACCCAAATCACGCCGCACGACACGACGGCCGTCACCGTCCAGCCCGCGAAGAAGGTGAGGGGATGCAGCGTGGGATTGTCGAGCCAGGTGAACTGGAGAATGGCGGTCGCCAGCGCGAGGCAGCCCGTGATCGCGATGGTGGCCGGGCCGTAGCCGCGAAAGGCCGTTCCGGCTGCGATCTGGCTGCGGATCGCAAGGATGTCGGCCAGCGCCCTGTCGAGATCGCGCATCGATCCCCCAAGCTTTGCAGTGCAAAGTAAGCACAAGCGAAAAGCTTGCGCAAGGCATAGTCTTGCCGGACCACGACACTTATTTTTGTGATAGAAAATGAGCGGGGAGCCCCAACAGAAAACAACGAGGGCATTTCATGAGCACGGTTCTGGTTACGGGCGGTTCGGGCTTTATCGGCAGCCACTGCATCCTGCAGCTTCTGGCGGCGGGCCATCGGGTGAAGACGACGGTACGCGATCTGAAGCGCGAAGGCGCTGCGCGCGCCATGCTGAGGGCGGGCGGCGCCGATCCCGGCGATCACCTCACATTCTTCGCCGCCGATCTCGAAAACGACGCCGGCTGGAAGGAAGCGGCGAGCGGCTGCGAATACGTTCTCCATGTCGCATCGCCCATTCCCCCCAATCTGCCCAAGCACGAAGACGAACTGATCGTGCCGGCGCGTGACGGTGCGCTGCGGGTGCTGAAGGCCGCGCGCGAGGCGGGCGTCAAACGCGTGGTGCTGACCTCATCGATGGCCGCAATCGCCTATGGTCATCCGCCGCGGACAGCGCCGTTCACCGAACAGGACTGGACGGATCTGAGCGGCCGCCACGTGGCGCCCTATCCGAAATCGAAAACCATCGCCGAACGCGCGGCGTGGGACTTCGTCGCAAAAGAGGGCGGCGGCCTCGAACTGTCCGTCGTCAATCCCGTGGCCGTCTTCGGCCCTGTTCTGGGTTCGGATTATTCGCCGTCCATTCTCATCATCCAGCGCATGATGGACGGCACCGTTCCGGGTTGCCCGAAGCTTTACTTCGCGCTCGTCGACGTGCGCGACGTGGCCGGCCTGCACATCCGCGCCATGACCAATCCGGCCGCCAAAGGCGAACGCTTCACCGCCGCGGCCGGCGCCACCATGTCCATGCTCGAAATCGCGAAAGTGCTGAAGGCGCGCTTGGGCGATGCGGCGAAGCGCGTGCCGGTGCGGGAAATTCCCAACTGGCTCGTGCGCATCGTCGCACTGCGCGATCCAGCGGTGAAATCGATCCTGCCGGAGCTGGGACAGCTCAAGCACGTCTCCAACGAGAAGGCCAAGCGCGTGCTCGGCTGGGCGCCGCGTTCCAATGAAGAGGCGATCGTCGCTTCTGCGGAAAGTCTGATCCGTCTTGGCCTGTTGAAGGACAGCGTGAAGAAGGCGGCCTGAGGCGCACGCTACTGACAGGATGCTGTCAGCAGCCCCGTCTTAAGAGAGAGCTGCCGCCGGAGGCTCTCATGCTGCCCGATATCTTCGATCGCTTCCCCAAGCCGCCCTGCGCCGAGCATTTGGGCTGGACATTGCTCGATGCCGATGCGGAGGCGGGCTGGATCAGGATCGGTTTCACCGCACGGCCGGAATTTCGCAATCCCGCGGGCTTCGTGCAGGGCGGATTCCTTGCCGCCATGCTGGACGACACGATGGGGCCGGCAGTCCTGATGAAAAGTGGCGGCCGCCTCTACACCGCCACGATCGATCTGCGCGTGAGCTTTCTGGCACCGGCAAAGATCGGCGCCTTCGTCTGCGAAGGCCGCGTGGTGCAGATCGGCAAGACTGTCGCGTTCGCGGAAGCGAGATTGATCGACGCCGAAGGCACGCTCGTCGCCACGGCGACGACCTCCGCGCGTGTCGTGGATACCGCGAAGCTCGACGGCACGAAGATGTGATCGCGTTCGGGGTGGGCGCGCGCCCGGTTTGTATCTTACGAATAGGCCGGCGCGGCGGAGGGATGTCACGAACAGATCGAAGATGGTACGGAACATTGCACTCGCGATGGCGGCTGCGCTGATTGTGCCGTCGGCCTGTGCGACCGAAGTCGACATGCTCGATCGCGACGGTCTTCCGTGCCTCGCCGCCGAAACCTCGGACGGCACGCCATTGAAGTTGATGATCGACACGGGCGATGCAACGTCGCTTCTCGATGCCGGCAAAGCCAAGGCCATGGACCTCGCCGTCGAACCTGCCAAGGACAAAGGCGGCAAGGTGATCGACAGCTATTTCATCGCCCATCTGAAAGGCCTGCGGCTTGGACAGGAAACGCTGGGCGACGATCGTTTCCTCGTCATGGATATGAACAAGGACATTGTGGGCGGCACATTCCCGCATTCGGACGGCATGATCGCCTATACCGATCTCAGGGGAAAACGGCTCACGCTCGATTACAAACGGCACGTCGTGGGATTGAGCGACGCGCCGGCGGCGGCACCTTGCGCGGCCGCGTGCGGCACGATCACCTAGCCCACTTTCGGCCATCGCGGACCGCCCATCGTCGTCACGACGGGATTCCGGGTGAACGGCAAGGACGTGAACGTGCAGATCGACACGCTCTAATCGGGCTCGATGCTCATCTATCCGCCCCCCGTCGACAGACTCAGACTCAAAGCCGAAGCGGCCTCGGCCCGCGTGCAGAATTTTCCGTTCATCGATGGCGGGGTGGATATGGTTCAGGGCATGGCTGCCGGGCAATCATTCGGCGATCAGACCCTGCTCGCCGACGCGCCGCTCTATTTCGCCACGCCGAAAGTCCACGTGCCCGATGGCATGTTCGACGGCACCGTCGGCGCCGCGCTGTTTGCCGGACACGTAGTCACCCTCGCTCTCGGCGCCAACCGATAGAGTAGGCGTGCGGAACGATATCAGAGTTGATATATCGTTTTGAAATTGTCGACGCATTTCCGAAAGATCTGGAATTCGTCCGCGAGCATCTCGTAGGACCCGCCCGGCGTAAGGTCGATGTCGCGCTCCACCCAGGGATCGTTCTCCGAATCGAAATATCCGCGGCACCAGCGCTTGTCGCGGTTCCAGGCGTTCATCTGGCTTGTGTCGAACTTGCCGTGCGTCGCCCAGCCAACGGAAAACTGCAGCGATCCGCACACATTGTCCTTGCAGTCGAACATGTACACGCCGAGCTTAAGGCCGTTGTAGTTCGAGCGAATGTGACTCGAGCCGTTATTGTCTTGCACGATCTCGGTCGAGTATCCCATGGACCGCAGCCAATTGATGACGTCCTGCGTGGAGAGACCGGCTGCGGGAATGTCCCGCGCGGACGCGGTTGCAGATGCCAGCGTCAAAGCCAGAGCAGCCACGATTGCAGTGCGCATGATTTCCCCCGAAAATTGCGCGACACCCTCAGAGTACGCCCGCAGAGGCCGAGTTTCAATGAAGCGGGGCCGGCCATATCAAACGGGCGAAATGGGAGGCGGGCAAAGAGAATAGTGACTATCTTGGGGCCATGAACGAAGACGCCGAATATCCTTTCGATCGTGAGCTCGCCCGGGCGGGCCGCTACGACGGCCGCTTCATTGTGGGCGTGCTGTCGACCGGCATTTATTGTCTGCCGTCCTGCCGCGCGCGCCCGCCGAAGCCGGGAAATGTGCGCCTTTTCAAGACGGAAGAGGACGCGAAGAAGGCGAACCTCAGGGCCTGCAAGCGCTGCCGTCCCGATCTTTACTATAGGGGCGAGAATTCCGACCTGTCGCTGTTCGAAGGGCTGATGGCGCGCGTGCGCAAGAATCCGGAGAATTTCGCGGATACGGCGGCGCTGGCCGCGGCTGCGGGCGTCAGCCAGACAAAACTCGGCGAATTGATGCGCGACCATGCGCATATGGCGCCGGCCGGGTGGCTCAGGCGCGAGCGCGTGAAGGCGGCGTGCGGCATGCTGTTCGCCGGCGGCGATCGCATCGCCGATATCGGCTTCGCAGTAGGCTTCGAAAGCGAGTCCGTTTTCCATCGTCAATTCCTCACCATCACGCGCATGACGCCCGGCGCCTGGCGCGCGCTGAAGGACTCGTCCGTGTTCGTGTTGCACCTGCCGGCGGGGTGGCGTGCCGAAGAAATCCTCGGCTATCACGGTCGCGATCCCGAAAGCCTCTGCGAACGCGTCGAAGACAGGCGGCTGTTCAAGGCACTCTTGAGCGGAGACGGTCCCGTCATTCTCGAGATCGCGCTGGAACGCGAAAGCGCCTGGTGCAAGGTTCACGCCGCGCACGTAGTAAGTCCCGGGGCGATGGAGCTCGCGCAGACAGCAGCGCTGCGGATGCTGGGCCTCACGGGCGACGTCACGCAATTCGAAAGCCGTGCCGTGCGCGATCCGAGGTTGTCGCTACTTCTCGACCAGCGCCGCGGCATGCGCGTGCCCATGACGGCGACGCCGTTCGACGCGTTGTGTTGGGCCGTCATCGGTCAGCAGATCAATGTGAAGTTCGCAGCCGCTTTGCGCCGCGAATTGCTCGCCATCACCGGCCACAAGGTTGAAGGCATGCTGGCGCATCCGGGCCCGGACCAAGTCGCAAACCTTGACGCGTCCGATCTCACCAGACGCCGCTATTCCGGCTCGAAGGCTGAATACCTGATCCATGCGGCCCGGCAGGTGGTGAGCGGCGATCTCGAAGCGGATGCGATGGGCGAGGGCTCTGCAGTCGCCGCCGAGAATGCGCTCAAGAACGTGCGCGGCATCGGGACCTGGACGGCGCGCTACATGCTGCTGCGCGGCTCGGGCTTCGCCGACTGCGCGCCCGTGGGAGACTCCGCGCTGGCGACGGCGCTGCAGCGTCTGCATGGCATGGAGGATCGTCCGGATCACGACGCCGTGCATGTCCTGATGGAAGATTATGCGCCCCACCGCAGCATCGCGACCTGCCATCTCTGGGCCAGCCTGAAGGACGCCGCATGACAGACAACGATCTACGCTGGGGACCAGTCGAGACTCGCTTTGGGACGTTCGGCGTGTGGGTCGATGCGCGCGGGCGGCTCGTGCGCTTGTGGCTCAATCTCGAGCGGGCACCGAAATCCGAACTCGCATTGCCGCGGGACGACAAGGCGGTCGCTCCTGTCGTGCGCGAGATCGTGGAGTATGCGCAAGGCAGGCGCAAGGAATTCACCGTGGAGCTGGCGCCCGAAGGCACGCCGTTCCAGCTGAGCGTGTGGAATGCGCTTTTGAAGATTCCCTACGGCAAGACGACGAGCTATGGGGCCATCGCTAATCAGCTGGGCTTTCCGAATGGCGCGCGCGCTGTGGGCTATGCGAACGGCAGCAATCCCATCGCGCTGATCATTCCGTGCCATCGCGTCATCGGCTCGGACGGAAGTCTCACCGGTTATGGCGGCGGCCTGCCGCTCAAACGCGCGCTTCTGGCTTTCGAAGCGGAGCATGCCGAGAAGCCTGGCGATCTCTTTGCACGCGCCGCCACGCGGCGATAAGCGTGTCGCGTTTGTCGTCGGGCGCGAGACCCAGCGCGTGCGCGAACCACTGCACGGCATCGGCATCGAGACCGTCCGCGGCGAGAACCGTGGCGTAGTTGAAGGCGCCGCGGAAATAGCCGGCTTCGGCGGAGCGGCGATACCACTCGCGGGCTTCGCCCAGATCGGGCGCCGTGCCCCAGCCTTCCTCGCAGCAACGTCCCACGAGACTCATGGCGCGCGGATGGCCTTGGGTTGCGGCGCGGCTGTACCAGTGAAATGCCGCCGCCGCGTCGCGCGCGACATTGTTTCCATCAAGATAGAAATGGCCGAGATTGTATTGCGCCCAGGCATTGCCCGCTTCCGCCGCGCGCGCATACCAGACGGCGGCGAGTTCGGCGCTGTGCGGGACGCCCCAGCCATGTTCGCAGCAGCGTCCCAGCATGTTCTGCGCCTCGGCGTTGCCCGCTTGCGCCGCGCGCGCGAACCAGGCAAAAGCGACCGGCCTGTTCTCTTCCACGCCTTCACCGGCAAGCAGCATGCGTCCGAGACGCACCTGTGCCTCTGCGATGTCGAGACGCGCCGCGGCCGCGATCCAGGGTGCCGCGTTCTCGGGATTGCCGCCCAGCAGCTTCGCAAGCGCCTGCGGATCCATCATGGTGAGGGCTGCCACACGCCAGGCATCTGCGCCCTGCGCGACGCTCATATCTCGGCCCAGCGGCGGATGAGGTTGTGATAGCAGGCGGTGAGACGGACGAGGGCCGGACTCTCTGGTGTCGCGCGCGTCAGGTCTGCAATAGCGCGGTCGAGATCGAACAGTATGGTCCGTTCGCCGTCGTCCTTGACCATACTCTGCACCCAGAAGAACGCCGCGATACGATACCCGCGCGTCACCGGCGTCACGCGATGAAGGCTTGTCGCGGGATAAAGGATCATGTCGCCGGCCGCGAGCTTGGCCATATGCGCACCGTAGGTGTCTTCGACGATCAGTTCGCCGCCGTCGTAGTCCTCCGGCGCGTTCAGGAAGAGCGTCGCGGAGATGTCGGTGCGGATGCGGTGTGCCGTGCCGGTCACTTGCCGGATCGCATTGTCGACATGGGCGCCGAAAGTCTGGCCTACTTCGTAGCGATTGAAGAGCGGCGGGAACACGCGAGCCGGAAGTGCCGCCGCGATGAACAGCGGATTGCGTTCGAGAGCCGCGAGCACCGAGTCGCGGAGCTTGCGGGACGCTTCGCAATCCTCCGGCAGTTGCAGATTCTCCTTCACGCGCGCCGACTGATAGCCGGCGGTCACGCGGCCGTCCGTCCATGGCGCATCGGCGAGAAGAGCACGCGCCGCCGCGAGCTGGTCGGCAGACAGAAGGGCAGGCACGCGCACGATCATCGTCAGAGGTCCAGAATGGCCGTCAGCATCAGCGTGCGTCCGGGCCCCGGCAGAACATGGTTTTCGGATGTCGCGGAATAATAGGAGTTCAGATAGTAATACGTGTCCGCCAGGTTGGTCGCATTGAGCTGCAGAGCCGCATGCTCGTTGAAGCGATACGATGCCATCGCATCCAGGGTGACATAGGACGGGATAATGTTCTGGCCCTGCGGATCGGCCGGGCGGCGGCCCATGTAATTGATGCCCGTTCCGACCTGGATGTCTTCGGTGAATTCATATGTCGCCCAGAGATTGAACTGGTTATGCGCCGTGTTGGGAATGGGACCCGTGAGGCCCGTGCCGGCGAGACCGGTCGCCGTTCCGGACAGATGGATATAGCCAGCGGTCAGTTCGAGCTGCTCGGCCACATAGCCAGTAGCGCCCAGCTGCAGGCCTTTCACCTCTTCGTTGCCGGAAAGCGACTGCAAGGTCGGATCGTCGGGATCGGAGATGCGTGCATTCGTCATCTGCGTGTCGAACAGCGCCGCGGTCGTGCTCAGCTTGTTGTCGAGCCACAGCATCTTGGCGCCGACTTCGAAAGTATGGTCCATTTCCGGAGGAAGATCGGCGTTCTTCGACGACAGGGTGAGGTTTTCCGCCGACGGGTCGTAGGACGTTCCGTAGGTGAAATAGAACGTCTGCGACGCATCGGGCTTGTAGATCAGCGATGCGCGCGGACTTGGGATGTTGTCGGTGTGACGGAAGCTCGCCGTGGACGGTGCGACGGGCTGGACGTAGTCGGCGTTGAAGCTGTCGAAGCGCACCGCGCCCTCGATGGTCCACTGATCGTTGAGGTCCATCGTGTCGATCACATAGGCGCTGGCTGTTTTGGCCGTCGTGTCGGGGCGCGAGCTCACTGCGGTCTGGTCGAGATCGATACCGCCGGTCTGAAGCGGATCGGGATCGAGCAGCGAGGTCGGTGGAATCTGCGAGATCTGGTTCGCATAGCGCACGAGATCGTCCGTTTCGCGGTCGAACTCGACACCGCCGATCAGCGTGTGCGTGAAGGGACCGGTCGCGAATTTGTAGGTCAGATCGGTATCGTTCATCAGCGTCGTTATGGTGCCGCTGGCGCTGGGGCGATCGCGGCAGATCGTGTCGGCCGAAAGCGGAAGCGTGGGCAGCGCGCAGGGGCTGCCGAAATTCGGCGCCGTGACGCGATAGTCGAACCAGTAATTGCCGTAACGGAACGAGTCGGTGAGCGATAGGCCGTTGCCGAAATCGTGCACGAGCTTTGCGGTCACGATGTTGGTGCTGCCTCGCGTCACGTCGCTCTGCGGCAGGCCGTAATAGGTCTTGCGTGGAACGGGCGCGGGCGAGCCGAAGACGAAGGGAATGCCGTAGTCGGGGATGCTGTCTTCTTCCTGATTCAGATAGCTCAGCGTCAGCGTCGTGTTCGTGTCGAGCCCGTAGGCGATCGACGGCGCGAAGCCCCAGCGGCGGTTGCGCACATAGTCGCGGTCGGCGACATGCGAATCCTCGCCCATCAGGTTGATGCGGAAAGCGGCATCGTCGGAAAGCAAGGTGTCGATGTCGGCGGTGGCGCGATAGCCGGGCGCATCGCTGGCGCTGACGCGCAATTCGTCGATCGGCTGAAGCTGCGGCGTCTTCGAAACCTGGTTGATCACGCCGCCGGTCGAGCCGCGACCGAAGAGCGTGGAGGCCGGGCCTTCTACGATCTCGAGCGCTTCCGTGTTGAAGGTGTCGCGGAAATAGGTGCCGGTGTCGCGCAGGCCGTCGAGATAGAAATCGTCGCTGGCCGAAAAGCCACGCAGATTGACGGTGTCGCCGTGCGCGCCGCCTTCGCCGGCATTGAGCGTGATGCCGGGCACGTTCTTCAGTGCATCCTGAAGGCTCGCCACGCCCTGTTCCTGCATGACATGCAGCGGGATGATGTCGATCGACTGTGGCGTGTCCTTGATATCCTCGGGCAGTTTGTCGAGGTGGGTCTTCTGCGCGGTCACGCTGACGGTCTCGATGTAACCCGGGTCCGCAACCTGCTGTTGCGCGAGCGCACCCGATGAAATCACAACCGCGCCAAGGCCGACGGTGGCCGCTTCCAATGCGCGGCGACGCTCTCTGCCCGAGTTGTCCAAATTCACAGTCATCCCTTTCCTGAAAACGCAATTGAGAATGATTTGCAACTAAGATCAACACATTGACCCATGTCAATGAGAATGAGTCGCAACTATGTCGCAGAAGCGGCGAAAGAGCTGATCCTTCACGGCGATGGCGCCGGGTTCGCCCGGCGAGGCTCCTTCAAGGGGCAGAGGAGGGGGGCTTCGCGCGGCTATATTAAGGTGCGGATGCAGTACCGACTGGCCCCAGATCCGCTTCAGGGGAGAGTGGCAGGTCTCAGCGCCTGAGCCTGCACAGTTGCGGGTGAGGGGTGGAAGCCCGGTTTCGGGAAAACCGCGCCAAACCGGCCTTGACCCGCAGAAACCTCGCCGATATATAGCCCCACCTTCGCGGACAGGCCGTCGTCGCGCATGCGGCGATACGCTGTCGGGAAGCCAGTAAATCGAGCGTCGATCAGCACGATTTGGGTTCGCCCAAATCCTCTGCGTCGCGGGGCAGGCCGAGCAAGGCCTTGGCCCGGATCGTCGTTTGGTTCGCGTGAAACGAATTTGAGGATTTGGAAGAGCGAATGCCGACGATCAATCAGCTGATCCGCAAGCCGCGCGGCGAGAAGTCGAAGCGCAACAAGGTTCCGGCTCTTACGAACTGCCCGCAGAAGCGCGGCGTGTGCACGCGCGTCTACACGACGACGCCGAAGAAGCCGAACTCCGCGCTCCGCAAGGTCGCCAAAGTGCGTCTGACGAACGGCTATGAGGTCGTGAGCTACATCCCGGGCGAAGGCCACAATCTGCAGGAGCACTCCGTAGTGCTGATCCGCGGTGGCCGCGTGAAGGACCTGCCGGGCGTCCGCTATCACATTATCCGCGGCGTCCTCGATACGCAGGGCGTGAAAGACCGCAAGCAACGCCGTTCGCTCTACGGCGCGAAGCGTCCGAAGTAAGGGGAGAACAGAAGCATGTCCCGCCGCCGCCGCGCCGAACGCCGTGAGATCATCCCGGACGCCAAATATGGCGATACGGTTCTTGCGAAGTTCATGAACAGCCTTATGTATGCAGGCAAGAAGTCCGCCGCCGAAGGCATCATCTACGGCGCGTTCGACTCGATCCAATCGAAGACGAAGCAGGATCCGCTTGTGGTGTTCCACGAGGCGCTGCGCAATGTGAGCCCGGCGCTGGAAGTGCGCTCGCGCCGCGTTGGCGGTGCGACGTATCAGGTTCCCGTCGAAGTCCGCCAGGATCGCAGCCGTGCGCTCGCCATCCGCTGGATCATCACGGCCGCGCGTTCGCGCAACGAGCCGACGATGACCGGCCGGCTTTCGGGCGAACTGCTGGACGCTGCGAACAATCGCGGTTCCGCCGTCAAGAAGCGCGAAGACACGCACAAGATGGCGGAAGCCAATCGCGCGTTCTCGCACTACCGCTGGTAAAGCGTAAGCAAGGAATTCGTCATGGCCCGCCAAACCCCGCTGGAGCGTTATCGGAATATCGGCATTGCTGCGCATATCGATGCGGGCAAAACGACCACGACCGAGCGCATACTCTACTACACGGGCAAGAGCCATAAGATTGGTGAAGTGCACGACGGCGCCGCGACCATGGATTTCATGGAGCAGGAGCAGGAGCGCGGCATCACGATCACGTCCGCCGCGACCACGGCGTTCTGGAAAGACCACCGCATCAACATCATCGACACGCCGGGTCACGTGGACTTCACCATCGAAGTCGAGCGTTCCATGCGCGTGCTCGACGGCGCCGTCGCCGTGTTCGACGCAGTTGCGGGCGTTGAGCCGCAATCCGAAACTGTATGGCGCCAGGCCGACAAGTACCACGTGCCGCGCATCTGCTTCGTCAACAAGATGGACCGCACCGGCGCGGATTTCCCGCGCTGCATCGCCATGATGATCGACCGTCTGGGCACGCGCCCGATGGTCATCACCTGGCCGATCGGGACGGAAAGTGAATTCAAGGGTCTCGTCGACGTGGTGTCGATGAATGCGCTCATCTGGCACGACGAGCAGCTTGGCGCGAAGTTCGACGTCGTCGAGATCCCGGAAGAATACAAGGCGAAGGCCCAGGAGTTGCACACGCAGCTCGTCGAGATGGCCGTCGAAGAAGACGAAAAGCTTCTCGAAGCCTATCTCGAAGGCACCATGCCGACGGTCGAGCAGCTCAAGGCCTGCATCCGCAAGGGCACGATCGCGTTCCACT
This sequence comes from Rhizomicrobium sp., assembly GCA_035504555.1. GTDB lineage: Bacteria > Pseudomonadota > Alphaproteobacteria > Micropepsales > Micropepsaceae > Rhizomicrobium. The sequence goes on along the minus strand of DATJRP010000042.1, from coordinate 25,294 downwards.
TCGTCCCCGTCATGTGCGGCTCGGCGTTCAAGAACAAGGGCGTGCAGCCGCTGCTCGACGCGGTCGTCGATTACCTGCCGTCGCCGCTCGACATTCCCCCTGTCGAAGGCATCAAGCCCGGCAAGGAAGAAGAGAAGGTGCTGCGTCCGGCTGACGACAAGGCGCCGTTCGCCGGTCTTGCGTTCAAGATCATGGACGACCCGTTCGTCGGCTCAATCACCTTCGTGCGCATCTATTCCGGCACGGTGACGTCCGGCACGGGCGTGCTCAATTCCGTGAAGGACAAGAACGAGCGCGTCGGCCGCATGCTTCTCATGCATGCCAACAGTCGCGAGGACATCAAGGAAGCCAACGCCGGCGACATCGTCGCGTTCGCGGGCCTGAAGCTCACGACGACGGGCGAAACGCTCTGCGATCCCAACAATCCCGTGATCCTCGAGCGCATGGAATTCCCCGATCCCGTCATCGAAGTGGCGATCGAGCCGAAGACCAAGGCCGACCAGGAAAAGATGGGCATGGCGCTTGCGCGTCTCGCTCAGGAAGATCCGTCGTTCCGCGTCTCGACCGACACCGAGTCTGGCCAGACCATCCTCAAGGGCATGGGCGAACTCCACCTCGAGATCAAGGTCGACATCCTGAAGCGCACCTATAAGGTCGACGCCAATGTCGGTGCGCCGCAGGTCGCCTATCGCGAGACGCTCTCCAAGCCGATCACGATCCAGTACACGCACAAGAAGCAGACCGGCGGTTCGGGCCAGTTCGCCGAAGTGAAGATCGAATTCGAACCGCTCCCGCCGGGTTCGGGCTTCGTATTCGAGAACGATGTCGTGGGCGGTTCGATTCCGAAGGAATTCATTCCCTCAGTCGAAAAGGGACTCAAGGCGCAGAAGGAAAGCGGCCTGCTTGCCGGCTTCCCGGTGATCGATTTCCAGGCGCGCCTCGTCGACGGCAAGTACCACGAAGTCGATTCGAATGCGCTCACCTTCGACATCGCGGCGCGCGCGGCGTTCCGCGAGCTCGCGTCGAAGGGCGTCGTGAAGCTGCTCGAGCCGATCATGAAGGTCGAAGTGGTGACGCCGGATGACTTCCTGGGCGGCGTCATCGGCGACCTGAACTCGCGTCGCGGCCAGGTGCAGGGCACGGACTCACGCGGCAACGCGCAGGTCGTGACCGCGATGGTTCCGCTCGCCAACATGTTCGGCTACATCAACACGCTGCGTTCGATGACGCAGGGCCGGGCGCAATACACCATGCAATTCGATCATTACGAGCAAGTTCCGCAAGCGATCGCGGACGAAGTCAAAGCGAAGTACGCGTAATTCAACTGCAGACTACGGAGAACCACGATGGGTAAGGCCAAATTCGAGCGGAATAAGCCGCATTGCAATATCGGAACGATCGGTCACGTCGATCATGGCAAGACCAGCCTGACGGCTGCGATCACGAAGGTTCTGGCTGAAACCGGCGGCGCCACGTTCACGGCCTACGACCAGATCGACAAGGCGCCGGAAGAGAAGGCGCGCGGCATCACCATTTCGACGGCGCACGTCGAATATGAGACGAAGAACCGCCACTACGCCCACGTCGACTGCCCCGGCCACGCCGACTATGTGAAGAACATGATCACGGGCGCGGCCCAGATGGATGGCGCGATTCTCGTCGTATCCGCAGCCGACGGCCCGATGCCGCAGACGCGCGAGCACATCCTGCTTGCCCGCCAGGTCGGCGTGCCGGCGCTCGTCGTGTTCATGAACAAGGTCGACATGGTCGACGACCCGGAGCTTCTCGACCTCGTCGAGATGGAAGTCCGCGAGCTTCTCTCGTCATATGACTTCCCGGGCGACACGATTCCGATCGTGCGCGGTTCGGCCCTCTGCGCGCTTGAGAACAAGCAGCCGGAGCTCGGCCACGACGCGATCCTGAAGCTGATGGCCGAAGTCGACGCGAACATCCCGCAGCCGGATCGTCCGAAGGACCAGCCGTTCCTCATGCCGATCGAAGACGTGTTCTCGATCTCGGGCCGCGGCACGGTGGTCACAGGCCGTATCGAGCGCGGCATTGTCAAGGTCGGCGAGGAAGTCGAAATCGTCGGCATCAAGCCCACGTCGAAGACGACCGTCACCGGCGTCGAAATGTTCCGCAAGCTGCTCGACCAGGGTGAGGCGGGCGACAACGTCGGCTGCCTGCTCCGCGGCATCGAGCGCGAAGGCGTGGAACGCGGCCAGGTTCTGGCGAAGCCGGGTACGGTGACGCCACACACGAACTTCAAGGCGGAAGTGTACATCCTGACGAAGGAAGAAGGCGGCCGTCATACGCCGTTCTTCGGCAACTATCGCCCGCAGTTCTATTTCCGCACGACCGACGTGACCGGCATCGTCAAGCTTCCGGAAGGCACCGAAATGGTGATGCCGGGCGACAATGTGTCGATCGAAGTCGAGCTGATCGTTCCGATCGCCATGGAGGAGAAGCTCCGCTTCGCCATCCGTGAAGGCGGTCGCACCGTCGGTTCGGGCGTCGTTGCGAAGATCATCAAATAATTTCGGACAGCGAGCGGCCTTTAGCCGGAGAAAAGAAAATGCAAGGTCAGAACATTCGGATCCGGCTCAAGGCCTTCGATCACCGCATCCTCGATCATTCGACGCGGGAGATCGTCAACACGGCAAAGCGGACGGGCGCGCAGGTGCGCGGACCCATTCCACTGCCGACAGGCATCGAGCGTTTCACCGTGAACCGCTCGCCGCATGTCGACAAGAAGAGCCGCGAACAGTTCGAAATCCGCACGCATAAACGGCTTCTCGATATCATCGATCCCACCCCGCAGACCGTCGACGCTTTGATGAAGCTCGATCTTGCGGCCGGCGTCGACGTCGAGATCAAGCTTTAAAGGAGTGACCGCGCGATGCGCACAGGCGTCATCACGCAAAAGATCGGCATGACGCGCCTCTTTCTGGAGGACGGCCGACATGTGCCCGTTACGGTCCTGAAGCTCGATGGCTGTCAGGTCGTGGCGAAGCGCACCGAGGAGACTGACGGCTACACCGCCGTGCAGCTCGGCTCGGGCTTTGCGAAAATCAAGCGTCTTACGAAGTCCGAGCGCGGCCATTTCGCGAAAGCGGAAGTCGAGCCGAAGAAGAAATTGGCCGAGTTCAGGGTCGACGCATCGAACCTTCTCGACGTCGGCGACGTGATCCTTGCGGACCACTTCGTCGCGGGCCAGAAGGTCGACGTGACCGGCGTCACGATCGGTCGCGGCTTCACTGGCGCCATGAAGCGCTGGAACTTCCGCGGCCTCGAGGCGAGCCACGGCGTGTCGATCTCCCACCGCTCCCTCGGCGGTACGGGGGGGCGTCAGGATCCGGGTAGGACCTTCAAGAACAAGAAGATGCACGGCCATTACGGCGTGGACAACGTCACCACGCAGAACCTCGAAGTGGCGAAGGTCGACGTCGAACGCGGCCTCATCATGATCAAGGGCGCGGTGCCGGGCAGCAAGGGCGGTTGGGTGATGATCCGCGATGCCGCAAAGCATCCCCGTCCGAAGGAAGCGCCGGTTCCAGCTTCCGTCAGGAAGATGGAAAAGGCTGCGGCCGCATCGCAGGAAGCACCAGCCGCAGGGGACGCGACGTGAAAACCAAAGTCCTCAATCTCGATGCGAAAGCGACGGGCGAGATCGAGCTCAATGACTCGATCTACGGCCTCGAGCCGCGCAAGGATCTCCTGCAGCGCGTCGTTGTGTGGCAGCTGGCCAAGCGCCGCGCCGGCACGCACAAAGTTCTGACGCGCGGCGAGATCAACCGCACGAAAAAGAAGGTCTACAAGCAGAAGGGCACGGGTCAGGCCCGCCACGGCGCGCGCTCCGCGCCGCTCTTCGTCGGCGGCGCCAAGGCCATGGGCCCGGTGCAGCACAGCCACGAATTCAGCCTGCCGAAGAAGGTGCGCGCGCTCGGCCTCCGCCACGCGCTCTCCACGAAGGCGAAAGCCGGTGCGATCGTCGTGCTCGATGCGGCGAAGTCGGATGCGGTGAAGACCAAAGCGCTTGCCGAAAGCTTCGGCAAGCTCGGCATCGAGAGCGTGCTCGTGGTCGACGGCGAGTTCGACAAGAACTTCCAGCTCAGCGCACGCAACCTCGCGCATGTGGCGCTGCTGCCGGCATCCGGCCTCAACGTCTACGACATCCTGAAGCGCGACAAGCTCGTGCTGACGACCGCGGCGGTCAAACTGATCGAGGAGCGGCTGGCATGACCACGAGCTACGACATCATTCTTTCGCCGGTCATCACCGAAAAGGCGACGAAGCTCACGGAAGCGAACCAGGTCGTCTTCCGCGTGACGCTGGACGCCACGAAGCCCGCGATCGCCAAGGCGGTCGAAGGCCTTTTCAAAGTGAAGGTGAAGGCGGTCAACACGGTGCGCGTGAAGGGCAAGAAGAAGCTCTTCCGTGGCAAAGCGTTCGAACGCAGCGATTTCAAGAAAGCGGTCGTGACTCTCGAAGAGGGTTACCAGATCGACATCACGACGGGGCTCTGAACCATGGCGCTCAAGCAATACAGGCCGACGACGCCGGGCCAACGCCAGTTGGTGCTCATCGACCGTTCGCAGCTCCACAAGGGCGATCCGGTCAAGGCGCTGACCGAAGGCCAGACGCGCAATGGCGGCCGCAACAACACGGGCCGCGTAACGGTTCGCTGGCAGGGCGGCGGTCACAAGCAGCGCTATCGCATCATCGATTTCAAGCGTAACAAGCTCGAGATGCCGGCAAAGGTCGAGCGCATCGAATACGATCCCAACCGGACCTCGTTCATCGCGCTCCTCAAGTACAAGGACGGCACGCTCGCCTACATCTTGGCGCCGCAACGCCTCGCCGTCGGCGACACTGTGATCTCGGGCGACAAGGTCGACGTGAAGCCGGGCAACACGATGCCGCTCGCCGGCATGCCGGTCGGCACGATCGTGCACAACATTGAGATGAAGCCGGGCAAGGGCGGTCAGATCGCGCGTTCCGCCGGAACCTTCGCGCAATATCTCGGTCGCGACTCCGGTTACGCGATCCTGCGCCTCAATTCGGACGAAGTGCGCCGCGTGCCGCTCTCCTGCCGCGCGACGGTGGGTGCAGTGTCGAACCCGGACCACATGAACGAAGTCATCGGCAAGGCCGGCCGCAATGTGTGGAAGGGCAAGCGTCCTTCCGTGCGCGGAACCGCGATGAACCCGATCGACCATCCGCATGGCGGCGGCGAAGGCCGCACCAAGGGCGGCCGTCATCCGGTCACGCCGTGGGGCAAGGGCACGAAGGGCAACAAGACACGTTCCAACAAGCGCACGACGAAATTCATCGTCCGTTCGCGCCACGCCAAGAAGACGCAAGGGTAAGACGATATGACCCGTTCGGTTTGGAAAGGCCCGTTTGTCGACGGCTATCTGCTCAAGAAAGCGGAAGCCACACGCTCGAGCGGACGCAAGGAAGTGATCAAGACCTGGTCGCGGCGCTCGACGATCCTGCCGCAATTCGTGGGCCTGACCTTCGGCGTCTACAACGGCCGCAAGCACATTCCGGTGCTGGTCACCGAAGACATGGTGGGCCACAAGCTCGGCGAGTTCGCGCCGACGCGCACCTTCTACGGCCATTCCGCGGACAAGAAGGCGAAGAGGGCTTAAGCGATGGGCAAGGATTCACGCGCCCGCGCACTCGCGGAAACAGAAGCCAAGGCCATCGGCCGGATGTTGCGTACGAGCCCGCGCAAGCTGAACCTTGTCGCGCAGTCGATTCGCGGCAAGACGGCGGAAGCGGCGCTGAACGAGCTCACCTTCTCGCCCAAGCGGATCGCGAAGGCGGTGAAGAAGGTCCTGCAGTCGGCGATCGCGAACGCGGAAAACAACCACGACCTCGACGTCGACGATCTCGTCGTCAAGGAAGCCAGCGTCGGCAAAAATCTCGTAATGAAGCGCTTCCATGCGCGCGCCCGTGGCCGCGGCGCCCGCGTCGAACGGCCTTTCTCCCAGGTGACGATCGTCGTCGAGGAGAAGCGCGAAGCGAAGCCGGTCGAGAAGCCTGCGCCGAAGGCGAAGGTCGAGAAATCCGAAGGCAAGACATCTACGAAGAAGCCTGCAGCGAAAAAGCCCGCGGCGAAGAAACCCGCAGCAAAGAAGCCGGCGAAGACGGCTAAGGAGACCGCCTGATGGGTCAGAAAGTCAATCCGATCGGCTTGCGCCTTGGCGTGAACCGCACCTGGGATTCCAGGTGGTTCGCCCGCAAAAGGGAATACGGCAAGCTGCTCCAGCAAGATATCAAGATCCGCGACCATCTGAGCGAGCGGCTGAAGCAGGCCGGCGTGTCGCGCATCGTCATCGAGCGTCCACACAAGAAGTGCCGCATCACGATCCACTCGGCTCGTCCGGGCGTCGTCATCGGCAAGAAGGGCGCCGACATCGAGAAGCTCAAGAGCGACGTGCAGCGCTACACGGACGACGAAGTTCACCTGAACATCGTCGAAATCCGCAAGCCCGAGATCGACGCCAAGCTCGTGGCCGAGAACATCGCCCAGCAGCTCGAGCGCCGCGTGGCCTTCCGCCGCGTGATGAAGCGCGCCGTGCAGTCGGCGATGCGTCTGGGCGCGCTCGGTATCCGCATCACCTGCAGCGGACGTCTCGGCGGCGCAGAAATCGCGCGTGTGGAATGGTATCGCGAAGGCCGCGTGCCGCTGCACACGCTGCGCGCGGACATCGACTACGGCGTCGCGACCGCGAAGACGACCTACGGCACCTGCGGCGTGAAGGTCTGGATCTTCAAGGGCGAGATCATGGAGCACGATCCGATGGCGACGGAAAAGCGCCAGGCGGAAGCTTCCGATCCCAATCGCGGCGGCCCGCAGCGTCAGCCGCAGCCGGCAGCGGAATAACGGACACGTATCATGCAGCAACCCAAACGGACCAAGTTCCGCAAACAGCATAAGGGCCGTATCCACGGCGCAGCGAAGGGCGGCACACAGCTCAACTTCGGCGCCTTCGGCCTGAAGGCGCTCGAGCCCGAGCGGATCACCGCGCGCGAGATCGAAGCCGCGCGCAGAGCCATCACGCGCCAGATGAAGCGTGCGGGCCGCGTGTGGATCCGCGTGTTCCCGGACGTGCCGGTGTCGAAGAAGCCGGCCGAAGTGCGCATGGGTTCGGGTAAGGGCGCGCCGGAATATTGGGTGGCGAAGATCAAGCCGGGCCGCATTCTTTTCGAGATCGACGGCGTCGACCTCGAGACCGCCAAGGAAGCGATGCGCCTGGGTGCGGCGAAGCTTTCGATCTCGACGAAGTTCATCGCGCGGTTGGGACTCTGAACGGACAACGACCATGGCAAAGAAGAAGCTCACGCCCGACGATTTCCGCGGCAAGACCGCGGATGAACTAAGCGAGCAGCTCGTGAAGCTGAAGAAGGAACAGTTCAACCTGCGCTTCCAGCGCGCGAACGGACAGCTCGAGAACACCGGCCGGGTCCGCCAGGTGCGCCGCGACATCGCGCGCATCGAAACGGTCCTGACTGAACAGCGCCGCAAGGCCGGCTGAGAGAAGGAAGAACACAATGCCGAAGCGCGTGCTGCAAGGCGTCATCGTCAGCGACAAGAATGCCAAGACCGTGGTCGTGAAGGTGGAGCGCCGCTTCACCCACCCGGTGATGGGCAAGACGGTCCGCCGTTCGAAGAAATATCACGCCCATACCGAGACGGGCGGGTTCAAGGTGGGCGATGTCGTCCGCATTCAGGAGTGCCGTCCGATTTCCAAGTTGAAGTCCTGGGAAGTCGTCGGCCGTGCAGGCAAGGAATAGGTCGCGCAAGCGGTCCGGGAGTTTGAATTATGATCCAGATGACGACCGAGCTTGACGTGGCCGACAATTCCGGCGCGCGGCGCGTGATGTGCATCAAAGTTCTTGGCGGCTCGCGCCGCCGTTACGCCAGCGTCGGCGACACCATTGTCGTCAGCGTCAAGGAGGCCATTCCGCGCGGCCGTGTGAAGAAGGGCGAAGTCGTGAAGGCCGTGGTCGTGCGCACCGCGCACGGCGTGCGCCGCCCCGACGGCAGCCTCATTCGCTTCGACACCAACGCGGCGGTGCTCGTGAACAACCAGGGCGAGCCGATCGGCACGCGCATCTTCGGACCGGTGACGCGCGAGCTTCGTGCGAAGAACCACATGAAGATCATCTCGCTCGCGCCGGAGGTGCTGTGATGACGGCGAAGATCAAAAAGGGCGACCGCGTCGTCGTCATGACGGGCCGCGACAAGGGCAAGAAGGGCGAAGTGATCAAGGTTTTTCCGAAGGAGAACCGCGCGCTTGTCTCCGGCGTCAACGTCGTCAAGCGTCATCAGCGCCAGACGGCCAAAGTGCAAGGCGGCATCGTGAACAAGGAAGCCGCCGTGCATCTTTCTAATCTCGCGCACGTCGATCCGAAGTCGGGCGACGCGACGCGCATCGGATTCAAGGTTCTGGGCGACGGCCGCAAGGTCCGCTTCGCCAAGAAGTCGGGTGAGGTCATCGATGTCTGATAAGGGCAAAAAACAGCCGCGTGCCGGCGCTCCGGAAGGCGCGCCCAGCAGGGGCCAGGCTCCGGACAGCGCCAAGAAGGTGAAAGCCGACGGCAAGAGGGCCCAGGCCACTGCCGATACGGGCTACGTCGAAGTGCGCGATCCGAACTACGTGCCGCGCTTCAAGAAGCGGTACAATGAAGTCGTGCGTCCGGCCCTGATGAAGGAGTTCGGCTACAAGAACGCGCTGCAGGTTCCGAAGATCGAGAAGATCGTTCTGAACATCGGCGCAGGCGAAGGCGCCTCCGACTCCAAAAAGGTGCAGCAAGCGCTGACGGACCTGACGGCGATCGCCGGCCAGAAGCCGGTCGTGACCAAGGCCAAGAAGTCGATCGCGAGCTTCAAGATCGCGGCCGGCCGCGCCATCGGCGTGAAGGTCACGCTGCGCAAGGACCGCATGTACGAATTCCTCGACCGCCTCGTGACGATGGCGCTGCCGCGCGTGCGCGACTTCCGCGGACTGAACGGCAAGAGCTTCGACGGTCGCGGCAACTTCGCCATGGGCCTTAAGGAGCACATCGTCTTCGTCGAAATCGACTACGACAAGACGGAAACGGTGTGGGGCATGGACATCATCATCAACACGTCTGCGAAGACCGATGCGGAAGCGAAAGCGCTTCTGAAGGGCTTCCAGTTCCCGTTCATGAATTAAGGGCGAAACGAGAATGGCGAAAACGAGCCAGATCAACCGGAACAAGAAGCGCGAGAAGATGGTGGCGCAGTATGCCGCCAAGCGGGCAGCGCTCAAGGCCAAGACGGAAGACATGTCGGTGGCGCCCGAAGAGCGCTTCGCGGCGCATCTGAAGCTAGCCAAGCTGCCGCGCAATTCGTCGAAGACTCGCATCCATCACCGCTGCGAGATGACGGGCCGCGCCAAAGGCTATTACCGGAAGCTCAAGCTCTCCCGTATCGCGCTTCGCCAGTTGGCGAATTTCGGCCAGGTGCCTGGCATGACCAAGGCAAGCTGGTAAGGAAGGAAAGAAAATGGCGATCACAGATCCCATTGGCGATCTTCTCGCACGCATCCGCAACGGACAGATGCGCGGCATGGCGAAGATCAAGTCGCCGAACTCGCGCCAACGCACGCGCGTGCTCGACGTGCTGCAGGCCGAGGGCTACATCCGCGGCTATATGGAAGTCGAGTTCCAGGGCAAGCGCGAGCTCGAGATCGAGCTCAAATATCACGAAGGCCGTCCCGTGATCCGCGATCTGAAGCGCGTGTCGACGCCGGGCCGCCGGGTTTATGCACAGGCGAAGGAATTGAAGCCGCACAGAAGCGGATTGGGCCTGTCGATCGTCTCGACGCCGCAAGGCGTGATGACGGACATGGCCGCCCGCGAGAAGAATGTCGGCGGCGAAGTCCTCTGCCAGGTATTCTAAGAGAATTGGGAGCGAATTGATGTCCCGTATCGGCAAAAGACCCGTCGCCCTTCCGAAGGGTGTGACGGCCACGGTCCAAGGCAAGACCGTGATGGTCAAAGGCCCGAAAGGCGAGTTGAAGGTGAGTCTCGTCGACGAAGTCGATGCGACGGTCGACGAGCACGGCGTCACGGTCACGCCGAAGGAAGGCGTGGAGCGCGGCCGCCAGATGTGGGGCCTTTCCCGCACGCTGGTGAACAATCTCGTCGTCGGCGTGACGCAGGGCTTCACGCAGAAGCTCGAGATCAGCGGTGTCGGCTACCGTGCGGCGGTGCAGGGCAAGAACTTGCAGCTGCAGCTGGGCTTCAGCCACGACGTGCAGTACCCGATCCCGGCCGGCATCAACATCGTCTGCGAGAAGCCAACGATGATCGCCGTCTCGGGCATCGACAAGCAGCTCGTTGGTCAGGTCGCGGCTGAAATCCGCGGCTACCGTCCGCCGGAGCCGTATAAGGGCAAGGGCGTGAAATATGCGGAGGAGTACATCCTCCGCAAGGAAGGCAAGAAGAAGTAAGGCCATGGGCAACCAGTCGAAACTCTTCGATCGGCGCAAGAAGCGCACGCGTTACAAGATCGCCCAGACCGCGGGCGGCCGCCCGCGTCTGTCGATCTTCCGGTCTGGCAAGCACATCTACGCGCAGATCATTGACGATCGTGCGGCGGAGACGATTGTCGTCGCCTCGACGAACGAAAAAGAAGGCAAGTCCGCCAAGACGTACAACGTCGAAGCGGCGGCGGCCGTCGGCAAGAAGATCGCCGAACGTGCGCTGGCGAAGGGACTGAAGGCGGTCGTGTTCGATCGCGGCGGTTACATCTATCACGGGCGCGTCAAAGCGCTGGCGGAGGCCGCTCGCGAAGGCGGCCTCGAGTTCTAAGGCAAAGGAACGGCATATGGCGCGTGAACCCAGGCAACGCGAACGCGGCGACCGCGAAGAGCGCGACAACGAGTTCATCGATAAGCTCGTCCACATCAATCGTGTGGCGAAGGTGGTGAAGGGCGGCCGTCGTTTCGGCTTTGCAGCCCTCGTCGTTGTCGGCGATCAGCGTGGCCGCGTCGGTTTCGGCCACGGCAAGGCGCGCGAAGTGCCGGAAGCGATCCGCAAGGCGACCGATGCGGCCAAGCGCGCGATGATCAAGGTTCCGCTGAAGGATGGCCGTACGCTCCATCACGAGACGCGCGGCCATCACGGCGCGGGCAAGGTCGTCGTCCGCCCGGCCCCGGCCGGTACCGGCATCATCGCCGGCGGTCCGATGCGCGCCGTGTTCGAATCGCTCGGCGTCGGCGACGTCGTGGCGAAATCGCTCGGTACGTCGAACCCCTACAATATGGTCCGCGCGACCTTCGACGCGCTGAAGCTTCAACAATCGCCCCGCATGGTTGCGCAGCGTCGCGGCCGCAGCGTGAGCGAAATCATTTCGCGCCGTGAAGGCGCGAAGGGCGAACAAGCCTCCGCAGGAAACTAAGTCATGGCCCCGCCGAAAAAGAGACCTGTCAAAGTGAAGGTTGCGAAGCCCGCCGGGCCGACCGTTACCGTGCGCCAGATCAAAAGCGCGAACCGTAAGCCTGAGATCCAGGCGCAGACGCTGCGCGGCCTCGGCCTCGGCAAGCTTCATCGCACGCGTACGCTCGAAGACACGCCATCCGTGCGCGGTATGATCCGCGCCGTGCAGCATTTGGTTGAAGTCGTCGAAGAGAAGAACTGATTGTCATGGCCCGCAAATGCGGGCCACCCAGTTTGAAAGAACGCTTTGGGTGGCCGGCTCGCGCTTACGCTGGCCGGCCATGACAAGGAGAAGAAGCATGAAACTGAACGAGATCCGCAACAATCCCGGCGCCCACAAGCGCAAGCTGAAGGTCGGCCGCGGCTCGAGCTCCGGGCTCGGCAAGACGTCGGGACGCGGCGTGAAGGGCGCCAAGGCGCGCACCGGCACGAAGGTCTACGGCTTCGAAGGCGGCCAGATGCCGCTGTACATGCGTTTGCCCAAACGCGGCTTCAACAACATCTTCGCCAGCGAGTTCGGCGAGGTGAATGTGGGCCGTATCCAGAAGGCGATCGACGAGAAGAAGATCGACCCGGCGCAGAAGGTGACGCAGGAGGTCCTTGAGAAGGCCGGCATTGCGCGTGCGCGCAAGGACGGTATCCGTGTCCTGGGCACCGGCACGCTGACGGCGAAACTCGAGATCGAGGTGGCCGGCGCCAGCAAGAGCGCCCGCGAGGCGGTCGAGAAGGCTGGTGGCACGCTCACGACCACCTTCAAGAAGCCCGTCTACATGAACAAGAAGGGCGCACCAGGTAAAAAGGCCGAGCGCCGCGCCAAATCGGCGGAAAAGAAGGCCGCGCGCGCTGCGGAGTGACTGCTGAGGGCTGCGAATCGCCACGGTCATGGCCGGCCTTGAGTGGGCCACCCATCAAATTCTTGGCTTATCCTGCGAGCGGACGCCCGCGCGATGGGCGGCCGGGTCAGGCCCAGCAGTGACAAGTTGGGTTTGACGCTTAACAATACCCACATGAGGTTTTCCTCCCTCAGGGGGAGGGTGGTAGAGTTTCCTGACGCTTTTCTGTGTCTGGTCTGGGAGTAATGAATGGCTTCGGCAGCCGAGCAACTGGCAGCGAATTTCAATTTCAGCAATCTCGGCAAGGCGAAGGAGCTGCGTGACCGCATCTTCTTTACGCTGGGCATGCTCATCATCGCGCGTCTCGGCACCTATATCCCGATGCCCGGGATCAATCCCAGCGCGATGGCGCACCTGATCTCGCAGCAGCAGGGCGGCCTTCTCGACATGTTCAACATGCTGTCGGGCGGCGCCGTGCAGCGTATGGCGATCTTCGCGCTCGGCATCATGCCCTACATTTCATCCTCGATCATCGTGCAGTTGATGCAGACGGTGATCCCCGAACTCGAAGCGCTCAAGAAAGAGGGTGAAGTCGGCCGCAAACAGATCAATCAATACACGCGCTACGGCACGGTGTTTCTCGCGGCGCTGCAATCCATCGGCATCGCCTTCGGCCTCGAACAGATGGGCCAGGGCATCGTCATCGATCCCGGCCCGTTTTTCCTCTTCACGACCGTCATCACGCTGACGGGCGGCACCATCCTGCTCATGTGGATGGGTGAGCAGGTCACCAGCCGCGGCGTAGGCAACGGTATTTCGCTCATCATCTTCGTGGGCATCGTCGCGCGCTTCCCGACGCAGATCACGCAATTGTTCGAAGCGGGCCGCACGGGCTCGATTTCGCCCTTCGTCATCTTCCTCATCTTCGCAGGCGCCATAATACTCGTCGGCTTCATCGTGTTCATCGAGCGCGCCCAGCGCCGCCTGCTCGTGCAGTACCCGAAGCGTCAGGTCGGCAACCGCATGTTCGGCGGCGAGTCCTCGCACCTGCCGCTCAAGCTCAACGTCTCGGGCGTCATCCCGCCTATCTTTGCATCGTCGATCCTGACCGTGCCCCTGACCTATGCGGCGTTCGCCGGCGCCAACACGCCGGACTGGATGCAGACGATGGTCGCCTATATCGGCCCGCAGCAGCCGCTCTATTTCGTCCTCTACGGCGGGATGATCATGTTCTTCGCGTTCTTCTACACCTCGATTGTCTTCAATCCCGAAGAAACGGCCGAGAACCTGAAGAAGTACGGCGGCTTCATCCCCGGTATCCGGCCCGGCAAGAAGACAGCGGAGTACATCGACTATGTGCTGACGCGGACGACCTGCGTAGGCGCGGTCTATCTCGCCGTCGTCTGCCTCATCCCGGAATTCCTGCGCCGCGACGTCACCAGCATCCTGTCGCTCGGCGGCACATCGATCCTCATCATTGTCAGCGTCATGATGGACACGATCGCGCAAATCCAAAGCCACCTCATCGCGCAGCAATATGAGGGGCTCATCAAGAAGGCGAAGCTCAGGGGGGCGAGACGTTGAATTTGGTCCTATTCGGACCGCCGGGAGCCGGGAAAGGCACGCAAGCAAAAATCCTTCAGGAAAAGCGTGGTCTTCCGCAGCTCTCGACGGGCGACATGTTGCGGGCTGCCATCGCGGCGAAGACGCCGCTCGGCAGAATGGTCGAGGGAATTCTCGCGAAGGGCGATCTCGTCTCCGACGACGTCGTCATCAAGATCATCGCAGAGCGTTACGACCAGAAGGACTGCGCAAACGGGGCCGTATTCGACGGCTTTCCGCGCACCATCGCGCAGGCTGAAGCCCTCGACCGGATGCTCGCCGAGCGCAGCAGGAAGATCGACGTGGTGATCGAACTGAAGGTCGACGATGCGGTGCTGCTGAAGCGCGTCGAGCAGCGGATCAAGGACGCAGGCGGTGTGGCCCGGCCCGACGACAATCCGGAGACGCTGAAGGCTCGCCTGGCCGTCTACTACAAGAACACCGCGCCGCTCCTGGATTTCTATCGCGCCCAGGGCAAGCTCGTGACGGTGGACGGCATGGCCCCCGTAGAGGCGGTGACCAAGGCCATCGCGGCCGCCATTTCCGTTGCGGCCGGCGGCCGGTGAGAGAGCCAAGCCCCTGAAAAATAAGAGATTAACTTGTGTTGACTGGCGGGCTTCGATCCATATAATCCGCGCCCTTGCAACCACCCTACCTGTCACGAATGAAGGCATAAGCCCTCGTCCGGGGCGGGAGAGGGTGTTGTCCGTTGCAAAAAGACTAAGAATTTCCGTGAGTTAAAGGCCAAAGGAGAGCCCCGTGGCGCGCATTGCCGGCGTCAATATTCCGACCCAAAAGCGAGTGCTGATCGCACTGCGCTACATCCATGGAATCGGGCCCGCCAAGGCCAAAGAGATCTGCGACAAAGTTGGCATCGGCGAAGACCGCAGAGTCCATGACTTAACGGATTCGGAGATCATTCAGATCCGCGAAACGATCGACCGCGACTATCTCGTCGAAGGCGATCTGCGTCGCGAAGTCGCGATGAACATCAAGCGTCTGATGGATCTCGGCTGCTATCGCGGATTGCGTCACCGCAAGGGCCTGCCGGTCCGCGGTCAGCGCACGCACACGAATGCTCGCACGCGCAAGGGTCCTGCGAAGGCCATTGCAGGCAAGAAAAAAGTCACCAAATAACGGAACCGATCGATGGCGAAGCCTGCCGCGCGCGCGCGCAAAAAAGAAAAGAAGAACGTGGTGGTCGGTGTGGCGCATGTCGCCGCGACGTTCAACAACACCATCATCACGATCACCGACACGCAGGGCAACGCCGTGTCGTGGTCGTCGGCCGGCATGATGGGTTTCAAAGGCTCGCGGAAATCGACGCCTTATGCCGCACAGGTCGCAGCCGAAGACGCCGGCAAGAAGGCCGTCGAACACGGCATGCGCACGCTGGAAGTGGAGGTGAGCGGCCCGGGTTCGGGCCGCGAGTCGGCGCTGCGTGCGCTGCAGACGGTCGGACTCATTGTGACGTCGATTCGCGACGTGACGCCCATCCCGCACAACGGGTGCCGTCCGCCGAAGCGCCGCCGCGTATAAGAATTTTTGAGTTCCTTTAACCCGTCGAACGAATGGGACGCCTATTCGGCGTCCGGGAAACGATGAGGCCCCGAAGTGTTCCAGAAGAATTGGCAAGAATTGATCAAACCGCAGAAGCTCCGCGTTGAGGCGGGGCATGATGCGGGTCGTACCGCAACGCTGACCGCCGAACCGCTCGAGCGCGGCTTCGGCCTCACGCTCGGCAACGCGCTCAGGCGCGTGCTGCTGTCGTCGCTGCAAGGCGCGGCCGTCACCTCGATTCACATCGAGGGCGTGCTGCACGAGTTTTCGTCCATTCCGGGCGTGCGCGAAGACGTGACCGACATCGTTCTGAACGTGAAGCAGATCGCGCTCCGCATGCATTCGGAAGGTCCCAAGCGCCTGTCGCTGCGCGCGCAAGGCCCCGGCGAAGTCACGGCCGGACAAATCGCCGCTGTCGCCGACGTCGAGATCCTCAATCCCGATCTCGTGCTCTGCACGCTCGACGAGAAAGTCGATTTCCGCATGGAGCTGACGGTCGCGACCGGCAAGGGCTACGTCCCCGCCGACCGCAATCGCCCGGAAGACGCGCCGATCGGCCTTATCCCGGTCGACTCGCTCTTCAGCCCCGTGAAGAAAGTAAGCTACAAGGTCGAGAACACCCGCGAGGGCCAGATCCTCGACTACGACAAGCTCACGCTGACCGTCGAGACGAACGGCGCGGTCACGCCGGACAACGCGGTCGCCTATGCGGCGCGCATCCTGCAGGACCAGCTCCAGGTCTTCATCAACTTCGAAGAGCCGCGCGAGCGCGTCGCCGAAGAGGCGAAGCCCGATCTCGCGTTTAATCCGGTGCTGCTCAAAAAGGTCGATGAGCTCGAGCTTTCGGTGCGTTCGGCCAACTGCCTCAAGAACGACAACATCGTCTACATCGGCGACCTCATCCAGAAGACGGAGGCGGAAATGCTCCGCACGCCGAACTTCGGCCGCAAGTCGCTCAATGAGATCAAGGCGGTCTTGGCAGAAATGGGGCTGCATCTCGGCATGGAAGTGCCGGGCTGGCCGCCGGAGAACATCGAAGATCTCGCGAAGAGATACGAAGACCAGTATTAAGGAAGAAAGGGGTGACCCGCTCGCGCTGAAGCTGGCGGGCCATGACGAGGTTTAAATGCGTCACCGCAATTCAGGCCGCAAACTCGGCCGCACCAGCGCCCACCGGACGGCCATGTTCGCGAACATGGCAGCCGCGCTCATCAAACATGAGCAGATCAAGACGACGCTGCCGAAGGCGAAAGAGCTTCGCCCTGTGGTCGAGAAGCTCGTGACGTTGTCGCGCCGCGGTGGTTCCGATCTCCACGCCCGCCGTCAGGCGCTGGCGCAGATCCGTGACGCGGTCCAGGTGCGTAAGCTCTTCGACGTCATCGGTCCGCGCTATTCCGATCGTCCGGGCGGCTATCTTCGCATCCTGAAGGCCGGCTTCCGTTTCGGCGACAATGCCGAAATGGCCTTCATCGAGTTCGTCGACCGCGACGTCGATGCCAAGGGCCTCGATTCCGGTCCGGTCGAGCAGAATGAAGAAGCCGGGGCCGATGCGTAATCGCCGGTTCGAAATTCAATGTTAAACAGGGCGGCCTTTGTGCCGCCCTTTTGCATGGTAGGGATGGAGCAATGAGACATATCCTGGCCGCCGTTTTCGTCGTAGCTGCGCTTGCAGGCCCCGCTGTCGCGGCCCAGGTACCGCAGTCGCCGGTGCAGGTGCAGTTGACGTTCGCGCCTGTCGTCAAGCGTGTCGCGCCGGCTGTCGTCAACGTCTATTCGCGCTCGGTGGTCGAGACGGCGATGAATCCGCTCTTCGCCGATCCGTTCTTCCAGCGCTTCTTCGGCGCGTCGCCCGAATTCCGTCAGCGCGTGCAGCAGTCGCTAGGTTCGGGCGTCATCGTGCGCGCCGACGGCGTCATCCTCACCAACAATCACGTCGTCGAAGGCGGCCAGGACATCGTGGTCGCGCTCTCCGACCGCCGCGAGTTCAAGGCGAAGGTGCTGCTCGCCGACAGCCACACCGATCTCGCCGTGCTCAAGATCGACACCAAGGGCGAACGCCTGCCGACCGTCGAGTTCGGCGACAGCGATCGTCTGCAGGTGGGCGATCTCGTGCTCGCCATCGGCGATCCGTTCGGTGTCGGACAGACGGTGACGATGGGCATCGTCTCGGCGCTGGCGCGCACCCAGATTGGCGCCAGCGACTATCAGTTCTTCATCCAGACCGATGCCGCCATCAATCCCGGCAATTCCGGCGGCGCGTTGGTGACTACAGACGGCAAGCTCGCCGGCATCAACACGGCGATCTATTCGCGCACGGGCGAATCCATCGGCATCGGCTTCGCCATTCCGGCCAATCTCGCGCGTCGCGTCGTCGAAGGTGCGCTGGGCGGCGGCGTCAAGCTTCCCTGGTTCGGCGCCGAGGGCCAGCCGGTGACGGCGGAGATCGCGCAGACGATCGGCCTTCAGCGTCCCGAAGGCGTGCTCCTGAAGAGCGTCTATCCGGGCGGTCCGGCGGCAGGTGCGGGCCTCAAGACGGGCGATGTGGTCGTCGCTATCGACGGTGTCGACGTCGAGGACATGCAGGCGCTCAACTATCGCATCGCGACCCACAAGGCGGGCGATGTGGTGAAGGTGCATGTAGTCGGCGGTGGGCCGCAGCGTGACGCGAGCGTGAAACTCGCCCTCCCGCCGGAAAACCCGCCGCGCGACGAGACCCTGGTGAGCGGCCGCAACCCGATGGCCGGCGCCAAAATCGAAAACCTTTCGCCGGCCGCCGCGCTCGACCTGCAGATGGCGCTGACCGCCAAGGGCGTCGTGATCGTGTCGACCAATCCGGGCACGTTCGCGGCGCGCTACGGCTTCCAGCAGGGCGACGTCATCCGTTCGCTGAACGGTGCCGAGATCCATTCCGTGAGCGAGCTCATGCACGCGCTGAACGCCTCCGGTGGCCACTGGAGCCTCGTCGTCGAACGCGGCGGACAGAAACTGACGTTGAACGTGGATGGGTGAGGTGCGTCGCGAATTCAGTCTATTCGTGGCGCGTTATTCTTGGCGATCCAACCGCCGATGCTCCTACTAGGACCGCTATCGCTATCAGATAATTGATCGCTGCGAGGATGACGAAGAAAGCCGGCCATAACCAGCGAGTGCGCTCGCGCGATTGGGTTTCGCCGAGTGCAATGGGTTCGGCCCACCTTCCTGGCGTGCGCGCCGCTGCGATTGTCGCCGAAATAGCGGCCCAGAAGATCATCTGCGCGAGAATGGTGACGGCGTTGGGAGGAAAAGTCGACGGACGGGCCGTATGGACAAGCGCAGCGGAAAGTGTGATCCCGCTTACGACGATTAGCAGGCACACCGTCCGCTTCGTCATTGCCACCCCAAGTTTTGAAAAAGCATAGCCAATTACATGGCGTCGCGCTTCCGCTAACATCCTCCCATGACCGACCTCTTCGAAGCCGGACGACTGCCCGACGACGCGCCGCGGCCACTGGCCGATCGCCTACGGCCCAAAGCGCTCGCCGAGGTTGTCGGGCAAGACCATCTCTTGAGCCGCGAAGGCCCGCTCGGGCGTATGGTGGCGCGGGGCGCGCCGCATTCGATCATTCTCTGGGGACCGCCCGGGACCGGCAAGACGACCATCGCGCGGCTGCTCTCGCACGCGTTCAAGTTGCACTTCGAGCAGTTGTCGGCCGTCTTTTCCGGCGTTGCCGATCTGAAGAAAACCTTCGATGCGGCACGGGCGCGGCGTAAAACGGGACAGGGCACGCTGCTCTTCGTCGACGAGATCCATCGCTTCAATCGCAGCCAGCAGGACAGTTTCCTGCCCGTCGTGGAAGACGGCACCATTATCCTCGTGGGCGCCACGACGGAGAATCCCTCCTTCGAACTGAACGGCGCGCTGCTCTCGCGCACGCAGGTGCTGGTGCTGCGCAGGCTTGACGACGTCGCGCTCGAAACGCTGCTCGAGCGTGCGGAGGCCTATTACAAGAAGAAGCTGCCGCTCACCGACGACGCACGCGCGAGCCTGCGCGCCATGGCGGACGGCGATGGACGCTACCTTCTCAATCTCGCAGAGGAAGCGGCCGAACTGAAGGTTGCCACGCCGCTCGACCCTGCAGGGCTCGTTGCGGCCATGCAGCGGCGTGCGCCGCTCTACGACAAAAGCCGCGAAGAGCATTACAATCTCATCTCCGCCCTTCACAAATCGATCCGCGGCTCCGATCCCGACGCGGCGCTTTACTGGCTCGCGCGCATGCTGGCAGGCGGTGAGCATCCGCTTTACATCGCCAGGCGTCTGGTGCGTGCGAGCGTAGAGGATATCGGGCTAGCTGACCCGCAGGCCGTCGTGCAGGCGATCGCCGCGAAAGACGTCTACGATTTTCTCGGTTCACCAGAAGGCGAGATCGCGCTGGTGCAGTGCGTGCTCTACCTTGCGAGCGCGCCGAAATCGAACGCCGTCTATGTCGCGCAAGGCGCGGCCAAGCGCGCGGCCGCCGAACACGGCTCGCTCATGCCGCCCGCGCATATCCTGAACGCGCCAACCAAGCTGATGAAAAACCTCGGCTACGGCAAAGGCTACGAATACGACCACGAGGCGGAAGAAGGCTTCTCCGGCCAGAACTATTTTCCCGACGGCATGGCGCGACAGGAGTTTTATCGTCCCAAGGAAACCGGCTTCGAACGCGAGATCGCAAAACGCCTCGAATATTGGGCGAAGCTGCGAGAGAAGAAAAAGTAGCTTCGCTGGAACCGCGGACATCTTGTCCGCATCTCGCAGTTCGCACCGGTGTACGGGCTGGAAGCCCGCGGTCCCAGTGAAGGAGCCTCTACGCCCCCAACGCGCGCTTGCGAGCCGCAAACCATGCCAGGATGACGGCCGGCTTTCCATGCAGCGGGCGCGCCCATTGCTGCACTTTGGCGATCTCGCCCTTTCGCCCGGCCCACCATTGTTCTTTCACGACGATGAGCTGCCAAGCGTCTTTCTCGTCATGAGTGGCCGTATAGACGTCCAGGGCATGGCTGTAGATGCGGCTCGCGAAGCTGTGCCGGCTGCGCTCCCACTCGACTCCGTGTCCACGCCAGCGGTCCAGCGACAAATTCGGATTGCCCTGGCGAACGATCTGCTCGAACACCAGAAAGAAGGATGCGGAGACGAAACTTTTCATTTCACTTTCGGTGTGGGTCCGTTGCCGTAACGCAGGACCTTCACCTTTTCCATCGTCACCAGCCCGCTTCCCATCATCCCGTCGAGCGCGGGCAGGAACGCGTTGATCTTCTCTTCGCTGTCGACGATCTCGATCAGGAGCGGAAGATCGGCGGACAGCCGGAGAATCTTTGCCGTATGCAGACGGCTCGAGTGGCCGAAACCCATGGGCCCGCGCAGCACCGTTGCACCCGCGAGCCCCGCCTTGCGCGCCGCAAGCACGATCGCTTCGTAGAGCGGTTTGCCATCATACTTGTCGTTTTCCCCGAGGAAGACGCGCAACGACACGGCGTCGTTGGGAACCTGCATGTCATGCTCCCTTCAGCTGATTGATTTCGCCGGCGATCATCGCGCCAAGCCACACGAACAGAAGACAGAGCACGACTGAGCCCACGACATTGCCGCCGACGGCGAGCCATTCGCCGTCGCGCATCAGATTGAGCGTCTGCAGGCTGAAGGACGAGAACGTCGTATATCCGCCGCAGAAGCCGATCATCACGAATTGCCGCATCGTGCTCGATACGAGATAACGTCCGTCCGGCCCGGTCAGCGTCCCGAAAAAGCCGATGATGAAAGAGCCCGTGACATTGATGATCAGCGTGCCCCACGGAAACGTCTCGCCGAATGCATTGGCCACAACGCCAGAGAGGAAATAGCGCCCGACGGTGCCTAGGGCGCCCCCGGCTGCGACTGCTAAATAAAACTGAAAATTCATGTCGAAATTCCGCGCCTAACGTTTAACGACTAACCAGCGGTGCGGCGGTAAAATCCAAGCATGTCCGCAATTTGCAGACAGACTCCGGCCACCTTCCGAAGGCGATAGGAGTCATCAGCCTTGAGCCAAATGGCCGAGGCGGTTTAAGGGGGAACCCCATCCCCTGTCCGCCGACGCTAGGTGACTCGACCGAGAGCGTCAACAACGCGAAAATATGCGATGGCCGGAATCGAAAGCGCCACAGTAGCAAGAGACGAAGACGGCATCCGACTGGATCGCTGGTTCAAGCGGCATTTCCCGGAAGTCCCGCACGGGCTTCTCGAGAAGTTGTTGCGCACAGGCCAGATCCGGCTCGACGGCAAGCGCGCAGGCTCGGGCGACAGGCTTTCGTGGGGCCAGATCATCCGCTTGCCGCCACAGGTTCACAACATTAACACCCCTGTGGACAATGAATCCACAGAATCGCCAGCAGGCAAGGCACCGATTGATGAACATGAGAGGATGTTCGCGGAAGGCCTTGTTATCTATCAGGATCAGTCGGTCTACGTACTCAACAAGCCGCCCGGGTTACCCACACAAGGCGGCACAGGGGTCAAGCAGCATGTGGACGGACTTCTGGATTATCTGACACAGAACAAGAACCAGCGGCCGCGGCTCGTCCATCGCCTCGATCGCGACACCTCCGGCGTGCTCGTTGTGGCGCGCACCGTTCCGGCCGCGACCGCGCTCGGCAATTCGCTCGCCCATCGCGACGCCATGAAGATCTACTGGGCGCTCGTCAAAGGCATGCCCAAGCAGGCGCGCGGCACCATCAAGGCGATGATCGCCAAGGAGACCGGGCACGGTCCCCATGGCCGCGACGAAAAGATGGTCATCAGCGACGAGGACAATGAAGAGGCGAAGGTTGCGATCACCGACTACGTCGTTGTCGACCGCGCCGGCGACAAATATTCCTGGCTCGCGCTCAGGCCGATCACCGGTCGCACGCATCAGATTCGTGTGCATCTGGCCTCGATCGGCCACCCGATCATTGGCGACTTCAAATACGGCGGCAAAGCTGCACGCGGAAAAGGCGAGATCCCCGACAAGCTGCATCTGCATGCGCGCTACATCGACATCGCACATCCCGACAGCCAGCGTCTGCGCGTGACGGCGCCGGTGCCCGGCCACATGCGCAAGTCGTTTATGTTTTTGGGCTTCGATCCGGAGATGGAGGAAAATCCCTTCGCGCCGAAGAAGAAGCCGTGACGCGCGTTGCGAAATTCTACAAAGCCGTCGACACCGCCCGGGAGGGACGGGGTTTCGTCGTGCGCCTCGATGGCAAGGCGGTGAAGACGCCCGCGCGCGTGCTGCTCTCCCTGCCGACGGCCCCGCTCGCGGACGCCATTGCGGAAGAGTGGCGATCGCAGACGGAGATCGTCGATCCCACGGCCATGCCGCTGACGCGTTTCGCCTATGCCGCGATCGATGTGGCACCGGCTTACCGCGCGCGCCTCACCGATGAAATCCTCGCCTACGCAAAGAGCGATCTCCTCTGCTATCGCGCCGACGCGCCGGCCGCGCTGATCGCGCGCCAGAACGGGGCCTGGAACCCGCTTCTTGATTGGGCGGCCGAACGGTTTGGCGCACGGCTCAAGACGGGCACCGGTATCGCCTTTGTCGAACAGTCGGCGGAGAGCCAGGCGGCCTTCGCGAAGGCGGTCCACGGCCGCGACGATTTTGCGCTGGTGGGACTGCATGGCGCGGCATCTCTCACTGGATCGTTGGTTCTGGGTCTCGCGCTCACCGAAGGCCGGCTCGCGGCCGGGCAGGCATTCGCACTCTCCTGCCTCGACGAAACCTTCCAGGCCGAAGCCTGGGGCCGGGACGCCGAAGCAGCGGCGCGCGCGGGACGGCTGGGGGCCGAGCTGGCCGCCGTCGAACGGTTCCTAACCCTTTCCCGCCCTTGACCCTTCCGGCCAGCCATGGCCTCTCTTGGCCCGGCTTTGGCGGGACATTTTTATGAAGCACATCATCCACGAACTCGAAGAGCGGCGCCGGCGTGCGCGGCTCGGCGGCGGCGAAGCGCGCATCGCCTCGCAGCATGCCCGCGGCAAGCTGACGGCGCGCGAGCGGCTGGAGCTTCTCCTCGACGCGAACTCCTTCGAAGAGTTCGACATGTTCGTGGAGCACCGGAACACGGATTTCGGCGCCGACAAGAACCGCATTCCCGGCGACGGCGTCGTCACCGGATGGGGCACGATCAACGGACGCATGGTGTACGTCTTCGCCAAGGACTTCACCGTTTTCGGCGGTTCGCTCTCCGAAACGCACGCGCTGAAGATCTGCAAGATCCAGGACATGGCGCTGCAGAACCAGGCACCGGTGATCGGCCTGCTCGATGCCGGCGGCGCGCGCATCCAGGAGGGCGTGGCCTCGCTTGCGGGTTACGGCGAAGTCTTCAAGCGCAACGTGCTCGCTTCCGGCGTGGTGCCGCAGATCTCCGTCATCATGGGCCCGTGCGCGGGCGGCGACGTCTATTCGCCGGCCATGACCGATTTCATCTTCATGGTGCGCGACACGTCCTACATGTTCATCACCGGTCCCGACGTGGTGAAGACGGTGACGCAGGAAGACGTGACGCCCGAGCAATTGGGCGGCGCGAAAGTGCACACGACGAAATCCTCCGTCGCCGACGGCGCCTTCGACAACGACGTCATCGCCATCGAGGAGATGCGCCGGCTTTACGACTTCCTGCCGCTCAACAACCGCGAGAAGCCGCCGCACTGGCCGACGCATGACGATCCGATGCGCCAGGAGACGTCGCTCGACACGCTGGTGCCCGAAAATCCCAACAAGCCCTACGACATGAAGGAGCTGATCCAGAAGGTCGCGGACGAGGGCGACTTCTTCGAAATCGGCGAGGCCTTCGCGAAGAACATCATCACGGGTTTCGGCCGCCTCGAAGGCTCGACCGTCGGCTTCGTCGCCAATCAGCCGATGGTGCTGGCGGGCGTGCTCGACTCGGATGCCAGCCGCAAGGCCGCGCGTTTCGTGCGCTTCTGCGACTGCTTCAACATTCCGATCGTCACCTTCGTCGACGTGCCGGGATTTTTGCCGGGTACGGCGCAGGAGCATGGCGGCATCATCAAGCACGGCGCCAAGCTGCTGTTCGCCTTCACCGAAGCGACGTGCCCGAAAGTCACCGTCATAACGCGCAAGGCCTATGGCGGCGCCTATGACGTGATGGCCTCGAAGCACATGCGCGCCGACGTGAACTATGCCTGGCCCACGGCGCAGATCGCGGTGATGGGCGCAAAGGGCGCGGTCGAAATCATCTTCCGCCAGGAGGCCGGCAGCAAGGACGCCATCGCCGAACGCACGAAGGAATACGAAGACCGGTTCCTCAATCCCTTCGTCGCCGCCGGCCGCGGCTACATCGACGACGTCATCCGCCCGCACTCCACCCGCTGGCGCATCATCCGAAGCCTGCGCATGCTGAAGAACAAACAAGTTCCACAGATCTGGAAGAAGCACGACAACATTCCGCTGTGAAAAATGCGGACGGGACGTCCGCGCTCCGGCGCCATCGCTTGTTCCGGATTTCAGCGCTCGAAATCTGATGCACCGCAAATAGGTTGAACACCGCCGGTCAAGCAATGGCGCCGGAGCGCGGGCGTCTCGCCCGCATTTCTACGCTCGCGCTGAAGCCGACGAATAAGGCCAATCCTCCGGCTTTTTCACAAGGCGGGCTTTCACGGGATTGTACTCGATATAATATTTGGGGCTGACGTAGATAAGGGAGGGATCTACGGTGGCTGAATGGGGATTAAGCGCTGCAAATTGGGCAAAAAGCAGCAGTTGCGGCTTCTGGAATGTTTTGTCCTGGGAGTGACGGCGCGATCGGCGGCGGATCTGCTG
>DATJRP010000041.1:0-6831 GCA_035504555.1 Rhizomicrobium sp. | reverse complement strand
GAAAGGAAAGGGCGGTAAGGGCCGGAGGCCATGGTGCAGAAAGGCTCGGAACAACAGGCTAGGCGAATCTGCCTGAACGGGCTAAATCGGGGTGTCCGGGGGCGAGATGCCAAGCAGAAGAAACGCCCGCCAGCGGGCTTTTAATCGGCGCTGTTGAGATCACAAAAACGGCCCGATTAGCACAATGATTAGCACGCAAGCGCGGCGGATAATAAAAAAACGACTAAATATCAAGAAGTTACCATTTTCTGCAACGGACTTAAAATCCGTAGGGGTTAAAAGCCCCGTGCCGGTTCAAGTCCGGCCGCCCGCACCATCCTGCGCTCGCTTCGCGAGCTTCGGATGGCGGGGCCACCCGGCGCGCATGCGGAGGACACGATGAAACTTCATCCCGCCGGCGCTTTCGACAACAGTGCCAGAAAATACGACCACATCACCGTGCTGCCGCTCGCGAGCGCTATGGGGGCGGAGATCGCGGGCCTGCAGGTGAAGGACATCGACGACCGCACCTTCGCCGAGATCGAAGATGCGCTCTTCCGCCACGGCATGATTTTTTTCCGCGATCAGGAGATGTCGCTGTCCGATCAGGAACGCTTCACGCTACGCTTCGGCGAATTCGGCGCGGATGCGTACACGACGGGCCTGCCCGGGCATCCCAATGTGCAGCGTGTCTGCAAAGAGGCGGATCAGAAGACGAAGCTCATATTCGGCGGCGACTGGCATACGGATTCGCCGTTCCTCGAACGGCCGCCGTCCATCAGCCTGCTCTACGGTATCGACATCCCGCCTTACGGCGGCGACACGATGTGGGCGAATACGCGGCTCGCGTTCCATTATCTGAGCGACACGATGAAGGCGATGCTCCGGCCGCTGAAGGTCTACATGACGGCGCGCGACGTGGTGGCGTTCATCGCGGAGCAGAGCCAAGGCCACGCCGAGAAGACGCTGGG
Source organism: Rhizomicrobium sp. (assembly GCA_035504555.1). Taxonomy (GTDB): domain Bacteria; phylum Pseudomonadota; class Alphaproteobacteria; order Micropepsales; family Micropepsaceae; genus Rhizomicrobium. The sequence goes on along the minus strand of DATJRP010000041.1, from coordinate 5,881 downwards.
CTCGAGCGTCGTCCATCTCGACGAGAAGCCGATGATCGAAGGCCGCCATCATCCCCTCGTGCGCACGCATCCCGTGACGGGCGTCGAAGCGCTCTATGTCGATCAGACCTATTCGCTGGGAATTCAGGGACTGAACGAACGCGAGGCCGACCCGTTGCTCGAGTTTCTGCGCACCCACATCACGCAGCCGGCCTTCACCTGCCGCCTGCGCTGGCAGAAGCACACCTTCGCGCTATGGGACAACCGCATCTGCCTGCACCACGCCTTCAACGACCATGACGGTTTCAGGCGCGAGATGGTGCGGACAACCGTGAAGGGTGAAGTGCCGGTTTGAAGGGCGCTAATGATCGCCGAGATTGCCCTTCATCCCGCCGGCGATGTTGTTCTTCTGCACGGAGACGGTCGTCGCCCCCAAGTCGGCCGCATAGAGCGCCTTGAGATAGGCCCAGTCGCTATCGGTGAGGGTCTGCGGTCTTTCGCGCGCGCCGCAATCGTCCGACATCAGATCGAGGATGCTGGGAAGCGCGTTGCATGCGTCGAGCGAGCTCGGTTGCGAAAGCGCGAGCATCGCAATGTAGTCCGACACCGGACCGATCTCGTGGCCCGCGAGCTTGCTCGTGTCCACGAGGATCAGCGCGTTCACGATCGCACTGATGCGCCGCATCGGGATCTTGCTGCCCAGCGCCACGCGTTCCGGCGCATTGTGATAGGCGCTGTCGATTCCAATTCCCTTGTCGTCCATGGGCTTTGTCGATCCGTCCGGCCCGACGCTCAGGACAGGTTCGATGGAGTTTTCGTCGTAGCGCGTGCCGGTGACGTACCAGCCCTGGATGGGATGGGTGACCAGCATGAGGTGCGGCCTCTCGTGCAGGAAATGCATGCCGAGAATCGCGCCGTTGGTCCTCTCCGCGAGTGCCTTGACGACCGCCTGCGGCTGATCGGTGAAGAGGATCTCGACGTTGGCTTTGCACTTTCCGCTGACGTCCGTCTTCGCGCCGACATCGTGCGCGACCTTCAGGACGCGCGCTGTCACGAAAGCGTTGAAAGCGGGCGGTAAGCCTTCGGTGATCGGACAGACGGGGCCTGCATCGTCGCGCATGTACAGCCCGGTTTTGCGGTTCGGGGCTGCATGCACATCGATGAATTGCGAGACGATCGTGTCGACGTCCTGCGCGGATCTTTGACCGTTGACGATGACCGTCTCCGGCGGCTTCTGACCCGGCTGTGCGGAAGACTGCGCCGGCGCGCCCGCCGCAGACATCAGGAAAACGCCCGCACTGAGAGCGGCCGCGCCAGGAAAACGAGTAACCACGATCACACCCGCGGACCCAGAAGCGCTCCGGGGAAACCCTATATTCCCAGGCGATGCGGTGCAACAAAATGAACCTGTACCGACTCGAGGGCAATTTTCAGGAGATCATGATGAGGTTCGTCAGTCTCGCGGCGATGTCCATCGCACTGCTAGCAACCGCGGCCCATGCGCAAACGCCGCCGCCGATCGACATTGCACAGGTGAAAGCCGTGTTCGCGGAAGCCAAAGACATCTCCGATCACGAAGGCGGCCGGTTGTGGGGGATGAAGCTTTACGGCGCGATGTTCTTCGTCGATCCCGAGACGCGCTCCGTCGTCGCCAATGAACCCGATTCCGACGGTGTGCTGCACGCGCAAGACGGCGTCTATGTCGGCACGCTGCCCAAGGACGTCATCATCTCGAATGCGCCGACGGTGTGGGAAGGCAAGCGTTGGACACAGCTCATGTGGCCCATGTATGGCGATGCGCTTTCGCGGCGCGTCGCGCTGGCGCACGAGCCGTTCCATCGCATCCAGCCGGCGCTGCATCTCGAGGCTCCGGATTTGCCCAACCTGCAGCTCGACACGCTGGAAGGCCGCGTGTGGCTGCAGCTCGAATGGCGCGCGCTGGCGGCCGCCCTGATCGAAACGGGACCGCGCCAGACCCAGGCGATCCGCGACGCGATCGCCTTCCGCGATCATCGCCATCAATTGTTTCCGGGTTCGGACAAATCCGAAGCGAGCCTCGAGATCGCCGAAGGCGTGCCGGAATATACGGGCGTGGTCGCGGGCGCGCTCGATCATTATTCCGGGCTCTGGCGCACGGTCGCGAAACTCACCGATCCCGACCAGAGCATGACGTTCATGCGCACCTTCGCCTACACGTCGGGTCCGGCTTACGGGCTTCTGCTCGACGAGCGGCTGCCCGGATGGCGCAAGATGCTCACCACGCAATCCGATCTGGGCGCGCTGCTCGCCTCGACGCTGCACGGCAAGACGCAAACCTCCGCCGAACACCGCGCGCCGTATTATGGCGAAGCGGCGCTCAGACTGACCGAGGCGGAACGCGCGACGAAAGCGGCGGCGGAGAAAGCGCATTACCGCGCACTGCTGGTCGACGGTCCCACACTCACGCTCCCGAAGGCGGTGCATTTTGCCTTCAGCTTCAATCCGGCCGCGCAGGTGGGCCTCGGCGATGCGGGACTGGTCTATCCGACGTTCCACGCGACGGATGCCTGGGGGACGCTGGACGTGAAAGAAGGTGTGCTGCTGCCCACCGATTTCAGCCGCGCGATCGTGGCCGCGCCCCAGAACCCCACGGGCGCGCATATCGTGGGCCCGGGTTGGACGCTCGATCTGGCGCCCGGCTGGACGCTGGTTCCGGGCTCGAAGCCCGGCAGCTACGTGGTGCAAAAGGGCTGAACGATCGTCCTGCGCCTGACGTTTACGCCGCCATCTTCGGCCCGCGAAGCCTTGTTTTCGTGTCGTCAAAATGCGCCGCGCGGAAAATGCAGCAACCGCGATCACACCTCCTGCGCGAGGCCCTGCTTGCACCACACGCGGACGAATTGTAACCGTCACATGGGGCGAATGATTTGGGCGGGCCGCGTGTCGGGCGAGCACATCAGACGATTGATGCGGTGGGATACGGGCGCGGCGATCAGCCGGGAGAGCTATGGCCGGCTGCGCGCCGATCCGCGCTATGGCAGAACCGTCCGGACTTTCGCGCGCAACATGCTGGTCGCAGGGGATGCCGACCGTTTCCTCGACGGCATCCTGAAAGACGCCGGCCGCAACGTCGCCGCGCTGTGCGCCGCGCATCTGCATTTCACGGGCGGCCTGACGCTGCCGCGGTTGAAGGCGCTGTGCGCCTCGTTCGGACTCGTCAGTCCCGGACGCGCCCGCGCGCTGCTGCTCTATCTGCGCTATCTCGGCTATGTCGAGCGCTCGACGGCGCACAAAAAAGGCGCGCCCGCGCTCTATGTCGCCACGCCGCGGTTTCTCGACACCTGGCGCGAGCACCAGCGCGCAGTCCTCAATGCGGTGCAGATTCTCGAGCCGGCGGTGGGGCTTCTGATCGACCGCTTCGACGAGCCGGGCGTGTTCGAGACGTTCACGAAAAAGATCTGCGAAGCCTTTCTCGATGCGGCCCGCCAGACCGACGTGGACGCGCCCTATTTCCGCGTCTTCATGCATCGCAATGCCGGCATCCAGATCGTGCACGCGCTCATTTCGGCGGATGCCGACGACGTCTTCCCGCCGGCGCGGCCCATTGCGTTTTCCCTTTCGGCCGCGGCGCGGCGCTTCCGCGTGTCGCGCATCCATGTGCGCCGGCTGATCGATGCGGCCGAACGCGAAGGGCTCCTGCATCTGAGCAACAGCGGCACGATCGTGCTGCAGGACGCGGGCCGCAGGGCCATCGACGACATCTTCTCGACGCAGGTGATCCGGTTTCTGATGGTGGCCGCCCGGACGCTGAAGACATGCCAGGATGCGACGGGGCGCATCATCGTGCCGCCCTCGCTGCCGCAGGGCGCGCGCATCGACCGCGCCACCGCCCTCTTCGGATAAGCCCGCCATCTTTCGGCCCCGACTTGGGCGGTACATATGCCGGGCCGCGACCGGGAGCGATACCATGGATATCCTGACTGCCGTCACGCACATTTTCGCCGATCTTCTGATCTTCGTCGGCCTGATGGCCGTGCTGTTCGTGGTGCTGGTCATAGCCGCCTTAAGGCTGCCGGCGGGCAATCCCCTGAAACGGGTGGTCACGGCGCTCTGTTTCCGGGTGGCGGCCACGCTGGGCGCCGGCATCATCGCCATCCCGATCGAGCCCGTCCCCGGCGTCGACATGGCCTATGACGCCGCTGCGGCCGTGGGGCTGGCCATCTACTGGCTCAGCTTCTTCGTGACGGCGGCCCGCATCGTCTTCGACGCCGGGCGCCGCAAACCCGCCTAGCATGCTCGCGGGAGTGGCATTGCCTCTGTCATCAAACTAACATGTTGGCGGGGGTGGGCGATGTCGGATCCATTGTTCTTGCAGAGTCCAGCTGCGCTTTGGCGTCAGCGGCTGGCCGCCCTCGTCGCGTCGGCGGCGAAGATCGATTTCGCCACGCGGTTCTCGCCGCGCGCGCTGGCGATCATCACCCTCGTCTCGATCACGCTCTGCCTCGTGAGCGTTACGGCCCTGGCCGTGATGGTCCTCGAAGGTCGGGCGCCCGCGGGCAAGACCTCCGACGCGGCCGCGGCGCGGGCCGACCGCGCGTGGCTTTCACCGGTTTCCATCACGATCCGGCGCGCGCCGCTCAGGAGCGACGGCAAGCCGCGCATCGACATCACCCTCGACTATGTGAATGTGGGCCGCGAGCCCGCGCGCGGCGTCGTCGTCATGATGCGCAGCGGAACCGTGCCGCAGGAGGTTTCGGCGGCCACGCTCAACGCCGTCTATGCCGGCGACAACACCACCTGCGACAGCCTCATCACGCCGGACAAGGGCGGCATCGTGTTTCCCTCGTCGGCCGTCGCGCGCAGCTTCGCGCAGACCGATATCATGGACGTGGCGGACGAGGCGCTGATCGAGAACCTGCAGGGCGTGCTCGTGGTGCAGGCCTGCCTCAAATACCAGACCGCCAACGGCACCATCCACACGACCAAGCTCTGCCAATATGTCGAGCCCGAACTCGACAAGCCGCTCGACGAACGCCGGCTGCGGTCGTGCGCCGACGGCAACGACGCGAATTGAGGTGTTGCCGCTCCGTCGCCTGCGTCGCGAATCCCTGCCAACAGGGACTTTAACAGGGGTCTGAAAAAAGCGGCCCGCGCGCAGTGTGCATTTGCGCCTGCAGCGATGCGGCTTTCGCGCGTTCCGTGCCCTGCGCGCATGGACAATAACAGCGACTACCAGGGGACTATTCGTCCGTATACGGTTTATCGGCCCGTCGCGCCTCGTTGCCCTTAATCGCACGCAGACGCGTTCCACCCTCCCCTTGTGGGGGTAGAAATCGCGGCACGCGATTTCGGGCGGGGGCGATACCGCGCTGCGCACGCATTGCGCCCACCTCCCCGCAACGGGAGGTGAACCGCATTCGCAATTTCACATTGTCAAAGAACGGCCCGGAGTCTGCGCCGAAGGACGGCCGTTGCGAAGAGCAACATTCGGGCGACAAGTACGATTTGCGGCAACGAATGGTGTTCGCGCGTAGCTCTTTTGGCCGACGCCTGCCCTTGTTGCACCGCCCCGCCCATGACATTTTATCAGCGACAACCATCAGGCCTCACGGCCAAGGGAGACGCGCATGAAAATTCCGCAAGAGATCGCGGTCGATATCATCGACCCCAAGGCCTATGCCGACGGCAAACGCGCCGACGACGCGTTCACGTTCCTGCGCCGCGAAATGCCGCTGGCGGTGGCTGAGCCCGAAGGCTTCGATCCCTTCTGGGTCGTCTCGAAATACGCCGACATCCTGGAAGTGGAACGGCAGAACGAGCTCTTTCACAACGGAGCGCGCGCGACGACGCTCGTCTCCATCGATGTCGACGCGAAAGTGCGCAAGGTCATGGGCGGCTCGCCCCATCTCGTGAAATCGCTCGT
>DATJRP010000040.1:0-17910 GCA_035504555.1 Rhizomicrobium sp. | reverse complement strand
CTATAACCTGAAGCGCGCCATGACCATCACATGACGCACCGAAAGGCCCGTCAGAAAAGCCGACCGAGGCCCGCCATCCGCCGCTCCTCAAGTGGAAAACCGCTCGAATCCTCGTCATTTGCGAATTACGCAATGATCCCCGTCGTGGGGAGGTCGACGCGAAAGCGCACGCGTCGGATGGGGCCTCGCCACGCGTTCGCTGAATCCGAATCTCGCTTTCGGCTGAAACGATGTCCTGGGAGCGCGGGCGCCTCGCCCGCTCGCGGCGAAGCCGCGCAAAAAAAGGCGGGCGAGGCGCCTGCGCTCCGACGTCATCGTTTCAACAGCGAGTCGTATTCTTCGATAACAAATCTGTGGCGAAGCCTCCCACCCGAAAATCGCTTTGCGATTTTCGACCTCCCCGCAAGGAGGAGGTGGATTTAGCAGTGCCGGTGCCAATGCCTGTACCTATTGCTCCGTCGACCCGGGCAGTTTCATTCCGGGATGCCATGCAGAGATCATCGCATCGGCAGCGCTCTTCTGGGCAGGCGTGAGCATTCCGGCAAGCCTGTCTCTGAAGGCTACGGCGCGTTCGTTTCCCTCGGTAGCCGAGAGCGACATCATGACGAACGCCAGATTGTAGTCCTGACTGACACCGCGGGCGCTGAGGTAGGCCATACCCAAATTCAATAACCCATCCGCGTTTCCCTGCGTCGCAGCTTTACGAAACCACATGATTGCCTTGGCATCGTCGGTGGGCACACCACGTCCGGTGATGTACATAATGCCAAGATCCGCCTCGGCGGGTGCAAACCCTTGTAGAGCGGACTTCTGATACCAGGCGAAAGCTTCCGTGTCGTTTGCGGCGACGCCCGTACCGTTCGCATACATCTGCGCAACGCTGTATTGCGCAGGCGCGAGACCTTGTGTGGCCGCCTTCAGCCGCCAAAAAAAGGCCTTTTCCAAGTCTACGGGGACGCCGTCGCCGGCGGCATAGAGCATACCCAAATTGTTCTCCGCAGCATCATCACCCTGTGCGGCAGCTTTTGTGAACAGGTCGAAGGCCGCGCGGTAATCCTGCGGCACGCCCTTCCCCATCAGGTACATCGTGCCGAGATTGCTTTGACCAGTTGCATCACCCGAATCCGCTGCCTTGCGAAACCATTCAGCGGCCTTCGCATCGTCCATCGGCACGCCTGCACCATGCTCGTACATTAGACCGAGGCCGCTATAGGCGGCAGGATCATGCCTCTCTGCGCCGGCCTGGTATTCTTTTAGAGCCGTGGCGTAGTCGCCGCGCTCATAGGCCGCAAGGCCCGCAGCCGTGTCCGCTAAAGCAGGCGTCACACATGCCAAAGCCAGGATGGGCAGCCACCGTGAATAGCGTCTCATCGGACACGTCCAATTGAGTGGAGGAACAGACCAAGGGATAGCAAGAGTAGAGTCTTCATTGCAGATTGAAAAGCCGATGCCGAGGACGGTGAGCCAAGAGTGCGCGAGGCACTGCGGTCACTTTGCTTCCGAAGCGAGCCGCCTCACCGGTGCGCTCCACGGTCTTTGGCCGCGCGTCCCCTCGACGGTTTCGACGCGCAGCCTTGTCCCCAACCACACCGCATAAGCCCCGTTCCGCGCCACATCAAAACGATCGATGACGAGCTTGGGGCCGATGCAGCGGTGCCGTGTCGGGATAGCGCTGACGACGATATCGGCGCGGGCGCAATCTTCGGCCAGCGCATCCTCGCGCGAGATCGCGGCAATGGTTTCGCCGTCGCGGGTGTGGGCAACGCAGCCATAGGCATCGCAGCGGACGCCGTCCTTCACCGTCGCAACCGCATCGTCAGCCAGGCGCGCATCGCCGTCGCGCTTCAGCCATTCGCCGGCGGAATATTCGTCGGCGGCCGGACGCAGCAGATGCAGCAGGCCGTCTTTTCCGCGCAGGGCCACGGTCTGTCCGTCGCGCGCGACAAGCAGATCCGGCGGCCGTGTGAACAGGCTGATAGCCAGTCCCGCCACGATCGGTGCGAGCCCGAGCCAGCGCCACCACGGCCGCCAGAACGCGATCCATAAGCCGCCGCCGGAAACGAGCACGAGCGCGGAAACAGGCCATGCCGACACGATCGAGACGGCGCCCGGAAAGTGCGACACGGTGCGCCCCACCCACAGCATCGCGTCGATGCCCCACCCCATCACCTTCAGCGGCAAGACGTCGAGTCCGAACGGCATGGCGATGATCGAGATCGCGGCCGCCGGCATCGCCACGAAGCCCATGATCGGCATGGCGCCGAGATTGCCGAGGACGGCGTAATGCGTCGCGCGGTCGAAATGAAAGGCCGCATAGGGCATCGTGGCGAGACTGCCGACGAAACTCGTGATCGCAATGCCGCGCAGGTAACGGCGCGCGGCCGCGAAGCGAAGCGGAATACCGCTCGTGTCGCGGGGGCGCCGCTGCTCCCATTCGGCCACGGCGATGAGCGCCGCAACCGCCGCAAACGACATCTGGAAACCGGGCTCGATCAGGCTCTCCGGGCGCATCAGCAAGATGATCGTGGCCGCCAGCGCCAGCGACCGCATCGACAGCGCGGGCCGGTCGACGAGGATGGCTAGCAGCATCATCGCGAGCATGATGAAGGCGCGCGTGGTGGCGGCCGCTGCGCCGCTGATCACGAGGTAGAAGCCCGCGCCGCACAAAGCAGCGACGGCCGACCATTTCTTGATCGGATAGGCAAGCGCGATATGCGGGATGGCCGCGAGGATAGCCCGCACAGCCCAGAACAATCCCATGCCCACCAGCGCCATGTGCAGACCGGCAATGGCCAGCACATGTGCGAGGCCCGCGTCGCGCAGCGCCGATTCATCGTCCCCCGAAATGCCGCCGCGGTCGCCCGTAATGATGGCCGCCGCTATAGCGCCTGTGCTGCCTGGAAGGACCGCGTGAATCCGCTGCGAGATGCGCCAGCGAAGACCAAGCACAAGCCCTGTGACGCGTGCTGCGAAATCCGGCGGTGCTGCGGGTGCAAGCAACTCCGGCGGGCCGTAGGCGTAACCGACGGCTCCAAGCCCCTCGAACCAGGCTGCGCGGCCGAAATCGTAATCGCCGGGCGAGGCCGGCGCCGGCGGCGGCTGCAGCACGGCTTTGAACGCGATGCGCGCGCCGGGAACGAGCAGGCCTTCGTCGTCGCGAAAGGAGACGCGGACCTGTTTCGGCATCGGCCGGCCATAGTCGCGCACCACGCGCTCAAGCGCGATAACGGCGCGCACGCCCGTGCCGTGGCTTTGCGCGAATTCGACTCTGCCTTCCATCACGGTCGGTCCGATACGATGGGTGAGCACGGGTGCGGCAACGTTCTCAGTACGGAGCTTTGCCACACCGAAGCCGATCAGGAGCGCTGCCAGAACCGCCAGCGTCGCCTGGGCAAACGTCTCCGTCGTCAGCAGCGCCGTCAACGCAACCAGTATCCCCACGGCCCCGAGGCTCAGGGCGAATGTGCGATGCGGCTCGAACGGCAACACAAAGTAAAGCCCGATGCCCGCGGCCAGCATGACCGGCAGCCACAGCGCCCAGCGGTCGCGCTCGGCCACTAGCGCCACGCCGACTGCGCGAACCGCGCCCCAAAGCCGGACGGATCTGGTCGCACGCGGCGCTTTCAGAATGAGAGCTATCCCCACGGAAACCGGTTTGCTAGAAGCCTCACATTACCCAGCCGCGTGGCGCGCGGCTTCTCCCGTGGGTCCAGAGAGTATGACCGAAAACAAGAAACCCGTCCTCAGATTTCCGCCATCGCCCACCGGATTCCTGCACATCGGCGGCGCGCGCACGGCACTGTTCAACTGGCTCTACGCGAAGCACACGGGCGGCACGTTCCGTCTGCGCATCGAAGACACCGACCGCGAGCGTTCGACGCCGGAAGCCGTCGCCGCGATCCTGAACGGCATGGAGTGGCTGGGCCTCGAGTGGGACGGTCAAACTGTGTATCAATTTGCACGCGCCGAGCGGCATCGCGAAATCGCGGAACAAATGCTGCGCGACGGCCGCGCCTATCGCTGCTATGCCACATCCCAGGAACTCGACGAGATGCGCGCGAAGCAGCGCGCCGAAGGCAAGGCCGTCCGCTACGACGGCCGCTGGCGCGACCGCGATCCCTCCGACGCCCCCAAGGACGCGCCATTCGTGGTGCGCCTGAAGGCGGAGCAGCAGGGTGAAACCGTCGTCCACGACGTCGTGCAGGGCGATGTGACGTTCGCCAACGAGCAGCTCGACGACATGATCCTGTTGCGTTCGGACGGTACGCCGACCTACATGCTGGCCGTCGTGGTCGACGATCACGACATGGGCGTGACACACGTCATCCGCGGCGACGATCATCTGAACAACACGCCGCGCCAGATGCAGATCATCAAGGCGATGGATTGGCCCATGCCGGTCTATGGACATGTGCCGATGATCCTCGGCCCCGATGGCGCCAAGCTGTCGAAGCGCCACGGCGCGCTCTCCGTCGAAGCCTATCGCGACATGGGCTATCTGCCCGAGACCATGCGGAACTATCTCCTGCGGCTCGGCTGGAGCCACGGCAACGACGAGATCATTTCGACCGAGCAGGCGATCGCATGGTTCAATCTCGAGAATATCGGCCGCAGCCCGGCCCGCTTCGACTTCAAGAAACTCGACAATCTGAATGCGCATTACATTCGGGCAAGCGACGGCGAGGTGCTTGTGCGCGAGATCGAAGCCCATCTGCAACGCGCAGCCGAGCCGCAGACACTGTCCGCCCAGGCGCGTGAACGTCTGATAGCGGCGCTGCCGGATCTGCGCGAACGCGCCAAGACGATTGTGGAAATGGCACAGTCGGCAGAGTTCCTTTTCAGCGACGGGCCCCGAGAGCTCGACGCCCAGGCCGACAAGATCCTTACGCCGGAGGCGCGGGGCGTTCTCCACGAACTCGTCCCGTCGCTCGAGAAGTCCGAGTGGCAAGCGCAACGCCTCGAAGAGGTCGCGCGCGGTTTCGCGGAGGCGAAAGGTCTCAAGCTCAGCCAGGTGGCACAGCCCATCCGCGCAGCCCTCACCGGCCGCGGTACCTCGCCCCCCATTTTCAGCATGCTGGCGATTCTCGGCAGCGCGGAATCCCTTGCACGCATAAGGGCTTATACGTCTTGAAACGATTGTCAAAATAGCGGGACAAAGCACGAAAATAAGTGACGTCGTTAACCCCGATTGGCTATGCTTGCTGCAATGCGAGATAAGCGCGGTCGCAAGGGCCGCCGGAAACACAAGGAGTGGCTCGATGAGAGAGAGCAAAGCTGTCCCCGCTGGCTCGGCGACCCTGACGTACAAAGGCAAGTCCTTCGATCTTCCCGTGCTCGGCGGATCGGCCGGTCCCGACGTGGTGGATATCCGACAGCTTTACGCCCAAGCCGACGTCTTCACCTACGATCCCGGTTTCACGTCGACGGCAAGCTGCGAGAGCGACATCACTTTCATCGACGGCGACAAGGGCATCCTGCTCTATCGCGGCTATCCCATCGACCAGCTCGCGGAACATTCGAACTTCCTCGAAACCTGCTATCTGATTCTGCACGGCGAATTGCCGAACAAGAAGGAGATGCAGGAATTCGACAAGGCCATCACCTATCACACGATGGTGCATGAGCAGCTGTCGACCTTCTTCCGCGGCTTCCGGCGCGATGCACATCCGATGGCGATCATGTGCGGCGTGGTCGGCGCGCTCTCGGCCTTCTATCACGACTCGACGGACATCACCGATCCCCGCCAGCGCGAGATTGCTTCGCACCGACTGATCGCGAAGATGCCGACGCTGGCCGCGATGGCGTTCAAATATCACGTGGGCCAACCCTTCGTATATCCGCTGAACAATCTGGGCTACACGGAAAACTTCCTGCGCATGTGTTTCGCGGTACCGTGCGAGGAGTACAAGATCAATCCAGTGCTCGCGAAAGCACTCGACACCATCTTCATCCTTCACGCCGACCACGAGCAGAATGCGTCGACCTCGACGGTACGTCTTGCCGGTTCGTCCGGTGCTAATCCGTTCGCCTGTATCGCGGCTGGCATCGCCTGCCTTTGGGGTCCCGCCCATGGCGGCGCCAACGAAGCCGCGCTCAAGATGCTGGAAGAAATCGGTTCGGTCGATCGCATTCCGGAATTCGTCCGCCGCGCAAAGGACAAGCACGATTCCTTCCGCCTGATGGGATTCGGCCATCGCGTCTACAAGAACTACGATCCACGCGCCAAGGCGATGCAGATCCAGTGTCACGCCGTGCTCGACGAACTTGGCATGCACAACGATCCGCTGCTGAAGGTGGCGCTGGAGCTCGAGCGCATCGCGCTCAACGACGATTATTTCATCGAAAAGAAACTCTATCCCAACATCGACTTCTATTCGGGCATTACGCTGAAGGCCTTGGGCTTCCCGACCAGCATGTTCACGGCGCTGTTCGCGCTCGCGCGCACCGTCGGCTGGATCGCGCAGTGGAAGGAAATGATCGAGGACCCGCATCAGAAGATCGGCCGCCCGCGTCAGCTCTACACGGGCGCGAAGCAGCGCAATTACGTGCTGGCAAGCAAGCGCTAGGACGTTTGGCGCACGAAAGTGAGGAGTGCCCGGGCCGCGCGCAGGCTCGGCTCTTCGCCGCCGACGCCTAGTTTCTCGCCGATCAGTTTGAGATCTTCAATTTGCTTGTGCCGTTCCGGCGTATCGCTCAATAGCGGCAGGAGCGCACGCGCGAGGTTCTCGCCCGTGCAGTCCTGCTGGATGAATTCCGGGATCGCGGCGCGATCGAGAATGATATTGCCGAGCGTGGCAAAGCGCACCGTAATGAATGCGCGGGCGAGCGCGAACGTCAGCCATCCGAGCCTGTAACCGACGACCATCGGCGTGCCCGCAAGCGCGAGCTCCGTCGTCACTGTGCCCGATGCGGCAAGCGCAGCATCGGCGGCATTGAAGGCGGCGAATTTGTCGGCCTCGCTGTCGAGAATGTGGAGCGGCACCGGCCAGTCGCCGGTGCGCTCGAGCACGGCCGCGGCCACATGCGGCACGGTCGGCAGCACACACACAAGTCCCGGCACATCGCGCGAGATCCGCGCGACGGCGTCGCGGAAGGGCGGCATGAGAAGACGCACTTCGTTCATGCGACTGCCAGGAAGAACGGCGAGCACTTTCGCGTCAGACGCAATGCCCAGCCGCGCGCGCAACGCGCCGCCGCCCGTCATGCGCTTCGCCCGTTCGATCACCGGATGTCCGACGAAGGTTGCGTGGAGGCCGTGCGCTTCGAAGAACGGCGCCTCGAACGGCAATAGCGCCAGCACCAGATCGAAATAGTGCGCCATGCGGCTCGCGCGATAGGGCCGCGACGCCCACACCTGCGGCGCCACGTAGTTCACCGTGCGGATCGACCTGTCGATGCGCTTCAGGCGCTGCGCGATGCGATGGGTGAAATCGGGACTGTCGATCAGCACGACCGCATCGGGGCGCGTTCGCAGGGCGAAGTCCGATGCTTCGCGCACGCGGCGCAGGATCGCGGGGATCCGCGGCACCACTTCGCGCAGCCCCATGACGGCCGTGTCGTCCAGCGGAAAGAGGCTTTCCAATCCCTGTGCCGTCATCGCGGCGCCCCCGACGCCGACTATGCGCACGGCGTTTCCTGCGGCCGCCGCCTTCACTCCCGTCATCAATTCCGCGCCCAGCTGATCGCCAGAAGGCTCTCCGCAGACGAGCATGAGCGTGATGGGGCGCGCGGGGAGCGACATCTTTAAGCGGGATAGGCGTCGGGCGCGAAGGCCATCACGAAAATACCCGCTTCGTCTGCGGCCTCGACGATACCGCGGCGGTTGATGACCAGCGAGCGCCCCGCCTCGATGGCGATGCCGGCGAAGCCGGCGGACCCGACATGGCGCACGGTCGCCACGCCAATGACGGGAAGATCGGTCTTGCGGTCCTGTGCGGGCTTGAGCGCCTTGACGAGCACGCCGCGCCGTTTCGCCGGCGTACCGCGAATCGCTTCGGGCAGGGCTGCCACGCGCGCGATCATGGCGTCGGTGCCTTCGGCCGCTTCGACGGCCAAAACCAATCCTTCGCAGACGGCTGCAGCCTGACCGATGTCGAGCGCGCCCAGCTGGCGCACCACTTTGACGGCCAGCGCGATATCGTCCGCTATATCGGCGGAGGGCTGCATGCGGCCGAGCACGCCTTCCTGCGCGATCAATCCCGGCGCCGCGTCCTCCACGCCGACGGTCCGAAAGCCTTCGGCATCGAAAGACGACACAAGCGTTCGCAAAAGCGCATTATCGCCGTGTCGCGCCGCCGCGATCACCTTCGGCAGCAGCAGCAAGCCTTTTGCGTCCACTTTGATGTCGGCGAAGCGCGGGCGCGCGACGCGACCGACCAATGTGATGTCGGAACAGTTGTGTTCGCGTAACAGCTTCAGCGTCTTGCCGACTTCGCCGATGCCGGCCCATTCATGCGGGAAGCGCGCGATGCCCTCATCCGCGGAGCCGCGAAGCGCCACCACGAAAACCGGCCTGCCCGCGTCGACGGCGCTTTCGGCGACCGCAATCGGAAGGTCGCCGCCGCCCGCAATAATGCCGAGCGCCGTCATTCCTCGTCCATGTCAGCGCCTTTTTTGCGCGCCGGCGAGATGGGCCGCTTGGCGTCGGCCATGATGAAGCTGACCACTTCGGCTACCTCCGGATAACGCATCCAGTCGCCGTCCTGAGCGCGCCTGGCGTTTTCGTGGACCGAGCCGTCCCATTCAAGGAAGACCGAACGGAACAGCGCCCGCAGCGCATGGATGTTCTCGCGCGGGACTTTGCGGCGCCTGAGGCCAATGAGATTAAGCCCGCCCAGGCGGCAATGCAGTCCGATGGCGATGCCGTAAGGAATGACGTCCGTCGTCACGCCCGAGAGGCCGCTGATGAAGGCGTAGCGTCCGATGCGGCCGAATTGTTGCGCAGCTGCGAGCCCACCCATGATGACGCCGTCGCCAACCTTGACATGGCCGCCCAACTGCACGCCGTTCGACAGTGTGACGTCATTGCCGACGACGCAATCGTGGGCAACGTGGCTGGCGGCCATCAGGTAATTGCGGTCGCCGATCGTCGTAACGCCGCGGCCGGAATGACTGCCCGTCGAGATGGTGACGGTTTCGCGGATGATGTTGTCGACGCCGATCACCAGACCCTCCGGCGACGGTTTCCTGGAACGCATCTGCGCCTCGCCGCCCAACACCGCATGCGAGAAGATCTGCGTGCGCGCGCCGATTTGGGTGTTGCCGCGAACGACGACGTGGCTGTGGAGCTTTACGCCCTCGCCCAGCACGACCGATCCGCCGACGAGGCAATAAGGACCGACTTCCACATCGGGTGCCAACCTGGCGCCGTCTTCAATCAGCGCCGTCGGATGAATTCTCATCGCCGTCCTGTGTCTCGCGGATCATGGCGCTGAACTCGGCCTCCGCGCACAATTTGTCATCGACAAAGGCCTCGCCCGCGAATCTCCATACGGGCCCGCGGCGGCGAAGCGCCTTCACGGGAATGCGCAGCATCACCCCCGGCCGCACGGGATGGCGGAAGCGCGCCTTGTCGATGGTCATGAAATAGACGATACGGTTCTCGCTCGTTAGCCCCAGCGTATGGACGACCAGCGCGCCGGCCGCCTGCGCCATCGCTTCCACGATGAGCACCCCCGGCATGACTGCAAAATCCGGGAAATGCCCCATGAAATGCGGCTCGTTGTACGAGACGGCCTTGTAGCCCGTGGCGCTCTCGCCGGGCCGGATGTCGGTCAGCTTCTCGATGAAAAGAAACGGGGCGCGATGCGGCAGCAACTTCTTGATCTGCTCGACATCGAGCGTGAGCTCGTCGGACATCGTCAAATCACCGATCCTGTTTGCGGCGCTTGGCCAGGAGAACAAGGGCCGCCACCTCGCGCCGCCAATCTTTCGCCAGCCGGACCGGATAGCCGCCGTAGTCGGTCCCCCCGGGATAGTCGCCGGGCGGCACGCCGGACTTCGCTGCCACCCGCGCACCGTCGCCGAGATGGACGTGGTCCGCGATCCCGACCTGGCCGCCCAGAACGACGAAATCGCCGAGCTCGCAGCTGCCGGAAATCCCGGCCTGAGAGACGATAATGCAGTGCCGTCCCGTCCGGGTGTTGTGCCCAATCTGTACGAGATTATCAATCTTGGTACCCTCGCCGATCACGGTGTCGCCAAGCGCGCCCCGGTCGATCGTCGTGCAGGCGCCGATTTCCACGTCGTCCTGGATGATTACCCGGCCGAGCTGCGGCACTTTCGCGTGTCCGGCATGGCCGGAGGCGAAGCCGAAGCCGGGCTGGCCGATCTGGGCTCCGGGCAGGATGTGGACGCGGTCGCCGAGTAGCGCATGCGTGACCGTGACGTTGCCCGCAAGCTCGCAATCGCGGCCGATGGTGACGCCGCGGCCGACGATGCAATGGGGACCGAGATGCGTGCGATCGCCGACCTCGGCGCCTGCTCCGATGACGACGCCGGGCGCGAGCAATACGTTCGCGCCGATCTTTGCCGTCGGATGCACGCTCTCGCCGGGCGTCCATCCCGAAGAGCCGTGCGCGGGATAGAACAAGCGCGCGGCGGCTGCGAATGCATGCAGGGCCGAGCCCGATACCAGCAATGTCATGCCGGACGGTTTTGCTGCGCCCGCCGCTTCCTTGTCGACAACGCAGAAACCCGCCTGCGATTGCTGCAGCGTACGCGCCGCGGCCCTTGTCGCGCAGAATGCAAGCTGTCCGGGGCCCCCGCTTTCGAGCGTCGCGACATCGGATACCGGCGCGCGCGGATCGGCGTCAGCGTCGAACGTCGCGCCTATCTGCGCGCAAAGCTCCGCCAGCGGAAACGGCCCCTGATTGTCGAAGAAGCGAGGATCGGCCATTGGCGAAGCAAGGCGGGGCGCCTTCGCAAAGGCGCCCGCCAAGCTCTTATTGCTGTTGCGGCTGCATTCTCTGCAGCAGGTCGACCGGCGGCGTCGCCAGTTGAACCTTCACCGAAGGCAGCTTCTGGTCGAGAAGCTGAATGGCCTGCGGCGTCACGTCGAGCCCCGGAGCACCGATCACGATCGCCTGGCGATCGATCATCAGATTGGCGCCGCGCTCGGTCATGATCTTCTGCACTATAGGGCCGGCAACGGCCTCCACCTGGCGCTGGGCCATTGCCACGCCGTAACGGATCTGGTTCTGGCGCAGCTGCACCTTCTGCTGGAACGCCGCCTGCTTCGCTTCAAAAGCCTTGATTTTCTGGGCTTTCACGTCCGGCGCGAGGATCGCGACCTGCTGCTGGAGCGTAGCACCCTCCCTGCGGAGGCTTTCGTTCTCGCCCTTGAGCTCGGACTCGGCCGCTTTTGTCATGGCCTGAACCTGCTGGGCGATGCTCTGCCCGACTTTCGACTGACGCAGAAGCGCCTGGCGGTCGATGACGAGAATCCTGGGCACCGGTGCACCTTGCGGAGCCGATGCGGGCTTGCCTTGCGCAAGCGCAGGCGGCACGGCCAAAAGGACCATCGCGAGTGCGAGGCCCGTCGCAGTCAACGCTGACCGCGAAGCAAAAGTAGAGATTTTCATGGGATTAGAGTCCTGTTCCTGCGCTGAACCAAATGATCCGGGTCGCGTCGTAAGGCTGTTTCACGACGGGCATCGAGAGGTCGATTTGTACGGGCCCGAAGGGCGATTTCCAAGCGACGGCCAAGCCAGCGGACACGCGTAAAGCGAGATTGTCCTTAATGCAAGGAATGCCCGATCCCTTGACGCAACCTTCCGTGTCGCTGACGCCCACGCCGGACGTCCCGGTGTCGAGATGGCCGACCGTGCCGAAGTCGCTGAACAGCGAGGTCGAGATGCCGTAATCGGCCGGCAGAAAGTCGGGTATCCGAAGTTCCGCGGTGCCGATCATATAGGCGTTGCCGCCGAGCGAGTTTTGACCGCCCACGTTGAGCTCTCTGGGACCGACGCCGGCAAGCGCGAAGCCGCGGAAGCTGTCGCCGCCCTTGAAGAAGCGCTGGCTCAAGATGACGTCCTGGCCGTCCCAGCCCTGAATATAGCCGGCCGTCTGCTTGAAGCTGGCGACGAATTTGTCCCAGAGCACGGGGTAGTAGTAGCTGAAGGAGTCTTCCGTGCGGATGTACTTTTCGTTGCCGCCGAAGCCGGCGAAGTCCTGGTTGAAGCCGAACACGAAGCCGTGCCGCGGCTTTATGGGATCGTCGAGCGTGTTGTAGCTGTAGCTGTAGCCGACCGACGAGATGTCGAAAGTGCCCGCTGCTTCCTGGATGACGGTGCCGGCGCCGATAAACGGCGTGAGGCTCTGAATGCTGAAAGTATAGCGCAAGCCCACGGCACCGTATTCGGACGTCGGGAATCCGAGGCGTACGCCCATCGACGTCGTGTCGCCGGTGTAGTCGGCCTGCTGGAAGTAGAGGATCGTCTTGTAAATGTCGAAACCTGCTGTCAGCGGACGGTCCATGAAATAAGGCTCGGTGAAGCTGAGCGCCGCCTGCTTTTCGTACGTCGAAAGCTCGAGGCTTGCTTTCAGGTACTGGCCTTTGCCGAAGAGGTTGCGTTCGGTGTAGCTGAACTGGCCGACGAATGAGCTTTGCGACGAGTAGCCAGCGCCCAGCGACAGTTCGCCAGTCGATTGCTCGGTCACGCTGACGTTCAGGACCGTACGGTCGGGCGACGAGCCCTGCGTGGTCTTGACGTCAACGTCCTTGAAGAATCCGAGCGACTTGATGCGCGTGCGCGAGCGGTCGACCAGCACGCGGTTGAATGCGTCGCCTTCGACAAGACGGAACTCGCGGCGGATGACCTTGTCGAGCGTGCGCGTGTTGCCCGAGATGTTGATCTTCTCGATATAGACCCGCGAGCCCTGGTCGACGTCGAACACAACGTCGATGGTGCGGCGTTCGCGATCGCGGCGGATGCGCGGATGCACTTCCGCGAAAGCATAGCCTTTTGAGCCCGCCGTATTGGTCAGGATGTCGATCGCTTTGTCGACCAGTTCGGCGTTATAGACTGAGCCGTCCTTGATCGGGACGAGCGGACGCAGCAGGTGCGGCGACAGTTCCTTGATCTTGGAATTAATGATCACGTGGCCGAAGTGATAGAGCTGGCCTTCGTCGACCGTGAACGTGATGTAGAAATTATCGCGATCGGGCGTCAATTCGGCGACGGCGGAGACGACACGGAAGTCGGCATAGCCCTGTTTTAGATAAAAGCGACGCAATTGCTCGCGATCAAACGTGAGACGGTCCGGATCGTAGTTGTCGTTCGAGGCGAGGAATTTCCACCATTCGGTCACTTCCGTCGCGATCTGCGAACGCAGCGTGTCGTCGTCGAATATCTTATTGCCGATGAACGAGATTCGCGCGACACCGGTCGTCGGACCTTCGTTGATGGAGAAGATGAGATCGACGCGGTTCTGCGGGCGCTGGATGATCTGCGGATCGACGGTGGCGGCGAATTTGCCGTTGCGGCGATAGAGCTCGATGATGCGCTGCACATCGGCCTGCACCTTGGAGCGCGTGAAGACCGTGCGCGGCTTCATCTGCACTTCTTTGGTCAGGTCCTTCTCCGAGACCTTGTCGTTACCTTCGAACACGACCTGATTGATGATCGGATTTTCGACGACGTTGATGGTGAGCGTCGAGCCGTCCCAGTTGAACTTGACGTCCGCGAAAAGACCGGTGGCGAAGAGCGTCTTGAGCGATTTGTCGACGGTCTGCTCGTCGTACGGATCGCCGACGTGGATCGTCACGTAGGAAAGAACCGTCGCCGGTTCGATGCGTTGCGTGCCGGTGACGACGATGTGCTGCACGGGCGGGCCCTGCGGCGCCGGCGCTTCAGGCGCATTGGCATGAGGTTGCGGGTTAAGCGCTTGCGCGAAACCGGGAACGGTGGCAACCGACGACAGCAGCATAGCCAGCACGACGCGCCGGCGCTGTGCGGAAAGAAAGGCGAGCAGGTTCATCCAGCCGTCTCATGGTTCCCGCCAGCGGACATGGGAATGACCGCGGACGCAAGTTCGATTCAAAATAGCTTCAGGTCATTCCAGGTTTCGAGAAGTACTAGCCCCAATATGACAGCAAGCCCCAAACGAAACCCTACGTCCTGGGCGCGCGCACCCAACGGACGACCCAACACCGCCTCGAATCCATAGTACAGAAGGTGGCCCCCGTCGAGGAGAGGAATCGGAAAAAGGTTTACAAGGCCGATGCTTATCGAGATGAGAGCGGCGAATTTTATGAGCGAGAGAAGGCTGATCTGGGCGACCTGAGCGGAAAACTTGGCGATCCCTAAAGGACCGTGGAGTTGGCTGACAGCCGCGTTATTCGCGAACATCAGGGCCGGCATGTCCAATGTCGTCTGAACGATAAGCCAGGTCGTGTGGCAGGCTTCCTGGAGCGCCCCGATAGGACCGTAGTGGACCCATACGGGCCTAGCGCCGATACCGAGGCGACCCAATTTCTCGATCTCGCCGAACTGGTCCTTAATAGCGGTCAGCCGCGGCGTCACGTGCAGCAGAAAATCCTGGCCCGACCGCACAACCGTCACATTCAAAGGCTCTCCCGGCCGCATGGCCACGATGGCCGTGACGTCATCGAAAGTATCGATGTGCCTGCCGTTGATATCGACGATCGTGTCACCGACATGAAACCCTGCGGCCTGTGCGGCGCTGCCAGGCACGACTTCGCTCACGCGCGCCGGCGCCACAATGGCGCCCGAAGACCAGAGAAACGCCGTCAGGATGCCGATCGCCAGCACGAAATTGGCGGTTGGGCCCGCCGCGACGATCAGCGCGCGCTGGTAAAGCGGCTTGAACGGAAAGGCGACCGAGCGCTCCTGCGCCGTCATCTTCGCGGTCGCTTCGTGATCGGGCGTGCTGGCGGCGTCAAGATCGCCGAAGAACTTCACGTAGCCACCCAGCGGAATCCAGGAGATCTTCCACCGCGTACCTTTGCGGTCCATCCAGCTGACGATGGCCGGACCAAAACCGATGGAGAACGTCTCCACGCGCACGCCGAAGAGGCGCGCGAATGCGAAATGCCCGAGTTCGTGAAAGAAAATGACGGGCGTGATGATCAGAAAGAACGGGAATACGTCGCGCACAAACGCCGCGCCAAACTCATACACAGGTGAGAAAATGTTCACGCCCGCACCATGCCCTGTTCACTACGCCGCCATGCGGCGACATGTTTCACCGGCGATGTCGCGTGCCAGGCGATCGACGGCGAGGATGCCTTCGATATCCCATGCGTTCGAAGAACCTGCGCGCCGGTCGGCGAGCGTCTCCGCGATCACGCGTGCGATATCCAGAAAGCCGATTCTGCGAGCGAGGAACGCCTCCACCGCCACCTCATTCGCAGCATTCATGATGGTAGGGGCGAGACCGCCCGCGCGCAAGCAATCCTGCGCGACGCCGAGGCAGGGAAACCGTGTGATATCAGGCTCTTCAAACGTCAATTGTCCGATTGCCGCAAGATCGAGCCGCTTGGACGGCGATTGCGTCCGCTGCGGCCAGGACAAGGCGTAAGATATGGGCGTACGCATGTCAGGCGCCGAAAGATGCGCGAGCGTGGAGCCGTCGGCATAGTAAACCAGGCAATGAATGATCGACTGCGGATGTACGATTACGCCTAATTGCTCCGCCGGCATCGCAAAAAGAAAATGCGCCTCGATCAGCTCGAGACCTTTATTCATCAAGGTCGCGCTGTCGACAGAGATCTTGGCGCCCATGGACCAGTTCGGATGCGCGACCGCTTGCTCCGGCGTCGCCTTCTCCATGCGCTCGCGCGACCAGGAGCGGAACGGTCCGCCCGAGGCCGTCAGCGTCACGCGGTCAACCGCATGCGACTGCGCGAAATCGAGAACCTGGAACGCGGCGTTGTGTTCGGAATCGACCGGAATGACGACGGCGCGCGAACGCGAGAGCGCGTCGCGGAAGATATCGCCGGCGGCGACAATGCATTCCTTGTTGGCGAGTGCGATGGTGGCGCCCCGTTTCACGGCGGCGAGTGTGGGTGCAAGGGCTGCCGCGCCGATGATCCCGACCATGACGACGTCCGACGGCCTTGCGGCCGCTTCCGTCACGGCGTCGGTGCCGCCGGCCGCTTCGACGCCGGTCCCGGCGAGCGCGGCTTTCAGCTGCGGCAAAAGCTTTTCGTTGCCGATGACGGCGATGCGCGGGCGGAATTCGCGCGCCTGCTCGGCCAGCACATCGACCTTGTCGCGCGCCGTCAGCGCCTCGATCGGCATAGCATCCGGACCGTAAGCGGTGCGCGCATGGCGCACGATGTCGAGCGTGCTGAGGCCGATGGAGCCCGTGCTCCCCAAAACCGTGAGCCGCCGCGCCGTCAACCCGGCGAGATCCAGAGCGGCCAATTGGCGTGGACTTGCGAAATTCACGCGGGCACTCCGACGAGCTGGGAAACGCCAATACCGAAAACGAGGATCGCGGCCAGCGGCGCCACGAACAATGTCGAGTCCAGACGATCGAGCACACCGCCGTGACCGGGAATGGATTCGCCGCTGTCCTTGCGGCCGACACGACGCTTGACCCACGACTCGAAAAGATCGCCGCTGTGTCCGGCCGCGGCAAGCACGAGACCGATCAGGCACGCACGGATCGGATCTCCCCCGAACGCCGCCACATACAGGGCTGCCAAAATCGACGGGGCGGCCAGGCCGCCGATCAGCCCGCTCCAGGTCTTGCTGGGCGACAACGACGGAATGAGTTTGGGGCCGCCGAAGACGCGACCGGCCGCGAGCGCACCCGTATCGGCCGACCAGATGACGAGGAATATGCCGAGCACGATCCATTCCGCATGCGCCGCATGGACGCGCAAGGCGACGAGTGCGCAGGCCGGTACGCCGATGTAAAGCGCGCCCAGACCGCTCCAGAGAGCGTGCGTTCCGCGCAGACGGCCAAACCCTGCCGCCGCCGATGCGCCGGCGACGAGAAATGCCGTGGGCCAGACAAGATTCGTCGCCGTCGCCACGCTTACGATGGCAGCGACGATGGCAACGCCACTCGCGATCCATTCGCGGCCGTAGCGGTCCGTGCCCACCATGCGGTGCCATTCGCGCGCTGCCGCAAGCGCCGCCAGCGCCACGAAGCCCGCGAAGAGATATCCGCCCGCCATCGTGACTCCGATCGCGGTCGCGGCCAGCACCGCGCCGATCAGGATGCGCAGGAGAAGCTCGTTGGCGATCCGCTTCGGTTTCGTACGGGCCTTCGGCGCCGTCCGCGCTGCTGTGCGTCCGAGGCGCGTCGCATGATGGGCGGCGCTCATGCGACCGCTTCCGAGGAGACGGCGCCGAAACGGCGCTCGCGTCCGGCATAGGCGTCGAGCAGCGCGACGAACTGCGCGCGCGTGAAATCCGGCCACAGCGTGTCGACGAAAGCGAGCTCGGCATAGGCCGATTGCCAGAGCAGGAAATTGCTCAGGCGATGTTCGCCGCTGGTGCGGATGATCAGATCGGGATCTGGCATGCCGTCCGTCAACAGCTTCGTCGCGAAATAGTCTGGCGTGATCTGGGCGGGATCGAGTTCGCCCTTGGCGGCGGCTTCGGCGAGCGCGCGCGCGGCGTTGGCAATTTCTTCCTGCGCGCCGTAGTCGAAGGCGAAGACGAGATTGAGCCCGGTATTCGACGCCGTGCGCCGCTCGCCGTCTTCGATCATGGCGAGAATGTCGTCGTCGGCGCGGCTGCGGTTGCCGATCACGCGCATATGCACGTTGCGCGCGACAAGGTCGGCCATGTCGTCGCGGAAGTAGGCGCGGAACAGTCCCATCAGATGGCTGACTTCCGTGGGAGGACGCTTCCAGTTCTCCGACGAAAACGCATAGAGCGTCAGATGGGCGAGGCCGACGTCGCTGGCGGCGCGGACGATGGCGCGCAC
>DATJRP010000039.1:0-6925 GCA_035504555.1 Rhizomicrobium sp. | reverse complement strand
GCCTTCGACGGTATCGCCGGTCTCCGCCCACTCGCCCTGCGTCCACATCAGATAGGCCAGCCGCGGGCAATAGACGAACTCGTTCACCATCCGCGCCGGAATGAGCGGCGTGTCGCCGCTGACCGGCGGCGCCGGAAGATGGAATTCGAGCTGGTCGTCGGTCATCGCCGACTCATCCGCCAAGGTTCGCGAATATGCCGAGCCCGATGTGGCGGCCGCCGCCGATGGCAACGGGCCCCCAAATCTCTTGATCGAAGGTGATGACAGCATGGGTGCGCGGAAACGATTTAAGATATGCGGGCACGCGATAGGCGCCGGCCATCTCGGCGCCGGAGAACACCGGCTCGCGCTGCAAATGGATTTCCGAGACGGGAGTCGTGTAGCCCGCCTGGGAGAGTGCCTTGAGCACCAGCGCGTGGGCCTTTGCGGAGCGATAGTCGTCGCGGCCCGGCAGAACCAACGGGGTCACGGTGCCCCACTGACGGGATTTGCGTATGTATCGGTTGGTGATCGTGTCGGGGAACGGTTCCGCGCGCAGTTCGGCGACGATCTCACCCGTTTTCTCGTCTACGAGCGGCGCGCCGGAAAGCGAGCGCACAACATCGCGCGCGGCAAGATTTACGCTTCCGAAGGGTTCGGCAAGCATCGCGCGACGGATGCGGCCGTCGCGGCCCTTGGCCGGCAGCGTGGGCAACGGAACATAGGAGAAGCGATCGTTCTTGGCGCTCTCGTCTTCGCCATGACCGCAGACAAAGCGTTCGACGAACGCAGGGTTGAGGCCAAGCGTCTTGGCGCGTTGGTGCGCCGCATGACGCAGCCATGCCGCAACCTCCATAGTGGAGCGCGGATCGAAGGAGCGGAAGCCGTCGTTTCCGTTATCGAGCGAAAAGAGGTGGACAGGCCGGCGCCTGCCCGCAACGCGGCGAACATACCGAACCTCGTCGTAGACGGAGGGCGGCGCCGGCGCGGTTACCCAACTCTTACGGCCGCCGCCCGCGAACTGGAGCCTCGATTGCTGGTCTTCATGGCGCAGCAGCAGTTCGTCGAGCGAGCCTTCGATCGTCACGCGCCAGCCGATACCTTCTTCGGGAATCCACACTTCGCCCAGAAGCGACGCCTTCTCCGCGCCGGCCAGAATGCGGCCGCGGGCGGCCACGAGATCGATACCAAGACCGAGTGCATGCAGATGCGCCGCCTCGCCGCACAGAATTTCGGCATGGGGATGCGCCGCTGGCCATTCGAAATCCTCTATCGGCCAGAGAAAGCGGACCGTCGCATCGCTGTCCAGTCGATGGGGACGCAGATCTTTGTCGGTGCGGAGTTCGTTCGGCTGCTTTTCCGGTTCCTTGCCGGCTGCCCAGGCGCGAGCGACCTTGTCCAAGTCGTTGTTCGGCACATAGAGCCTGAGCGCGGACGCCGCGCATTCGTGCGGCGCGACGATCTCCGGAGCCGGACGCCGCTCCAGCCAGCGCAGAGCCTCCTTCTTCGCGTCCGAAAACTCCGTGCGGCGGAAGCCGAGATTTCCAGCGGCGATGAGGGCCTGGAGCAAACGATGTGGATTCGGCGGCCACTGGGCCGCTCTGCCGTCGTCGGCCTTGCCGTGATAGCGGCCAGCGAGGAAATGTACCTCGATGCAGAGCCAGCGGGTCACGGGTTGGAATTCCCACTCTTCCCCTTGCGGCTCCTACCCCTCTTGCCGCCCTTTTCCTCTATCTCCCTTTCGATTTCGGCCCTTGCTCGATCCCGGTCCAAGAAATCGAAGCGACCACTCTTTCGCTCGCCGAAGCCGTCTGCCGCCTTTTGGGCGAAGGCAAGCAACGCGTCCGTATCAGGGGAGATCTCCCGGCGCGATCCATCGTTTAGGACCACATCCCACCTGGACGGGCTGTCCGGATCCTTGACCAGCAAGCATCCCTGACGAAGATCGTGGGGGCGGTCATAGCTGATGGCGACGAGCGCGAGGGCAAGGACATAACTGCGAAGCGCATCGCCGGTCGGGCCTTTGGGCCCTATTGCACGCAGACAAACAAGATTCAGGATTGCTTCGCGACGGATTTCACCACGCACAATCACTCCGCCGTGGGTGCCCTCTGCTGGTGCGGCCTTGAGGCCAAAGGCACTGCCGATCTTCTTGCCTCCTTTTGTACTAGTCTCCAGAAACTCATCGTCAAAGAGTTCTTCTTTCACGTAGTCGATCGGTGGAAAATATTGCGCCGAGCGTTGCAACTCGGTGACGTCGTACGCGCGTATGGTGGAGGCGACGAGCCGCGCCAGCTTTGCTTGGGTGCCGCGTGAATCCCATGCGCCGAACACCAGCGATGTCGGTGCGATCTTCGCGAGTTCGGTGGCATCGCCGCTCTCCTGATAGGCTTCGAATGCCTCTTTCAGCTTCGGACCGAGGGTTGAGTAACGCACGATGGCATCAGCGGCGCGGTGTCCGGCATCCAGCAGGTTCACGATCTTGTTGCCGGCCTTGATCTCGATCTGCGGCACCAAACGGGAATAGGACGTGTCCTCGCCGTTCGCCTTCTTGAACAACGGCTCCATTCTATTGGCCTGCGAGCCAACCGTGTCGATGATTGCGATCTTCACCGTCTTGTCGGGATCATCCTCGTCGCGGGCTTCATCGATGTTGTAGCCCGCCTTGCGACCGGAACCTTCCCCAGCCGCGAAGGTCGGCGGAAAGATCACTGCATCGCGCCCTTCCGCGGGCATGAGCCATTGCCGGCAGACCAAAGCTGCCGGCCCCTTCTCCGCGAGCATTTGCGACGCCAATTCGTCCCATGTCGTCATCGGGATTCCTCCATCGGTTTTGCCCAGCCGAAGCTTCCATACTGTTGATTGCGCATCACGACTTGGAATTCGTAAACGGGGCGCGGCTGCGTCGCCCCGATGATGACAGCAGGCGCGACGGCGATGTCGATCGGCGTGTGCCATGGCCGGTAACAGAACCACCGTCGCTTGTTTTCAACTGCCGCTGGACGACATCGCTGCAAGCCGACCGCCGCAAGGATTTCGGTAGCAGGCGATGTTTGCACCGGCACGCCCTGTTCATCGGGAGAGAAGCCTACGTCGATCGCCTTCCACGAAGCGGATGGGTCGAATCCAAGACGCCCTTGCATTGGAATTCTTTGAGCTAACAACTTTGAACCAACGTTGTAGGTTTTTAATCGCCATGTGTTTCGAAGTTCATTTATTTTACCGTCGGGCCCTTGATTCCCCGCCCACGTTTTCAATTCTGAATCGTCGCCTCCGTCATAGCTATATTGCCACCAGTCAAGAATAAGTCCGAAGGGCGCGTCGAGGTGGACCGACCCTTTTCTTGCTAATTCTCCCAATGCCTCCCGGCGTTGTTTCAGCGGCTCAGGTAACTCCTGTCCACTTTTGCTCAGCTTTCTTTGCTCTGACTCAAGCCGCTTTCTTTCTCGGCGTTCTTCGTCAGTTAATCCAGCAATAGTGCACGATTGCAGACACCGCACTACTTCAGCGAGCGGGTCGTTGTGGCCGCTATAGGTGGCTATGTGAAACGTGGCGCGGCTTCCCTTACCTGCGAACCAACCTTCGCTTCCCGGCCATAGGCGGCCAGCCAGTTCCAGCGCGCCGCAGCAGGCGAAGAACTGGCCCGGATTGCGCAGGTCGACTTCGAGCACGATGTCGGGATCACACAGCCGCATCAGCGTAACTCCTCGACCTTTTCGCCCCGCACGGTTGCGATCACATCAGCACACTTCATCAGCGCTTCCAGCCAGGCGAGCTGCCAGTATCCGTACTGGCGGCTGAGGCGGGCATAGCGGCGCATCGCCTCTGCCGCCGCCTCGGCGTTCGCCGCAGGCGAAGTCTTGGGGTCGGGGTCGAATTCGCGTTCCTCAAAATGCGGGCGCGCGCGGCCATGATGGCAGGCGATGAGATGCAGGATGAGGTCCCGTTCGGAATTTTCCCGAATGCCGGGATCGTTCGCCGCGTCGATCAGCGAGCCGAATTCGTGCCGGTATCCCGCGCAGACGCGGTTGTCGAAACGCCCGTGTCTGCTTTTGGCCAGCGGATGCTGCAGATTCCTGTTGCCGATGGCGCGCTGCCACGACGGGCGGTTCTTCCCCTGGTCGTGCCAGCGTGCGGCCAGAACGACGGCATCGCGGATCGCGGCGTCGAGGCCAAGCCGTGCGGCGATTGCCGCGGCGGCCCTGCCGGTCCAGTCGAGATGATCGACAAGCGTCTGTTCGCTGCGTGCCGCCGCCGTCGCATCGAGGGCGGTTTCGGTGCTGCGGCCCTCGCCGAAGGCGACGAGCACGCGTAGCTCATCTTCGTCTTCCGGCAGGACCAGCCGCGCCTTTTCCTTCAGTTTGAGAGCGTCGGTGATGTCCGCAATGACCTTGTCGAGCGAATCCGCGACATCCGGTTCGGAGAGATCACCTTGACCGTCTGCGGATCCCAGAAGTTGGACCTGCCAGCCCTGCTCCTCGGTGTACCGGATGCGTACGCGTGCGCGTCTCGCGGAGTCGGGCCCGTCGGAAACAATATCCGCCACATCGGTCGCATCCCTGGAATCGCTATCCAGCAGGCCGTCGGAAAGACCGCCGGCTTCCTTCGGCAGAATGACCGTCGCGTTCGCGATAAGACCGGCATCCGCGAGTTCCGCTAAGTCTTCGATGCGCCGGGCTTTTCTGTCCGGCCGGATGACAAGAGCGCCGATGGGCGGTTCCCCTTGCTTGCCGCGCCCTGCAGCTATCTTCTTGAAGCATTCCGCGGCGCGCCAGCTTCGCTCGCGCAGGCGCTCCCAGGCCTTGATGGGATGGACTTCGAGCCAGTCGTCGATATCACCGCCATCGACAAGATCGGCCCCCTCTTCGCGCCAGGCAACGATCGTTTCGGGCGGCTCGCCCTCAATGCCGTGCAACCAATCCTCGACCGGCGGCCGTCCCGGCATGTCCCGTACCGATGTCAGCGCCCATTTGTCGAGCAGGATGTCGGTAAGCCGCCGAAGGCGGGGCCTTTTCGAAAATGCTTCCTCCACCGCAACCGGATCCGCCTCGACGACCGCTGCGAGCGCCGCCGGGCTCGCATCGAAGGCGTCGCCGTCGCGCCGCGGCGGTCTTTCCAGGATGCTGCGCGTCTTGTCGAGCCGCACGCCGAGGTCGTCGTCTTTCACGGGCGCCGCGCACACATCGACGAGCGCCACGAAGCCGGCATCACGGCCCAGGCGGTTTACGCGGCCCAGCCGCTGGATCATCGAATCGAGCGTCGTCAGGTCGCAAACCAGATGATCGGCATCGAGGTTCACTCCGACCTCGCCGGCCGAGGTCGCGACAAGGAACTGCGAGGATTCGACCGGCTCGCGCTCGCGGTGCGCAATGAATGACTTGAACAAAGCCGTGCCGGCGAGTTCGTCGCGTTCGCGTCCGCGCAGCGTTCCGGTGAGCACTTCCACGGCTTCGCTGCCAACGGCTTTCGAGAGCACGCGGCGCACCTCTTTCGCGTCCTCCGGGGAGCGCACATAGACGAGCACGCGCGCCTTGGCATCGCGATGCGCCAGCGCGAGGTCGGCGAGACGTTGCGGCAGAAGCTTGGCGTCGGGCACGTCGTGAAAGCTCAGGGCCTTGCCCGCGCCGGTCCGGCGTTTCACCAGATCTTCACCGCGATCCTCGTCTGTCAGTCGGAATATGTCCGCAGCCGCAGAATCACGTACTTGTGCGGGATTCGCCGGCCGGCGCGTCGCGGAGAGCGACAGGACGCGGAGGCGCCTGGGCTGGCCCCGCTGGTCGTCCTCGATCTGACGAAGAAGCTCTTCGAACGCCGGCGAGAGCTGCGTCTCGTCATGCACGATGAGCGCATCATGTGCGATCAGCCCGGCGTTGAAGGCACGCATCTTCCAGCCAACGTTGCCGTAGCTCGAGAAAAGGAGGCGGCTGCCGATCATATCGACCGTGCCGACGACGATGGCGGCGCGCGCCGGGTCGGCCTGCCATTCGCGATTGTCGGCCAGCTCGCCTCGAAGGGTACTGATGGCAAGCGGCGAAGCGTCGCCGTCATGGTCTACGCACAATTTATCCAGCGCCCCGCGAATCCAGCCGGTGGCGGCGTTCGCATCGAGCGCCTTCAGCATGTTGAGCAGCTTGAGCGCCTCGTCGGTCGCCTGATCCACAACTGTCCGCCTGTCGACCACGTAGACCAGCCGCCGCGGCAGCCGCACCGCGCAGGCGGCGGCCTGCTCGGCAAGCGCAATCAGCCAGATCGCCATCACCGAGGTCTTTCCAAGCCCGGTCGGCAAATCGAGCGCCGCCGGAATCTTTCCGTTCAGTAACTGGCCAAACAGCCGACATTGCCATCGCATCGGCCAGTGACCGGTCAGGCGGAAAAAGTTCACCTGAAACGACTGCGGGGCGGCGCTCATCCGCGTGCGGCGCCTACACCGCGCCAGGTGCGTGCCGATCTTTTTGCGGCGGGAAAGCGGCTTCTCGAAAGAAGCTCCGAAATATGCTCCTGATTTACATCGTAGGCCGCGGCGATCTCGGACCGGGCAGCGCCCGCCGATCGGCGACGCCAGATCTTGATCGCGTCGTTTAGATTGAGGTGACGCGACGTAATATTTGCCTGCATCCTGCCTCCCGGTTGCTTGCCCGCCTATCTCATCAGAGCGGCGCGTTTGAACTCGACGCCGTCGACCGCCTGCGCCGCCGTCAGGTCGCGTCCGCGATCTTCGTGGTCGACGCCGAGGACGACAAAGCAGCGCGTCCTATCGGCCTATTCCTTCAGTTTCTTGAAAGAGGCCGCTGATTTCTTAAAAGAGGCCGGCGGTCATTCATCCCAATGGCCGAGGCGCCCCTATTGGGCTTTAGCATTGCCGATGCGGCGTCCAGCGCCCGTCTCAAAAATATGGACATATTTCTGACAGCCTCGGATCCGAGGAGCTCTTGTCCGCAGCCAGACG
>DATJRP010000038.1:0-56454 GCA_035504555.1 Rhizomicrobium sp. | reverse complement strand
TTGTCTAGAGATTTTCCCGGACGGCGGGCCGCGTCAATCGTTAACGCAACTTTTGATAGCCCTGGTAGTCCGCGAACCACGCCACGAACCGCGCGATCCCATCGGCGAGCGCGACCCTTGGCGCAAATCCGAAATCGCGCGGCTCGGGAAATGTCCGCATAGGTTTCCTTGACGTCGCCAGGCGGGCCTTCGGAGTGCTCAATCTGCGCGCTCTTGCCCGTCGCCGCCTCGATGGCGCCGATCAGGTCCAGCACGCTTTCGGGGTGGCTGTTGCCGAGATTGTAGAGGCGATGCGGCGCGCCGGCCCCTTCGATCTCGACCGCGTGAAATCGCTGCTCAAGCGCCCGTTGATGGTCGATCTCAGGAACATCTACCGCCCCGCGCAGACGGCGGAGTCGGGTTTCACCTATGTGAGCGTCGGCCGCAAGACTGTCGGCCGAATTTCCCCAATTTCCAAAACGAAAATAGCAAAGATATTTTCGGAAACGTGGAGCGCCGCGCGTCGGACTCTGGGGGTGTGCTGCGGTGCGTGGATGAATCACTGGCGCCGCAATTTGTTGGCTCGATCCAGCATGAAAATGGCCATGTCTATTTTCAGAAGAGCGGCCAGCCGAACGTTCGGCTCCGCGGCGTCGCCTAGACGCCCCATTGTTGACGGACCCCTCCGTTAGCAAGCAAATCAATGTGCGCCTCAGCCCCCTTGGCGAAGGTCAGGAAGCAATCTCGGCGCCGGTTTCGCAATCAAAGGCAGTGTTGGTTCGCCGTGACGGACGAGCGCGGCGACATGAGTCTCCCACAGCATGATCGCCCGTCCCATCTCTGGCATGAAATTATAATGCTGATAGACGCCGACAATGCCCGCAAACGAACCCGAAACATGATTGAGAAGGCGCTCGATGGCCGGAAGCGAGACCCCTTGCGCCGCAAGGCCGGAGGCAAAGGTCCGGCGCAGATCGTGCAGCGTCCACTCCGTGACACCGCTCGCCTTGTCCAGGCGCGCCTTCAGCCGCTGATAGTTCTCGAAGGCGCGCGCCTTGTAGGCGCCGCGCGCCGGCAAGGAAAGCCCGGCCATCACTTCCGCCGCCATCGCACCCAAAGGAAAGGTATGCTCTCGCCTGTTCTTCGTCAGCCACGACGGCAGCGTCACCACCTCTTTGCGAACCATGTCCCGCGAGAGGCTGGCGATTTCTCCTGCGCGCTGGCCCGTCAGGATGAGAAGCTTGACCCGCTTGCCGAAGAGATCGTCTTCCGTCGCCTCCCAGACCCGCTTGAGTTCATCGTCGGAAAGAATGCGCGTGCGCGGACGATATCTGTAGCGGCTGGCGGCCCAACCTTTCTTAGCAGCTCCCGCGTGACCGCAATACTGGAAGCCTATCGCCGAAGGAAAGAACCTCTCTTCGGCTGGTCAGACGGATCGCTCCTTCGCCGAACCCGCGGCGGACACCTGCCTTTACGCATCGCTCGCGCGTTGCGACGCCGCTTCCTCGCACCTTCCGGTCCCGTACTACATGGTGACGGAAGGTGGACCTACTCTTACCGCTGCGACATCCAGACGGTACAGTCGCTCAACCGAGCGTTCGGACCGATAGTCGAAGCGCCCATGCACGGATCGCAGGAGACGGACCTAATCGCGAGGTTTGTGGCCGCGAGACGATGCGGACGCCGTCCGAGCTGGTATGCGGTGAATTCTTCGGCAGAGGCTAAATGATGAGCGAGCTCTATCTGGGCATCCCGGCATTCGAGCCAAAGCCATTCACCCGCCTTGAGCCAATGGCTCGGCACGAGGCAGGCATGTGGCGAACCTATAACGACTGGTCGGTCGCGCTCCCGACTGAAGGCAGGGTCTTCGCTCCTCACCTGTCCGGTTTCTCAAAGGGCGAGCTCCTCGCATTCAGTGTCGAACCCAACCGGCGCGGCGATGACGGTCGAGATCAGTTTCTTGTGGCTTCGCCTCAACGGGTCATGGAGGTGCTAGATCTTCGCTCATTCGGCGAAGAGGGTGCAAGGCGCAGACTAGTCGAAATCGGCGTACGCGCTCTGCCGCCTCGGAGAGTGTCAACCACGCCAGATCCGGCAGGTCCATCGATAGCCGACGAACGCCCTGATCATCGTTGGCGCCGGCAGGTGCTCCGATAGCCTCCGTCTTTTGGGACAGCGGTATCCGCATTGATTCGCGTTGATGATGCTCTGGCGGTCGCGTTTGCGGTTTCGCCATACCGCAAAGGACCGTAGAAACGTCTGCCCTTCGAAGCTCAATCCACTTTAGGTGCCAGTGGCCGGCGAAGATATCATTTCCAATAGGGCGCCACGGCCGCAGGGGCCGTGAGCTTCGCCAATCAAAGTCTTTAGGTTTTAGTTCCGGCGGAATATCGACCTCGCGGCCGATTCGGACCGTGCCTCCGACGCGCTCTAACTCAAATCCACCTTCCTGCTTTGCAACAAGAAACCGCACTTCAATTTTTCGATCCGCGATCGCATTGCAGATGTCGCGCTTCGCTTCACCATCCTTCAAGCCGGCTGCAGTAACGCGATTGAGCGCATCAGATAGCCGCTCCCAGTCTTGGACGTAGGCCATGCCACCACTAACCCCTCGCCAACAGGGATCCCGCTTGGTGCAAAGAGAAGGGTGGTCGCGGCGCCTGTCCGGCGTTGATTGATTCATGCGTCGCTCAGAATAGCATTCGCCACTGACCGCTCGAATTCGCCGGATGGTCGTTGGCGTATTTGTATATTGGGTCAAACCCTCTTTGGTAACGCATTGATATAAATGTGTTATTTCATAGAGAGTGGCGGACTCCGGCTCCGCCAACGCTTTCCGCTCTAAACAGCGCGTTCGAGCCGCGCCGTGCTTCCGTGGACGCGGGAGGCGGGGAAGCGCGCGATCAGGGTCGTGCCGACATTGGGTTCGCTCGTCATCAGCAGCTCGCCGCCGTGAAGTTCCATCAGCGATTTGCAGATCGGAAGCCCGAGGCCCGTTCCCTTGTGCTTGCGGGCGATCATGGAGTCGACCTGGCCGAACGGCGCAAGCGCCACTTCCATCTCCTTGGCCGTCATGCCGATGCCCGTGTCGGAGACCGACAGGCAAAGACCGCCATCTGCATCAACGAAGGTGCGCGTTGTGACGCTGCCGCCCTCCGGCGTGAACTTGATCGCATTGGAGAGAAAGTTCAGCAGCACCTGTTTGACCGCCCGCGCATCGGCGCGCAGCATCGCCGCCGTGGCGCCCGCTTCGTGCGCCAGGCGCACCCGCCCGGCCTCGGCCCGGCCTCGAACGTAGACGAAGCATTCTTCGATCAACGCCGGCAACGAGAATTCGGATTCCCGAAGCTCCAGTTTCCCGGCTTCCAGCTTCGCGAGGTCGAGAACGTCGTTGACCAGCTCCAGCAGATGCTCCCCGCTGCGATGGATGTCGTGCGCATAGGCCGCGTATTTGGCGTCGATCGGGCCCAGCATCTGGTGCTCGATCATTTCGGAGAAGCCGAGGATGGCGTTGAGCGGTGTGCGCAATTCGTGGCTCATATTGGCCAGGAACTCGGTCTTGGTGCGGTTGGCGTAGTCGGCTTCGCGCAGCGCAACCGCCAGCCGTTCGGACAACTTGTTGGCTTCGTCGCGCGCGAGCGCCACGGCGGTGATGTCCTGGCTGATGCCGAACATTTCGAAACGGCCCGACGGCATGCGCCGGCCGGAGCGATAGTGAACATGAAGGTGGGTCCAATTGCCGTCGGCGCCCATGTACCGCATCTCGGCATCGGCGACGCCGCCCTCGCGCGTGATGCGTCCGCGGATGCTGGTATCGCTGGCGCGATCGTCGGGATGCTGGATGAGCTGCAGCAGCTGTACCGGAACAGGTGCACCGGCGCCGTCGTGTCCGAGCGAAAGTTCCGAAGAGAAGTGATAGAGCTCGGCATCGGGATCGAAACGCCAGGTTCCGATTTTTCCGTCGAGGAGGAGCTGGTCCCGCGTCGTCTGATAGTCGTGGATTTCCCGCAGCGGCTGATGGTCCCGGCTCACATCGATCAGCAGCGCGACAAAACCCTGGTCCGCCGGCTTCAGATCGAGCCGGAGCCATGACATCGTTCCGTTGCGCGCGAATTGATAGACCGTCGACAGGCCTTCGTCGGTGCGTGCGCACGACCGCCCTATGAGAATTCCTGCGACATCCGCACCGACGAGTTCTTTCGATTCCAATCCGAGCAGAGTGGCCAGGCAATCGTTCGCAGACGTGACTCGCCGATCGGGAGCGAGCAGCGCCGCCGCGATGCCGAGTACGTCCAGCTCCTGGATCAGTGTGCGCACGGCAGACCCGTCCGAGATCGGCGCCCCTGCGGCGATCACCGTTGCGCTAGGCTAACCAGCCGCCATTAAGATTGGGTTGGTGGCTTGCCAGGTCCTCTCAAGGCTTTGAAATCGCTCGATAAGTAAGAACTCCGTCAGGCTTGGGGTCGGGCATGCTTGACAGCGCGGGCGGCGTCCAATACTTCACCATACAGGAAACTATATATCGGGAGCACCGATGCGCCTCGCAAGCCGGGCCATGATGCAGGTGATGAGCGCCGCGGGATTGGTCTGCATGACCGGGTCTGCTTTCGCGGACGAAGCCAAATACCCCGCTATGGCGCCCATCGTGCAATACCGCATGGCAAGTGCGGAAGAGGAAAGCGCGCTGGCGCGCAGCGCAGCACCTCCGTCGATTTCGACGGACGCAGATATCCTTGTGCTCGGCGCGCATGGGTACGAGACAGTCGCGAAGGGAAAGAACGGTTTCGCCTGCCTCGTATTGCGATCCTGGACTGCCGGTTTCGACGATCCCGTTTTCGCGAATCTCAAAATCCGCGGCCCGGCCTGCTTCAACGCGGCGGCCGTGCGCAGCGTGCTGCCGCATGTTCTCGAACGCACGCAATGGGTCCTTTCGGGCGTTTCGCGAACCGAGATGCTCAATCGGACCAAAGCCGAGATCGCTGCGCATAGTTACGTGATGCCCGAGCCCGGCGCGATGTGCTTCATGATGGCAAAGGGGCAATATCTGTCCGACAACGGCAGCCATCACTGGCATCCCCACGTGATGTTTTACGTCGGCAACGAACACAACACGGATTGGGGCATGGATGTCACGGGCTCTCCCGTTGTCACGGCATCCATGGCGCCCGAGCCCGTCACGATCTTTATGGTGCCGGTCCGGAAATGGTCCGACGGAACGCCGGAAACGATGGACATGAGATAGGCGCACCGCTTACACGTGGCGCCAGCTTCATCGCGGCGGGACCGGGCCGTCGCGCCGGCCTTCCATCTGCATCACGCGATCTCCGCGAGATAGGCCTCGAGCTTGTCGAACGCTCCCGTCCAGCCGGCCTCGTGACTGCGCCGGCTTTCTTCGTCGTGCAGCCGCGCATGGGTAAAAGTGATTTCGGTGCCTTCGGTCACGGCGCGCAGTGCGATCTCGACGCGCGACTCGCCTGGATCTCCGCCCCCGACCGTCCAGCGCCAGCTCATCACGATACGTGCGTGCGGCGTTACTTCGAGGTATTCGCCGCTGCACTCATGCTCGAGGCCGTCTTTTGTGCGGAAGCGGATGCGATAGCGGCCACCGGGCCGTGGATCGGACTCCGCCTTTAATACGGGCTCGCCCGCGTCCGGCCCCCACCAATGGGAAATGCCTTCGGCCGTCGTCATCGCGTCGAAAACGATGGAAGGACGCGCGCGGACGCGCCTGACCAGAATGAGACTCGTCATTGCTCCTTCTCCTTTGCTTCCGCTTCGCGCGCTTCCGCATAAATTGCGAGCCTGTCGAGGCTGGTCGACCAGAAGCGCTCGTAGCGCCGCAGCCATTCCATGGCTTCGCGCATAGGCTGCGGCCTGAGGCGCACTGTCACCGTGCGCCCGGCTTTTGCGCGCGTGATGAGGCCGGCTTCCGCCAGAACGTCCAGGTGCTTCATCACCGCGGGCAGCTTGATCGCGAACGGCTCCGCCAGTTCGCTCACCGACACCGCGCCCTTGCGTTCGAGCTTCGTCAGGATCGCCCGTCTTGTCGGATCGACAAGTGCCGCGAAGGTGCGGTCGAGGCGTTCGTTATAGTTCACCATGCAGGAAAGTATTTGGATGGCGCGCCGTTTGTCAACCGGGCCGCCATGCATGGCTTTACGTTGCGAAATAGATGGGCCGGCCGATTTCGGCGATGAGCCGGAGCCTATTCCATCATCTCGTCGGCGAGGACTTCTTTCGTGATCCATTCGCGAAACGCGGAGACCAGCGGATCTTCCACGGGCGTCTGCTGCGACACCAGCCAGTAGATCGATTTGCTCGGCACGCGCAGGCTGAATGGTTCCACGAGGAGCCCCTCCCGGAGATAGTGGTTGATGAGCGGCTTTCGTCCCATCACGACGCCCATGCCTTCGATTGCGGCGGTCGTCGCAAGCTGGATGGTGTCGAACTTCTGGCCGTGATGGGCATCGATCTTGGCGACACCTTCGTCGATGCGCTCGGCGGCTCCGAGCCATTCCGGCCAGCCCTCGAGACGGCGCGAAACGATCAGAAGCGTATGGTCCCTCAGGTCGCCCGGCGATCTCAGCGAGAGAGGTCCGTCGAGCACTGACGGCGAGCACGCCGGAAACATCTCTTCGTGAAAGAGCTTCTCCGCGACGAGACCCGGCCAGCTTGGCTCGGTGACGCTGACGCGGATTGCGACGGACGCCGGCACTTTCGCCAGCATCGAAGGGTAGCCAAGATCGCCGACTGTGTTGACCTCCACTTCGACGCCCGGATTGGCGGCGTAGAACGATCCGAGTCTCGGGACGAGCCAGCAACTCGCAAAACTCGGCAGGCTGTCGACATAGAGGACGCGCGTGCCTTCGCGCTTCCGGATCTTCTGCGTGACGTCGCTGATGAGAGCGAACGCATTGGCGACCGTCCGGTAGAGTTCATCGCCCGTCGCGGTGAGCGTTAGGCCGCGCCCGCCGCGCACAAAAATCTCGGTGCGCAATTCTTCTTCCAGGAGCCGCAGCTGATGGCTGACCGCGGCGGGAGTCACGTTGAGCTCCTGCGCAGCAACCTTGATGCTTCGGAGGCGGCCGACCGCTTCAAACGTCCGAAGCGCCGTTAGGGACGGAGATCGATTCATCACCAACGCAAATCAACTGTTCGCCGCATGAAGCCAGCCGAGCGCGCTACGAAGTTTGCAGACGATTGTCCGAGGCTCATGACTTGCCCGCCCCAGCCGCCTTTTGCGCTCATAAAGTTGAATTCAATTTGTGCGGCGCCAAAACTTTTTTCGATGGATGGAGTTAGCACAGATACACTAATTTTGAAAGGCGAATGAGCCGCAACGTCGGTGTTGCAACGCGGTTGCTGTTGCAATGCAGCAGGCCGCAGCGAAAGCGCAGTTTCGGGCGCGCCATGTTCCGGCGGGCGAAACGGCAGAGTCCGGATGATGACCGGTGTTTGTCGGGACGACGATTTCATCACGCATCGCTGCAACGCCGAGGAGAATGCCGTGATTGAATTGCACCATGTCGGAACGCCGAACGGGCACAAGGTTACGATCGCGCTCGAAGAGCTCGGCCTGCCCTATCGAACGGTCGTCTACAATCTCCTGAACGGCGACCACTTCACGCCGGCCTTCCGCAGGATCAATCCGAACAACAAGCTGCCCGCCATTGTCGATCTCGAACCCTCCGACGGCGCAGCACCGTTCGCCGTGTTCGAGACCGGCGCCATTTTGATCTATCTCGCGGAGAAAACGGGCGGCCTTCTGCCGAAGGATTCGCGCCGGCGCAGCCTCGCTCTGCAGTGGCTCATCTGGCAGACGGCCGGACTGGGTCCGATGCACGGCCAGGCGCATTATTTCGTGCGCTACGCGCCGGCCGGCGAAACCTATGCGACCAACCGCTATGTGAACGAAGCACGACGGCTCCTGAACGTGCTCAACTATCGCCTGGCCGAGGCCGAATATCTCGCGGAAGAATATTCGATCGCGGATATCGCGAGCTGGCCTTGGGTGCGCGCCACGCGGCTCATCGACATCGAGATCGATGAATTTCCGCATGTGGCCGCGTGGTGGAAAAAGATCGCGAAGCGCCCCGCCGTGGTCGCGGGTACGGGCGGAGACGGCCTCGCTTCGCCGGCGAGCTATGGGAAAAAGAAAATGGAACTGACGCCCGCACAATGGTCGAATCTCTTCGGCGAGCGCATGCTGGCCGCGGCGAAATCCTGAAATACCGAAACACAACGAAAGACAGGGAGAAACTCATGCCGAGACTGCGACAGGTGGCACGCCCCGACGTGACCAACAAGACCGTGCTGGCCTACTA
Source organism: Rhizomicrobium sp. (assembly GCA_035504555.1). Classification (GTDB taxonomy): domain Bacteria; phylum Pseudomonadota; class Alphaproteobacteria; order Micropepsales; family Micropepsaceae; genus Rhizomicrobium. Next base: position 48,151 of record DATJRP010000038.1, on the reverse strand, counting down.
CGACCGCCTGTTCGGATCGCGCGATCCGGTGACACAACCGGGGACGGCCACGGGAACGCGCGGCGACTGGTGGACAGTCTTCGCGCTCGTGACCGACATCTTCGAGCATGCCGTTTCCGGGTTTGCACTCTACCGTTCGCCGCAACGCACGCTCGATCCGGTCCTGCGCGAATTGGGGCAAACGCGTGCGGGCTGGGCGCGGGGCTGCCAGTTCGTGTATTCGCAGCACTGCAAATCGCTGCGCGGCCTCAAGGTCTCCGAGGAACGCATCGCCGCGATCCCCTACTGGACGGTTTCGAAGCTCTTCAATGAGCAGGAGCGCGCCCTCCTCGCCTATACGGATTGCCTTGTGCTGGGCGGCGGCCGTGTCCCCGAGGAAGTGATACGGGCGCTCAAGGGTTTCCTCACCGACGAGCAGATATTGGAGTTCACCTACATCACCTGCCTTTACGACATGCACGCCGTCATGACCAAGGCCTTGAGACTGGAATTCGACGATCGCGACGATCCGATTGTCGAGGTTGCGGCGCCCGAACAGTTCGGCGGATCGGACTTCCTCGATACGAGCCGGCGGCAGTAGCGCCGCGGCGTCAGTTGCGCGCGGTTTGCGGCGGGAAAGGCTGCGCCCGGCTGACCATGGCCGGGAGCTCGGCGAGTTCGAGCCTGCCTGCAAGCCATGGCGCGATGGCCCGCAGTTTCTCCGGATCGATGCCCGTGCGGAAGCCCGAGCGCTCCAGAAGATAAACGAGGTCTTCGGTTCCGATGTTGCCCGTCGCCGCCGGCGCGAAGGGACAGCCGCCGATCCCGCCGACGCTCGCATCGAGGCGGGTGACGCCCGCTTCGACAGCGGCGTAGGCGTTCGCAAAACCCTGATTGCGCGTGTTGTGGAAATGACAGCGCAGCGGCATCTGCGGGATTTCCCGCTGCACCGCGGAGAGGAGGTCCAGAACCTGGCGCGGGACGGCAACACCGACCGTATCGGCGAGCGCGATCTCGTGCGATCCGGCTTCCGCCAATCGCGCTGCGAAATCAACCACGCGCGACGGCGCGATCTCGCCCTCGAACGGACAGCCGAACGCCACGCCGATGGTCACGTTCACCGCGCGTCCGGCGGCGCGCGCACGGCGGACGACGCTCATCGCCATATCGACGGACTCGCCCGCGGTCTGTTTCTGGTTGCGCAGGCCGAAGCTGTCGCTTGCGACGGCGACGACGCCGATCTCGCCGACGGCCGTGGCCAGCGCGCGGTCGAGGCCGCGCTCGTTCAGCACGAGACCGATCGTCGTAACGTCCTTCCACGGCGGCAACGCCGCGATCACGCCTTCGGCATCCGCCATCTGCGGGACGCGGGCGGCATTGACGAAGCTCGCCACCTCAATGCGCCTGAGGCCCGCTTCGACCAGCTTCCCGATCAGCGCCACGCGGTCGCCGACCGGGAGCGTGACGTCCTGGTCCTGCAATCCGTCGCGCGGACCGACTTCAATGATTTCGACGGCGTTCGCCAATTCTCTATCTCCGGGGCGAAAGACCGATGGTACCTTCGGCCGCCAGTGCCGCAAGCGTGTGGTCGTCGAGCCCGAGCATTTCGTTCAGGATCTTCGCCGTGTGCTGGCCCACTTCTGGCGGTGGCGTATAGACGTCTTCGTAGGTTTCGGAAAGCTTTACCGGATTGCCCGGCTCATCGACAAAGCTGCCATCGCCCAGCGGAACCTGGACTTTCATGTTCCGGGCTATCGCCTGCGGGTCCGAAAAGGCGTGGCCGAGATCGTTCACCGGCGCTGCGGGGATTCGCCGCTTGGCCAGCGCATCCAGCCAATATTCGCAGGTTTCGCGCTCGAAGGCCTTCTGTACGCGCTCTTCTATATAGGCCTTGTTCGCGAGCCGCCCCGGCTGGGTGCGGAATTCCGGCCGCTGCAACTCCGGGTCCTGGAGCAACTCCACTAGATTGGTCCAGAAATTGTCCGTGATGACGGCGACGATCAGATAGCGCGTCTTGGTCCGGAACGTGTTGTAGGGCACGTGCACGAAATGGCCGTTGCCGGACCGGCCTGGCGGGACGCCCGACATCAGATACATCGTTGCCATGTAGTTGAGCAGCGAAAGCTGGCAGTCGAACATGGAGATGTCGATGTGCTGGCCGCGTCCCGTCAGGTGCCGCGCCTGCAAAGCCGAGAGAATGCCGATCACCCCAAACAATCCGGCGGCCAGGTCGCCGATGGGAATGCCGGCGCGCAGTGGTTCGCCGTTGTCGTAGCCGGTGAGCGACATGCCTCCGCCCATGCCCTGCGCCACGAGATCGAAAGCCGGACGTGCCGGAAACGGCCCGCTTTCGCCGAAGCCCGACACGGAGCAGGTGATGATCCGCGGATTGACGGCAGAAAGATGCGCATAATCGATCTTCAGCCGCGAGGTGACGCCGGCGCCGAAATTGCTGACGACGATGTCGGCGCGCTTAGCCATCCCGTAGAAGATCTCGAGCCCCTTCTCCGATTTGAGATCGAGCGCGACACTTTCCTTGTTGCGGCTGAGCGTAAGGAAATAAGCGCCCATGCCGTTGCGCGAATAATGTTCGGAATGCTCGAGAAGGCGGCGCGTGCCTTCGCCGGTCTGCGGGGGTTCAATCTTGATGGTGCGCGCGCCCATATCCGCAAGCAGCATCGTGCCGTATGGCCCCGAAAGCATATGCGTGAGATCGAGAATGGTGATGTCCTGCAATGCTCTCATTACATGGCCTTGTCTGAAAATGCCGTTGTGGTGAAGGCGCCCGCGGCTTTTGCCGGCGCGAAGGTCCAGGCCGCCGCGGCCGCTACGCTTTTGCGATAGGATCCGAGACCCAAGGCCAGAATCAAGACGACAATAGGCGTCACCATCACCGTGAGCAGCGCGATCGAGCGCCCGACATCGAGCTCGTTCCGGAAAACATAGTCCGTCAGAAGCGCCACTATAACCGGGCCCAATCCTACCCCAAGGATATTGGCGACGAAGAGATAGAACGAAACGATCTGGCCCCGCATCTGATTGGGTGCGATGACCTGCAGCGCCGCGATGATCGGCGAGACGGGAAAGCTCGAAAGAAACGTGGCGACCGCGAGCAGCGCCATCGCCAGACGGGCGTCGGGCGTCAGCATTGCCGCGACCAGGGGCAGCGCCGTGACGGCCAGCGAAATCATCGGGGCCCTGAGATAGGCGTCCGTAAACCCAAGCCGCGCCAGCCATTCGGCGAAGCGCGCGCCGACGATAACGCCGGCACCGCCAAGCAGCGCCACCATCAGCCCGTACGCATAGCCGATATCGTGAAGCGCCCAGTGATGGACGCGGACGAAATAGGTCGGGACCCAGGCGACCGTTCCGAAACCCATCGCGGACGAAATCGAAAAGGCGGCGTAGTGCGAAACCAGCGTCCTGCGGTTGGCTCTTGCGAATTTCCAGACTTCGCCGAACGGAACGGCCGCCCCGGATGCGGCGACGCTCGGCGCCAGCCCGCGCCGGACCGGCTCGCGCACGAAGGACATGGGTATGACGACGAGAAGGCCGGTACTGCCCACCAGCAGGAACGTCATTTGCCAGAGGGCGATATGGCCGACGACGGGTAGAACACGCGGCAGATGCTCCGCGATCTGAAGCGCGGCTCCGCCGGCGACCAGCGCCAGCCCCGCACCCAGATATTGCGCGCCGGTGTAGACACCCAGCGCGCGCGCCAGTGCCGTCGCCGGAAAAAGATCGCTGATGATGGAGATGGCCGAAGGCGCCAGCGTCGCTTCGCCCACGCCCACGGACACGCGCGACAGGAACAGTTGGAGGAAGTTCCGGGCAAACCCGCACAGCATCGTTGCCGCGCTCCAGAACAAGATTCCCACCACAATGATGCGCGTTCGTCTGGACCTGTCCGCCAGCCGCCCGATGAAGAGCCCGAAAGCGACATAGAAGAGCATGAAGGAAAAGCCGGCGAGCAGGCTCACCTGCGTATCCGTAAGAACGAAATCCTTTTTGATCTGCCCGAAGAGCAGCGTCGGCAGCTGACGTTCGACATAGGAAATCATGTTGATCAGTGAAAGCGCGCCGACCACATACCAGGCATAGCGGACATCGACAGCCGCAAATGTGCGGCCGTCTTCAGACCATGCGGAACCGGCGCTCTCTCTGTTGAGCGTCATTCTTCCTCGCTAGAACCCGCGATCAGGCAGGTACGGCACGTCGTCCCTTAAGCGGAACGCGCTCGCCTTTGGCATTGACCGGATCGTGCCGGACGTCGTCTTCCGTGTATGGCCGCGTCAGCGCGGCAAGTTCCATATGGATTCCGCTGGGATCGCGGAAATACATCGAGCGGATCCAGGTAAGCTCCGAGAATTCCGGCGAACTGTGAACGGGCCCGTCGTCGTGATTGATGATGCGCAGCGTCACGCCGCGCGAGCGCAACTTCTGCGCAATCTCGTCGAATTTCTCGATCGGAATGTTGATCGCGAGATGGTTCATCGATGCATGCGCAGTCTGTGATCCAACGTTCAGATAGTCGGGATGCATGGATGCTATGCCAGGCGCGGCCTGCGGTGCATTCGGAAACCAGAAAAATGCTACCGTCGCGCCTTGCCCGCAGTCGAAGAAAAAGTGCTGCCCCCGGCCGTTGGGCAGGTCGAGCGTTTTGACGAGCTTCATGCCGAGAATACCGTCGTAAAACGCGACGGTCTCCGCCATGTCCTTGCAGACGAGGGCCACGTGATTGACGCCACGATATTCGATCTCGTCCATGGTCCGCTTTCCAGTGTTGTCTGCCATGGTGTCGCCTCCTTGTCAGGGTTATCGGGACCCGATGTCCCGAGGGGTTCGGCGCGCTCCGTTCGCGGGGAACGCCACACACCATCAATGGCGGCGCTCCGCACGCGTTCCCCGATTTTCTTACGGCTTCTCCAATTTGATCGTGAACTCCATTCCGAACGTTCTGGGATTGGCAAAGTAGAGCTGCGTGAAGTAGCCCGAACTTGGAACCGCAGCCAGGCGATAGAGCGTATCCGTAAGGTTCTTGCCCCAGAAAGCGAGTTTCCAACGTCCGCTTGGATCGTCGTAGGTGAGACTTCCGTCCAGCAATCCAAACGGGCTGTTGTAACCCACCGGCGAATTCGTCAGATCCGTGTAATACGACGTCGTGTATGAGTACGACAAGTCGGGCGTCAGCGCGCCGTTGCTGTCGAGATCGAACTGGTATTGGGCGTCCACACGTCCGGACCATTTCGGCGTGAAGGCCGGTCGGAGATAGGCATAGTTGCCGACGCCCGTGCCAAAGACGTTGGCATTGAAACTTGTGTAATTTGCATCGTCCAAGCCGAGTGATGCCGACAAGACCAGGCCGTCGATCGGCACAGCCGTCAACTCCGCTTCAAGACCTTCGGCACGCTCGAAGGCGTTGTTGACGATAACCTGGTCGAAACTTCCGCCGGGAAGGAACGCGCCGACTTGCACGTCCGAATAATCGACATAGAAGGCCGCCAGGTTCGCCCGCAGATGATTGTCCAACCAGTCGGATTTCAATCCCACTTCCCAGGACTTCGCCTTTTCGGGCGCATAGGGAAGGCCGGTTTCCGCCTGCGTCGATACGCGTGTGTCGAACCCGCCAGCGACAAAGCCGGTGGAGTAGCTCGCATACACCATCTTCTGATCGTCGATCTTATAGTCGGCGCCGAAGTGGAAAATCGTGTTGGACCATGTCTTCGAGAAATACCACGGCCCATAGCACGGGTTGCCGTTGCATGGCGTCAATGCATTGGTCGATGGTTCACGATCGACGTCTTTGAATTCGCTGGTGTAGCGAATGCCTGCCGTGAGCTCGAAACCGCGGAATACCTCGTAGTCCGCCTGCCCGAACACGGCCTCGGAATCGTCAAGTTGCTTGGCGTAGTCGACCTCGCCGTTCAAGGTCGGAAATACGGAATAGAACACTTGGCTTCCGTCCCAAATCCGTGACGTGAAGATCGCGCCGCCAACCCACTTGAGGGGCGAATCGTTGTCCGATTCGACACGCACCTCCTGGCTGAATTGCCGGCTGTTCAGTCCGAAAGTCGAATCCAGAATCTCCAGTGGCGTATTGTCATAGTCGCTGTAGGTGTAGTTCCAATCTTTGATGTAACCGGTCACAGACACGATATCGAATCCGTCGCCGTGATAGCGGTTGTTCCAGGACAGGCTCGTCGAATCCATGAAGTCGCCGCTCGGGAAGTTTCGATAGACGACGTACGGATTGTGTGGCCCGCCATAGTCATATCCGCAATCATGCAGAACGGCGCAAAGGTAATCCGTGGGCGTCGAGCCGTTCGTGCCGCCGACCGAGGGGCTATGATCGTCCATATAGGTGGCCACGAAGACCGACTCGAAATTGGACACCGGCTTCCAAACAAATGTGCCGCGGTAGGTTTTGATATTGTCGCCGCCCAGCATTTTCGGCACAGCCGGATCTCCTGGGGGAGGCACGTATTCGTTCTTGAACGCACCGTCTGAATATTGTCTTTGGAAAGACAGGCGGATGCCAAAGGTGTCGTCTACCGGAAGATCGACGGCAACAAATTGGTCGTCGCGTCCAAGATTGCCATAGCGCTCGCTCGCCTCGATGTCGTAGACGTCGCCAGGCTGTTTGGTAGTGAGGAGGATGACGCCGCCGATCGTGTTCTTGCCGAACAGGGTCCCTTGCGGACCGCGCAGCATCTGCACGTCTTCGACATCGAGCATGTTCGACAACATGCCGATATTTTGCGTCGGGAAAACGCCGTTGATGGATAAACCGATGGCGGGGTCCTGGCCCTCGTCCACGCCATTGTAACCGATACCGCGCGCATACATCACTGCGGCGTCACGGTGGATCGCGCCCACGCCCTGAATGCTCAGATTGGGCGCCAATTTGTCCAGGTCGGACATGTCGTGCACAAACAGCTTTTCGATTTGATCCGCGTCGAGCGCCGTCACCGCAACCGGTGCAACCTGAATCGATTCCGTTCTACGCCGCGCCGTCACCATCACGGTTTCGATGCCGCCCGACTGCGTCTCCGCTGTAGGCTTACTCGGCGCCGTGGTCGTCTGCGCGTATGCCACATTGCCGCCAATGACGAATCCGGGCGCAATGGCTCCCGCGAGTAAAATTGTTTTCAAGCGCATTTTCCGTCCCTCTTTGATTTTGTGCGCAGGGCGTTGCCCCAAAAAGGGATCGTTGTCCCAGCCCTTTGCGCGTTCGCAAATGCTAGAAGTCCTTGCAAAATCGGCAATTCAAAAAGATTTGCCGCGCACGCAAATCAATTTCTCTCAGTCATGCGGAATGGCGCGGCATCGGCGCGTAGAAAAAACCAGCCGTGTTGCGCCGCATCATGGTGCAGGCAAATGAATGACCGGTGCAGAGCTTTATTTCATTCCGCGGGCTCGAGTTTGACGGCCCGCTTTTCGCCGTCCGCGCCGACCGGTTCATGGCGGACGTCGACGACGGGATCGATCTCGCGCGTCCAGGCGGCAAATTCGAGGCAGATGCCGTCCGGATCGAAGAAGTATATGGAGCGCACGAATGTCGAAGGCGTGATCGTCGGGCTCGCCTGCCGCTCGGAATCGTCGTGATTGACCACCCGCGTCGCCTCGATGCCCCGCGCCCGCAGCCTCTCGTAATATTCGTCGATCATCTCCGGCGGCACGTCGAATGCCACATGATTCATCGAGCCGTGACCGGATGCGATACTGCCGCCGCCGGGGAGATTCAGCGCGCTTGCGACGCCCGGTGTGGCCTCCGGCGCGTTCGGGAACCAGAAGAACGCAAGCGAATCGCCGTTGCCGATGTCGAAGAAGAAATGCTGCCCCATCCCCCTGGGAAGATCGATCGTCTTGATGAGCGGCATGCCGAGCACGTTCGAATAGAAATCGACCGTCCGCGCCATATCCTTGCAGACGAGCGCAAGGTGATTAATTCCCCTGATTTCGAACACCTTGTTGCTGGGCCTCGTCACGCGGGCGATCCTCCGGTCTGTTTCCCTAAATCTAACATCCCTATGCGACGTGCGGCTAGGTGATGCATCGGCAAAAAATATATCGCGTCGGTGCAAATTGAATTTCACATCGAACACAAGCGTCCGTATTCAGATGATTTTTCTTTGCAAGCGCCACGACGCAGAACTACGATTTGGGGGGCTCGACCTTCGAGCCGCTCGGTTGAAAAAGAAGAATAGTGGGGAGCCCATGGACAGCATCGCCGCGCTTGCGAAGGAATTCTTCGACTCCGTCGAGCGGGGCGACGTCGCGAAACTGCAATCAATCTACGCGCCGGACGCGAAGATTTGGCACAACACCGACGAGCTCGAGCAGACGCCCGCCGAGAACCTCAAGACGCTGGAAGGCTTCGTGGCCCGCATCGCCGACCGCCGTTATGTCGAGCGGCGCCTGCATGTCTTTCCCGGCGGATTTGTGCAGCAGCACCGTCTGACAGGACGGCGCACGCGCGACAATCATCCGGTTTCCCTGACCGCCTGCATCGTGTGCACCGTCGAGAACGGCCGGATCGTCCGGCTCGATGAGTATTTCGACTCGGCAGCGGTTGCACGGTTCCGGGAAGCGGCGAAGGCATAGGATAGGCGCATGCGGATAACGCAAGGGCTGTCTCGCGCGGCGGATGTGCGGCCACATCATCTCGCTGTGGTCGATGGCGAGCGCAAGAAGAGTTGGACGGAGTTTCGGGACCGCGTGGCGCGGCTAGCGGGCGCATTGCAGGGCCTCGGCGTCCAGCGCGGCGATCGCATCGCCGTCCTCGCCAACAACAGCGATCGATACCTCGAGTGCTACTACGCGATCTTCTGGATTGCGGCCGTGCTCGTGCCGCTGAACACGCGGCTGGCGGTGGCCGAGCTCGAATACCAGCTGGCCGATGCCGGCGTGACGCTTTTCCTCTTCGGCGCCGAGTTTGAAACGCATGTGGCAAAGCTGCGCGCCAAGCTCGATTTCCGATCCGTCGCCCTGGATGGGCCATCGCCTTCCGCCGACAAGACGTATGAAGACCTGATGGCGCGCGCCGCGCCCGTGCCGGAGACGGAAGGTCCGGACAACGAGCTGGCCGCCATCTTCTACACGGGCGGAACGACGGGTGTGGCCAAAGGCGTGATGCATACGCACAAGAGCCTCAGCGCCATGGCCACCAACCTCGTCATGTCGCTGCAGGTCGACGAGGACAGTGTGGCGCTGCATTCCGCACCCATGTTCCACATGGCCGACATCGCCGTGTGGACCATGACACAGGTCGCGGGCACGCATGTCATCACCCCGCGCTTCGATGAAGATGCCATGTTTGATCTCATCGCGCGCCACAGCGTCTCACATATCTTCACGGTGCCGACGGTGATCGACCGGCTGGCGCGCCATCCGCGTGCCGCAACGGCCAATGTCTCGTCGCTCAAGATGCTGGGTTACGGCGGTGCGCCGATGCCGCCGGCCGTACTGGAAAACGCACGCGAGCGGTTCCGGAATATCGCATTCGGCCAGGGCTTCGGCATGACCGAGATGCCGGCGATCAGCTATCTGAGCCCCAAATGGCATCGCAAGGGCGCGAACCCGGAGAAACTCAAATCCGCCGGCGCCGCCGCCTATGGCTATCAGCTCAAGGTCGTGAACGAAGCGGACGAAGAACTGCCCCGCGGCGAGATCGGCGAGATCGTCGGGCGTGGCGACAATCTGATGGCGGGATACTGGAATCGTCCCGAAGCCACCGCGGAGGCGTTGCGCGGCGGCTGGATGCATTCGCAGGACGTAGGCTTCATGGACGAGGATGGCGCGATCTACATCACCGACCGGCTCAAGGACATGATCGTGTCGGGCGGAGAGAACGTCTATTCGATCGAAGTCGAAAACGTCGTCTATCGTCACGAAGCGGTTCTCGAATGCGCTGTGGTCGGAGTTCCCGATGAGCGCTGGGGGGAACGCGTCCACGCCATCGTGCATCCGAAGTCGGGGATGTCCGTCACGATCGACGAATTGTCCGCGTTCTGCAGAGACAAGATCGCCGGCTACAAAATTCCCCGGAGTCTTCAGATTCACGAAACGCCCCTTCCTCGCAGCGGCGCGGGAAAGATTCTGAAAACCGATTTGCGCGCACCGCACTGGGCCGGCCGCGACCGCAAGATCTGAGGAACATGACATGAAGCTCGAAGTGGTTGCCGAAGGCCTGCAATTTCCCGAAGGACCGATCGCGCTGGCCGATGGCTCGGTGCTGGTGGTCGAGATAAAGCGCGGGACCCTCTCGCGCGTTTCGCCGTCCGGCAAGATCGACGTGATCGCCGAACTCGGCGGCGGCCCGAACGGCGCGGCGCTGGGGCCCGACGGTGCGGTCTATGTCTGCAACAATGGCGGCTTCGAATGGCATGAAGCCGGCGGGAATCTTGTCCCGGGTCATTTGCCGCACGATTACATCGGCGGTTCGATCCAGCGTGTCGATCTTGCCACGGGCAAATTCACGACGCTTTACAGCGAATGCGACGGCCGGCCTCTCCGCGGACCCAATGATCTCGTGTTCGATCGCCACGGTGGTTTCTGGTTCTCCGATCTCGGGAAATCGACGCCCACCCATCGCGACCAGGGCGCGCTCTACTACGCGAAAGCGGACGGCTCGCGCATCACGCTGGCGCGCGGCGAACTGACGGCGCCCAATGGCGTCGGTCTGTCACCGGACGAGAAGGTTCTCTATTGGGCCGACACGACGACGGGCCGCCTCTGGGCTGCGGACATCGCCGAACCCGGCGCGCTGGGACCGCAGCCGGCGCCGTGGCTGCCCGGACGTGTCGTCTGCACTTTGCCGGGCTTCCAACTGCTGGACAGCCTGAAAGTGGAAGGCGACGGAAAGGTCTGCGTCGGCACGATCATCAATGGCGGCGTCACCGTATTCGATCCGGCATCGGACTCCAACCCCGCGCTGGAGCACATTCCCTTCCCGGAGATCGCCATCACCAATCTCTGCTTCGGCGGAGGCGATCTTCAGGATGTGTGGGCGACTGCATCCAGCAGCGGCAAACTTTACAAATGCCGCTGGCCGCGGCCGGGCCTGCGCCTGAACTTCGCTGACGATTTAAGCTAAAGCAATCTCGCTCTAATCCTTGCCGAACAGCTTCCGGAGCTGGGCCTTTGCGCGCTGGAGGATTTGCTTGCGCCGGGCCGGAAGGTTCTTGCCGGCACGGTTGATATAGAAGGTCAGCATCGAGAGCGCGGACCGGTAAGGATCGGCCTTGCGCCGATGGCTCTTCTCTGCCGAGCGCTTGAGGGACCTGGCGATCTTCTTCGGATCGTCGAGCTTGAAGACGCCCTGCCTGAGATCCAGTGCATCGCTTTCGCGGGTCACGCGTGCCGACCAATAGCGCTCCGCGGATTGCGGCCCGGCCTTGGCCTTAACCTTCGTCTTTCGTTTCGCCCGCATCGGATCGTCCTCGGTGGATATCCAAGGACGAAACGACCCGCGGACGCAACCCGTTCCACGTCTTAGAAATGCGCCTTCACCCCGAACAGATAGTCCGTCCCGGAGTCCGCCCGCGCCCAGCCGGGTCTGCGCGCTCGTATCTCCGAAATGATTCTGGCGGCAGATGATCGCGTTGGCGCGTGCGAGCAATTCGGACAGGGCGAAAGGCTTGGTCAGATAGTCGTCGCCGCCCGCGTTGAGCCCTTCGATGCGGGCATCGAGATTTTCCATCGTCGTGAGAAACAGAACGGGCGTCTGGATGTTGCGCTCGCGCAACTGCTTGACGAGCGAGAGGCCGTCGAGTCCCGGTAGCATACGATCGACGATGATGAGCGTACAGTCGCCGTGCCGTGCCTGCTCGAAACCATCCGGTCCGGTCGGCGCCCAATAGACGGTATGGCCCAGAGTCCTCAACCCCTCCGTTACATAGAGGGCCGTCACGGGATCGTCTTCGACGATCAGCGTTTTCATGACGCCACTTCGAGCGGCTGCTCGCTCTGTTGCCGTGTAAACAGGATGCAGACGATCATGAACGCCGTGATGACCAGCGATGCCATGATGCGGTCGAGGTTCAGTCCTCCGTCATGCACGGGTTTCGTCAGAGTGTCGCCGAGCGTCGCACCCAGCGGGCGCGTCAGAATGAAGGCCGACCAGAAGAGGAACGTGCGATTGATCCGAGTGAAGAAGTAGGCCGCCGCAATGACAACCAGGACGGCGCCGAAGATCAGCGCCCCACCTTCGAAGCCCGAGGCCATCGAGTCCGCCGTGAAATCGCCCAGCGCCGTGCCGAGCGTGTTCGAGATGAGGATGGTCATCCAGTAGAAAAATTCGGCGCGCCGGGTCGTGATCCTGCTGACCGACACGGAGCCGGTCGTCAGGCGCCACAAACCGAGCGACAGCAGGACGCCAGCGAACAGCAGCAGCGAGGCGCGCGGGTAGCCGAGGCCCGCCGTACGGTCGAGATAGTCGGAGATCGTCGTGCCCGTCGTTGTGGTCGCCACGATCACGGCCCAATAGAGAAGCGGATGGAAGCGGCGCGTCGCGAGCTGGCCTGCGAGGACGACGACGAATATCCCGGCGAAGATATAGGTGCTGACGAGGTAGCCGAGATTGAGGGTCATCGAGAGGGCGTCGCCGCCCGTTTCGCCCACAGTCGTCGCGGCGATTTTGATCACCCAGAAGGCCAGCGTCACCGCGGGCACCTTGTTCAGCATAGAGGACGCTTGATCGGTATTTGCCATGTCGGGATCCTACGCAGTCACTGGGCCGTCACACTCCCGGGAGGTACCAAAACCTTGTCCCGAAGGCCTTATATAGAAGAAGTGCGATCTTGCCTTGGCCCGTCCGGGACGCATCTTAAATTTTCCCAACCTCTCGATTGCGCTGTGCGGTCCTTAGCTTTCGATGCTACGTCTCGCGCCGCAACCACATCGAGGTATCGGGCATGTCGGCGCGCCTAGGCATCGGAGCACTCGTCTTTCTCTGGCTGGCCGCCGCGCCCGCTCTTGCCGCCCCCCAATACCAGCTGACCAAAACCGTTAAGCTCGGCGCACCTGAACGCTGGGACTATGTGGTTTACGACGCCCCGTCGCACCGGGTGTACATCGCCCATGGCGACCGCGTCTCCGTGGTGGACGGGCGCGACGGGACGGTTCTCGGGGACATCGCGTCATTTCCGGGCGGCACGCACGGCACGGCGATCGCGCCGGCGACCGGACGCGGCTACACCGATGACGGCAAGGCCGGTGTCGCGGTTTCGTTCGACCTCAAGACGCTCGAACCCATCAAGCAGATTCCGGCCGCACCCGACGCCGACGGCATGGTCTTCGACCCGGCCAGCGGACACGTCTTTGTCGTCGACGGCGACACTGCGAAGATCACCGTCATCGATCCGGCCACCGACACGGCCATCGCGAACATCGACGGCGGCGGCGGGCTCGAGACGGCCGCCGCGGACGGCCACGGAAAGGTTTTCGTCAACGGGGCCGAGAAAGGCGACATCGTCGTCATCGACACAGCGACAGACAAGGTGATCGCGCACTATCCGGTCCCGGGCTGCCAGCGCCCGCACGGCCTAGCGGTCGACACGGAAACCGAGCGCCTGTTCACCACCTGCGTCAACGGCGTCATGATCGTGGTGGACGGAAACACCGGGGCAAACCTCGCGAGCCTTCCCATCGGCAAGGGCACCGACGCAGCCGCCTTCGACCCCAAGCGCAAGCTTGCCTTCAGCTCGAACGGCGAAGGCACGGTCACCGTCGTCCAGGAGCGCGATCCAAAAACATTCCAGGTCGCCGAGACCGTCCAGACGGCGCCCGGCGCGCGGACCATGGCGGTCGATCCGGAAACGGGACGTCTGTTCCTCGTGACGGCGGACATCGCGAGCGTGACACCGCCGACGATACCGGGCGGTCGCCCGCATGTGACCTACGTGCCGGGCTCCATGAAGCTGATGTTCTTCGATCCGTAGTAGGCGACTCCACAAATAATCAACAACATCGCGATGTTTTCCGGCGGCGCGCCGTAGTTCCGCCAATTTTTTCCGCTTACCTTCGTCATCAAGCGCAGTTGCCGACCAAGACGGCTCTTCCGGAAAAATCGACAAGCCTGTGCGTGTGGCTTTGCTGGCGCTGCCGGCTTCGGCGCGCGTGTTGTTGAGGGGTGGCGGGTGCTGAGACACCCGGCCTCGAAGGGGGACTGCCGTGGATCTGCTGCAATTTCTCGTGACGCTACCCGTGCGTCTGGCGCGCATCGCCGCGCAGGCATTTGCGTCCATTGTTCCGGCATTGAAGCTGATGTTCGGCAGCGTCTCGTGGACGCCGCCCGAATGGATGCCGCCGCTGGCGGCTTCGATCCAGCGCAAGCCTCAACATTATGCCGGTGGCACGCTCGGCATGCTCGCCGCCTTGGCGCTGGGATGGGCCGGCTGGCAGTGGTATCTGCATCGCCCGCATCCGCCCGAGCCGCCGCGCATCACGTTTGAAGCGATCGCGCCCGCCATTACCGACTACGAACGTTCGGACGGCACGCCCGCGGTCCTCGTCCATCCGCTGCAGGTGAAATTCTCGGGCTCCGCGGCGCCAATCGAGCTGGTGGGCAAGAACGTCACGCGCGGTATCACCATGGACCCCGCGATCAAGGGCATATGGACCTGGATCGACGACCGCACACTGGAATTCAGGCCGGCCGCCGACTGGCCGATCGGTGCACATATCGAAGTGCATTTCGACCTGGAGCAGAGCTTCACGCCGCACGTCCTGATGGCCGACGATCATTGCGACTTCGACATTGCAGCCTTCGCGGCAACGGAAGGCACGGGCGAGTTCTACCAGGACCCGCAAAACCCGGCGGCGAAGAAGACCATCATGCCGCTCACCTTCAACTATCCCGTCGATCCCGCCGAATTCGAGAAGCGCATTACGCTCGCGCTCAACGGCCGCGGCACGGACACGGCGACGCCGCTCAAATTCACCGTCACCTATGACGCCGCCAAGATGAAGGCGTGGATACATTCCCAGCCGCTCGATCTGCCGCGCGACGATGACACGGTGGCGATGACGCTCGACAGCGGCGTGAAGAGCTCGCGCGGCGGCGATCCGACGTCGTCCCCTGTTAAAATGGCCGTGCGTGTGCCGGGCCTCTACAGCCTCACCGTCTCCGAAGTGACGCCCACGCTCGTAAACAACGATAAATTCGAGCCGGAACAGGTTGTCGTCGTCAATACGAGCGATACAATCAACGGCGCGGACCTCGCGAATCTGACGAAGGCGTGGGTCCTGCCCAAACGCAAGCAGGGTGTGAAACAGCGAGAGAACGCGCCGCCCTACGCATGGACCATTCCCGAAGTCAGCGACGACGTCATCCGGCAGTCCTCGCCGCTGAAGCTCGAACTCGTGCCGACCGAGAACGAATATTCGGACACACAGAGCTTCAAATATCACGCGCAACCCGGCGAGCGCATCTACATCCGCTTCACGCAGGGCCTCAAGTCCTTCGGCGGCTACATCCTCGGCAAGCCGAATGCCCAGATCTTCTCGGCGCCCGATTATCCGAAGCTTCTCCGCTTCATGGCCGACGGCTCGCTCCTTTCGCTCAGCGGCGACAAGCACATCTCCGTGGTGTCGCGCAACATCAAGGGCATGCGTCTCGTCATCGGGCGCGTACTGCCGGACCAGCTGCAGCATCTCGTCAGTTTCAACGATGGAACCTACGCAAAGCCATATCTCGCCGGACGCTTCAGCGAAGATCACATCGTCGAACGCTTCAAGGAAACGCACCTGTTCCCGCAAGCCTCGCCCGGCGATGCACATTACGAGGGCGTCGACCTCAGCCAGTATCTCAAAGAGGGCAAGCATGGCGTTTTCATGCTGCATCTGGCTGCTTTCGATCCCGCCAAAAAAGACACGGGCGACGACGCCGGCGACGATTCCGACAGCGACAACCCCGGCGTCTCCGACGACCGGCTCATCGTCGTCACCGATCTCGGCATGCTGGCGAAGCGCGCGCTGGACGGCAGCCGCGACGTGTTCGTGCAGTCGATCCGCACGGGCGAGCCGGTCGCTGGCGCCAGCGTTTCGGTCATGGCCATAAACGGCGAAACGCTTTTCACCGAGACGACCGCGGCCGACGGCGTCGTGCATTTCCCCAGCCTCAAAGGCCTACAGCACGAAAAACGGCCGGTGATGTACGTCGTCAAGAAAGGCGACGATCTGTCCTTCCTGCCGACGAACGGCGAAGACCGCAGGCTCGACTATTCGCGCTTCGACATCGGGGGCGAGGCCAATCCGACGAGCGAAGGCGAACTGTCCGCCTATCTCTTTTCCGATCGCGGCATCTATCGCCCCGGCGATCTCTTCCACATCGGCATCATCGTGCGCACGGCGAACTGGGCGCAGAGCCCGGCGGGCATTCCGCTGCAGGCCGAGATCGTCGATCCGCGCGGCATCACTGTGAAACGCCAGCCGGTCGGTGTCGATGAGTCGGGCTTTACCGAACTTTCTTACACACCGGCGGAGACCGCGCCGACCGGCACCTGGTCGGTCAATCTCTACATCGTCGGCAAGGACAATGAGGAAACCGCAATCGGTTCGACGACCGTGTCGGTGAAGGAATTCCTGCCCGACAGCATGAAGGTCGATGCAACGCTCTCCGCGCATGTGGCCGACGGCTGGGTCAAGCCAGACAAGCTCAAAGGCATCGTCGACGTGCACAATCTCTTCGGCACGCCGGCCGCCAACCGGCGCGTCGAGGCGTCGTTGACGCTCAATCCGACCTTCCCGGCCTTTCACAATTGGCCGGATTATCGGTTCTACGACCTCCGCCACGCCAAGGACGGCTACACGACGCAGCTGCAGGATGGCCACACCAACGATCAGGGCCATGTCGAATTCGATCTCGACCTGAAGAAATACGCCGACGCCACCTATCGCCTCGATTTTCTAGCCAAGGCCTATGAAGCCGAGGGCGGGCGCAATGTGGCGGCGACGGCGGAGACGCTCGTCTCCAGCAATTCGTGGCTCGTCGGTTACAAAGCCGTGGACGATCTCTCCTACATCCAGCGCGACAGCCACCGCGCCGTGCATCTCGTCGCCATCGATCCGGAAACAAAGTCGATCGAGCTGAAAGGCCTCGAGGCGCGGCTGGTCGAACGGCGCTACGTTTCCGTGCTGACCAAGCAGGATTCCGGCGTCTACAAATACGAATCGCGGCTGAAGCAAGTGCCTGTCAGCACCAATCCGCTCACGATCCCTGCGGGTGGGCTCGACTATACGTTGCCGACCGACAAGCCCGGCGATTACGCGCTGGTGATCCGTTCGGGCAATGTGGACGTGAACAGAATCGAATATTCGGTGACGGGCGCGGCCAATCTTTCTCGCGCACTCGACCGCAATGCCGAGCTCGAGATCAAACTCAGCAAGCAGGACTATGCGCCGGGCGAGCCGGTCGAGATCTCGCTGCGCGCGCCTTACGCGGGCTCAGGGCTCATCACCATCGAGCGCGACCGCGTCTACGCGCACGCCTGGTTCACGTCGAAGACGACCAATTCGGTGCAGCACATCACCGTGCCCAAGGGCTTTGAAGGCAACGGCTATATCAACGTGCAGTACATCCGCGACCCTTCGTCGGACGAAATCTTCATGAGTCCCCTGAGTTACGGCGTGGCGCCGTTCTCGGTGAATGTCGACGCGCGCCGCAATGCGCTCACCGTCGAGGCGCCGGATCTTGTCAAACCGGGAACTGCGGTGACGTTCAAGGTGCACGCGGCGCATCCGGCCAAGGTCGTTGTCTTTGCCGTGGACGAAGGCATCCTGCAAGTCGCCCACTACAAGCTCGGCGATCCGCTCAAATTCTTCTTCCGCAAGCGCATTCTGGACGTGCAGACCTCGCAGATCCTCGACCTGATTCTGCCCGATTTCAAAAAGCTGATGGCGGCGGCGGCGCCGGGCGGCGACGGCGGCGACGTGATCGGCCGTCAGCTCAATCCCTTCAAACGCAAGCGCGACAAGCCCGTCGCCTATTGGTCCGGCATCGTCGACGTGAGCGGCGAGAAGGACCTGCAATATACGGTGCCGGACTATTTCCACGGCAAGCTTCATGTCATGGCGGTGGCCGTATCGCCCGATCTCATCGGCACGTATGAAGGCGCTACCACCGTGCGCGGCGACTTCGTGCTCTCGCCGGACGCGCCGACGACACTGGCGCCGGGCGACGAAGCCGATGTGGGTGTAGGCGTCTCCAACAACGTGACGGGCATGGGCAATGCGCCGATGCCTGTCGCTGTCCTGCTCAAGACCGGCCGGCAATTGCAGGTACTGGGCGCGTCCACGCGGACGCTCGCGCTGGCGCCGATGCACGAAGGTGTGGCGACGTTCCGCGTCAAGGCCACCGGCACGCTGGGCTCCGGCAGTCTCGTCTTCACGGCGAGTTCCGGCGGCAAGTCGGCGGCGCAGCGCATCGACATCTCGGTGCGCCCGGCCGCGGCCTACCGCACTGAGCTCGACATCGTCCGCCTCGATGCGGGGAGCAAACAAGTCGTTCCCAACCTCCGGCGCATGTACGACGCCTACAGCGTGCGTAACGCGAGCATCTCGACGGTTCCGATCGTGCTGTCGCAAGGGCTCACCAGCTGGCTTGTCAACTACGACAATTATTGCAGCGAGCAGATCGTCAGCGCGTCCATGCCGCGTCTTGTCGCCTCGAAATGGCCGTCCGTACCGGTCTTCGCCCGGGCGCTGCAACCGGTTGCCGGGACGACGGAAAACGCCGATGCGCTGACGGCGCAAATCGATGTGCTGCGCTCGCGGCAGAACGAACAGGGCGGTTTCGGTCTCTGGACGGCGACGCCGGATTCCGAGCCCTTCGTATCGGCTTACACGATGCACTTCCTGCTGGAAGCGCGCGACCGCGGCGTGGCCGTGCCGAAAGACATGATCGATGCCGGCAACAAATATCTCCACGTGTTGGCCGCCGATCAGAGTGCGGACACGCTGGACGAACTGCGCCAGCGCGCCTACGCGGTCTATCTCCTGACGCGCCAGGGCAACGTCACCACCAACGATCTGGCGTCCGTGCAGAAGCGTCTCCAGGATGCATTCCCCACGACATGGAAGAACGATCTCGCGGCTGGCTGGCTTGCCGCCTCCTATGCGATGCTGAAGCAGGACAAGGAGGCCAACCTTCTCATCAATCCCCTGCAGGCCACGCTGGAACGCGCCACGGATGACGGCAGCTACAACTACGAGTACTACGACGATCCGCTGATCCGCGACGCGACCGCGCTCTATCTGCTCGCCAAATATTTCCCGGAACGCGCCAAGGCGATGTCGCCGCGGGTGATGGAGAACATCGCGCGACCGCTACAGAGGAACGAGTTCAACACGCTCTCCGCCGCCATGACGATGCTGGCGCTGGACGTCTACGCGAACACCAACGCGACGGCCGTCGAGAATCTCGGCATCGCGCAGATCTATGCGAATGGCAGCCTGAAGCCGATCGCCGCGATTCAAAACAAGCTGCTGCAGGCCGGCATCTGGGACGGCGGCGCCACGAAGCTCCTGTTCACGGACGGAAGCGGTTTGCCCGCCTGGGCCGTGGTCGATCAGGCCGGCTACGACCGCGACGTGCCGCAGAAGGCAATCAAGAACGGGCTCGAGATCGTGCGCGAATACACCGACGCCAATGGGAATCCCCTCACACACGTCACCGTCGGCGAAGAAATCGAAGTGCACGTGAAGATCCGTGCCACCGGCGACAAGGGTCTGGGCGACATCGCCATCGTCGATCTCCTGCCGGGCGGATTCGATCCCGACATCAGCGCGCCCCCGCAGTCCGCGCAGACTGGCGACAATGGCGACACGCCACCCGCCATGCTCGGTCCGACGATTGCCATCACCGGCTCGACCTGGAATCCGACCTACACCGACATCCGCGAAGATCGCGTGGTGATCTACGGCACCGCGACGCCGGACGTGCAAGAGTTCGTCTATCGCATCAAAGCCAGCGCGTCGGGCAAGTTCATCGTGCCACCGGCTTACGGCGAGTCGATGTATGACCGGCGCGTGCAGGCCCGCGCGCCGGGTGGCGACGTGCTGGTGGTCAGCCGGGCGCCATAAGACGGAGCGGTCCATGGCGCACAGGGACTCTTTTCCGCGCAGGGTCGTCCGGACCGGCGGCTATGTGATCTGGCGTTGCCAGAACTGGCTCGTTGGCGCGGTGCTGGTGTTCGTCATACTTGCAGGCATACGCCTGTGGCCGCATCCGTCGCTGCAGAGCTGGAAGCCGTCTTCCATTGCCGTCTACGACGAGCGCGGGCGCCTGTTGCGGCTTTCGCTCGCAAGCGACGAGCGCTATCGCCTGTGGGTGCCGCTGGCCGACATCTCGCCGCAGCTGACGAAGGCGGTCCTCCTGCACGAAGATCGCTGGTTCTACTGGCATCCCGGATTCAATCCGTACGGCCTTTTGCGCGGCGCGTGGGTCACCTATGTGCGGCATGGCAGCCGCCAAGGCGGCTCGACCCTCACCATGCAATTGGCGCGGCTCCTCTGGCCGCTCAACACGCGCACGCCGCTCGGCAAGCTCGAACAGGTCGGCCGCGCCATCGAGCTCGAGCTTTTCTATTCCAAGCGGCAGATCCTCGAGGCCTATCTGAACGACGCCCCCTACGGCCGCAATGTCGAAGGCGTAGGCGCGGCAAGCCTCGTCTATTTCGACAAGCCCGTCGCCACGCTCAGCCTGCCCGAAGCTTTGACGCTCGCCATCATTCCGCAGGAGCCCGGACGAAACTTACGCAATGCCTCGGAAAGCACCGGCGTCATCAATCGCCGGCTCACAGCCTCGCGCGATCGCCTCTATGCGCGCTGGCTCAGCGCCCATCCCGAAGACGCGGGCCTCAAGCCGCTTTTCGCATTGCCGCTGGCGATCCGGCCGCTCTCGGCTCTGCCATTTGAAGCACCGCATGCCGTGGAACAGGTCCTGGAAGCCGCACGCGTCCGGGGCGGCACAAGCGACGCGCGCGTGACGACGACACTCGACCTCGACCTGCAGCACAATCTCGAGCGCCAGATCAACCGCTATGTCGCGCGCAACGGCGCAAGCGGCATCCGCAATGCCTCGGCCATCCTCGTCGACACGCGCGACATGGGCGTCAAGGCGCTGGTCGGATCGGCGAACTTCTTCGACACGGCGCTGCAAGGTCAGGTGAACGGCACACTGGCGCGCCGCTCGCCCGGATCGACGCTGAAGCCCTTTATCTATGCGCTCGGCTTCGACCAGGGCGTGCTGCATCCGGCGACCGTTTTGCGCGATGTGCCAACCGCGTTCGGCCCTTATGCGCCGGAGAATTTCGACGGACGTTTCGTGGGGCCGATCACGGCGACGGACGCGCTCAATCGCAGTCGCAACATTCCGGCCGTGTGGATCGCGTCGCAGCTCCACGCGCCGGACCTGTACCAGTTCCTGCAAAGCGCCGCCATCGGCCATCTCGCCAGCGAGCAGCATTATGGTCTCGCGCTCGTTCTCGGCGGCGGTGAAGTCAGCATGCAGGAGCTTGCCGGTCTCTACGCCATGCTCGCCAATCGCGGCGTGTTGAAGCCGCTGCGCTTCCGCGCCGACGAGCCGCAAAGTACGGGCACGCGTCTTCTGAGTGCGGAGGCAAGTTTCATGGTGATGGATATACTGCGCCAGCATGTCCGCCCCGACGAAGCGACCGGCGCGCAGCCTCTGCATATTCCCGTCTACTGGAAGACCGGCACGTCCTGGGCGTTTCGCGATGCCTGGACGGCCGGAAGCTTCGGGCCCTACGTGCTCGTCGTATGGGTGGGCAATTTCGACGGCTCGGGCAATCCTGCCTTCGTGGGTGTCGATGTGGCCGCGCCGCTCTTCTTCCAGATCGCGGACGGGATCGAGGCGGAACGCCCGCATCTCGCCGAGCCGGCGCAGCCCTTTCCTTCCAATCTCAAGCGCGTGGAGATTTGTCTTGCGAGCGGCGAACTTCCCAATCGCTGGTGCCCGCAGAAGGGATCGACCTGGTTCATCCCCGGCAAATCGCCCATCCATGTGAGCAACGTGCATCGCCCGGTGATGATCGACGATGCAACCGGGCAGCCCGCATGCATGCCCTACCAAGGCAAGCGCGTGCACGAGGAAGTCTACGAGTTCTGGTCGTCCGATCTGCAGGAAGTCTTCGCGCAGGCCGGAATCCCGCGACGCAAGCCTCCTCAAAATCCCGACTGCGCCAACACCGGCGCACCCGAGGGCACAGCGCCGCTGATCACCTCGCCGCTGCGCGGCAGCGCCTACGTGATGCGGCTCACGCAGCTCGACCGCAACCGCATCGCCTTCAACGCCACAGCCGACGCCGATGCGCATCTGCTCTACTGGTTCGTCGATGATGCCTATGTGGGCACGAGCGTGCCGGGCGAACCTTTATACTGGCAGCCCGCGGCTGCCGGCAATTATCGCGTGCGCGCAGTGGACGACCGCGGCCGCAGCGACGAACGCCCGCTCGACGTCAGTCTCGTCGAATAGCGCTAGAACGCGCTTTTGACCACGCCGCCGTCCACGCGAAGGGCTGCGCCCGTCGAGGCCGAAGACAGCGGGCTCGCGACGTAAGCGACAAGCGAGGCGACTTCTTCGGGCGTGGCGAAGCGCTTGATCAACGAGGTCGGGCGGACGCGCTCGAAGAACTGTTTCTCGAATTGTTCGAAGGTCGCGCCGCTCTGCTTGGCGAGGCTTTCCACGAAATCGTTGACGCCGCGCGAGCGCGTCGGCCCCGGCAGAACCGAATTGACCGTGATGCCGGTGCCCGCCAGCGATTCTGCGAGTCCGCGCGCGACGGCAATCTGTGCCGCCTTGGTCATGCCGTAATGGACCATTTCGGCGGGGATCTGGATGCCGCTTTCGCTGGAGATGAAAATGATGCGGCCCCAATTGGCACGCTTCATCTCCGGCAGATAGAGCCGCGCCAGGCGTACCCCGCTCAGCACGTTGACGTCGAAGAAACGCCGCCAGTCGTCATCGGGAATCTCATCGACCGGTTTGGCTTCGAAAATGCCCAGATTGTTGACGAGGATTTCGACGCCGGGATGGTTGCGCGCCAGCTCTTCGGCGACGGAGGCGACGCTCAGATCGCCCGCAAAGCCCAGCACCTCGCCGCCCGTCATGGCCGCCAGTTCCCTGACCGCACCATCGACGGCCTTTTGCGTCCGGCCGTTTACGATCACCCGGGCGCCTTCGCCCGCCAGCGCCGCGGCAATGGCATGGCCGATGCCCGCCGTGCTGCCGCTCACCAGTGCGAGTTTGCCTTTCAACGCGAGGTCCATGGAGAAACTCCTTTATTGTTGAAGGCGGAGCGCGGCGCGTGTGATTCCGCGCGCCGCGTCCCAAGCCATTATCTTGACGCTTCAGCTCCGGATGAACGCGAGCAGATCGGCATTGATCGTAGCCGCTTCGGTCGTCGGCATGCCGTGCGGAAGCCCTTTGTAAGTTTTCAACGTCCCGTTCTTCAAAAGCTTCGCCGACAACGGACCGGCATCGGCATAGGGCACGATCTGATCGTCTTCACTGTGCATGACCAGAACCGGAACGGTGATCTTCTTCAGGTCCTCGGTGAAATCGGTCTGCGAGAACGCGACGATGCCGTCCGTATGGGCTTTGACGCTGCCCATCATGCCCTGCCGCCACCAGTTCTGAATTATGCCCTCCGACGGCTTCGCACCGGGGCGATTGTAATTGTAAAACGGCCCGGCGGCGACGTCGCGGTAGAACTGCGCCCGGTTGGTGGCGGTTTGCTCCTGAAATTCGTCAAATACCTTTTTCGGCAACCCGCCCGGATTGGCCGCGGTCCGGACCATCAGCGGGGGCACAGCCGAGATCAATGCGGCCTTTACCACCCCGCTCTCTCCATGCCGCGCGAGATAGCGCACGACCTCTCCACCGCCCGTCGAGTGACCGACGTGAATCGCATTCTTGAGATTGAGATGCTCCGTCACCGCCGCCAGATCGTCGGCATAATGATCCATGTCATGTCCATCGGCGACTTGCGCCGAGCGGCCGTGACCGCGCCGGTCGTGTGCTATGACGCGAAAGCCGTGCGCCAGAAAGAACATCAACTGCGCGTCCCAGTCGTCCGCCGACAATGGCCAGCCGTGGCTGAACACGATCGGCTGTCCCGAACCCCAGTCCTTGTAGAATATTTCTGTGCCATCCTTGGTCTTGATAATCGACATTCTGCGTTCTCCGTTTTTCGCTTCGAAGTTGCGCGAATTGCGCGAAGTACGCCCCGCCCTTTCCTACCGCGAATGCGTGACGCCTTGAAGATCAAATGGCCCAGTTCCATCGCGAAGAACGGAGATGCCTACCCGGCTGCTTACCGGCCTTAAGGATCGCTGCGCCTCGCAAAACGGCGCCCCGCCGGAACCCCCTGCGCAACCTCCGCGTTTGGGGAACAGACCCGTAATTCCGCGTAAGGAGACAGGCGATGCTTTTTCGCAAACGAAACGGTACGGACGTGCGGAAAAGCCTGTCGGCTTGCCGTGACGACCTAGCTGCGCTGCGGCGCGACGCACGCGAACTTGCCACAGGCGTCAGCGAAGTGACGCGGACGAGCGCGACACGGGCGGCTAAACAGGCAGGCGGCGCATACGACTACGTGTCCAAACAGATCGCCAGCCGTCCGCGTTTCGATGTCGCAACCGTGGCGCGCGAACAGCGGCTTGCGATCGTTGCGGCCTTCGCCGGCGCGGGCGCCATAATCGGCGCACTCCTGACGCGGCGCTGAACCTTATTTCGACAAAGCCTGATAGACACCGTCCCAATCCTTTGGCGGCGGCATTTGGCGATAGGCAGCAATCCGCTCGCGATAGAGGCTCATGAATTTGACGGCGCCGAAGGCATCCGCCTTCGCTGCGACCCCGTTCAAGGCCCGTTCGGCTCCGTCCCAATCCTGCGCGCGATAGGCCGCGAGCATCGCTCTTACGGCGGCCGCGAACACCTTGAATTCGGGATCGGAAGTGCGTTCGGGCGTTCCCATCAGCGCGAAAAGCTTCTCCGGCGTGTCGCGGCCCACGACACGGACCAGATCGAGCTCGATCAAGGCAAAATCGGAGAGCCTCGACGCAAGCTCGCTGCCGAGTGCGATCGGAATGCCGTAATTCTTGGTCAGACCTTCGACGCGGGACGCAAGATTCACCGTATCGCCGATCAGCGAATAGTTGAGGCGCTGGGCCGAGCCGATATTGCCGACGAAGCACGGCCCCGAATTCATGCCGATGCCGATCCTGACCTCGCGCGGCCATACGCGCGCGGGATCGGAGGGATAGTCCCGGTTCATCTCCTTTAGACGATCGAGCATCTGAAGCGCTGCGAAGGCTGCGTTCCTGTGATGATCGGGATCGTTCAGCGGCGCGTTCCAGAATGCGAGGATCGCATCGCCCATGAACTTGTCGATGGTGGCGTTGCGCGCGAGAAGCACATCGGTCAACGGCGTCAGGAAGCTATTTAGGAAGCGGATGACTTCCCGCGGCGTCAACGATTCCGAGATGTGCGAAAAACTTCTGATGTCGCAGAACATCACCGTCATGTCGCGCTCTTCGCCGCCGAGCTCGAGCTGGCTGGGGTCGCGGGCGATGCGTTCGACAAGTTCGGGGGAGAGATAGTGATCGAAGGCGCGGCGGATATAAGCGCGCGCCCGTTCCTCGCGATAAAACGAAAACGTCGTGTCGGCGATGTAGGTGCCTATGACGCCGACGGCCGGAAAGGTCGGATCGATGAGGAGCGCACCGTAGCGGAACGCCGTCCAGGATCCGAGAACCGTGGCGCCGAAGGCGAAGGCCGCTACGATGCCGCCGCGCAGCGCGCCCAGCGGCGCCAGCCCCAGCGACATCGCGATACCGAGAAGAATGAGGATCGTGCGTTCCAGGCCCGCCGCCCAATCTGGACGCACGAGGAATTTTTCGAGGATCATCTGCTCGAGCGCTTCGGCATGCACAAGCGCGCCCGACTCGCGCGGAGCGATAGGTGTGGCGACGAGATCGCGCAAACCTGCGGCACCGGTGCCGACGATGACGATGTTTCCTGTGAAAAGTTTTTTGAGATCGGCCGGCGCGAGCGCGCCAGTCAGAATCTTCCAGGCGGGAACGACGCGCTGTGGCTGCGGCAGCGTGTAATACATCCAAAGCTGGCCGTGGCGCGTGGTCGGCACTTCGAAGGCGCCGATCTTGACCGCGACGATCCCCGCCTCGCCGCCCGCGATTTCGCCGCTCCCGCTTGTCGTTTTGACGACGATGGCGCCCGCGCCCTGCGCCACGCGGAGCGCTTCGGCAGAGAGCGACGGCACGATCTGATCGTCGATCCGTGCGAGAAGCGGCACGGCGCGCACGATGCCGTCAGCGCCGCCTTCGATGCTCACGAAGCCCGTGCCGTGCGCATCGCCGGCGATCACGGGAAGCGGAACGATGGCGCCGTGAAAGAGCGGCAAGCTGTCGAGCGGCGCCGTGCCCGATATTGCGATGCCTGCCTTGAGCAGCGGACGATATTTGTTGGCTTCCCGCGTCAGGAAATACCCGGCGACGGCGGGCGTGTTCTTGAATGTCTGACCCAGCAGGACGTCGTGATCCGGCAGCGCCGCCACATCGTTGAAATGGCTCCTGGCGCCCGGATTGGCACGGAGAATTTGCGCGATGCGCGCGGGCGATGTGCGGTCGGGTTCGGAGAACACAACGTCATAGGCGATGGCGGCAGCGCCCGCATCGGCCAGGATCTGCGTCAGCCGCGCCACGTCCGTGCGGGGCCATGGCCATTGTCCCAATTTCGCGAGCGTTTCGTCGTCGATGTCGACGACCTTGACGGGCGCGGGCTGATACGGCCTCGGCGACGCGCGCTGATACGCGTCGAAGACAAGATTGCGCAGCTCGACGGTGAAATCGAAATCGCAGATTTGTACGACGAACAATAATGCGGTGACGATGAGTCCGGGAATGATGGAGAAGGGGACTTTGCGGCGAACAGTACCTGTCGCAATTCGCGCGCGCGCGCCGCTTCCGTCTTGCCTGGACATCCGCGCAATCATGTTTCGCCCCACCAACTCCAAATCAAGCCTTGCCGGCGCGCCTGTCAAGTGCGCGAGGAATTGCGATCAGCGGCGTTCGTCAGTAACCTGCGCGGGTCGGTTGGTTTGATTGCGACTCGACGATCCGCTTCCGGGGAGCGAATCTACATGAACCATTGGATATTGCGTAGCTTGTTGGGTCTGGGGAGCGCGCTGCTGGCACTTGATGCCGGTGCCGCATTCGCCGATACGTCTTCGAGTTTCCAGGCGATCTATGCCGCGCCCGACGATCTGGCGCAGGATCTCGCTTATGCGCGTGCCGAAGCACGAGCAGGGCGGCTTCTGAATGCCGCCGCCGCACTCGAACGCATTCTGCTCCTCACGCCCAATGAAAACGGCGTGCGCCTTTTCTATGTCGCAGTCCTCTACCGGCTCGACGATCTGCAGGGCGCCAGGCAGCAGCTCGATGCGCTCGATCCGTCCACGCTGACGCCCGTTCAAAAGGCCGAAGCCGACAAATATCGCGAGCGGATTTCCGAGGAGCGCAACGACTTCAAGTTTTCCGGCAATATCGCGGCGGGTCTTGGCGCGGACAGCGACCCGCTCGGCGCACTCGCCACCCAGCTTGACCTGTTCGGGGTGACGCCGCCGAAAAAGGCGGGCGACTCGGCGATCGCGTCGGGGCAAGTCGAGCTAATCCAGGATCTCAACCGCGACGGCGACCTGGCGGCCTTCGGCGCAGCGTCAATCTATTCGCGCCAGACGATCGGCGGCCCTGACGCTGACTATCTGAACACGCAGGTCAATCTCGGCATCAACGGATCGGGATTGAAGACGAACTGGGAAGTGGGCGCGCTCTTTCGCGACTATCAACTTTTTGACGCGCCTTATCTCGCCGAATATGGCGGTCGCGCCGCGTTCAACTGGAGCCCCAACACCTCCGTCACCTGGATCGCAAGCTTTGAAGGCGTGGGACAGAGCTTTCATGAGCCGTACGTCAAACAGTTCGTTCCCGCGTTCATTTCGGGAACACATAACGGCGCGCGCTACGATCTGACCACCGGCGTCTCTTATCGCGCGTCCGCGACGGATACGATTTCCGCCGCCGTCGGCTACGAATTGAAGACGGCAGGCTATGAGCCCTTCGCCTACGACGCGCCGTTCATACACGCGAACTACCAGTCGCTGCTGGGCGGCGGCGCCTATTTCGATTTCGGCGGCGAGCTCCGTTACGTCGATTACCGAAAATTCGACGCATTCTTCCTGGACGCTCGCCGCGAGGACATGCGCGGCACGGGCCGCATGGCGCTCGGCGCGCCGCTGAGTTCGTTCTGGCCCGAGAAGGCGACGGGTGATTATCGCGAGAACATCATCGTCGAAGGTGCTACGACCTACACGGAGCGCACCTCGAAAACTCCGATCGCGCCCTATAACGACCTCGGATTCGAGATGCGGTTGATCTGGAAATTCGGCGATACACGCTGATGAGGAGACCATCCATGCGAAAGCTCGCTCTCTCCGCCACGGTTCTTCTCGCACTTTCCTTAATGCCGGCGCGCGCCGATCCGGCCATCGGCACGAATGCGGCGATCCGCAATTCGGTGGAAACCAGGCAGCCGACCGAGACTGCGCTTCATCCCGCCGTGATCCGAGCGCCGGTGCATATCGGCGAAGAGGTGGTCAGCGGCGACAAAAGCGTACTGCAGATTCTGCTGGTCGACCAGACGGTGTTCACCGTTGGCGCCAATGCGCACATGACCATCGACAAATTCGTCTACGATCCGGGCCGCGGCTCGAGCGACATCGCGGCTTCCGTCGCCAAGGGCGCGTTCCGTTTCATGTCGGGGCCGACGCTGGCCGGCGCCGGACATAACGCGATCTCGAGTCCTGTCGCCACCATCGGCGTGCGCGGCACGATCGTGGAAGGCGCGGTCGGCCCGGATGCGCTCGCGGTGCTGGGAGGCCAGCCGGGCGTTTCGACAGTCGGCGGAAATCCGGACTCCGCGACGCTCGTCGTCCTGAGTGGCCCGGGCTATACCAATGAAGGCTTCGACAAGCCCGGCGCGATCGATGTGACCGCAGGCGGTACGACGGTGTCCGTCGAGCATGCGGGGCAAGCGGTGTTCATCGCCGGACCCGGCCAGCCGCCGATCGGTCCTTTCTATCTGACCGATGCGAATTTCAATCGCCTGAGCGCACTTCTGGGCACGCGCGCCGGCGATGGCGGCGAAGGCCTTCCGCAGCTGGGCAATGTCGGCTCGGCCGGCGCCAATTCCGGCGACAACATAAATCCCGGCGTCATCGGCGACGCCTACACGACGGATACGAATGGATTCGATCCGCCGCTCAAAGTGCCGAACCGTCCGGTCGACGTCGACCAGCACGGACCGCCGTAAGTCCAAGGATTTCCCGGGTTACCCTGCCGCAGCCTTGACAGCGCTCGGCATCTTGTACACCGTACTCGTACAACGTACGAGATACCATGCGCGAGCTCAGCGACAAAGACGTTTCCGAATTCCGCGAACGCATCGGCGACGCTGCGGCCAGGCTTTATGCACGCGGCGGCGAGGCGGCGGTCACCATGCGCGAGATTGCGCGTGCCGTCGACGCAAGCCCGATGGGGCTTTACCGCTATTTCGAAGACCGCGACGCCATCATCGCCTATTTGCGCACGCGCGCCTTCACCCGCTTCGCCGAACGGCTCGAAACCGCCTTCGCCAAGGGCGCCGATCCGTTCGCGCGCGCCCGCGCCGTCGGCCGCGCCTATCTCGATTTCGCGCTGGAGAACCCCGGCGACTATCGCTTGATGTTCGATTTGAGCCAGCCGAACGAAGAACAGAACTCGCCGCTCGCGAAAGCAAGCGCGCGCGCCACGCTGACCGTCACGCGCCATGTCGACGATCTGAAGAAAGCCGGCATCGTGGTGGGTGATTCCAGGGAGATCGGCCGCGCCCTGTGGGCCGCGGCGCATGGCGTGATCGTGCTTCACCTCGCGGGCCGTCTGCCGAAGGGCACTGATGTCCGCGAGCTTTATTTCGAGACGATGCGGCTTGCTTTTCGCGGCGCCCGCACAGCGTCCACCAAAGTTCAATCCATCGCCAGAAGGAAACCCGCATGACCATTGTCGCAGAACGGGCCCGCAAACTGCCGGGCGCGCTGTCGAAACCCTTGTCGATTCCCGTAATAGGCTCGCCGCTCTTCATCATCTCCAATCCCGATCTCGTCATCGCGCAGTGCAAGGCGGGCATCATCGGCTCGTTCCCCTCGCTCAATGCGCGGCCGATCTCGATGCTCGACGAATGGCTGGCACGCATCACGGAAGAACTCGCAGCGCACGATCGCGCCCATCCCGAAAGCCCTGCAGCGCCCTTCGCCGTCAACCAGATCGTGCACAAATCGAACGACCGGCTCGAGCAGGACCTGGCACTCTGCGTGAAATACAAAACGCCCGTCGTCATCACCTCGCTCGGCGCGCGCACCGATGTGAACGACGCGGTGCATTCCTATGGCGGCGTGACGCTGCACGACGTCATCACCGACCGGTTTGCCCGCAAGGCCATCGAAAAAGGTGCGGACGGGCTGATCCCGGTGGCGGCCGGCGCCGGCGGCCATGCCGGTACGCTGTCGCCCTTCGCGCTGATCGAAGAAATCCGCGAATGGTTCGACGGGCCCGTGGCGCTTTCCGGCGCCATTGCCACGGGCCGCGGCGTGCTCGCCGCGCGCGCCATCGGCGCGGATTTCGCCTATATCGGCTCGGCCTTTATTGCCACGAAGGAAGCGAACGCGCCGGAAGGCTACAAGCGCATGATCACCGAATGCCGCGCGGATGACATCGTCTATTCCAATCTTTTCACAGGCGTGCACGGGAACTATCTCAGGCCGTCGATCGTCGCCGCCGGTCTCGATCCGGAAAATTTGCCCCAATCCGACGCGTCGAAAATGAACTTCGGTTCAGGCGGCAATTCGAAGTCCAAAGCCTGGAAAGACATCTGGGGCTGCGGCCAGGGCATTGGCGCGGTGAAGGCCGAAGTTCCCGCCGCCGAGCTCGTCGCCCGCCTGAAACGGGAGTACGACGTCGCGCGGCGCACGGTCTGCGGGTAGGCGAATTGCGGGAACCCCCGCCGCGTGTCTAAATCTGCGGCAGGGGGCGTCGGGGCGCTCGTTTCTTCAGAGGGTGCTCGTCGCATGAGATCCGTTTATCTGAAGTCCGCCGCCGCAATCGCATGCGCGTTCGTTCTTTCCGGGGCCGCCGCGCAGACCAGCGGTCCATCTCCTTTCCCGATGCCGGCGCCGATCCCGTGGCCGCAGGACAAGCCCTATCCCGGAACGATCAAGCTCTTCGTCGATGCGACGGATACACAGCGCGCGATAATGCGCGTACACGAGACGATCCCCGTGGCGCAGCCGGGCCCCTTTACGCTGCTCTATCCGAAATGGCTGCCCGGCAATCACGGACCTACGGGACCGATCGACAAGCTTGCGGGCATCATGATCCACGCCAATGGCGCGCGTCTCGCCTGGAAGCGCGACACGATCGACGTCTACGCGTTCCACGTCAATGTTCCCAAAGGCGCCGCCACGCTCGACGTCGACTTCCAGTTCCTGTCGCCGGTCGCGAACAATGAAGGGCGCATCGTCATGACGCCCGAGATGATCGATCTGCAGTGGAACACGGTGGCGCTCTATCCTGCGGGGTACTATTCCCGCCGGATCATGTTCGCGCCGAGCGTGAAGCTGCCCGGCGGCTGGCAATGCGGCACGGCGCTCGAGCAGGCATCCGCCGACAATGGGACGATCACGTTCAAGAACGTTCCTTTCAACACGCTGGTCGATTCGCCGATGTTCGCGGGACACTTTTTCGAACGCGTCGACCTCGATCCCGGTGCGAAAGTACCGGTGCATATGGATATTGTGGCGGACCGCCCCGACGAGCTCGTGATCTCGCCGGCAGAGCTGCAGGCGCATCGCAATCTGGTGCAACAGGCTTACAAGCTGTTCGGCTCGCATCACTACAATCACTACGAGTTCCTGCTCGGCCTCTCCGACGTGATGAGCGGCATCGGTCTCGAACATCATCAGTCGAGCGAAGACGGGACGACGGGCAAATATTTCAAGGATTGGGACGGCACGGCCGCGGCGCGCGATCTTCTGAGCCACGAATATACGCATTCGTGGAACGGCAAGTTCCGCCGGCCTGCCGATCTCTGGACGCCCAATTTCAACGTGCCCATGCGCGACAGCCTGCTTTGGGTGTACGAAGGGCAGACCGAGTTCTGGGGCAAGGTGCTGGCGCCGCGCGCAGGTCTCTGGACGAAGCAGCAGGCGCTCGATGCGATCGCGGAAGATGCGGCGGTTTACGAAAATCGCATCGGCCGGGAATGGCGTCCGCTGCAGGATACCACCAACGACCCCATCACCGCGATGCGCCGTGCCATCCCGTGGCGGAGCTGGCAGCGCAGCGAAGACTATTACGTCGAAGGCGAGCTCGTCTGGCTCGATGCCGATACGCTCATCCGTCAGAAGACGGGCGGCAAGAAATCGATGGACGATTTCGCCCGCGCGTTCTTCGGCGTCAACGACGGAAGCTACGTGACGCTCACCTATACGTTCGGCGACGTCGTGCGCACGCTGAATTCCGTTATGCCTTACGACTGGGCGAACTTCCTGATCACGCGGCTGGACGGCAATGGCCCTGCGCCGCTCGACGGAATTTCCCGCGGCGGCTACAAGCTCGTCTATACGGACAAGCCGTCGGACTTCCAGAAATCGTCGGAGCGCCTGCGCAAGGCGACCGATCTGCTCTTCTCGCTGGGCGTGATCATCGACAAGTCGGGTATGCTGGCGGAGGTGATGTGGGACGGACCCGCTTTCAACGCCGGCGCAACCGTGGGTGCCACGATTGTTGCCGTCGACGGCGTCGCCTATGACGGCGATTTCCTCAAAGACACGATCGCCGAGGCGAAGACGAGCGGCGCGCCGATCCAGCTTCTTCTGAAGCGCGGCGACCGCTACGAGACGATCACGATCAACTATCGCGGCGGCCTGCGTTATCCCCATCTCGAGCGCGTGCCGAACACCCCTGCGCTGCTCGACGCTCTGCTGGCACCAAAGCCCTGACACCACAATGGAGGTATCTATGAAGTCGCTCTTGCACCCGTCCGGCACGATCCGGCGCGGGGCGCGGTGCGCATTCCCCATCTTGATCTTTGCGTTGTTTGCATCGGCAAGCGTCGCCCAGATCAAGCCGCCAAAATTCACGCGACCGATGGGATCGCTGTGCAATGTTTCGCGTCCGCAGGCATGCCCACAAATCTTCCGCCCCGTCTGCGGCTTTACGCAGCGCGGCATTGCGCAAACCTACGTCAATTCCTGTCAAGCCTGCGCGAACGGGCTGGTCGTCCGCTACGACGAGGGCAAGTGCAAGGGCAGCTGAGCCACGGATTTGAACCATCCGGCGTTTCGTGGTTGCATCCCTCCGTCATTCGCGATGGAGGGGCTTGCATGCGCGCGCTTCGCTCGGCGTTGTTGATACTTCCCTGCGTCATCCTTTTCGCGGCTGCGCCCGGTGCCGCGCAGGAGCCGCAGCCGAAGCTCACCGTTCCTGCCCTCAAATTCTGCACCGAGCCGCGGCCGGAAA
Organism: Rhizomicrobium sp.; assembly: GCA_035504555.1. GTDB lineage: Bacteria > Pseudomonadota > Alphaproteobacteria > Micropepsales > Micropepsaceae > Rhizomicrobium. The sequence continues at coordinate 14,521 of DATJRP010000038.1, read as the reverse complement.
TGTGCATGGAGATATACCAGCCCGTCTGCGGCTTCACCAAGGACGGCACCAGCAAGACCTACGGCAATTCCTGCCATGCGTGCGCGAACCACGATGTGGTCCGCTACACGCCGGGAGAATGCAAGAAGACGTGAGGCTTAGGCGACGAGCTTCTTGTAGAGATGCCACGTCGCGTGCCCGAGTACCGGGATCGTCACCACCAGTCCGATGAACAGCGGAATGGAGCCGAGGACGAGACCCGCCGCCACGATCAATCCCCACAGCGCCGTTTCGACAGGGTTCATGCGCACGGCACGGACTGACGTCTTGATCGCCGTATCGAGTCCCACGTCGCGATCGAGCAGCAGCGGGAACGACACGAGACTGATCGACATGGCGAACACGGCGAAGAGGAAACCGACGCCGACACCGATGGCGATCAAGGCATGGCCTTTGCCGGTGAAGAGCACATCGCGCGCGAACGCGCCGATCGAGGCGGGCTCGGCCGGACCGAGCGTCCCGCGATAGACGAGCCACGCCGCCAGCTGCCACAGCAGGAAGATCGCGATCAGTGCGATGCCCAGCACCAGCACGCTGCCGGCCGCGGGCGCGCGGAACACGTCAAAGGCGTTGGAGAATTTCGCCTCCACGCCCTGCTCGCGGCGGCGGCTCATTTCGTAGAGACCGATGGCGGCGATGGGACCGATCAGCGCGAAGCCGGACGCCAGCGGGAAAACGAGCGGCAGCATGTCCATGCCGAAGGCGAGCCGCGCGAGGACGAGGCCTGCGACCGCGTAAACGACGCCGAGGAAAATGACGTCGGTCCGGTAGGCGCCGAAATCGTCAAACCCCTTCCGGAGCGCATCGAACAGATCGGAGACGGCGATTTTGCGCACGGCGGGCGCCGGCGAATGGATGGTCTCCTGAACGTGATGCAACGAGCGGCGGAGCGAACCGAACGCATGCGCGGTGTTCACGAGCTGCGCGCCGCTCCACTCGATGGGGTTTTTGATGGTCATGCGTGGTCCTCCCGAACCAATTCGGGGGCCTCGCGGGGCCGGGCGGCCTAACGCGCCGTCGGTCGTCGCGGGTACCCCCGCAACCTCTTCGACAGGCAAGTCTATCGCGGATCTGGCGGTGCGTCAGCCCGCCTTGGACAACCTACGCGATTAACCCTTCAAGGGCAGGCGCGCTGCTGCTCGCTGGGAACACAGTCTGATCGAGCCCGCGGGTATCGAGGCCCATGTGATCGCGCAGCACGCCTTTGAAGACCTGGCGTACGTCGAGCGTCGGCGCCAGATCGCGATTCTCGAAGAGTTTCGCGTCGGCCAGCGTCGGCCAGTCGCCCACGATCCCGCCACGCCTGAGCGCGCCGCCCGCGAGGATCATCGTCGAGGCCGTCCCGTGATCGGTGCCGCCCGTGCCGTTGACATGTGCGGTGCGGCCGAACTCGGTCACGGCGATGACCACCGCGTCGGACCATGTGGGGCCGAGCCCGTCATGCAAACCGTTGACGACATCATCGAGATTTTTCAGATGATTCGCGAGTTGGCCGTTCACATTGCCCTGGTTGGCATGCGTGTCGTAGCCGTCGAGCGAGAGCACCGCGATGGACGGACCGCCCGGCTGGGTCAAGAATTTTGCCGTCGTCGCGGCCACGTCGTTCGCGATTCGCTGCGGCTGCGACTGCATCTTCGCAGTCATATCGCCGGCGCCGAAATTTTCCGCCATGGCCTCGGTCTGCATGCCGGAGCTGAACGCGCGCGAAAGCGTCGGATCCTGCGCATAGAGATCCTGCAGCACCGTCGAGATGCGCTCCATGTCCTGCGTGACTTTTCCGCCGGGCGACCACGACTGGATGGATGCGGATCCACGCAGGATGAGCGGATCCTGGGCGCCCACGGCGAGCGCCGTGACCGGACCGCCCGAAGCCTGAACAGTCAACGCGCGGTTGAGCCAACCCGTCGTCGACGCATAAAGATGATCGCCGCCGCTTTCGAGAAGATCCTGCGCTTCGAAATGCGAACGGATGCGCTCCGGAATCGCCACGGCCGGCGCGATGCGGGCCTGACCTGCCTGCGCCAGCGCGTAGATGTTCACCAGCTTCGGATGCAACGCAAAATCCGCATCGAGCTTCAACGCCTGATCCGCGGGAATGGCGATCGGACCTCTCAGCGCATAATAGTTGGGATCGTTGACCGGCGGCGAGACGGAGAGGCCGTCCATGGCGCCGCGGCAGATGATAACGACGAGCTTGCGCTGGCCTTGCGGCAGTGCCGCGAGCGCCGGCGCCGCCAGGAACGTCACGCCGAGGCTTGCGCCGAATTTGAGCGCGGTGCGCCGCGAATATCCGCTTTCGTGTGTCATCGCCGTTGGAACTCCGGAGACATGAGGAGAATCGAGAAGGCTTCGAAGCGCGTTTCCGCGCGTGCGATCGCCGTCCTGGCCGCTGCCGTCAACCGCTCGCCGAGCGTTGCAGCAGCGACGTCCACCGGTGCGCCGTCTTTCGGCGCGTAATAGGCAGAGAATTTCGTGGCCCAGGTAAGGCGTTTGACGAGCGCGTCCGGGGCCGCCCAATCGGCGGCCATGTCGGACCAGCCGTTCGGTTGCGGCGCCGCGAAAGGACGCTGGCCGAGGAATGTCAGCGGCTGCACGATTTCCTTCGCCGGATCGCTGGGGCTTGCACCTGCGGCGCGATAACCCGAGACGACGAACTCGTAAGGCGTCTTGAATTTGCGCGCGTCGGGCGTCCAGCACTCCTGCGCGTCGACAAGCGTCGTTGCGACATGGGCGAGATCGCCGTTCGAAGCGAGATAGGCTTCGCGAAGGCGTGCGACGAGGCCGGGCGGCGGTTCGTCTGCGACGAAATGGATCGCGAGCTTGTGCGCCAGATGCGCCGCCGTTTTAGGGCTGGCGGCGAGATCGGAGAGAATGGCGCGCGCCTGATCTTCGCCATCTTGGCCATAGCGACGGCCCATCACCGTGCGCGCGCCGGGCTCATGCAACAACGGCCGGTAAAGGAAATGTCCCTGCACGTCCGGTCCGTCGTTTTTCGCGCCGATGCTATAGCCGGTCAATGCACGCGCGAATTCGGTGACGTCGGCCTGCGTATAACCGGCATCGGCGCCGACCGTGTGCAGTTCCATGATCTCGCGCGCGAGATTCTCGTTCAGGCCCATCTTGCGATAGAGGCCTGCCATGCTGTTCGGACCTGCCGACTTCGCCTGATCGAGATACATCAGCATCCCGGGATGCGTCGTTGACGCCATCAGCATATCTTCGAAGCGTCCGAACACGTGCGGACGGATGGCTTCGCGTTCGAACGGCCCCACGAGAACCGCGGATTGGAGCTTCGCCGTCGAGACCGTGAAATGATTGGCCCAAAAGAGCGTCCAGCGCTCGCGGAACGACTGCGCCGTCGCCGTCGCAAGGCGCGTGCGCGCGAAGATTTCATCGCGCACGCCTTCCAGCAGCGGCTGCAGCGCGGCGCGTCGCTCCTGCTTGAGTTCGTCGGCGGCATGCTCGTCCGCCGCTTCGTCCTGCCCGACCATGCCGACCGTCATGGCCATTTTTCGCTGCCGTCTGAGGGGCGCGATTTCGCCCTGATAGGCGATAAGATCGGATACCCGCGCCACGCTGCCGGGCAATGATCCTTGGGGCTGCTCGGCGCCGTCGCGGGTGATCTGGGCTTTCAGCCAGCCGCGCGGGTCGTCTGCCGCGTCCGCGAGTTCGCCGGGCGTCGCACCCAGGCCAAATCGCGTCACGGCGATCGCGCCATCCAGTGTCTTCGATGCGATCATTGCGCCTCCCACAATGGCCAACGTTTATCATAGGATGTGCAGGGATAGGCCGTGAATCCGTCGCCGGTTTCCGGTGAACCATTCCTGAAAGAGGAAATCCGATGTTGAAACAGCTTGTCGTTGCGGTGTCTCTGTTGACAATTGCCGTGCCCGTCCTCGCCCAAACGCCCGGCGCTCCGCCGGCCCAGGGTCCACAAGGCGACAGTGCTGCGCCGGTGCAGGCGACGCCAGAACTCCGCGCTGCCCGCGAAGCGATGCGTCAGGCCTGCGCTGCAGACATTGCGAGCCTCTGCAAGGATGTCCAACCCGGCCGTGGAAAACTCCGCGAGTGCCTGCATTACAACCGCGATCATCTGTCGCCCGGATGCCTTGCCGCCTGGCAGAAGATCCGTGCGGTGCACGGATATACCCGCGGTTGAACGTCGGGGAGCCGGGCTCATTCGCATTCAGGACGACCCGCCTTTCGATATTCACTATGTCGTTCGAGCATTTAACGACGGCCGCCTGCGGTCCCTACGCCCGACGTAGGGTTTGGTCCTGTTTTTCGTGAACCCTTTAGAACGGAGTCGATCGGGCGACGGGTGTATGGAGGATGGCGATGACGACCTCATCGTTCGGGTCGCACGCGGCGATGGCGCCGCATTTGCGCGCCTGGTGGGCCGCTATCGCGCCAGACTGACCGCCATGACGACGCGTATCATCGGCAACCGGGCAATCGCCGAGGAGATCGTGCAGGAAGCTTTCACCCGAGCCTGGATCAACGCGCCGCGCTGGAAACCGCACGGCGGCGGCCGTGCGAATTTCGGCGGCTGGCTTGCGCGCGTGGCGACCAATCTCGCCATCGACCACATGCGGCGCGCGCGTTCCGTGCCGCTGGACGAAGCTGCCGAACCCGTCGATCCGGCGGTCTCGGCCGATCAGAAACTTATCGCCTCGGAGGATCGCCGCCGGCTCGATCGGGCGCTTGCCGCCCTGCCGCCGCGGCAGAAGGCTGCAATCGCGTTGACGTACGACGAGGGCCTTTCCAACGCCGCGGGCGCAGAGGTCATGGAGATCAGTGTGGGTGCATTCGAATTGCTTCTCGTGCGCGCACGCCGCGCGCTCAGGGAAGCCATGATGGAGGACAAGGCGCAATGACGCCCGAAGATTCCCAAGGATCGGAATTGCAGGAATTTCTGGATCGGCTCGATCTCTACGGCGGCCGTCTCGAGAATTGGCCGGTCGAACCGCGAGCGGCTGCCGAGGCGCTGCTCCAGGTATCGCCGGAGGCCCGCGCACAGCTCGAGGCGATGCGCCGTGCCGAAGCAGCGCTGATGCAATCGCCGGGGACCGAGACGAGCGGGATCGACGATCTCGCCTCCCGCGCGATGCGGGCGGCACAGGATCGTCCGCGCCAGACGGCGATGCGCCGATTGCCCTGGGCTGTTGCCGGCATGGTGGCGCTGGCGGCCGGACTCTATGTCGGCCAACTGCCGGCAACGGGGAGCGATGGGCCGACCGAAATCGTGACTGCGGCGCTCGACCAGTCCGGGGGCCACGATGTCTGGTGAGCGCCCCTCCTTTCTGGCTGTCACGTTGTCAGTGTCGGTGCTGCTCAACCTGTTTCTCGCCGGAGTCATCGTCGGCCGGATCACGCTGCCGGGCTTTGCACCGCCCGGTCAGGCAGCATTGATACCGCGAGAGGAAATCCGCGCGCTGCCGGAAGCCGAACGCCGGGCTTTCATCCGGATCGTACGCAGCCGTGGACCGCAGATGCGGGCACTGCGCGAGCGCGTGCGCGAGGCCAGGCGCGCCGCCGAAGAAGCAATCGGCGCGCCGCAATACGACCGCAAGCTTTTGGAAGCGCGACTTGCAACCGTGCGGCAAACGCAGGAGGCGCTGGGCGCGGCCCAGCACGAGACCGTCATCGAGGCGCTGGGCACGCTGAGCCCGGGCTCGCGCGCGGCCATCGCCCGCAGAGCCGAAGAGAACATCGGGAACGCGCCCTGAGCGCTATTTCCCGGTCTTCGCCGCTTCCGTGCCCGCGATGATCGCCGTCTGCAGCTGTTCGGCGATGTCGGTGACGCCACTGGGAGAATGCGGCATCAGGATCACCTTGCTGCCCGACGACACGCCGATTTCCTTCATCGTGTCGAAATATTGCGTGAGCAGCACAAGCTTCAGCACTTCCGGTGCGGAGACGCCGCCGATCTGATCCGTAAAGGCCGCGATGGACTCGCGCAGGCCGTCGACGATGGCGCGGCGTTCCTTGGCGATGCCTTCGCCCTGCAGGCGCTTCGATTCCGCTTCGGCTTCCGCGTTCTTGACGACGAGGATCTTGTTGGCCTCGCCTTTCGCCGCGGCGGCAATCTGCAGGCGCTGCTGCGTCTGGATGTCGTTCATGGCCGCCTTGACGTTGTCGGCCGGATTGACGTCGGTCACGAGCGCATTCGGTATCTCGAAGCCGTAGATCTTCATGGAGACGTCGAGTTCGCTTTTCACGGCGAGGCCCACGTCGTCCTTCTTCTCGAACACTTCGTCGAGATTCATCTTGGGAACTTTGGCGCGCACCACGTCGAGCACATAGGATTTGATCTGCTCGATGTGATCCTGGAGCTTGTAATAGGAATCCGCTTCGCTGCCTTCGATCACGCGGAACTGGACGGCGACGAACAGTTTCACGAACACGTTGTCGAGCGTCTTCGTCTCCACCTCGACGGGCAATTGCTGCACCCGCAGCGACACACGCTGCACCACGTAGTCGATATAGGGAACCTTGAAATTGAGGCCGGGCTTTGCCGTCCGCAAGTAACGGCCGAAGCGTTCGACGATGGCGCGGCTCTGCTGCTGCACCGTGAAGAAGCCCGACAACACGCCGATCAGCGCTATGAGACCGATCACGATCCAGATCGTGATGACGACAACGGCAAACGGACCTTGCATGACATTTCCCCTTCGGAGGCTGGCCTGAGAGTTAGAAGGTTTGCGGGCGGCATAAAGGCCTTGCGATCACAGCGGCGGCCTTATTTTATTTCAAAGTCTCCGGCATGGTGGGCGGCTGGGTGTCGGCGCGATCGACCTTGAACGCGACGCGGCCGATCAGGTGGCCGTCGACGGTGTCGATGTCGACCCGCCAGTCGCCGGGCTGGATGTCGTGCTTGATCGTGTAGCCGCGATAACCGCCGTCGCGCCCGCCATTGATGGGGAAGGTCACCGTCGACAGCGTGATCCAGTGCCCGGACTTGGGATCGTAGCGCCGCCAGCGATGGACGACCTTGGTCGAGAGCTTGATCGGCGCGAAGACGGCGCTGTAGGCATAAAGCGGTTGCCCGGCCCGCACATGCAGCGTCGGCGGAAAGCCAAGTTCCGTATACCAGGGCGCCGCCTCGGCGACCGCCTCATAGACGTCACCCGTCTTCTTCACGAAGTGATAGACGCCGACGCGCGCCAGCGCCAGCGGAAGCGGCGGCAATGTGTTGGTGAAGTAGAAGACGTTCATCAGCACATAGACGCCGGCCACGCCCAGCGCAATCTTGCCCCGCGCCGCCACGAATTGCGGCCGGTTGACGGCGGCAAGCAGATAGAGAAAGAGCACGAGAACGCCGACCGCCGCCGCACCGCTCGCCAGAAACGTGATCTTGCCGATGGTATGCGTGTAGATCGGCACGGTGACGATCGCGCAGGTGAAGACCGCGAAGAAGAAGAGGGTCGTCGTGAACACGAGGCGCGAATGATAGCGCTTCAGCACTTCGTTGCCGATGAAGAACGCCGTCAGGAGTGCCAGATAGGGCCAGGATTTGGTGAGGACGGCGCTGCGCGAATAGAAGACGAGGAACGCGCTCCACAGCCCGCCCAGCGCGAATTGCGTCGCCATCGGAAAGAAGGCGCGCCAGCGTGCATAGGTACGGCCCTCGCGCGCGCGGCGCTCGAGGAAGTGCAGGCCCACGATCGAGAATGCGGCCACGCCCAGATAGGCCGCGAAGATTGCCTGCGTATTCGGCAGATCGATCCGGCGGAACATGAGATTGTCGCTGACGAAGCCCGCCACCATGCCGAAGGCGGAAAGCGTGCGCTCGTATTTCTTGACCCGGCTGAAGAATGTCTTGGCGCGCTGGATCGTCGGTCCGAAGCGACCGGGCTTGACGACGATCTCTTCGGCGCCTTCGTCGGGAATCTCGTGCAGGAATTCTTCGTCGACGCGATCGTCGACTTCGACGCCCTCTTCGCCCGCTTTCCGCGCCGGAGGTTCGAAACAAGGCTCGAGACGCGGCGGCGGCTCCTTGCGCATGGCTCTCCTACTGCGCGCCGAGATTCATGCCCAACTGGTCGAACAGGAACGTCAATTGGTCCGTCTGCTCGGCGATGCGCTCGTTGAGCGAACTGCCGATGCCATGCCCCGAATTCGCGCTCGTGCGCAAGAGGATCGGCAGGCCCGAGTTCGACGCGGCCTGCAAAGCCGCGGCGAATTTCCGCGAGTGCAGCGGATTGACGCGCCCGTCCGTCGCACCCGTCAGCATCAGCACCGCCGGATAGGGCGTGCCGGCGGCGACGTGATGATAGGGCGAATAGGCATAAAGCGCCTTGAACTCGTCCGGGTTCTTCACCGTGCCGAATTCCGTCACGTTGAAAGCGCCGTTGGGATCGAGCTCGACGCGCAGCATGTCGTAGATGCCGACGGCGGAGACGACCGCGTGCGCGAGCTTCGGATGCTGCGTGATCATCGCGCCCATCAGGAGGCCGCCGTTCGAGCCGCCCATCAGCGCGAGCTTCTCGTGCGAGGTGTAGCCGTCGTCGATCAGGGTGTGCGCGGCGGCCGCGAAGTCGTTGAAGACGTTCTGCTTGTGGGTGAGCATGCCTTCCTGGTGCCAGCGTTCGCCATATTCGGCGCCGCCGCGGATGTTGGCGATCACATAGATGCCGCCCGCATCCAGCCAGATGCGGCGCGAGGCGCCCAGGAAATAGGGCGTCATGCTGATGCCGTAGCCGCCATAGCCGTAAAGCAGCGTGGGATTTTTTCCGTCGCGTTTCGTGCCCTTCTTTTCGATGATGTTGAGCGGCACGCGCGTGCCGTCGCGCGACGTGGCGAAGGCGCGGACGACTTCCGCATCGGCAAAGGACACGGGCGAGACGACTTTCAGCGCCGTCGCTTCCGTCCTGCCGGTGGACGGCGACCATTTCGCGTAATAGCGGGGCTGCAGATAGGTCGAGACATCGAACAGCACGTCGCCGTTCGCGAGCGGTTCGATCTCCGTGTTGGAGGCGATCTCCGGCAGCGAGAGCTTGCCTTCCGGTTTGCCGTCGAGGTCGAAGATGCGCACCTGATTGGGGCCGCCGACGATGTCGCGCACGAAGAGGCGGCGCGACGTCAGCGTCAGGTCGGCATCGTGGCTCTCCGCGCCGCCCGACAAGATGGCGATGCTCGATTCCGGAACGATGGTCTTCGCCTGCGCGAGCCTGCCGTAGGGTGCGGCGAGCTTGAGGATCTTGCCGTTCGGTGCGCCGGCGCGCGAAATCGCATAGATGGCGTCGTCGGGACCGATGGTGGCGTAGACGATGCGGTCCTCATAGGTTGCGATCTGCTGCGGCGGCGCATCCGTGCGCATCACGTAGAAGGCCCATTCGCCGCCGTCGCCGCGCTGCACGGAGGCGAGGATCGCGGATCTGCGATAGCGGTTGTCGAGGAACACTTCCGAGACGCGCTCGAGCCCGTCTTTGGCGCCCAGCGCCAGCGTGTCGGTCTTCGGATCGGCGCCGAGCTTGTGGAAATAGACCTGCATGTTGAAATGCCGGTCGGCTTCCGGCGCGTCCGGGCCGGGATAGCGCGTGTACCAGAAGCCGTTGCCGTCCGCCGTCCATGCAAGGCTTCCGCCGGCCGTAGGAAACTGCACACGCGGGATCGGCGCTTCGATCTCCTGTCCGCCCGGCACGTCGAAAACATGCAGCGTGCCGTCCTCGCTGCCGTTCTTCGACAACGACACCGCAACGCGTTTGCCGTCCGGCGAGGCGACGAACCAGTCGATGGAGGTCAAGCCCTTCGCGTCGATCTGATTGGGATCGAGCACGATCCTGCGCGTCGCCGGATCGCCCGCCGCGTTCGTCACCACCAGCATGGGTTGCTGTTTCGACGCGTCGGTATAGAGCGCGAACACGAACGGTCCCTTGGCAGAAAGGCGCGTATAGGCGGGCGAGGTTTCGTTGATCAGCCGCGACAGCTCCGTCTTGACGGTGCCGCGGTCGGGCAGCGCGTCGAGATAGGCGCGCGTGCGCTCGTTCTGCGCATTGCTCCAAGCCTGGACCTTCGGGTCGTTCCAGTCTTCGAGCCAGCGATAAGGATCGGCGATGCGCACGCCCTGGATCGTGTCGACGGTGTTGCCGGCCGGTGTGGGCGGAGGCGGCAGAACATCCGCAGCGAAAGCAGCCGACGAGACGGCGATGACCGCCGCGGCGAGTACACAGATACGCTTCATGAAGCCCCTCCCAAGGCGCGGCCCGAGACGTCGAGCGGCCGGCACGCTGCCCTCAAATTCCGGCGAAAACAAGGAGATAGCGGCAACGCACAGGGTCCGCGGCGGGTGGGTTGCCGTTTCGGTCGCATCCCGAAAAATCCCAGCGAACAGGGCAAAGAACAGGGCCTTCAAAAAATCGGCGCACGGCGCGCCTGCATTTGAGGCCCGTGCCGCAAGCATTTCCCGCCGATCCGCCCTCGCGACCATGGACGGGATCAGGGGAGAACCGGGAATAATCCGTCCGTAGACAGACGAAAGCGCCCGAAAGGCGGCCGGGGTGATGAGATCGGATAGAACCATATTGGAATTGTACAACCAAATTGGTTATATGTCAAGACGTGTTCGCGATATGTTCTTCAGCTGCATCTCTCGCCGCCCGGGTGGAGCCTGATTAAGGTGACGGCGCGACGGGACCGTTCGTCGGCGAAATGGGGAACAAACAGGATGAGCATGTGGCGCGCGGCGATGGCCGCGATGTGCGTTTTGAGCTGGACGAGCGCGGTTCCGGCCGAGCCGGCCTCCAAGGAGGGCGATTACTTCGCCCATGATTTTCATTTCAAGGACGGCGAGACCATGCGCGAGGTCCGCATCCATTACACGACGCTGGGCGCGCCCGTCCGCGACGCCCAGGGCCATGTCACGAACGCCGTCCTCATCATGCACGGCACGGGCGGCGACGGGCATCAGTTCTTCCGGCCGCAATTCGCCGACGTGCTCTTCGCGCCCGGCGGGCTTCTCGATCCCGCGCGCTATTACATCATCCTTCCCGACGACATCGGCCACGGCAAATCCTCCAAGCCCAGCGACGGCCTGCACGCGCGCTTTCCCCATTACGACTATGACGACATGGTGGCGCTCGAGCACGCGCTGGTGCACGACCGCCTCGTCGTCGATCATCTGCGCCTCGTCATGGGCACGTCGATGGGCTGCATGCACAGCTTCGTCTGGGGCGAGACCTGGCCCGACGACATGGATGCGCTGATGCCGCTCGCCTGCCTGCCGGTGCCGATCGCGGGCCGCAACCGCGCCTGGCGCAAGATGGTGATCGACGGCATCAAGGACGACCCCGCCTGGGAAGACGGCGAATACAAGACGGAGCCGCCGATGGGCCTGCGCATCGCCGCCGACATGCTCATTCTCGCGGGCGCAGCGCCGCTTCAGATGCAGAAGGACTTCCCGACGCGCGAGGCGACGGACAAGGACGTCGAAGACTACGTCGCGAAAGAGATGGCGACGCTCGACGCCAACGATCTTCTCTATCAGGTCGACGCATCACGCGACTACGATCCGAGCGGCGGCCTCGACAAGATCAAGGCGCCGGTGATGTGGATCAACTCCGCCGACGACTTCATCAACCCGCCCGAACTCGGCATCGCCGAAACGGAAGTGAAGAAGATCAAGCACGGCACGTTCGTGCTGATCCCCGCCAGCCTGCAGACGCACGGCCACGGGACGCATACGTGGGCCGCCGTGTGGAAGGACTATATGGCGGGGCTGCTGAAGGAGACGGAGAGGGCTTCGAAGTGACAAGCACAAGTTCACCTCCCCCTTGCGGGGAGGTCGAAATCGCGCAGCGATTTCGGGTGGGGGGCCTCGCGCTTTGCCTGCTCCTTCTGGCACACGCCGCGGCAGCCAAGTGCCTGCAATATGAACCGGCCTTAGTCACACTGTCGGGGACAATATTCTCGCGCGTCGACTTCGGCCCGCCAAATTACGGCGAAGATCCGAAGACTGACTCCAAAGAGGAGCATCTATATTTCAAACTCGATCATCCGATTTGTGTCGATGCAAAATCTGATCCAGACAGCGTTGACGATGAATCCGTTGGAAATATTTCCATCCTTCAAATGGCGTTCGACCCATCTTTTTCACACGAGGTGCCGACGGGAAAACACTTGTCCGTCAGCGGATCACTCTTTCATGCTTTTTCTGCTCATCATTGGACGTCTGTGCTGATCTACGCGAAAAAAGCGCATCTACAATCGCGAGCAAATTAGCACTTTCACCCGCAAATCTATCCTATAGCATAATCCACTGACATCACTCGTCCCACGAGCGATACGGTGCGCTCACCCCATCCGATACAACCCGCACAGCTTGTTGCCGTCGGGGTCGCGCAGATAGGCGAGATAGAGTTTGCCGGTGGCGCCTTCGCGCACGCCCGGCGGGTCTTCGCAGGTCTTGCCGCCGTTGGCGATGCCGGCTGCGTGCCACGCATCGGCCTGCTCCGACGAGCTGCAGGCGAACCCGATCGTGCCGCCGTTGGCGACGGTGGCCGGTTCTCCGTTGATCGGCAGCGTCGCGCAGAAGACGCCGGTCGGCGTCCGCCAGAACACGCGGTGACGGTCGACGAAACCCGGCTTCGCGCCGAGCGTGCCGAGCACGGCGTCGTAGAACGTCTTGGCCTTATCCAGGTCGTTGGTGCCGACCATGATGTGTGAGAACATTGTATTTTCCCCTCCGGTTGCCGCCCGAATGACTGTACGCATCTGGAAAGCAAACGCGCAACGGGCGTATGACCGACGCGGCCAGCGAAATGTTATTCTGCGGGATCGCGCAGCGACACCTCAAAATCCTGTCCGCCGTAGAAGATACCGTGGACCACGACTGCGTCTCTCACGCGATCGACGGAGAAAGCGATCGTCACGCGCCGTTTGTAGCCTTGATGCGGAGGTCGGGTCGTCGCGCAGCGTGCCGCGCTCGGGAAACGTAGAGAGCGCCAGACAGTCCGTCACAATCCCGGCGACGAAGGTGTCTGCCCGCACCTCCCCGCTCCTATTCGCAATGTACCCATGAAGACTACGAAGTTGGTGCTCTGCACGGGGCGTGAAAACGACCGTGTAGTCCTTCATCGACGGCGCGGCTTCGCCTTTCCTGCCTTGCGGGCGGCGCCGAGCCGCGCCATCACCTTCGCGGCTGGAACGCCGATGCCTGGATCGGCGGCGTATTCGTCGTAGCTCTTCGCGACTTCGCCCCTCAACCACTGCTCAATCGCCACGTCGCGGGCCTTGAGCGTACGCAACCCCTCGCGGATCACTTCGCTTTCCGTCGCATATTCTCCGGAGGTGACTTTCGCCTTCACCATCGCCGCCATATCGTGCGGCAGGGTGATGCTGATGGCTTTGGTATTGCGCAAGGCTTGGCTCCATTTGTGTATGATTAAATCATACACCACGTTCGCCTACCGCGCAAATTTCTCCGACAGCACGATCGACGACACCGTGCGCGCCACGCCGTGGGCGCGGCCGATGCGGTCGAGGCTCAAATCCATCTTGGCGGTCGTTTCGGTCTCCACCACGGCGATCATGTCGTAGGCGCCGGAGACGGCGTAGAGCGCGCGCACCTCGTGCATCTTCTTGAGTTCCGCGCCGACACGGTCGGCCTGCTTGGGATCGGCGGAGATCATGACGATGGCGCGAAGCTTGCGCGCCTCCTGCGCATCGGAGAGCTTCACCGTATAACCTTCGATGGTGCCGTCCTTCTCGAGCTTGGCGATCTTCTCCTGCACGGTGGAGCGGGCGAGCCCGAGCTTGCGCGCCAGCGACGCCGTCGGCTCCCGCGCATTGGCCTTCAGAAGGGCGATCAGCCTCGAATCCGCGTCGCGCATGCGCACCCCGGCGTTTTGCCGGACGATCCGGCGATTCGCCGGAGCCTAGCGTATTTTCCGGCCTTTCGCCGTCTTCTTTCCGGCCGGGAAGAAAGAAAGATTCACCACAGAGACACAGAGACACAGAGGCACAGAGAGAACGAGGTCTACGACCGGCAGCCAGCGCTCCGTCGGCATTGTTTGGTTGCGCTGCGCGCGGCTGCAGGCGGCGGCAGCACGTTTCATTTTCGGAAGTGAGCCCGCGCGAAGCGCAATCAAATCTCCGGCCGATGAGCATTGTCGCCCGCGACATCCTCGATCTCTCTGTGCCTCTGTGTCTCTGTGGTGAATCTTACTTTTTGCGCCACGCGCGCGATGTGGAGACGAAAATGAAAAACGTGATGTTGGTGGGCGGCGGCAAGATCGGCATTGCCATCACCGAGCTTCTCTCGAACACGGGCGACTATCACGTCACCGTCGCCGACCGCGACGCGGCCAGCCTCGCGCGCATGCCGCACAAAAACGTCACCGCGAAGCATCTCGAGATCGGCGACGCGCGCGCCTTCGCCGAGCACGTCAAAGGCCAGGACGTCGTCCTCTCCGCCACGCCCTATTCGCTCACCGCCACGGTTGCGGAGGCGGCGAAGCGTGCCGGCGCGCACTACCTCGAT
>DATJRP010000037.1:0-7285 GCA_035504555.1 Rhizomicrobium sp. | reverse complement strand
GCGAGCTCGATATGGCCCATGCGGTCGCGGCGCACCTTCTGCACCGTCACTTCGACGCCGCACTTTTCGCAGACGATGCCCTTGTACTTCATGCGCTTGTACTTGCCGCACAAGCATTCGTAGTCCTTCACCGGGCCGAAGATGCGGGCGCAGAAGAGCCCGTCCCGCTCCGGCTTGAAGGTACGGTAGTTGATCGTCTCGGGCTTTTTGATCTCGCCGTGGCTCCAGCGCAGAATCTGATCCGGGCTGGCCAGCGAAATTTTAATCCGGTCGAAGGCAGGGGTTTCCTTGCCGGTCTGGAAGACATTCAAAAGTTCCTGGTTCATGCCTTTAAACCTCGTCATGGCCGGCCCCGGATTTAATCCGGGGGACCCGGCCAGCCATTTCGCCGCTCATTCGGCGGCATAAAGTTCGTTCCACCTGGGTGGCCCGCATTTGCGGGCCATGACAGATGCGGACTACCCGTTCACCAGCTCCACGTTCAGACCGAGCGAACGCATTTCCTTGACGAGCACGTTGAAGCTTTCCGGGATACCGGCTTCGAACGTGTCTTCGCCGCGGACGATCGCCTCGTAGACCTTCGTGCGGCCGGCCACGTCGTCGGACTTCACGGTCAGGATTTCCTGCAACGTGTAAGCCGCGCCGTAGGCCTCGAGCGCCCACACTTCCATTTCGCCGAAGCGCTGGCCGCCGAACTGCGCCTTGCCGCCCAGCGGCTGCTGAGTGACGAGGCTGTAGGGGCCGATCGACCGCGCGTGGATTTTGTCGTCCACAAGGTGGTGCAGCTTCAGCATGTAGATGTAGCCGACCGTCACCTGGCGCTTGAACGCTTCGCCGGTGCGCCCGTCGAAGAGCGTCACCTGCCCGCTTGCCGTCAGGCCCGCCTGGGTCAGCATGTCGACGATGTCCTTTTCCTTGGCACCGTCGAACACGGGCGTGGCGATCGGAACGCCCGGGCGGAGATTTTCCGCGAGCTCGCCCAGATCGTTTTCGCCGATTTCGGCCAGACGTTCGTCATTGCCGTAGACGTGCTTGAGCGCCTTGCGCAGCGGCTCTGCCTTGCCGTCGCGTTTGACCTTGTCCATCACGTCGCCGATCTGCTTGCCGAGGCCCGCGCAGGCCCAACCCAGATGGGTTTCGAGAATCTGTCCGACATTCATGCGCGAAGGCACGCCCAACGGGTTGAGCACGACGTCCACATGCGTGCCGTCGTCAAGGTACGGCATGTCCTCGATCGGCAGGATGCGGCTGATCACGCCCTTGTTGCCGTGACGTCCGGCCATCTTGTCGCCCGGCTGCAGCTTGCGCTTCACCGCGACGAACACCTTGACCATCTTCATGACGCCCGGTGCCAGCTCGTCGCCGCGACGCAGTTTCTCGACCTTGTCCGCGAAGCGCTTGTCGAGGCGCTGCTTGGACTCGTCGTATTGCTTGCGCAGGCCTTCGATCTCGCCCATCGACTTCTCGTTGCGCAGGCCGATCTGCCACCACTGATGACGCGGGATCGCGTCGAGCACGCTTTGCGTGATCTTGGTGTCGGCCGGAAGGCCTTTCGGACCCGACGCCGCGGTCTTGTGCAGCAGGATCTCGGAGAGACGCGCGAAGATGTTGCGCTCGAGGATCGCGAGTTCGTCGTCGCGGTCTTCGGCCAGACGCTCTTCTTCCGCCTTCTCGATCGCCAGCGCGCGCTGGTCCTTGTCGACGCCGTGACGGTTGAAGACCCGCACTTCGACGATCGTGCCCGTGACGCCCGGCGGCACGCGCAAGCTGGTGTCGCGCACGTCCGCCGCCTTCTCGCCAAAGATGGCGCGCAGCAGCTTCTCTTCCGGCGTCATCGGCGTCTCGCCTTTCGGCGTGACCTTGCCGACGAGGATGTCGCCCGGATTCACTTCCGCGCCGATGTAGACGATGCCCGCCTCGTCGAGGTTCTTGAGGCTTTCTTCGCCGACATTCGGGATGTCGCGGGTGATTTCCTCAGGTCCGAGTTTCGTGTCGCGCGCCATCGTCTCGAATTCCTCGATGTGGATCGAGGTAAAGACGTCGTCGCGCACGATGCGCTCGGAGATGAGGATCGAGTCCTCGAAGTTGTAGCCGTTCCACGGCATGAACGCGACGAGAACATTCTTGCCGAGGGCGAGTTCGCCCAGCTGCGTCGACGGACCGTCGGCGATGATGTCGCCCTTCTGAATCAGGTCGCCCACCTTCACCAGCGGTCGCTGGTTGATGCACGTCGACTGGTTCGAGCGCTGGAACTTCTTCAGGCGATAGATGTCGATGCCCGGCTTCGTGGGATCGCTCTCTTCCGTCGCGCGCACGACGATACGCGTCGCGTCGATCTGGTCGATGACGCCGGTACGGCGCGCGGCGATGGCCGAGCCCGAGTCGCGCGCGACCACGTCTTCGAGGCCGGTGCCGACGAGCGGCGCCTCGGGACGCAGAAGCGGCACGGCCTGACGCTGCATGTTCGAGCCCATCAGCGCGCGGTTGGCGTCGTCGTTCTCGAGGAACGGCACGAGCGCGGCGGCCACGGACACGAGCTGCTTCGGCGACACGTCGATGAACTCGACCTGGTCCGGCGTCGTCATGACGAAGTTGCCGCCCTTGCGGCACGAGACGAGCTCGTCCGTCAGGCGGCCGCGGCCGTCGATCGTCGCGTTGGCCTGGGCGATCGTGTACTTCGCCTCTTCCATCGCGGAGAGATAAACGACCTCGTCCGTCACGTGCTTGTTCGTGACGCGGCGATACGGGCTTTCGATGAAGCCGTACTTGTTCACGCGCGCATAAGTCGCGAGCGAGTTGATGAGACCGATATTCGGGCCTTCCGGCGTCTCGATCGGGCAGATGCGGCCGTAATGGGTCGGATGCACGTCGCGCACTTCGAAGCCGGCGCGCTCGCGGGTGAGACCGCCCGGTCCGAGCGCGGACATGCGGCGCTTGTGCGTCACTTCCGACAAGGGGTTCGTCTGGTCCATGAACTGCGAGAGCTGCGACGAACCGAAGAATTCGCGCACGGCCGCGGCCACGGGCTTCGCGTTGATCAGGTCGTGCGGCATGACCGTATCGATATCGACCGCGCTCATGCGTTCCTTGATCGCGCGTTCCATGCGCAGGAGACCGACGCGGAACTGGTTCTCCATCAGCTCGCCCACCGAACGCACGCGGCGATTGCCGAGATTGTCGATGTCGTCGATTTCGCCGCGGCCGTCGCGCAGATCGGCCAGCGCCTTCAGGATCGCCAGGATGTCTTCCTTGCGGAGAATGCGGGTCGTGTCGGGCGCATCGAGGTTGAGGCGCATGTTCATCTTCACGCGGCCGACCGAGGACAGGTCGTAGCGCTCGGAGTCGAAGAAGAGCTGGCCGAACAGCGTTTCCGCCGTGTCGAGCGTGGGCGGCTCGCCCGGGCGCATGACGCGGTAGATGTCGATCAGGGCCTGTTCGCGGCTGTGGTTCTTGTCGACCGCCATCGTGTTGCGGACATAGGCGCCGATCTGAATGCCGTCGA
The DNA here is from genome assembly GCA_035504555.1 of Rhizomicrobium sp. GTDB lineage: Bacteria > Pseudomonadota > Alphaproteobacteria > Micropepsales > Micropepsaceae > Rhizomicrobium. The sequence continues at coordinate 3,783 of DATJRP010000037.1, read as the reverse complement.
CGTTGATGACGTCGACTTCGTGAAATCCGGATTCCACGAGCTGCGCGAGGTTCGCCTGCGTCAGCTCATCGCCGGCTTCGACATAGATCTCGCCCGTCTCGACATTGACCATGTCGCGCGCGTTGAAGCGGCCGAGAAGATCCTCATCGCCGACGACGATCGACTTGATGCCTTCTTCCTGCCATTTGCGCAGCATGCGCGTGGTGATCTTCTGACCGACCTCGGTCAGCGTCTCGCCGCTCTTGGCGTTCTTCCACTCGGAATTGGCTTTGGCGTTGCGCATCCATGCCGGCTCGACGGGCGTCGTCCAGTGGCCTTCCTTTGTGCGCTTGAAGGCGATCTTGGTGTAGAAATAGTCGAGGATCGCTTCCTGGTCCAAGCCCAGCGCGTAGAGAAGCGTCGTCGCCGGCAGCTTGCGGCGCCGGTCGATGCGGACGTGAATGATGTCCTTCGCGTCGAACTCGAAATCGAGCCACGAGCCGCGATAGGGAATGACGCGCGCGGCGAAGAGGAGCTTGCCGCTCGAATGCGTCTTGCCCTTGTCGTGGTCGAAGAACACGCCGGGGCTGCGATGCATCTGGGAGACGATGACGCGTTCGGTGCCGTTGACGATGAAGGTGCCGTTCTCGGTCATGAACGGGATGTCGCCCATATAGACATCCTGTTCCTTGATGTCCTTGACCGACTTGGCGCCCGTTTCCTGGTCCACATCGAACACGATGAGGCGCAGCGTCACCTTGAGCGGCGCCGCGTAGGTCATGGAGCGCTGTTGGCACTCCTCGACGTCGTATTTGGGCTCTTCGAAATGATAGTCGACATATTCCAGGAGCGAGCTCTCGGAGAAATCCTTGATCGGGAACACGGAGGAAAAGACCGCCTGCAGCCCTTCGTCCTTGCGGCCGCCTTCCGGCTTATCCACCTGGAGGAACTGGTCATATGAGGTCTTCTGAACCTCGATGAGGTTCGGCATCTCGGCCACTTCGACGATCTTGCCGAAGAACTTCCGAAGTCTTTTGCGTCCCGTGAAGGATAGGGTCATGTGCCGAGATTCCTTTGCCTTGGCGCAGCCGTGGTGGGCCGGTTGCAGCCGTGATGGACTTCTACAATGACGAGAGCCACCGGCCCTCCGGCGGGGTCTCGCCGGAGGGGGTGGGTGAACGAAATATGCACGCGTTCGCCGATTTCAAGTCCGGCGAACCTCCTTACTTCAGCTCAACTTTCGCGCCTGCGTCTTCGAGCTGCTTCTTGATCTTCGCCGCTTCGTCCTTGCTGACATCGGCCTTCACTTCCTTCGGGGCGCCTTCGACGAGGTCTTTGGCTTCCTTGAGGCCGAGGCCGGTGATCGCACGGATTTCCTTGATCACGTTGATCTTCTTATCGCCGGCTTCGGCGAGAACGACCGTGAATTCGGTCTTCTCCGCGGCCGGAGCGGCTGCCGCCGCGCCCGGAGCCGCCGCTGCAACCGCAACGGGTGCCGCGGCCGACACGCCCCATTTCTCCTCGAGAAGCTTCGCCAGATCGGCGGCTTCGAGGACGGTGAGGCTCGACAAGTCTTCAACGAGTTTTTCGATCTTCGACATTTCCTAGTTTCCTTACGGGTTTGAACGGCTGGTTGCTGTTTTCGTCGCGTTCTACGCGGCGTCCTTGGTGGAATACGCGCCGATGACGCGGGCCAGTTGTCCGGCCGGCGCAGCCAACAGGCCTGCCAGCTTCGTCGCGGGCGCCTGCAACAGGCCCACGATTTTGCCCCTCAGTGCGTCGAGCGACGGCAGTTCCGCGAGGGCTTTCACGCCACTCGCATCGAGTGCCATCCCTCCGACCACGCCGCCCAGGATCACGAGCTTCTCGTTCTCCTTGGCGTAGGCGACCGCCACCTTCGAGGCTGCGACGGGATCTTTCGAAATCGCGATACCCGTCGGACCCTTGAAGAGATGGGCGACGCCTTCTGCGGCCGTTCCCTGGAGCGCGCGTACGACAAGACGGTTCTTGGCCACCTTGAACGAGGCTCCTTCCGCACGCATGCGTGCGCGGAGCTCGCCCATCTGGGCCACCGTCATGCCGGAATAGTGGGCGACGACCACGGAGCCGGCGTCCCCGAACATCCCGTTGAGGGTGTCGACGACTTCCGCCTTCTGGGTACGATCCATACGCGCCACTTGGCTCTCCTTCTCAACCGGCGACCGTGACGATCCGGCCACCGCCCTGTTGGTGAAATCCCGCCTGGCTCCCCGCTTGCGCGGAGACAGGGGGACGTCCTGCCCCAGGGCTCAAACCCGCCTTGCTTTCTCCGTATACAGAGGGAAGCGAAACGGTTCTGGTCCCTGTCTATTGCGGGCGATGATTAAGTCCTCCGATTAAATCGGAGGACACCCGCAGTCTCGGACAGGTTCCGGCGATCGTCCGCCGGACTTCCCGCTTGCGCGGGAGACTCGATCCCCGCTTTCGCGGGGACATGACTCAAACTCCCGCTGCAACGCCGACGCTGCCGGGCCCGATCTTCACGCCGGGCCCCATCGTCGAGCTCAGTGAAATCTTCTTCAGATAAGTGCCTTTCGCGCCTTGCGGCTTCGCCTTGACGACGCTGTCGACGAAAGTGCGCACGTTCTGCACGAGGGCTTCCTCGCCGAAGCTGGCCTTGCCGACGCCTGCCTGCACGATGCCCGCCTTCTCGACGCGGAATTCGACCGCGCCGCCCTTGGCGGCCTTCACCGCGCCGGCGACATCCATCGTCACCGTGCCGACCTTCGGGTTCGGCATTAGGCCACGCGGACCCAAGACCTTGCCCAGACGGCCGACGACGCCCATCATGTCCGGCGTGGCGATGCAGCGGTCGAAATCGATTTCGCCCTTCTGCACCTTCTCGGCCAGGTCCTCGGCGCCGACGATGTCGGCACCGGCGGCTTTCGCCTCTTCGGCCTTCGCGCCCTTCGCGAACACGGCCACGCGCTGATTGCGGCCCGTGCCGTTCGGCAGGGTGACCACGCCACGCACCATCTGATCGGCGTGACGCGGATCGACGCCCAGATTGATCGCGATTTCGATCGTCTCGTCGAATTTCGCGGTCGCGCGCGACTTCACGAGCTTCACGGCTTCTTCGACCTCGTAGATCTTGTCGCGGTCGACGCCGTCATTGGCTTTCTTGAAGCGCTTCGAAATCTTCGTCATCGGCCTTACCCCTTGACCTGGATGCCCATCGAGCGCGCGGAGCCCTCGATCATCAGCATCGCCGCTTCGACGTCGTTCGCGTTCAAGTCCTTCATCTTGGCTTCCGCGATCTGGCGCACCTGCGCCTTCGTCACCGAGCCCTTGAAGTCGCGGCCTGGTGCTTTCGAGCCGCCGTCCACTTTCGCCGCCTTCTTCAGGAAGTAAGACGCCGGCGGCGTCTTCATCTCGAAGGTGAAGGACTTGTCCGAGAACACGGTGATGGTCACCGGGATCGGCATGCCCTTTTCCTGATCCTGCGTCTTCGCGTTGAAGGTCTTGCAGAACTCCATGATGTTGAGGCCGCGCTGGCCGAGCGCCGGGCCGATCGGCGGCGACGGATTGGCCGCGCCGGCGGGCACCTGCAATTTGACGTAACCGACTATTTTCTTCGCCATTGACTAGAACCTCCTCCTCGAGGTTTTGCGGTCAGCGGACCTGGCTGGCCCTCCCGCACTGTTATTTCTGTGTCATGGCCCGCGACTGCGGGCCACCCAGTTGACCGGCGCTCAACCGTCGAAAGCATCAACCGAGTATCTTCTTCTCCACCAACCAAACATCACCTGTCATGGCCCGCATTTG
>DATJRP010000036.1:0-3760 GCA_035504555.1 Rhizomicrobium sp. | reverse complement strand
CATCTTCTCGTAGATCGGATACCAGTGCTTGTCGGTGAGCGGCGGGCTCGTCCACCAGCCGCCCGAGGGATCGGGGTTGAGATTGATGGCGACGAAGCCGTAGTCCCGGACGCATCTCTCCAGCTCGGGAGTACAAGTCTTACGCCCATGGCCATGGGCCATGAATATTGCGGCATCGTCGAGGAGGTCGGCAGCGCGGTTAAAACCGTGCGTCCAGGCCAATTCGTTGTCGGCTCGTTTTGCATTTCCGCCAACACCTGCCCGCATTGCCGCTTTGGCTTCCAGTCATCGTGCGAGCAGCGCGAATTCATGACCGGCGCGCAAGCGCCATTGGCGCGGGTCCCGCTCGCGGACGGCACATTGGTCGCCACGCCGGAGACGCCCTCCGACGACCTTATCCCGAGCTTCCTGGCCGCTTCGGACGTGCTCGGGACGGGCTGGTACGCGGCGGATGCGGCGCGCGTTCATCCGGAGTCGACGGTCGTCGTGGTTGGCGACGGCGCGGTGGGCCTGATGGGCGTACTCGCATCCAAACAGATGGGGGCCGGAAGGATCATCGCCATGAGCCGCCATAAGAAGCGACAGGATCTCGCGTGCGAATATGGCGCGACCGATATCGTCTCCGAGCGCGGTGATCAAGGCATAGCCCACGTCAAGACGCTGACCAACGGCGTCGGAGCGGACTCCGTGCTCGAGTGCGTCGGCACGCAGGAATCCATGACGCAGGCGCTTCAGTCCGCGCGGCCTGGCGCGATGATCGGCTACGTCGGCGTCCCGCATGGCGTCCAGTTCGACGGCCAACAGCTCTTCTTCTCGCAGCGAGGCCTTCTGGGCGGGCCGGCTCCCGTGCGGCGGTTCCTTCCTCATCTGATAGATTTGGTCCTCGAACGAAGGATCAATCCCGGCAAGGTGTTCGACCTGACGCTGCCGCTTGCCGATGTCGCGGAAGGCTACCGGGCCATGGACGAGCGTCACGCCATCAAGACCTTGCTGCGCGTCTGATCGGAGGATCGAGCCATGCCGCACGTCATCGTCAAACTCTGGTCGGGCAGGTCGGAACAGCAGAAGCAGAAGCTCGCCGACGCCGTAACCAAAGCCGTCATGGAAAGCACCGGCTACGGCGAGGAGTCTGTATCCGTCAGCCTCGAAGAGTTCGCGCCCGCCGACTGGACGGAGAAGGTCTACAAGCCGGGCATCCTGGCCGGTCCGGGCAAGCTCTACAAGCGCCCTGGCTACACCCCGCGATGACGGCCGAGATGGCAATAATCTCTGTCGTGTCGAAGTCGCCACCCTCGATCGTGGCCGCGCTTGCGCCCCTCATGAGCGCCGTCCTGGTCGGCTTTCTGGTGACTGGAGCCGCGCTTCCGGTTCTGCCGCTTCATGTTCATGATGGGCTGGGCTTCGGTCCCGTCATGGTCGCCGTCGTGGCGGGCTGCCAGTTCGCCGCTTCCCTGGTCGCGCGGATTTGGTCCGGGCGCGCCGCCGACACGCGAGGCCCGAAATGGGCGGTGACGGCGGGTCTTGTCGGCGCGGCGGCATCAGGCTTGCTGTACCTTTTTTCACTGAGCTTCCTCAGCACGCCTGGCATTTCGATTGGAGTCTTGCTGGCGGGGCGCGCCGTCCTCGGCGGCGCCGAGAGCTTCATCATTACCGGGGCGACGACGTGGGGTCTTGCCCTCGCCGGCGCGCACAATGCCGGAAAGGTCATCGCATGGATGGGGACGGCGATGTTCGCGGCCCTTGCTGTCGGCGCGCCGCTTGGAACCGCGCTTTACGCGAAGCGTGGGTTTGGCGCGGTCTCCTGCGCCGTCGCGCTGGCGCCTCTCCTCAGCCTGACCGTCATTGCGCCGCTGCGCCCGGAGAAGCCGGCGCATAAGAGCGGCCCGAGCCTTCTCTCCGTCGCGACTGCCCGGTTTGGGCGCTGCCTTGGGCAGCGCCGGGTTTGGCGCCATCGCCACGTTCAGCTCGCTTCTCTTTGCCGGGCATAGCTGGACGCCCGTCTGGCTGGCGTTCTCCGCATACGCATCTGCGCTCATCATCGCGCGAGTAGCGTTCGGTCATCTGCCGGATCGGCTAGGCGGTGCTCGCGTCGCCCTCTGGTTTATCCTGATTGAGACCGTAGGCTTGACGTTGATGTGGCTTGCCGCCGGTGTCTTGGCGGCAACAATCGGCGCGGCGCTGACCGGTTTCGGTTACGCACTCGTGTTCCCCGCGCTCGGCGTCGAAGCTGTCCGCGGCGCGCCGCCCGAGAGCCGCGGCGTCGCAATGGGCGCTTACACGGCGTGCCTCGACGTTGCGCTCGGCGTTTCCGGTCCCGTGCTGGGCGCGATCGCAAGCCGCACAGGACTGAGCTCCGTGTTCCTCGCGAGCGCCGTGGCCGTCTTTGGCGCAGCGTTCATTGCGGTGCGGTTGCTCGGAGCGCGATCCACCATTGACGAGGCCCCTCAATGACAGCTTGGGCACAAGACGAACTGCAAAAGATCGCCGAAGCCAACGATCTACACATCGCCCCCTTCCGGGCGGATGGGATCACGTATGGAACCCCGACCTGGATCTGGTCGGTCGCCGTCGACGGTGACCTCTACGTGCGCGCCTACAACGGACAGAGCTCGCGTTGGTATCAGGCCGCCATGCGCCAGCAGGCAGGGCGCGTCCTTGCCGGGGGTCTGACAAAAGAGGTCGCGTTCGAGCCTGTCGACGCAGATATGAACCAACGCATCGACGAGGCCTACAGGGTCAAGTATCGCGGCAGTCCCTACCTGAACCCCATGATCGGCGCTCACGCCCGCGCAGCGACGGTCCGGATCACCCCGCGCGATTCCGACAGCGCATCAAACCGTACGGAGCGAAAATGATGGACAACCGCAAATTGGGCCAAGGTCTCGAAGTATCGGCTCTATCGCTCGGCGCGATGGGTTATGGGAAAACACGCGATATTCCCGACCGAGCTGAAATGATCGCGTTGCTTCGAAAAGCTGTCGATCTCGGCATGGACTTCTTCGACACCGCCGAGACCTACGGTCCCTGGACCAATGAGATCATGGTCGGCGAAGCGTTTCGCGGCATGCGCGACAAGGTGAAGATCGCAACCAAATTCGGCTGGGATATCGATCCGGACACAGGCCAACACCGGGGCGGTGTTAACAGCAAGCCGGCGCAAATCCGCCGCGCGGTTCAAGGCAGCCTTAAACGGCTCGGCACGGATTATATCGACCTCTATTACCAGCATCGCGTTGATCCCGACGTGCCGATGGAAGAGGTTGCGGGCGTCGTCAAAGACCTCATCCAGCAGGGCAAGGTTCGTTTCTTCGGCCTGTCGGAAGCCGGCGCGAAATCCATCCGCCGAGCACATACCGTGCAGCCTGTGGCGGCGCTGCAGAGAGAATACTCGCTGTGGACGCGACAGCCCGAAGACGAGATCATTCCCACGCTTGAGGAGCTTGGCATCGGCATGGTTCCGTTCAGCCCGCTCGGCAAGGGCTTTCTCACCGGCACGATCGACGCCGGCACGACGTTCAATGAACGTGATATCCGGGGCACGATCCCCCGCTTTGCGCCCGAGGCTCGCGAAGCCAATCAACGTCTCGTCAGTCTTCTGCGCAAAATCGGCAAACGACACGGAGCAACCCCGGCGCAGGTCGCGCTTGCGTGGCTTCTTGCTCAAAAATCGTGGATTGTGCCGCTGTTCGGCACCCGAAGACTTGAGCGGTTTGAAGAGAACATTGGCGCGCTGTCCGTGCATCTGACGGATGACGACATG